>CP101406.1:4272115-4882418 GCA_024758765.1 Mycobacterium sp. SVM_VP21
TGACGGCGTATTGCAACAACGCACCCGAGCAGGCGCGCTCGGGCTTCTCCTACACAGTCAGTAAGGCCTTCGTGAAATGGTATTGCGCCTCGCAGGCCGAGCGCTTCGGTGGTCGCGGGCTGCGCATCGTCTCGGTGTCGCCGGGCAACATCGATACCGAGATGGGCCGGCGTGAAGAGCAGGCCGGGGTGGGCATGATGATGCCCGACGCGTTGATCCCGCGGTGGGGCACTCCCGAGGAGATGGCCGAGCTGTTCGCGTTCTGTGCCGGCGATCGGTGCCGCTACCTCACCGGCGCCGACATCCTCGCCGACGGCGGGGTGGTCGCCTCGATGCGGGAACGCGCCCGGGTGGCGGGGCAACCGCGTTGAGATTGCGCGCAGGGCTGCAGTAGCGCGCACGATCACGACCCTGGGTGCAATTTCACGGAGGTTCCTTGCATCGCCGAACTTGGGTAGCGTGCCGTTGAGGGAAGGGGGCGCCGATGCACTACACCCGCACCGATCCCATCGCGGCCCGTCCCAGCGACGTCTGGGCCGTCCTGACCGACGTCGAGCATTGGCCAGACTGGACGGCATCGATGCGCGAGATCGTCCGCCTCGGCTCGGGTCCGCTGCGAGTCGGCAGCACCGCCCGCGTCCGGCAACCCACTGGCCGGCCGATGGTCTGGACCGTCACCGACCTGGTCCACGAGCGGTCCTTCACCTGGACGGCGTCGACGGCCGGCATTCGCTTCACCGGCTTTCATGAGCTGACGCCGACCGGGTCGGGGGTGCGGGCCGTGCTGACTTTTACCCTGACCGGTCCGATGGCTTGGCTGGCCGCCCTGCTCGCCGGTGGCCGGATTCGTCGCTACGTCGACATGGAGGCTGACGGGCTCAAGCGGCAGTCGGAAGGCCATGTGGCTCCCTAGCGTGCGCTCGCAGCGGGTCGTCCGTCACTGGGCCAGCGATGGTAGCTGGGGCGCTGATTTGGTCGGTCGATTCGGGGCGCGGAATGCGCCGCAGCAGCCAAGTTAACGGTTGACACGCGACGGTGTGGGTGTTTACCGTGGACCAAACCTACGGGACCGTAGGTTTGGCTGGGGGGCCAATCGACAGCCCACTTGTCGATCAGGGAGGGGACCAAAAACTATGGTGAATGTCCAGACGGCACTGCTTCACGAGCTCGAGCCGATTGTCGAGCAGAACCTCAATCGCCATCTCACGGCCGCCAAGCCGTGGCTGCCGCACGACTACGTGCCGTGGAGCAAGGGACGTGACTTCGCGTTCCTCGGGGGCGAGGACTGGGTTCCTGAAGACTCGCCGCTGGACCCGGTCGCCAAGGCTGCGCTGCTGGTCAACTTGCTGACCGAGGACAATTTGCCTTCCTACCACCGCGAGATCGCCACCACCTTCGGTCGGGACGGCGCCTGGGGCACCTGGGTGGGCCAGTGGACCGCCGAGGAAGGCCGCCACAGCATCGCGCTGCGTGACTACCTCGTTGTCACCCGCGGCATCGACCCGGTGAACCTCGAGAACATGCGGATGGCGCACACCGTCGCCGGCTACGACTCTGGCGGTAAGTCAGCGCTGGGTGTGCTGGCGTACGTGTCCTTCCAGGAACTCGCCACCCGAGTGTCGCACCGTAACACCGGCAAGGCCTCCGGATGCCCCCTCGCTGATCAGTTGCTGGCCCGGGTTGCACTCGACGAGAACTTGCACATGGTGTTCTACCGCAACCTGATGCAGGCGGCCCTGGACATCGCCCCGGACGAGGCGATGTGCGCCATCCGCGACGAGGTGCTCGGTTTCTCGATGCCCGGGATGAACATGCCCGGCTTCCAGGAGAACGCCATCATGATCGCCAAGGCCGGCATCTACGACCTGCGCATCCACCACGATGACGTCATTCAGCCGGTGCTGCGCTTCTGGAAGATCCACGAGCGCAACGACTTCGGTGCTGCGGGCGACGAGGCCCGCGAGCAGGTCGTCGGCTTCATGAAGATGGTCGACGAGCGGGCCACCTACTACGAGGAGAAGGCCAAGGCGCGCGAGAGCGTCTCCGCCTGATCGAGGTTGAGCGGCTAACCCCGCTTGATCGAGGTGTAGTAGGTCGTGTCAGCCATCGACACCGAGTCGGCGCCCCGCTCCGGCGTCGGACGACCGTACTGCGTCAGCAGCTCGGTCATGGTCTGGCCGGTCGACGTCCAGCCCAGGGGGCCGAGGTACACGGCGACGTCGTTGCGATCGCCCTCATACCCGAGTTCGGAGAACTCTAGGTCGAAACCGTGCGCCCGCCATTTCTCGGTGGCGCTGCGCATCATTTCGCGGGACTGTTCGTGCTGTGCGGCCGAGATGTTCGGAATGGCCTCGGTGGCCAGCCGGCTGCCGTCGGCACTCAGTGCGGTGATGTTGTCCAGCAGCCGGTCTTGCGCTTCCGGCGGGAGATAGCCGAGCAGCCCCTCGGCGATCCACGCGGTGGGCTGGGTGCGGTCGAAACCCGCCTCGATCAAGGCGGCCGGCCAGTCATCCCGCAGATCGACGGCGACGCCGCGGCGATCGGCAGTCGGCTCGGCGCCCAAGTCGGCCAGCGTTGCGGTCTTGAAAGCCAGCACCGCGGGCTGGTCGATCTCGAAGATCGTCATGCCGGAGGGCCACGTCAGTCGGTAGGCCCGCGCGTCCAGACCCGATGCCAGGATCACTGCCTGGTGAATCCCGGCCTCGGTGGCGTCGGCGAAGAATGCGTCGAAAAAGCGCGTGCGAACAGCCATCGCGTCGGGCATCTGCCCGAGCTTCCAGCCGGATTCGTGGTCGTCGAGATCGGTGCCTGCTAGGTCGCCGGCGGCCCACTTGATCAGGAAGTCGACGCCGACGGCCCGAACCAGCGGCTCGGCGAAGCGGTCGTCGATCAGGGGATTGTCGGCGTTGGTGGCGATCGCCCGGGCGGCGGCGACCATGGTTGCCGTGGCACCCACGCTGGTGGCGAGGTCCCAAGTGTCGTTGTCGGTGCGTGCCATGAGCGCTCCTTGAGGATGACGGGCGGGGCGATTTGCTTAGTCTAACAATTAATTAGTTTATTTAACAAACGCTCCGAACCGGGCGACGGTTCCCGGTCTGCGGCCCAGGGGTGCCTAGCGCACAGTCAGATAAATCAACGCCACATTGAGCGTCCCGATCACCAGGGTGACAACCCAGCCCAGTGCCGAGGTCAGTGGCCGGTTGGCGTCGGCACCCATCAGCGTCCGGTCGCCGGTTACCCGGATCAGCGGCACCAGCGCGAACGGGATGCCGAAGGACAACACCACCTGCGAGATCACCAGCGCCCGGGTGGGTTCCATCCCCAGGGCCAGGATCGCCAGCGCCGGGCCCAGCGTGATCAGCCGGCGCCAGAGCAGCGGAACCGATACCCGCAACAGGCCGTGCATGATCATCGCGCCGGCGTAGGCGCCCACCGACGTCGACGCCAACCCGGATGCCAGCAGTCCAATCGCGAAGAACAGCGCAACCGTCGGGCCGAGGGCGTCGTTGACCGCGGCATGCGCACCCTCGATGGAGTCGGCGTTGTCGACGCCCCGCAGGTTATTGGCGGCCACCACCAACATGGCCAGGTTCAGCGTTCCGGCTACCAGCATCGCCAGACCCACGTCCCAGCGAGTCACCCGCAGCAGCCGCCGTCGCGCCGGGCCGGGTTCGGGCTGACCGTGCCGGTCGCGGGCCAGGCCCGAGTGCAGGTAGACCGCGTGCGGCATCACTGTCGCGCCCAGGATTGCCGTGGCTAGCAGCACGCTCTCGGTACCGTCGAAACGGGGCAGTAGGCCCGCGGCGACCTCGGCGGGCGCCGGTGGGGCGACCACCAGGCTGGCCAAAAATCCGATGGCGATGATGATCAGCAGCCCGCCGGTCACCTGCTCGAGAATCCGCGGCCCGCGCCGGTCTCCGATGTTCAGCAATGCCATCGACACCACGCCGGTGATGAGGCCGCCGAGTAGCAGCGGTAAGTCAAAGATCAGGTTCAACGCGATGGCGCCGCCCACCACTTCGGCGAGATCTGTTGCCATGGCCACCAATTCGGCCTGCAGCCAATAGGCGATCCGGACCGGTTTGCGGCTGTGGGCGCCGATCACCTCGGGCAGCGACCGGCCGGTCACCAGTCCGAGCTTGGCGGACAGGTACTGCACCAGTCCGGCCATCACGTTCGCGGTGACGATCACCCACACCAGCAGGAAACCGAACTTCGCCCCCGCACTGACGTTGGCGGCGACGTTGCCCGGGTCGACGTAGGCGATGGCAGCGACGAAAGCCGGGCCGAGCAGATACCAGCCCGGCTTCAGTCGAACCGCGGTGTCTGCAGCCACCGACACCCTCTCCATCCGGATCAGCGAACAGAAAAATCAGGGTAGCCGGAAAATCGCCGCCGTTCCGCGGTCCAGGCGGCGCTGGAGTCAGCCGGCGCTGTAGAGCCCGCGTCCGGTGATCAGCGGCAGGTCCAAGGTGGTCCGGATTCCCGGTTCGGCCGCCACCACCGCGGGAATGGCGTTGACGACCCGCATCGCGGTGGCCACCAGGCCGGCGTGGTTGTGGTCGCCGTTCGGGCTGGACAAGCACAGGTCCAAGGCGTATGACGGCTCGCCGGTCACCTCGACGCGATACGAGCCGCCTTCTTGGGCCGGTTGCGGCCAGTCCGGGCACAGGTCCTCGCGTAGCCGGGTGACGTGCTCGAGGACCACCGCGGCCTTGCCGTCAACCATCCCGCGTACCTCGAATCGCAATGCCGCGGCGGTGCCTTTCGCGATGTCACCCGAAGAGATCGAGAAGTCCTCCGGGGCGGGCACCCGAATGTGGGACTGTTCGACCGAGTCGAGTTCCAGACCCAGGCCGGCCGCGAGCTGGCGCACCACCGAACCCCACGCCAGGCTGAGCACACCCGGCTGCAGCAGCATCGGGGTCTCGTCCATCGATTGGCCGAAGCCCATCACGTCGAACATGACGGCGGCGCTGTCGTAGGTGGCGTAGTCGACGATCTCCATGCAGCGGATCTGCTGGACGCTCTGGCAGGTGCCGGCCAGCGCCAGGGGTAGCAGGTCGTTGGCGAAGCCCGGGTCGATGCCGTTGACGAACAAGCTCGCGTTGCCGGCCTTGGCGGCGTCCTCGATGGGGGTCAGCATCTCTGCGGGGATGACGTTCCACGGGTACTGCAGGAACACCGCGCTGCTGCCGACCACGTTGATACCGGCGTCCAGGATGCGCTTGAAGTCCTCGAGCGCCTCCACGAGCCGGTTGTCGGCCAGCGCGGTGTACACGGCGCAATCGGGTTTGGTCGCCAGCACCGCGTCCAGATCCGTGGTGGCCTTGATGCCGGTCGAGACATCAAGTCCGGCAAGCTCTCCGGCGTCTTTACCGGCCTTGGCGTCCGAGGACACCCACACCCCGGTCAACTCGAACTCCGGGTTGGTGATCAGTGCTTTCAGTGCGTGGACACCGACATTGCCGGTGCCGATCTGGGCGACACGAATGGTCATCAGTCAATTCCTCACAGGTCGGGGACGGGCAGGTCGAGGTTCGGGAAGGTGATGCCGCCGTCGACTTCGAGCACCTTGCCGGTCAGGTAGGCGCCGGCCGGTGACGCCAGATACAGGGCGGCGGCCGCGATCTCCTCGGGGTCACCGAGTCGACGCATCGGCGTGGCCTTCTCCATCGGGGTGCGCAGCTCCTCGTTGGCGGCCACCACATTCAGCGCCGAGGTCATGATCGATCCCGGGGCGATGGCGTTGACGCGGATCTTCGGGCACAGGTCCAGTGCGGCCAGCCGGGTGTAGTGGGCCAGCGCGGCCTTGGCGGTGCCGTAAGCGGCGAACCCCCGCCCGGGCACCCGGCCCATGGTGGAGGTGATGTTGATGATGGAGCCGCCACCGGAGTGCTCCAGCATCAGCGGCACCGCCGCGATGGTCAGCGCGTGCGCGGTGGCGACATTGAACGTGAACGCGTCTTTGAGGTCTTTGGTCGACGTGGTCAGCAAGGTGTTGGGCATCGTTCCGCCGACGTTGTTGACGACGATGTCGAGCTTGCCGAAGGCCTCGACCGCTTCGGCGGCCAGCTTCGCCGTCTCCTCGGGATGGGCGAGATCAGCGACCACGATGTGGGCGCGACGGCCCGTCGCACGGACCTGCTGCGCGACGGTCTCTAGTTCCGATTGGGTGCGTGACGCGATCACCACGTTGGCGCCGGCTTCGGCGAACGCCACCGCGATGGCGGCGCCCAAGCCCCGGCCAGCGCCGGTAACGACGGCCGTTTGATTATCGATTCGGAATTTGTCGAGTATCACGGCGCCACGCTAACAAGGATCGATCGTGAGCTGAACCCCTTTTTTTGAAACACGTTCTAACAAGATGCGGGTCTGCCGTGAGTGCGCTGCGAACGTCAGTAGATTCGCGTACAATCGAAAGTATGTTCGATCAATCCCTTCCGTCATTGGAGGGCATCCGCGCGTGCGACGACGCGGGTCTGGTCGACGCGATACAGGGGGCCGCGCGGATGCAGGCGGCTTTTCTGGCGCGGGTATTCGCAGCAGCGGCGGAGTTGTATCACCGCCGACTGGCCGAGCAGCAGGTTGCCGCTCGGGAGATCTGGGCCATCGATGGCTGGGAGGCGGTGGCTGCGGAGATCGCGGCGGCTCAGGGCATCAGTCGGGGGCGGGCGGCGGGGCAGTTGCGGCTGGGTTTGGCCTTGGCTGAGCGGTTGCCGAAGCTGGAGGCGTTGTTTGCGGCGGGCGTGGTCGATTACCAGGTGGTGGCCGCGGTGGTGCATCGCACCGAGTTGATGATCGATCCGGATGCGATCCCGCGGATGGATCGGTGGCTGGAGCGTAATGCGCCCCGGTGGGGCAAATGGTCGAGAGCCCGGATCGTCGAAGCGGTCGACTATTGGGTGCAGGTGGTGGAACCGGCCGCAGTGCGTGAAGCCCGCACCCTGGATCAATCTCGTCACATTCTGGTGACTCCGCAGCATTCGGGGCTGGCGGAGATCTTCGGCGATGTGCGCACCGCCGATGCGTTGGCTTTCGACCATCGGCTCGATGAGTTGGCCGGCACGGTGTGCCCGGCGGATCCGCGCACTAAGCAGCAGCGCCGCGCCGATGCCCTCTCGGCACTGACGGCGGGTGCGGCCATCATGGCGTGCGAATGCGGTTCGCCGGATTGCCCGGCAGCCACTGGCGAGGCATCGGTGGGTGCGGTGATGATCCATGTGATGGCCGAGCAGGCCACCCTTGAGGGCCGCTCGGAAGTGCCGGGGTATGTGCCCGGGTTCGGTGGCCTGCAGGCCGACGCGGTGCGCACGATCGCCAAATCGGCAAAGCTGCGGACGATCCGTCATCCGCGGGATGCGGCGCCGGAATCGGGGTATCGGCCGTCAGCGGCGCTGGCGGACTTCATCCGCTGCCGTGATCTGACGTGTCGGTTTCCCGGATGCGGCCGACCCGCCGAGGTCGCTGACATCGACCACACCGTGCCATGGCCGCTGGGTCCGACGCATCCGAGCAATCTGAAGTTGCTGTGCCGGCTTCACCATCTTTTGAAGACTTTTTGGGTCGGGCCTAATGGGTGGCGGGACCGTCAAGAACCTGACGGCACGGTGATCTGGACCGCGCCCACCGGGCACACCTATGTCACCAAACCCGGCGGGGCCCTGTACTTCCCGCAGTTAGCCAACCCCACCGGCGAGCTGGATCTGCCCGACTGGAAGCCGACCGGCGACCGCGGCGTAATGATGCCCACCCGCCGGCGTACCCGGGATCAAGATCGGGCCTACCGGATCTGGCTGGAACGCAGCCACAACCAGGAACGCATCGCCGCCGCGGCGATCGAGGCCGCCGCCGCCGAACACGCCAGACGCATCGCCGCCGCAAACGACCCGCCCCCGTTTTAGCGAGGTCTGGTTGGCGGCATTCTATGGTTGATGCCGTGACTTCGAACCTCGACCTGTCCGGCGCCTCAACCTGGTCGCCGCGCGAAGTCGAGCTGTTAGAAGTCACCTTGGCGCTGCTGCAGGAGAACGGCTATGACCGGTTGACGGTTGACGCGGTTGCGGCCACCGCGCGAGCGAGTAAGGCCACGGTCTACCGGCGCTGGCCGTCGAAGGCCGAATTGGTGTTGGCGGCGTTCACCGAGGGCATCCGTCAGGCCGCGACCCCACCCGACACCGGCACGCTGCGCGGCGATCTGTTGCGACTGGGTGAGCTGGTCTGCCAACAGGTCGAGCAGCACGCCGGCACCATGCGTGCCGTGTTGGTGGAGGTATCGCGCAATCCCGCGCTGAACGAGGTGATGCAGCACCAGTTCATCGATCAGCGCAAGGCGTTGGTCCTGCACATTCTGGGGCAAGCCGTCGATCGTGGCGAGATCGACGCCGACGCCGTTGATGACGACCTTTGGGACGTGTTGCCGGGATATCTGATCTTCCGGTCCCTGGTCTCGGGTCGGATGCCCACGGCGCGCACCGTGGCGGACCTCGTCGATCAGGTGATTCTCCCGGGTCTCACCCGACGGCTCGGCTGACGTCGCCCGCACAAGATCGCGGTGCCGCAGACTATTGAACCGTACGGTTCCGTACCGTACGCTAATTTTCATTCGAGCAGCCCACCGATATCGGGAGGCTTCCGGTGCAGAGACCGTCGCTTTTCCCCCTGGTCCGGCGTGGGTGGATGGTCTTGGTGGCACTCGCGGTAGTCGCCGTCGCGGCGTTCTGCGTGTATCGACTGCACGGCATCTTCGGCTCGGGCGACACCACGTCGACCAGCAGCGAGGGCGCCGAGGAAATCGTCCCGTTCAACCCCAAGGACGTCGTCAACGAGGTCTTCGGCGCCCCGGGGGCTGTCGCCACCATCAACTATCTCGATGTCAACGCCGCCCCTCAGCAGGTCATCGATGCCCCGCTGCCCTGGAGATACCAGGCGACGACCACCGAGCCGGCCGTCATCGCCGATCTGCGGGCACAGGGCAACGGCGACACGCTGGGCTGTCGCATCGTGATCGACGGCGAGCTCAAGGACGAGAGGACCGCGAACGCCGTGAGCGCCTACATCTACTGCTTGGACAAGTCCGGATGAGCGGGCCCGGCCAGCGGCCCTTCTGGCCACGCACCATCCGCCACCTGGCGCTGCCGATCGTGCTGTTCTGGGTGGCGCTGGCCGCCGTGACAAACAGCCTCGTGCCGCAACTGGAGGTCGTGGCCGAAGCCCACAACGTGGGGATGAGCTCCCACGACGCGCCGTCGTACCAGGCGGCGAAGCGCATCGGAAAAGTGTTCCAGCAGTACGACACCGACAGCGCGGCGATGATCGTCATCGAAGGCGATCAGCCGCTCGGCGCCGACGCGCACCGGTTCTACGACACCCTGGTCGGCAAGCTGAAGGACGACACCCGACACGTCCAGCACATCCAGGATTTCTGGGGCGATCCGCTGACCGCCGCCGGTTCGCAGAGCAACGACGGCAAAGCGGCACTGGCGCAGGTGTTTCTGGCCGGAAGCCAGGGCGAGACGTTGGCCAATGAGTCGGTGGCCGCCGTCCGCGACATCGTCGAACACACGCCGGCGCCGCCCGGCGTGCACGCGTATGTGACGGGCGCCGCCCCGCTGGTTGCCGACCAGTTCTCGGTCGGCAGCGAGGGCACCAACAAGGTCACCGCGATCACCTTCCTGGTGATCGCGCTCATGCTGTTCGCGGTCTACCGCTCGGTCGGCACCACCGTGCTCGCGCTGCTCACTGTCGCCATCGAGATGGCTGCCGCGCGTGGATTCGTCGCCTTCCTCGGCTACCGCGAGATCATCGGACTATCAACGTACTCAACGAATCTGTTGACCCTGCTCGCGATCGCCGCGGGAACCGACTACGCGATCTTCATCATCAGCCGCTACCAGGAGGCGCGCGCGGCCGGTGAAGATCGCGAGACGGCGTTCTACACCATGTACCGCGGCACCGCCCACGTCGTGATCGGCTCGGGCCTGACCATTGCCGGTGCCGTGTACTGCCTGACCTTCACCCGGCTGCCCTACTTCCACACCCTGGGGCTGCCCGCCGCCATCGGCATTTTCGTCGCGCTGATCGCCGCGCTCACCCTGACGTCGGCGGTGCTCACGCTGTGCAGCCGGTTCGGATTCTTCGAGCCCACCCGGGCGATGCGGACCCGCGGCTGGCGCCGGATCGGTGCCGCCATCGTCCGGTGGCCCGGGCCGATCCTGGTGGTGGCGTGCGGCGTGGCCCTGATCGGGCTGCTTGCCCTGCCGGGCTACAAGACCAGCTACGACGCCCGTCTCTACATGCCGGATCGTGCCCCGGCCAACATCGGCTACGCGGCCGCCGAACGACATTTCTCGCAGGCCCGGCTCAATCCAGAACTGCTGATGATCGAGTCCGACCACGACCTGCGCAGCCCGGCGTCCTTCCTCGTCTTGGAGCGAGTCGCCAAGGCCGTGTTCCACACGCCGGGTATCGCCAAAGTGCAGTCGATGACACGCCCGTTGGGCACGCCGCTGAAGCACACGTCGATACCGTTTTCGGTCGGCCAGGGAAACGTCGCCCAGACCCAGAATCTGAAGTATCAGATGGACCGGGCGGCCGATCTGCTCAAGCAGGCGGCCGAAGCCGAGAAGTCGGTCCACACACTGGAACAGCAATATGCGCTGCAGCAGCAGCTCGCCAACGCCACCCACACCCAGACCCAGAGCTTTCACGACACCGTCGCCCTCACCAACGACCTGCGTGACCAGATCGCGAACTTCGACGACTTCTTCCGGCCGATTCGCAGTTACTTCTACTGGGAACCGCACTGCTTCGACATCCCCGTGTGCGCGGCGCTGCGCAACGTGTTCGACCTGCAGGACGGCATCGACAAGCTCAGCGAAAAGCTCGAACAGCTCACCACGGCCTTCGACCAATTGGACGCCCTGCAACCACAGCTGGTGGAACTGATCCCGTCCCAGATCGAAAGCCAACGGGTCAACCGCGACCTGGCGCTGAACAACTACGCCACCAACTCCGGGATCAGCGACCAGTCCGCCGCGGCCAACGACAACCCGGCCGCCATGGGCCAGGCCTTCGACGAAGCCAAGAACGACGACTCGTTCTACCTGCCGCCGGAAGCGTTCGACAACGCCGAATTCAAACGCGGCATGAAACTGTTCATGTCGCCGGACGGCAAAGCGGCGCAGATGATCATCACCCACGAGGGCGACCCGGCTACCCCGGAGGGCATCGCGCACATCGACTCGATTCGCAACGCCGCCAAGGAAGCGGTCAAAGGGACCCCGCTGCAGGGTTCGCACATCTACCTCGCCGGCACCGCCTCGACCTACAAGGACATCGCCGACGCCGCCAAATACGACCTGCTGATCGCCGGGATCGCTGCGCTGAGCCTGATTCTGCTGATCATGATGATCATCACCCGCAGCCTGGTCGCCGCGATCGTCATCGTGGGCACCGTTGCGCTTTCGCTGGGCGCCTCGTTCGGGCTGTCGGTGCTGGTATGGCAGTACCTGTTCGGCATCCATCTGTACTGGATCGTGTTGGCCCTGGCCGTCATTCTGTTGCTGGCGGTGGGCTCGGACTACAACCTGCTGTTGATCTCGCGGTTCAAGGAGGAGATCGGCGCCGGCATAAACACCGGGATCATCCGGGCGATGGGCGGCACGGGTTCGGTGGTGACCGCCGCCGGGCTGGTGTTTTCCGCGACCATGGCCTCGTTCATCTTCAGCGACCTGCGGATCCTCGGCCAGATCGGCACCACGATCGCGCTCGGCCTGCTGTTCGACACGCTGATCGTGCGATCGTTCATGACGCCGTCGATCGCGGCGCTGCTCGGACGCTGGTTCTGGTGGCCGCAACGGGTGCGTCAACGGCCCGCGGCGACCGCAAGCAGTTAAGCCCACTACTTCTTGGCCGGAGCTCTTTTCGCCGGAGCCTTTTTCGCGGGCGCCTTCTTGGCCGGTGCCTTCGCGGCAGAGGATCGCTTCTTCACGCTGGCCTCGAGCTTGGCCAGTAGATCGGAAACATCTTCGGTCGCATCCAGTTCGGCGGGACGCTCCTCGGGGGTGAACGCTTCGTCGCCTTCGAGTTTGGCCGCGATCAACTCGTGCAACTGCTCCTGATACGTGTCGTGGTAGCGGTCCGGGTCGAAATCGTCGGCCATCGACTCGACCACTTGCCCGGCCATCTTCAGCTCGGCCGGCTTGATCTCAACCTTGGTGTCCAGCGCGGGGAAGTCGGGGTCGCGAATCTCGTCTGGCCACAGCAGGGTGTGCACCACCATCACGTCGCGCTTGGAGAAATCCTTGACCCGCAGCGCCGCCAGCCGGGTCTTGTTGCGCAAGGTGAAGTGCACGATCGCCACCCGGTCGGTGTCAGCCAGGGTCTTGGCCAGCAGCACATAGGATTTGATCGACTTCGACGCGGGCTCCAGAAAGTAGCTGCGGTCATAGAGCATCGGGTCCAGGTCAGCGGCCGGGACGAACTCCAGTACGGCGATCTCATGGTCGCGCTCCTCGGGGAGGTTCGCGATGTCGTCGTCGGTGATCACCACCATCCGCCCGTCGTCGGACTCATACGCCCGCGCGATGTCGCCGTAGTCGACGACTTCGCCGCACTCCTCGCACACTCTCCGGTAGCGGATTCGCCCGTGGTCCTTGGCGTGCACCTGCCGGAACTTGATGTCATGGTCCTCGGTGGCGCTATAGACCTTCACCGGCACGTTGACCAGACCGAATGCGATCGAACCCTTCCAGATGGAACGCATGAGGCCAGTATGCCCACCCGGGCGAGCGGGCAACCGGCATTGGGATTAGCCGCGTCCCCGGCTGGACCACATAGGGGTGGTGCCCGGCTCCGAGCGACAGCTGCGGGAGCGTGGCCGAGCCCACGGCGATTTGTCGCAGCGAAGGCGGGCAACTCTCCTAATCCCCTGAGCTCGGCCCAGAGGGGTTTAGTGCCGTTTTGTGTTGGTTCAGTGCGAGGGTCGCCAGGCGCTGACCGCCCAGATCACGATGACATCGAGCGCGATCACGATGATCGCCCAGACCGGATAGTGCGGCAGCCACAGGAACATGCCCACGATCGACATCGAAGCCATCACCACCGCGGCCACCCGGGCCCACGACTTACCCCAGAACAGGCCGAACGCGACCACGATCAGGGCCACCCCCAGCACGATGAGAACCCAGCCCCACACCGTGGTGTTGAACTCGTAGATGTAGTCCAGGTCTCCCTGTCCGACGACGACCAGGTCGTCGCCGCCCAGTGCGGAAATGCCCTGAAGGACGGTCAGCAGCGCCGAGGTCAGGATCAGTGCGGCGGCGGCGAACGTCGCACTGCCGGCCACCACCTGCTTGGCCGGGAGGTGTTGTTGGGGTGGGGTGTCGCTCATCGACGTCTCCTGACTTCGGGGGAAGAACGAGACAACGCTACGCCCGTGGCCGTCGAACTCGACGTAGGTTGGCAGCATGGGCGCGAAGTCCTTCACGACCCGGGTCAAGCTGACCAACGCCGACAAGGTGCTTTACCCCATCACGGGCACCACCAAGGCCGAGGTCTACGACTACTACACCCGAATCGCCGAAGTGATGCTGCCGCACATCGCGGGCCGTCCCGCGACCCGCAAGCGCTGGCCCAACGGTGTCGACCAGGGATCCTTCTTCGAAAAGAACCTCGCCTCCTCGGCGCCCGCCTGGTTGCCCCGCGCCGCAATGCAACACCGCTCCGGCATCACCACCTACCCGATCATCGAAGACCGCGACGGCCTCGCCTGGATCGCCCAGCAGGCTGCACTGGAAGTTCACGTTCCGCAGTGGCGCTTCGAGGCGCAGTGGTCCCATGGCGGGAAGGTGCTCAAGCCCGGCCTGGCGACGCGTCTGGTCTTCGACCTCGACCCCGGCGAGGGCGTGACGATGAGCCAGCTCGCCGAGGTGGCGCGGGCCATCCGGGACCTGATGTCCGAGCTGGGGCTGGACACCTTCCCGGTGACCAGCGGCAGCAAGGGCGTGCACGTCTATGCCGCCCTCGAGCGCCCGGTGAGCAGCGCCGGTGCGGTCACCGTGGCCAAACGCGTTGCGCAACAACTCGAAAGCTCGATGCCCGAGCTGGTGACTGCGACCATGGCCAAGAAGCTGCGGGCCGGCAAGGTCTTTGTCGACTGGAGCCAGAACAACGCGGCCAAGACCACCGTCGCGCCGTACTCGCTGCGCGGCCGAGACCATCCGACGGTCGCCGCCCCACGCACCTGGGCCGAGCTGGACGACCCGGACTTGCGGCAGCTGCGCTTTGACGAAGTGCTGGACCGGGTGGCACGCGACGGCGACCTTTTGGCCGGCTTGGATGGCCCCCTGGAAGGCCAAGATCGCCTTGCCGTGTACCGGGCCAAGCGCGATGCGGGCCGGACGCCGGAACCGGTGCCGGCCGCGGCGCCGGCGCCGGGGGAGGGCAACAGCTTTGTCATCCAGGAGCACCACGCCCGCCGGCTGCACTACGACTTCCGGCTGGAGCGCGACGGGGTGTTGGTGAGCTGGGCGGTGCCCAAGAACCTTCCGGAGACCACGTCGGTCAACCACCTCGCGGTGCGCACTGAAGACCACCCGCTGGAATACGGCAGCTTCGAAGGCACCATCCCCAAGGGCGAGTACGGCGCGGGCACCGTGCGCATCTGGGATTCGGGAACCTATGTGACCGAGAAGTTCGAGGACACCCCCGAGAAGGGTGAGGTGATCGTCGTACTCGCCGGCAGCCGGATCTCCGGGCGATACGCACTGATCCGTACCGGCGGAGACCAGTGGCTGGCGCACCGGATGAAAGACCAGCAGGCATTCACGTTCAACGAGCTGGCGCCGATGCTGGCCACCCACGGCTCGGTGACGCGCCTGGACGCCGGCCAGTGGGCTTTCGAAGGCAAGTGGGACGGCTACCGGCTGCTGGTGGACGCCGATCACGGCCGGGTCCGATTGCGTGCCCGCAGCGGACGCGACGTGACCGGCGAATACCCGCAGCTGCCATTTCCGGCCGCCGACCTGGCCGAGCACCACGTGGTGCTCGATGGTGAACTCGTCGCACTCGACGACCACGGTGTCCCCAGCTTCGCCGCGATGCAGAACAGCGCCCGTTCGACGCGCCTGGCGTTCTGGGCTTTCGACCTGCTCTATCTCGATGGGCGCCCGCTGTTGCGGGTGGCCTATCGGGATCGTCGCCGGCTCCTGGAAACCCTGGCGCGCGGAACCGATCTGGTGGTCAAAGATCTGTTGGCGCCCGACGGCGCGAAGGCGCTCGAACAGTCGCGCAAGCTGGGTTGGGAAGGGGTGATCGCCAAGAAGTGGGATTCGCCCTACCAGGCGGGGCGTCGTTCGACGGTGTGGGTCAAGGAGAAATATTGGCGGACCCAGGAGGTGGTGATCGGCGGTTGGCGGGCTGGCGAGGGGGCTCGCGGCGGGGGGATCGGGTCGCTGCTGATGGGCATTCCCGAGGGTGATGACGGTTTGCGTTTCGTCGGCCGGGTCGGTACGGGTTTCACGGAGCGCCAGCTGGCCGCCCTGAAGAAGATGTTGGTGCCGCTCCGCGCCGGCGAATCACCTTTCGGGGCACCGCTTCCCACGGCGGACGCCAAGGGTGTCACATTCGTGGAGCCGACCGTGGTGGGCGAAGTGCGCTTCAGTGAACGCACGGCTGATGGCCGGTTGCGCCAGCCCAGCTGGCGCGGACTGCGGCCCGATAAGACCCCCGACGATGTGGTGGGTGAGGATTGACCGGTGCGGTGGGTGACCTATCGAAGTGAAGACGGTGAGCGCACGGGGGTCCTGGCCGGCGACGTGATCCATGCCGTGGCGCCGGGTGTGACGCTGCTGGAGCTGATCCGGCTCGGGCCGGATGGTCTGCGCGAGGCCGGCGAACGGGCGTTGGCCGCGCCGCAGGCGACGGTGCGGGCTGATCAGGCGACACTGATGGCGCCGATCCCGCATCCGCCATCGATCCGCGACAGCCTGTGCTTCCTGGACCACATGCGCAACTGCCTGGCCGCGACCGGCCGTAGCCGCGACCTCGACGACACCTGGTACCGAATCCCGGCGTTCTATTTCGCCTGCCCGACAACGGTTCTAGGACCCTACGACGATGCGCCCATGGCGCCCGGCAGTGTCTGCCAGGACTTCGAGTTGGAGGTCGCCGCGATCATCGGTACGCCCGGGGCGAACCTGTCGGTGGAGCAAGCCGAGCAGGCCATCATCGGTTACACGATTTTCAACGACTGGTCGGCGCGGGACCTGCAGGCTCAGGAGGGCGTGCTGGCGATCGGGCAGGCCAAGGGCAAGGACAGCGGGGTCACCCTGGGCCCCTACCTGGTCACCCCCGACGAGCTGGAGCCCTACCGCCGCAACGGCATGCTGAGCCTGCACGCCACCGCGATCGTCAACGACGTGATCGTGGGCATCGGGTCGACCGAGGCCATGGACTGGAGCTTCGGCGAGATCATCAGCTACGCGTCGCGCGGGGTGCCGCTGGAACCGGGTGACGTCTTCGGATCCGGCACCGTACCGACCTGCACTCTGCTCGAACACCTTGACCCCGCCCTGCCGCAACCGTTTCCGGGTTGGCTGAGCGACGGTGACGTGGTGACCCTGCAGGTGCAGGGCCTCGGCGAGGTACGCCAGACGGTCCGCGCCAGTGCTCCGCCGATACCGCTGGCGGAGCGCCCGCGCCCGTAGGGTTCCTAGGCCGCCGTCACGGTCACCTTGATGGTGGAGGCGCCCGAGTCGGACGTGATGATCAGCTGCGACGCGTTGGGGCTGGAGGTGACGTGTCCGCCGGTCACGTTGACCGTGTAGCCGTCGGGGTATTGGCTGGTCGGAACGGAGATGGTGGTCTGCGAACCGGCTGCGAAGGATCCGGAGCCGTCGGCCTGGTCGGTGGAGTAGCTGAAGGAGAAGACTCCGCCCGAGAACGACAACGAGGTCGGGATGCCGGAGATCGCCTGCGGGTAGGGCTGGGACAGGGCGTCGAGCTTGTCCCAGTTGACGTTGTCGCCGACCGGCGCCTTGCTCAGGTCGAAGACCAGTGCCTGATCGTTCGGCGATGCGCTGGTGATGTCGCCGCCGGTGTAAGCCCACTCAGACCAGCCGTAGAGCCACTTGTTCGAGGCATTCAGGCTCGCCCCGATGGTTCCGAGGTTGTTCGTCGCACCGAACTCGCTGAGCCAGCCTGGGATGTTGTGCGCCTGGGTGTATTCCGACGCGTACCCGAACACGATGTCGGCGTTCCAGTCGCAGCCGAAGCTCGAGCCGGGGATGAGTGACGTCGTGACGCAGTAGTGGTGGAACGAGAAGGCCGAGTTCTCGTCGTCGACCGTGCCCAGGTGTGTTGGGACCGGCAGGCTGCCGAAGAGGGTGTTCGGCTCGAAGAACACGGTCTTGTTCGGGTCGACCGAGCGGATGGCCGCGTCGATCTGGTTGTAGAACGGGGTCAGCTGCTGGGCGTCGAAGTAGGGGTTGCCCAAAATGCTGCCCAACGCCTGGGTGCCCGCCCACGGCTCGTTCATGATGTCGTAGCCGGCCACGTTCGCGTCACCCTTGAAGTAGTTGGCGACGGCCTGCCACGACAACGCGTAGTGGTTCTGCAGCCCGATGCCGTCCGGTGCCTTGTCGTTGGCCCAGAACGAGTCCCAGGCATAGTTCTGCGCCGGGTTCAGCGGATAGGTGCCCGGGAAGCCCAGGAGGGGGTTGGGCAGTCCGCCGGTCAAGACGGCCCAATCCGGAGCGCCCTCGCCGCCGAACTCCTCGTTGTAGAGGTCTTGGTGCATGTCGAGGATCGCGACGATGTTGTAGCGGCCGAGCATCTCGACCGTCTCCTTCACCGAGGCCAGGTAGTCGTAGTCGATGACGCCGGGTTGCGGTTCCACCCCGGCCCAGATGATGCCCAGGCGTACCGAGTTGAAGCCGTTGGCGGCCAGGAACGCCGCGTCTTCCTCACTGAAGCCGCCGGCGGACGGCTCGTAAGGCGGAATCTTGTAGACCTGGTTGAGGCCGCGCAGCAGCACGACCTGGCCGTCGGAGTTGGTGAGCCAGCCGTTGGAGACCTCGACCGGTGCGGTGACGGTTCCGGTGATGCCGCCGGGCAGGGTGCCGTAGTGCCCGGCCGCGCCGTGGGTTCCGGCCCACAGGCCGGCTACCCCGCCGACACCGCCGAGGGCGGGCAGTCCGCTGGCGGTGGCGCCGTCGCCAGCGTCGCCGCCGTGGCCGCCGTTGCCCAGCAACCAGGCGGCGGCTCCGCCGTCGCCGCCGACGGCACCAGCCCCGCCGTCGCCACCGGCGCCGCCGTTGCCGAAGAGCCCAACCGCCGAGCCGCCGTGGCCGCCGGCGACGCCGTCGGTGGTGCTGTTCCAGCCGGCGCCGCCGTCGCCGAAGAGCCAGCCGCCGTTTTCGCCGTCGGGGTGGTCTTCGGTGCCGTTGGCGCCGTCGCCGATGACCGTGGAGCCGAACAAGTGGTTGATGGCGCCGTTGACCTGGATGCCCAGGTCGCTGTCGATCCATTTCTCGGCGAGGTCGTGCAGGCCGGTGTAGAAGTCGAAGGCCAGCGCGGGGCTGGGCTCGGCCAGTGCGGCAAAGGCGGCGTCCCAGTGGCCGGCGGACAAGAAGGTGTCCCACGCGGTCGCGTCGAACAGGGCGTCACCGTCCAGGGTGCCTTGGGTGGTCACGAACGGCGTGAACAACACGTCCATCATGTCGTCGAGGTCGGCGTGCGCCGCCGGGGTCAGCGGCGTGCCCGCCGAGGTCACAGCCAAGAACGCGGCAATTCCGACAACCTTGCTGCCCACAACCTTGCTGCGGTGACGAGACATCTCGACAAACCCTTCTCATGGACCTGCTCAATTTCTTAACTATGCCTGAGAAGGTAAACGAGTTACTTAGCCTGCGCAAGGGTGCGGCAGGGGAGGTGCGGGCGTCGTTCGGTGGCCCAGTCCGAAGTGATCCGTTATTACGCCGCCTAGGCCGCCGTCACGGTCACCTTGATGGTTGAGGCGCCGGAGTCGGACGCGATGGTCAGCACCGGCGCGTTGGGTCCGGAGGTGACGTGTCCGCCGGTCACGTTGACCGTGTAGCCGTCGGGGTATTGGCTGGTCGGAACGGAGATGGTGGTCTGCGATCCGGCTGCGAAGGTCCCGTTGCCGTCGGCCTGGTCGGTGGAGTAGCTGAAGGAGAAGACTCCGCCCGAGAACGACCACGATGTCGGGGTGCCCGAGATCGCCTGCGGGTAGGGCTGGGACAGGGCGTCAAGTTTGTCCCAGTTGACGTTGTCTCCGACCGGCGGCTTGGTCAGGTCGTAGACCAGTGCCTGATCGTTCGGTGAGGTACTGGTGATGTCGTTGCCGGTGTAGGCCCATTCGGTCCAACCGATCAGATGCTGGTTGGCGGAGTTCATGCCGGCGGTGATGGTCGGGATGTTGTTGGTGGCGCCGAACTCGCTGAGCAGCGCCGGGATGTTGTGCTCGTGTGCGTAGTCCATCGCGTAGCCGAGGACGACGTCGGCATTCCAGTCGCAACCGAAGCTCAGGGTCGAGAACAGCGCATTCACCATGCAGTAGTGGTGGAACGAGAAGGCGGTGTTGGGATCGTCGACCGTGCCCAGGTGGTTCGGCACCGGCAGGCTGGCGTCGAGGGTGGTCGGCCCGAAGAACACGGTCTTGTTCGGGTCGACGGAGCGAATGGCGGCGTCGATCTGGTTGTAGAACGGGGTCAGCTGCTGGGAGTCGAAGTAGGGGTTGCCCAACAGGCTGCCCAACCAGTGCGAGCCGGCCCACGGCTCGTTGATGATCTCGTAGCCGGCCACGTTCGCGTCACCCTTGAAGTAGTTGGCGACGGCCTGCCACGTCTGCGCGTAGTGGTTCTGCAGGCCGATCTCATCGGATGCCTTAGTGTTGGCCCAGAACGCATCCCAGGCGTGGTTCTGCGCCGGGCTGACGAAGTAGCTGCCCGGGAAGCCCGCGTCCACGTTGGGTAGCCCGCCGGTGAAGACAGCCCAGTCTGGCGCACCGTCGCCGCCCAGACTGCCGCTGTAGAGGTCTTGGTGCATGTCGAGGATGGCGACGATGTTGTGGTTGGCCAGGATCTGCACCGTCTGTTGGATGGAGGCCAGGTAGTTGTAGTCGATGACGCCGGGCTGGGGTTCGACGCCGGCCCAGATGACCCCGAGGCGGACCGCGTTGAAGCCGTTGGCGGCCAGGAATGCGGCGTCGTCGTCGCTGAACCCGCCGGCGGACGGCTCGTAAGGTGCGATCTTGTAGACCTGGTTGAGTCCGTGCCACATGACGACTTGTCCGTCGCTGTTGGTGAGCCAGCCGTTGGAGACCTCGACCGGTGCGGTGACGGTTCCGGTGATGCCGCCGGGCAGGGTGCCGTAGTGCCCGGCCGCGCCGTGGGTTCCGGCCCACAGGCCGGCTACCCCGCCGACACCGCCGAGGGCGGGCAGTCCGCTGGCGGTGGCGCCGTCGCCAGCGTCGCCGCCGTGGCCGCCGTTGCCCAGCAACCAGGCGGCGGCTCCGCCGTCGCCGCCGACGGCACCAGCCCCGCCGTCGCCACCGGCGCCGCCGTTGCCGAAGAGCCCAACCGCCGAGCCGCCGTGGCCGCCGGCGACGCCGTCGGTGGTGCTGTTCCAGCCGGCGCCGCCGTCGCCGAAGAGCCAGCCGCCGTTTTCGCCGTCGGGGTGGTCTTCGGTGCCGTTGGCGCCGTCGCCGATGACCGTGGAGCCGAACAAGTGGTTGATGGCGCCGTTGACCTGGATGCCCAGGTCGCTGTCGATCCATTTCTCGGCGAGGTCGTGCAGGCCGGTGTAGAAGTCGAAGGCCAGCGCGGGGCTGGGCTCGGCCAGTGCGGCAAAGGCGGCGTCCCAGTGGCCGGCGGACAAGAAGGTGTCCCACGCGGTCGCGTCGAACAGGGCGTCACCGTCCAGGGTGCCTTGGGTGGTCACGAACGGTGTGAACAACACGTCCATCATGTCGTCGAGGTCGGCGTGCGCCGCCGGGGTCAGCGGCGTGCCCGCAGAGGTCACAGCCAAGAACGCGGCAATTCCGACAACCTTGCTGCCCACAACCTTGCTGCGGTGACGAGACATCTCGACAAACCCTCCCTGATGCGCCTCTTTCTGAGGTCTGTCTGAGAAGGTAAATGGGTTACTTAACAACGCGCAAGGGTGTGACGGAAATGGAGTGCGATTCGGAGCCCGGCCGACGCGTCCGTACCGCTGCTGGACGAGCGGTTATAGCTGGTGGACGCGCTGCAACGCCGTGACGGGTCAAATCGCGCGATAGTTCGCGACGACAACTATTTCGAAAGCCCGATCAGCACTGCGTCGCGGCGCGGATCCACTCGCGACGAGCTTCGCTCTGCCCGGCCTCAGCTGCTGCGGCGCGAAGCAGGCGGATAACCTGCTGGTGGTCGCCGTGGCCGACTTGTGGCTCAACCGGTAGATACTTTTGTGTCTTCATGTGTGAATACCCCCTGCAGGTCACGCAACGAGAACTGCAGTACCCGACCGCTGTAGGTGGGCGGTCAGTGCACGTATCGGTCAACGCCGGCGGCGACGAAAACTATCCCGATTCACCCGAACAAAACGGTGAGGGTGCACACGTGTGGACGACGACGTGACGGGCGTCACCCCGCCTTGGCGATGACGTGCTCGGCGAACCGCTCCAGGTTGCGGATCTTGGTGTCCAGCGGCTCGGTGTCGGGCCCGACGATGTAGGGCACCCGGAAGCCGACGATGACGTCGGTAACGCCCTTGTCTTCCAGGCGCTTGATGCCGTCCAGGGTGAAGCCGTCGACCGAGATCACATGGATCTCGAACGGGTCGTCGGTGCGGCCCTCTTCTTCGCGGAGCTGCTTGAGGCGGGTGATGAGTCCGTCGAGCTCGGCCGGGTCGCCGCCGCCGTGCATCCAGCCGTCATGGCGTGCCGCGCGGCGGAGCGCGGCGTCGGCGTGGCCACCGATCAGGATCGGGATCGGCTGGGTCGGGGCCGGGCACATCTTGGTTTTCGGGATGTCGTAGAACTCGCCGTGGAACTCGAAGTAGTCACCGGTGGTGAGGCCCTGGATGATCTCGATGCACTCATCCATCCGCTTGCCGCGCCGGGCGAACGGCACCCCCATCAGTTCGTAGTCCTCCGGCCAGGGACTGGTGCCCACGCCCAGTGCCAGCCGGTTGTTGATCATCGCGGCCAGCGAGCCGGCCTGCTTGGCGACCAAGGCCGGCGGGCGGATCGGCAGCTTGACCACGAACGGGGTGAACCGCAGCGTGCTGGTGACCGCGCCCAATGCTGCGATCAAGACGAAGGTCTCGATGAAGGCCTTGCCGTCGAGGAATTCCCGATTGCCGTCGGGGGTGTAGGGGTATTTCGAGTCCGATTCGAACGGGTAGGCGACGCTGTCGGGGATCGTCATGCTGTGGTACCCGGCGGCCTCGGCGGCTTTGGCGAGCGGAACGTAGTAGCTCGGGTCGGTCATCGCTTCGGCGTAGGTGAACCGCACGTCGTCTCCTCGGTCTTTGGGTGATGGGGCGCTGTTCTCTGCATAGCAGATTGGCCCGGCCCGACCCGAGTGGGGGAGTGCGTTCACATACGCGGCGGCATCGCGATCTCGACATCCTCCAGGGGAAACGGCGGATATCCGGCAGCGCCGATCACGGTCAGCGTGCCCCACGGCGTCCGCTCCGCGACGCGCCCTTCGGCGGTGTGCTCGCCAATCCGGATGCTGACCTTCGAGCCGGTGACACTCGCGCCCGGCAATTCGTTGAAAAACATTCCCTGCCAATGGTATTGGCCATCGATTGGATCAAAGTGGCCGGTCAGCCGGACGCGTGTGGGGTAGTCCTCGCCGTTGTGGGTGAGAACCGCCGGCCCGTCATAGGTTTCGTCGTCGACGCCCACCGAGCCAGTGAGATAGAACCGGGAGATCCCCCGGGTCGGCAGCAGCGGGTGCACCCGCAGCCGAGGCGAGCGAGACTCGATGCGACTGGCCCCGCTACGCCGTAGGGCATCGATGAGCCGGGCCACGTACCGGGCCTGCCGATGGGTGTGCGGACCGGGGATGTGGAATCGGTTGGGGACTCCATGTCTGGCGACCGCGTCGTCGGTTGAGGCGGCGGTGCCGATCAGCGTGCGGGCGGTCAGTTCTTCGCCGTCGGTAGTGGTCACCGTCCAGGTGTCGGTGCCGCTGTCGAATCGGGTGGTCACGTTCGTCGCGTCGACGGCGCGGACGCCATCGATCAATCCGCGCAGGGGCGCCGGGTTGCCCAGCACCACCACATCGAGGACGCCGTTGCGGCTCACAGGAATCCGGCCCGCCGCCACATCCGCCGGGCCAGCCCGCCCATCAGTCCGACTTCGGCGAAGAACGCGGCCAGCGGCGCGAACGACGAGCGGGACGCCGCGTGGAAGTGCGGGTTGGCCCGCGCCACCCGGCGAGCTTCGCGACCGTCCAGCCCGACTCGGTTGTAGACGACCGGCAGGGTGAACAGGTGGCGGTAGAACGGTCCACCGACGCCCTGCAGGTTGGCCAGCAGCATCCGGCGATAGCGGGGCATCGCCGGGACGCTCCGCCGCAGCCCGTCACGGGCGTACTGAATGTGGCGGGCTTCCTCGGTGACATGAATGCGCATCACCCGCCGCACGATCGGCTGCAGGTCCGGGTCGTCGAGGATCTGGCGCTGCAGCGAGTCGAAGATCTCCTCGCCGACCAGTGCCGCTCCCCACAAGATGCTGCCGCGGAACAGAAACGGAAGCGCGTTGATGACGATGCGCTGATGCAGCCGCGGGCGTACCGGCACGCCGCCGATCCGGTCGATGGTCTTGCCGAACATCAGCATGTGGCGGGTCTCGTCGCCCAGTTCGGTCAGCGAGTAGTGGGTGGTGCGCGCGGTGGGGTTCTTGTGCATCATGTCGCGCAGCAGTGCCTGGTTGAGGATGTTCTCGAACCAGATACCGGCCGACAGGACATTGACCAGCTCCTGGCGTGACATCTCGATCTGCTGTTCGCGGGTCATGGACTCCCACAGACCGGTGCCGTAGAGGGTGCACATCCGTGGCGGTAGGAAGAACTTGTCCTCCTCCAGCGGGGCGTTCCAGTCGATGTCGACGACCGGCGCGTAGGACTTTTTCACCGAGCCTTTCAGCAGGCGCTCGGCAAATTCCTCCCGGGTCGGTTCGCTCGGCCGCACCGCAGTGGTCATCGCAGGAGTCCCCTCTCGCTTCGGTTCTGACAAGAAATTAGGGGCCGTGACAGGTCATGTCAATACCCACGGTACCGGATACTTGCGGTACCTGTCTGACTCCCGTCACCGTCGCCTGGCGCGGGTTGCGGCCGTTCCTGCCAAGATTGTCGGCATGCGTTCTGTGGGGGCGGACCGAAAGGCGGAGACAGCAGTTCTGACCGCCTTTCTTGATCGCGCGCTGTCCGCGCCCGGGGTCCTGATTCTCGAAGGTGAAGCCGGTATCGGAAAGTCCACCCTGCTGCGGGAGACAGCGGAGACCGCAGCCGAGCGTGGTTGCGTGGTGCTCTCCGCTTCGGGTGCACCGGCCGAGGTCAGCTGCGCCTACGCCGCGGTGGCCGATCTGCTGGCGCCTGTCGTCGTACCGGGGGACCTGCCCGAAATCCAACGCGCGGCACTCGAGCAGGTGTTGCTCGGTGGGGGTGACGGGCCGGCCGGCAACGAGCGGATGGTGGCGACCGCGTTTCTGGCGGTGATCCGCAGGGTGAGTTCGGATACGCCAGTGCTGCTCTGCATCGACGACGCCCAGTGGTTGGACGCTTCCAGTCGGGCGGTGATCGGGTTCGCGGCACGGCGGCTGACCGGCCGGACCGGGTTGCTGCTCGCGGTACGGACCGGCTCGGCGGACTCCGTCGACATGAGCTGGCTGAGTGCTACCCGCCCCGACACGGTGGCACGCCTGCCGATACCTCCGCTGAGTCTGGGCGGTGTGCACACTTTGGTGTCAGCGCGGTTGGGGCACACCTTGCCGCGCCCGGCTATTACGCGGATTCACGAAACATCCGGCGGGAACCCATTTTTCGCCCTCGAACTGGCGCGGTTCATCGCAGATTCTCCGGACCAGTCCGACCTACGACTGCCCGACAGTCTGGCGACGTTGGTGCGCGACCACATCGGGCAGCCCGACGAGGACGTCGCCGCGGTGCTGTTGGCCGCCGCCTGCGCTGCGCTGCCAACCGTGCAGCGAGTGGGCCTCGCCACCGACCTCAGCCCCGACCGGGTCGTTGAACTGATCGAATCCACTCAGGCACGAGGGGTGGTCCAGATCGACGGCGGCTGGATCCGATTTCACCATCCACTGTTCGCCACCGGTGTCTGTAGTGCGGCGGGGGCGGCGGCGCGCCGGGCCATGCATCGCCGGTACAGCCAATTCGTCCACGAGCCCGAGCTCAAGGCGCGGCACATGGCGTTGGCGGCGACCACCAACGATCCGGAAGCCGTGGAGGCGCTCGACGTGGCCGTCGAGTTCACCCGGACACGCGGTGCCCCAGCGGTTGCTGCCGAACTGATCGAATTGGCCATCAAACTCGGCGACGACACGCCGGCACGGCGAATGCGGGCCGCTGAAGAGCATTTCCGTTCCGGAGCCTTCGCGTCGGCGCGTACTCACCTGCAGTCGATCTTGGACGGGGCGTCGTCGTCGAGCGAGTTGCGCTGTACGGCGTTGATTGCGCTGGCCGCCGTCACCGGTTACGAAGGCAGCTTGGTGGTGGCCGCGGATCTGTTGACTCAGGCTATCGACCAGGCCGCCGACAACCCCCTGCTGCAGCTTCAGGCTCGACTGCTGATGGTGCCGGTGGCGAGGGTGATCGGCAACGCGCAGGAGTCCGTCGACCTCGCGGATATGGCTGTGGCGCAAGCTGATCAGATCGGCGTCGCCGGATTGCGCAGCCAGGCATTGACGATTCAGGCCGTGGTGCGCTTTTGGAGCGGGCTGGGACTGGATCCGGACGCCCTGCGGCTGGCGGTGGATTCCGAGGATCCGGCCGGGGGTCCGGCAGCGACATACCGTGCCGGCGTCGTCGCGCCGGTAATTCGTTCCTGGGCAGGGGAACTCGACGACGCTCCCGGTCATATTCGCGCTCTGCGGCAGCGGCTGGTCGAAGGCGGGACCGAGACCGACATCCTCTGGATGGACGACTACGCCGCGATGGTCGAACTCTGGCTGGGTCACTATGCCGAGGCGGGAGCCATTGCCGACGAGGCCGTGCAGCGCGCCGAGCTCATGGGTACCAAGATGGTCCTGGTCTGCGCGTGGGCACGTCAGGCATCGGTGGCCGCCTACGCCGGGCGTGTGGATGACGCCCGCTCGACTGCGCGCGCGGCCATCGACGCGGCCCGCGTCATCGGCGACGCGATGCACACGTCGTCGGCGACGACGACGTGTGCGTTTCTCGAGGTGTCGCTCGGCGATCATGCTGCCGCGATCAAACTGCTCGAGCCGCTGCTGGCCTCGTTCGATCCCGAGCACGGCACCGAGATCGTCGTCGGCTCCCACCTGCCTGACGCCGTGGACGCGCTGACCGCGTTGGGGCGCCTCGATGAGGCCGAGCCGCTGGTCGCGGCGCTGGAGCGTAATGGCGCCCGGCTTGATCGGGCGTGGATGCTGGCGGTGGGCGCCCGCGGCCGTAGTCAGTTGTTGGCCGCGCGTGGCGAGCTCGACGCGGCCGAGCAGGCCGCAGAAGAGGCTCTGCGACACCACGAGCGGTTGCCGATGCCGTTCGAGACCGCACGCACCCGGTTGTTCATGGGGCAAGTGCAGCGTCGGCGTCGGCGCCGGCAGGCCTCGGAGGCGTCGCTGCGCGCGGCGTTGGAGACCTTCGAGCGGCTCGGGGCGCCGTTGTGGGCGCAGCGCGCCCGGGCGGAGTTGGGGCGGCTGAGCGCCTCGTCGCCGGGTGGTGGCCTGACGACCGCCGAGCGTCGTGTCGCCGAGTTGGCCGCCGCGGGACTGTCCAACAAGCAGATCGCCGCGGAGTTGTTCATCGCCGCCAAGACCGTGGAGATGACGCTGTCCAGCGTGTACCGCAAACTCGGCATCCGGTCCCGGAGCGGCCTGTTCGCGGCACTCAACCCGGGCGACAACCACGGCTGAACCTAAAAACTTACAATTTTTCGTGAGCGGCCTAGTCTAAACCTGGCAAACTACTGATCGTGGCTTCAGGTTTGGTTGCTCGCAGCGCGGAATCGGCGGCGGTGCGTGACTTCCTGGCGCGTGCGTTGAGCGAACCCGCCATCCTGGTGGTCGAGGGTGAAGCGGGTATCGGTAAGTCGACCATATTGTCGGACGCCACCCAGGCCGCATCGGCACGCGGGTTCCGGGTGCTCTCCGCTTCGGGGGCGCCGGCCGAGGTCAGCTATGCCTACGCCGCGGTGGCTGATCTGTTGGCCTTCGTCGACGGCCCGGTGTTGGCGGAACTGCCTGAGGCGCAGCGCGGCGCGCTTGAGCACGTTCTGCTTGGTGGCAGCGACGGGCCCGCCGGCAACGAGCGGATGGTGGCCGCGGCGTTCCTGGCCGTGATCCGGAGCTTGAGTTCGGACACGCCGATCTTGCTCTGCATCGACGACATCCAGTGGTTGGACGCTTCCAGTCGCTCGGTGATCGGGTTCGTGGCACGACGGCTCGCCGGCTGCACCGGGCTGATTGTCGCCGTTCGGACCGGTGCCGCCGATGTCGTCGACACGATGTGGCTGAGCCCGGCACGCCCCGACTCGTTGGCGCGGCTGCGAATATCTCCGTTGAGCCTGGGTGGGATACATGCCCTGGTCCCGGCGTGCCTGGGTCGCACCTTGCCGCGCCCGGTGATCACTCGGATCTACGAAGTATCTGGTGGCAACCCGTTTTTCGCACTCGAGCTGGCGCGGTTCATTGCCGAGGATCCGGCCCGGGCGGCAGGTGGTCTGCCCGACACGCTTACCGCGCTGGTGCACGATCACATCGGTGACTTCGACGAGGAGGTCGGTGCGGTGCTGCTGGCTGCCGCGTGTGCCGCGTCGCCGACCGTGCAGCGGGTCGGTCTTGCCGCCGGCGTCACGCCCGCGCGAGTCGTGGAGGTGGTCGAGTCCGGGCAGGCCGGCGGGGTGGCTGAGATCGACGGTGACCGCGTCCGGTTCCGCCATCCGTTGTTCGCCTCCGGTGTCTACAGTTCGGCCGGCCCGGCGCCGCGCCGGGCGATACATCGGCGGCTGGCCGGCATCGTTGAGGAACCCGAGCTGACCGCCCGGCATCTGGCGTTGGCGGCGACCACCGGTGATCCGGACACCCTGGCAGCCCTTGATGCCGGGATCGAGGCCACCGTGGCGCGCGGCGCGCCGGCGGCGGCTGCCGAATTGTTGGAGCTGGCCATCAAACTCGGCGACGACACTCCCCTTCGGCGGATGCGGGTCGCCGAACAGCACTTCCGTTCCGGTGCGGTCGCACCGGCACGCGCCCACCTGCAATCGACGTTGGATGCTTTGCCGGAGCCGAGCGGGTTGCGCTGCATGGCGTTGATCGCCCTGGCCGCCGTCACCGGCTACGACAAGAGTTTGTCGACCGCAGCGGATTTGCTGACCCAGGCCGTCGACCAAGCCGCCGATATCCCGGTGCTGCAGCTTCGCGCCAGGTTGCTCCTGGTGCCGATCGTTGCGTTGACACGAAATCTGAAGGAATCCGTTGACCTGGCCCGCATTACCGTGGCCCAAGCCAAGCAGCTTGGCATTCCCGCCCTGCACAGCGAGGCGTTGACGACGCAGGCGATTGTCCGCTTCATGTACGGCCTCGGAGTGGACGAGGTAGCCCTGGAGCTGGCGCGGGATCTGGAAGATCCGTCCAGCGGCGCGGCAGTGGGCTACCACGCCAGCGCCGCCGCACCGGTGATCCGCTCCTGGACGGGGGACCTGGACCAGGCGCAGAAGCAGATCGGTGCCGTCCAGCAGCTGGTTCTCGCGACCGGGACCGAGATCGACATCCTCTGGGTCGCCGATCACGCCACCATGAATGAGCTGTGGTTGGGGCGTTACACCGAAGCGAGGGCTATCGCCGATGAGACCGTGCGGCGTGCCGAGCAGATGGGCGCCAAGATGGTGCTGGTGTTCGCGTGGGCCCGTCAGGCCGCGGTAGCCGCCCATACCGGATGCGTCAACGACGCTCGCTCGGCCGCGAATTCGGCGATCGATATGGCCCGTGCCGTCGGAGATGTGATGAACGCGGCTTCGGCGACGGCGACCCTGGGATTTCTTGAGGTGTCATTGGGTGATTTCGCAGCAGCGGCCACGGTGTTGGAGCCGCTGTTGGCCGCGTTCGACCCGGACCATGACACCGAGATCACGATCGGGGGCTATCTTCCCGATGCGATCGAGGCGCTGACCGCGTTGGGGCGCCTCGATGAGGCCGAACCGCTGATCGCCGCCCTGGAACGTAATGGCGTTCGCCACGACCGGCCGTGGATGTTGGCCGTCGGCGCCCGGGGGCGGGCTCACCTGCTGGCCGCCCGCGGTGAATTGGAGGCCGCCGAGCAGGCCGCCGGCGACGCGTTGACGCACCATGAGCGGCTGCCGATGCCGTTTGAGTTGGCGCGTACTCAGTTGTTGTTGGGGCAGGTGCAGCGGAGGCGGCGTCGCAAGCAGCTCGCTGCGGAGAATCTGTCGGCGGCGTTGGAGACCTTTGAGCGGTTGGGTTCGCCGTTGTGGGTGCGACGGGCTCGCGTTGAGCTGGAGCGGATGACCGCCCCCGCTTCGGGGGCCGGGTTGACCGCCGCGGAGCGGCGCGTTGCCGATCTGGCTGCGGCGGGGTTGACCAATAAGCAGATCGCTGCGGAGTTGTTCATCGCCGCCAAGACGGTGGAGATGACTTTAAGCAACGTGTACCGCAAGTTGGGGATCCGTTCGCGTGCTGGGCTGTACGCCGCGCTCAATCCGGAGTAAATCTCCAGGGAAAACCCTGGTTACCTACGGGCTCTCCTTCGTTAGCGTCGGTCAGATGGGCGACGGTGACTCTGGGCGTCAGTGCTTCCTGGTCGAGTGGTACCAACCCGATCTCGTTGAGGCGGCGGCCGATGCCGCCATCGATCGGCTCTCACGCGCGGCTGCGGCCGTTCGTGCCACATTGCTGGTCGCACTGACCTCGCCGAGCGACGAGACCCTGTTCGGGGTGGTTGCGGCGGATTCCGCCGATGCCGTGGTGACGGCGTGCCGGCAAGCCGGCTGGCACATCGATCGGATCACATCCGGGGTGAGTGCGCGTATCGGTGCTATCGGGAACTAGGCCTGACGCCGGGAGTGCTTGCAGCCCGCGCGGCAGCAGTGGCCGGATACGCACTCGTATGCGATTCGCGGGCCCACGGAATTGCAGACGCGACTGCATATCAAACGACTCCGATTCCCCGAGCCGGAACGTAGTCAGCATTCCGAACATTGCGCGGCATCGATTGTCAGCAGCACCGGCGCCTGAATACGGAACTGCTCGGCAGCTACCAGTGCAAACGCGGGAACTGATTTTGCGGGCTATCCGCACGCGCACAACACCGGAAGCCACCGAGGGCCAGCTCAATCGGCTGCGTTCCCAACCTTCCGCTAAGACCGCCATTCCGGCAAACGACCGGGTGTTCTCCGTATCGCCCAGTCATATCGCTTTCCCGCGGCTGATTTCCGCATGGAAAATTCGGGACACCAATGCAGAATGTGATGGGCCAAACTTCCAACAGGGCAGCGGTGCGCCGGGGTAGATTCCTGGCCATGGCCTCATTTCTGATTCGTGCCGCACTGACCGGACTCGCACTATGGGTGGTCACCCAGATTGTGCCGGGGGTGGAGATTGTCGGCGGTGACACCACATTGCAACGGGTCGGCATCATCTTCGTCATCGCCCTGATCTTCGGGTTGGTGAACGCCTTCATCAAACCGGTGGTGCAACTGCTGTCGATACCGCTGTACATCGTCACCCTGGGGCTGTTCCACATCGTGGTCAACGCGCTGATGCTCTGGATCACCGCGTGGATCACCGACAAGACCGCCAAGCACTGGGGGCTGTATATCGCCGACTTCTGGTGGGATGCCATCTGGGCCGCGATCGTGCTGTCGCTGGTGAGCTGGGTCCTCTCGCTGGTGCTGCGCGACGCCCGACGCATCACCGGGTAACCGGGCAAGCTTGAGGGCATGCCGGAGCTGCCCGAGGTCGAAGCACTCGCCGATCATCTGCGTCGGCACGCCACTGGTTGCACCATCGGCCGGATCGACGTGGCGGCGCTGTCGGTGCTCAAGACGTTCGACCCGCCGCCGACGGCGTTGCACGGTCAGCAGGTGACCGGCGCGCACCGCTGGGGCAAGTATCTGGGGTTGCAGGCCGGTGAGCTGTTCTTGATCGCGCACCTGTCCAGGGCGGGTTGGCTGCGCTGGTCGGATCAGCTGGCGGCTGCGCCGTTGCGACCGGGTAAGGGACCGATCGCGCTGCGGGTGCACCTGGGTGTCCCGGGGCAGGCCCCCGGCTTCGACCTGACCGAAGCCGGCACCCAGAAACGGCTGGCGGTCTGGTTGGTCGACGATCCGGCGAAGGTGCCGGGCATCGCCACACTGGGGCCGGATGCGCTGGCGATCAACGCCGATGAGCTGGCCGGACTGCTGGCCGGCAATACCGGTCGCATCAAAAACGTCCTGACCGATCAGAAGGTGATTGCCGGGATCGGCAACGCCTACAGCGACGAGATCCTGCACACCGCCCGACTGTCGCCGTTCGCCACCGCCGGCAAACTGTCGACAGAACAGCTGACCGCACTGCACGAGGCCATGCACGCCGTGCTGACCGATGCCGTCACCCGCTCGGTCGGCCAACAGGCCGCCACCTTGAAGGGGGAGAAGCGCTCCGGTCTGCGAGTTCACGCCCGAACCGGGCTGCCGTGCCCGGTGTGCGCCGACACGGTTCGGGAAATATCTTTCGCCGATAAGTCATTTCAGTACTGCCCTACCTGCCAGACCGGCGGCAAGGTGTTGGCCGACCGACGGATGTCGCGACTGCTCAAGTAATTTCTCGACCTGATTTCGGCAGGCTGCGACCGCCGTTAAGCTGCCCTGGTGACCCGTCAGAGAATCCTCATCACTGGTGCCAGTTCCGGGCTGGGCGCCGGCATGGCTCGCGCTTTTGCTGCGCGGGGCCGTGACCTGGCTCTGTGCGCCCGCCGGACGGACCGGCTTGATGAACTGAAAGCCGAACTGACGGAGAAGTTCCCGGGAATCACCGTTGCGGTAGCGACACTCGACGTGAATGACCACGACGAAATTCCGACGGTGTTCAACCGATTCGCCGCCGAGTTGGGCGGAATCGACCGGGTGATCGTCAATGCCGGTATCGGCAAGGGCGCCCCGCTCGGGTCCGGCAAGCTGTGGGCCAACAAGGCGACTATTGAAACGAACTTGGTCGCCGCGCTGGTGCAGATCGAGACTGCCCTCGAGATGTTCAAATCTGCGGGCACTGGCCACCTGGTGCTGATCTCATCGGTGTTGGGCAACAAGGGCGTTCCGGGCGTCAAGGCCGCATACGCCGCCAGCAAGGCCGGGGTGACGTCGCTGGGGGAGTCGCTGCGTGCGGAGTACTCGCGCGGACCGATCAAAGTGACCGTGCTGGAACCGGGCTACATCGAATCGGAGATGACCGCCAAATCGGCGTCCACCATGTTGATGGTGGACAACGAATCAGGGGTCAAGGCCATGGTGCGTGCCATCGAACGCGAAACCGGCCGAGCCGTCGTCCCGTCCTGGCCATGGGCCCCGCTGGTATGGCTGCTGCGCTGCTTGCCGCCGCAGTACACCAAGCGCTTCGCCTAAGCGGTTCCGGCTCGGGTCCGCGGGTCATCCACTCCAGGGCTTTGGCTCGCCGGCGGTAGATCAGCAGCACCGCCTTGGCGATCAAGAACGCCACGGCCACCCCCATCAGCAGCGTGGACACCGCGTAGGCGCCGTACTCGGCCCCACGGTGGTAGCGATCGTTGACCAACAGGGTCAGCGTCTGCGAGTGTCCCGGCAGGTTCGATGACACCATGCTGACAGCGCCGAACTCGCCGAGTGTGCGGGCCGTGGTCAACACCACGCCGTAGGTCAGTCCCCACCGGATCGATGGCAACGTGACACGCCAAAGCGTCTGCCACGCATTGGAACCCAGCGTTGCTGCGGCCTGCTCCTGTTCGATTCCGATCTCCACAAGCACCGGCTGGACCTCGCGCACCACGAACGGCAGCGTGACGAAAATGCTGGCCAGCACCATCCCGGGCAGCCCGAAGATGATCTTGAATCCCAGGTTGTTCTCGATGAAGCCCAGCGCCCCCGACGACCCCCACAGTGCGATCAGAGCAACCCCGACGATGATCGGCGAGACCGCGAACGGCAGGTCCAGAATCGCCTGAAGGATTGATCGACCCCGGAATTTGTTGCGCACCAAGAGGATCGACGTCGAAATGCCGAACAAAGCGTTCAGTGGCACCACGATGATCACTAGTAGCAGCGACAACTTCAGCGCCGAGATCGCCGCAGGGGTGCTGATCCATGCCCAAAATTGGCCCAATCCGTGCTCAAACGTTCGGTAGAGAATCACCGACACCGGAACGATCAGCATGACGCCGACATAGGTCAAGACGGTGAAGCGCAGGAAGTGTCGCTTCTCCAGCCGCGCCGTCACTCGTCCTCCTCCTCGCGCTTGGCCGCGCGCCCACCCACCGTCCGCAGGAGTACCAGCACGGCGAACGAGATCGCCAACAACACGATCGATATCGCCGCCGCGCTGGTGTGGTCGTCGTTCTCGACCAGCGAGCGAATCCACTGTGACGACACCTCGGTCTTGCCCGGCACGGCACCGCCGATCGTCACGATCGAGCCGAACTCGGCGACGCACCGCGAAAACGCAAGGCCGGCACCGGTCAACAACACCGGCTGCAACGACGGCAGCACGACCGTCTTGAAGGTGACCAGGCGCGTTGCGCCGAGTGCCGCGGCCGCCTCCTCGACATCCCTGTCGATCTCCATCAGCACCGGCTGGACGGCACGGACCACCAGTGGCAACGTGACGAAAGCCAGTGCCATCGCGACACCAGGTGGAGTGTGCTGCAGATGAATGCCGATCGGACTGGAGTTGCCATACAGGGCGAGCATCACCAAGCTGGTGACAATCGTGGGCAGCGCGAACGGTAGATCGATCAGCGCATCGATCACTCCTTTCCCGACGAAGTCGTCGCGCACCAACACCCAAGCGGTCGCCAGGCCGAACACCACGTCGAGCACGGTGACCAAGATCGAGATCGTCAGTGTTACGCGGAATGATTCAAGTGCCGCGTGCGAGGTGACGGCCAGCCGGAAGCCGTGCCAGCCCCTGCCGCCGGCCTGCCACGCGATGGCGACCAGCGGCAGCAGCACGATCACCGACAGCCACAGCGTGGTCACGCCGATGCGCAGCGGCGTGACGATGGACCGGCTCGGGGTGGCGGGCAGGGCAGCGGGGGCGTCGGCGGCCTCCGGGTGGTTTTGGACGCGTGGAGCCGGCTCGAGTGGAGTCGTGACAGTCATCGGGTGGACCCGAAAGAAGAATGCATGCTGGCCTTCCAATGCCCGAGATGTTCGGTACCGGTCACCGAAAGTGACTACCGAGGATTCGCAAGTGGCGCGAGAGTCAGCGACAGCAGTGCAGAAAGCGCGCGAGGACACCGCGGTGGCGGCCGAACGCCCCTGCGGCGCTTGGCCCGACACGGGATGGCATCTGCATGGCGCGTAGCTTAAGGAAACCTGGACGGCGAAATCTTGGTCGTGCCGCGATAGGTTTTCCGGCCGGATTGCAATCTGTCGCACGTCAACAGGGCCGACATCGACGCCCGGCGGCAAAAAGTCAGCGTGAGGGAAATACCGAAGGCCGTGGCTACTTCCAGTCCCAGACCGACATGTCGCCTGCCGGGTAGTTCATGCAGATGTCGGTGGTGCGGGCGGCCACGCCTTTGTTGTTGAAGAACAGCTTGGCCCAGTTGGGCCAGCGCCACGACATGGTTTCGAAAAAGGCGTTGGTGGCGGTGTCCTCGGAATATTGGCGGCGGCCGGCGTAGTCCATGTCGAAGAACCAGTGGATGCGGTCTTGGGCGCCTTGCTGCTCGGCGGCGGGTTTGTTGTGGTAGTCGATCATGTAGCGCTCGTAGTAGACCGGCGCGACATCTCGGGCTGCGGCCATGATCTGTTCGGCCGAACAGGAAGTGCGCAGGATCCGGCTGGGTATCGGGTAGTCGTCGGTGGCGTCGGCGGCGACGACACCGGCGGTGGTCACGGCGCCGAACAGGGCTGCCATGGCGATGACGAGGTGGACTGCAAGCTTCACGCCAAAACCTCCTCGGGCTGCGGCTGGACGGGTTCAGGCCACTTCGCGGGAACCGGACGCTGGCGCACCAGCTGCGGCCACCAGAACCACTTGCCCAGCAATGCCGCGATCGACGGCGTCATGAACGACCGCACGATCAAGGTGTCGAACAACAGTCCCAGGCCGATGGTTGTGCCGATCTGCCCGAGGATCACCAAGGGGCTGAAGATGAAGGCTGCCATGGTCGCCGAGAACACCAGACCGGCGGCGGTGACGACCGAACCGGTGCCGCCCATCGACCGGATGATGGCGGTGTTGAGGCCCGCGTGCATCTCCTCCTTGAAACGGGACACCAACAGCAGGTTGTAGTCCGCTCCCACCGCGAGCAGCAAGATGATCGCGAGCGGCACCACGACCCAAAACAGGTGAATCCCGAAGATGTACTGCCACACCAGGACTGACAAACCCACCGATGCCCCCAGCGAGAGCACGACGGTGCCGACGATGACGAAGGCGGCGACGAGGCTGCGCGTCACAATCACCATGATCAGCAGAATGAGGGCCACGGCAGCCAACGCCGAGATCAGCAGGTCGTACTTCATCCCCTCTTGGATGTCTTTATTGGTCGAGCCGATACCCGCGACATAGATCTTGGCGTCTGACATCGGTGTCGCCTTGAGAGCGTCGAACACCGACTCCTTGATGGCGTTGATGTGCGGAATCGCCTCGGGATTGGCGGGATTGCCCTGATGGGTCACGATCATCCGGGCCGCCTTGCCGTCGGGCGACAAGAACAGCTTGAGGCCGCGCTTGAAGTCAGCGTTGTCGAAGGCCTCCGGCGGCAAGTAGAAAGTGTCATCGTTCTTGGCATCGTCGAACGCCTTGCCCATCGCAGTGGCGTTGTTCAAAGCTTCTTCGCTCTGGGTATTGATGCCGCCGGTGGTCGCAAAATTCGACAGTGTCAGGTCGCGGTTGCGCTCCTGAATCGCGATCTGCGGCGGTAACAGTGCCACCATTTGTGGTTGCAGGGCGTCGAGGTTGTCGAGACTGGCGGTGATGTTGCCGAACTTCTCGGACAGCTCCGAGATCCCGTCCAGCGAGTCGAACACTGACCGCAGCGCCCAACACATTGGAATGTCGAAGCAGTGCGGCTCCCAGTAGAAGTAGTTGCGCAGCGGGCGGAACTGGTCATCGAAATCGGCGAGTTTGTCGCGCAGCGCGTTCATCGTCGTGACGGTGTCGTGGAACGCCTCAGTTTGTTCATGGGTGACCGCAGCGCTCTGCTGCTGCAGGGCGAGCTGTTGGCGGAGTACGGCGATCGTGTTGTCGATCTCGCCGGCCTGCTTCAGCAGATCGTTGGCTCTGTCCTTCTGGTAGTCGAGGTTCATGATCTGGCTCGCGCTCGAAGCGCTGATCTGGAATGGAATCGAGCTGTGGGTGATCGGCGTTCCGAGCGGTCGTGTGATGGACTGCACCAGTGCGACTCCCGGCGTGTGGAGCACTGCCTTGGCAACCCGTTCGAGTATCAGCATGTCGGCCGGGTTGCGCATGTCGTGATCGGTCTCGATCATCACCAACTCGGGATTGATCCGCGCTTCGGTGAAGTGGCGTTCGGCGGCTTCCATTCCGACGACACCGGGCGCGCTGTCCGGGATATAGGGCCGGTTGTCGTAGCTGGTCTGGTAGCCGGGCAACGCGAACACGCCGATGAGCGCAATCATGCCGGTGACCACCAGGATCGGCCCGGGCCAGCGCACGATGGCGGTGCCGATCTTGCGCCAACCCCGCGTCCGTTGAGCGACCTTGGGTTCCATCAGTCCGAACCGGGTGGCGATCAACAACACGGCGGGCCCCAACGTCAGGGCGGCCGCCAAGGTCACGAGAACACCGATGGCAGCCGGTATCCCGAGTGTCTGGAAATAGGGGAGGCGGGTGAAGCCCATGCACGCGACTGCGCCGGCGATGGTCAATCCCGATCCGACCATGACGTGAACGGTGCCGCGCCACATGTCGTGGTAGGCGGCGATCCGGTCCATCCCCTTGCCGCGCGCCTCTTGGTAGCGGCCGACGACGAAGATCGCATAGTCGGTGCCGGCCGCAATAGCCAAGAGCGTCAAGAGATTCGTCGCGTAGGTGGACAGCCCGATGACGCCGGCGTGGGCGAGCATCGCCACGGAGCCGCGGGCCGCCGCCAGTTCGATGGCCACCGTCAGCAAGACGATCGCCATGGTGGCCAGCGAGCGGTAGACGAACAGCAGCATGATGCCGATGACCAGGAAGGTGATGGCGGTGACTTCGTTGGTGCCGGCGCTGCCGACCTCGAAGTTGTCGGTCACCAGCGGTGACGCGCCGGTAACGTAGGCCTTGATGCCGGCCGGCGGTGGCGTGGCGTCGACGATCTTGCGGACGGCGTCGACGGATTCGTTCGACATCGCCTCGCCCTGGTTGCCGCGGAGATAGATCTGGGTGAGGGCCGCCTTGCCGTCTTTGCTCTGTGAGCCGCCGGCGGTCAGCGGGTCACCCCAGAAGTCCTGGACGTGCTCGACGTGCTCGGTGTCGGCCTGCAGCTTGCGCACCAGGCCGTCGTAGTAGGTGTGTGCCTCGGGGCCTAGCGGCTGATCGCCCTCGAGCACGATCATGGCCGCACTGTCGGAATCGAATTCGTCGAAGACCTGCCCGATGTGCCGCATCGCGAGAATGCCCGGCGCGTCGGGCGCATTCATTCCGACCGAGCGTTCCCACCCGACAACTTCCAGCTGGGGTGTGGTGGCGTTCGTGATGGCGGCGATGGCGATCCAGATCAACAGGATCGGTACGGACAACCTCCGGATGAGCCGCGCCGGAAGAGTGCCTTCGGACGTACCGTGGGCGGTATCGGTGTGCTGGCCGCTCATGCGGTCTTGTCCAGGCACGCGATGTATCCGTTCACGTGGTTGGTGGACCTTTCGTCGGTGACGATGCCGTTGACCGTGATGCGGCAGCCGATGGTGTTGCCGTCACCCTGTGCGCGAAGGTCGGCGTACATCGTCGGGTCGTCGGTGGTCAGCGTCTGCGACCACGGCAGTGGGATGTTTTCGACGCGCTGAGGCTGAGCGTTGATGTCCAGGAAGTTGATGGTGGCGACCGATCCGGGTGAACCGAACACCTCGAACAACACCTGTTTGGGGTTGTAGCCGGTGTTCTCCAGGGCCTCTGAGCCGGGTCTCGACACCTCGTTGTTCGAGCCGAAGATGCCGCGTAGTCGGTCGACACTGAACCCGACCAGAGCGACCACCACGACTACCACGAGCGCCACCCACTGCCGGCGCACCAATTGGGTGACCGAAAACTTGCTCAAACCAAAGCCTTTCGACGCCGCGCTGACGATCTCGCCGAATGCGATGCGGTGAGATTGTCACGTAGCATGGAACGGTACGGTACCGTGCTGATGGATCGCAACTTGCTTGACATCTGCGCAAATGGCTGCTCTCGCGAAACAACCGCGGTGCGGTGGGTAAGGAGACGACGATTTCCCAAGACCGTGGCGACGACTCAGGGTGCCCGTGGAGTGAGCGGGAGGCCGAACTACTGGCGATCACGCTGGAGCTGTTGCAGGAGCATGGATACGACCGACTCACCGTCGAAGCCGTGGCGATCAGGGCCAAGGCCAGTAAGGCCACGATGTACCGGCGTTGGCCGACGAAGGCTGACCTGGTGCTCGCCGCGTTCATCGAAGGCACTCGCGCGTCGGCCGCGCCGCCCAATACCGGCTCGCTGCGGGGTGACTTGTTGGAGATCGGCCACTGGACCTGTGGGCAAGCGCTGGAACACATGCGCACCATGCGCGCAGTGCTGAACGAAATGTCTCACAGCCCCGCCTTGCAGGAGGCGATGCAGCAGAAATTCATCCAGCATCGCAACCTCGTGATGGACGCCGTACTGGCCGATGCCGTGGCGCGCGGTGAGATCGAGGCCTCGGCGATCAATCAGGAGATCTACGACCTATTGCCGGGCTACCTGGTGTTCCGGGCGCTGGTTTCCGATCGGCCGCCGACGCAGAAAACAGTCCGTGTGGTAGTCGACGACGTGCTGCTGCCCAGTCTGCGGGCCAAGGGGCGAGAGCAACGGCCGACTTAGCCACCGTCCGGCAGTCGCAATTACGACGATGCCCGGCCCCGCTCCGCCCGGTAGCGGCGCACCAGCGCGTCGGTGGAACTGTCGGTCTGGGGCTGTGGGGAGGCGTCGTCGGTAAGCACCGGCAGTAGTGCCTTGGCCTGCGTTTTGCCCAGCTCCACGCCCCACTGGTCGAAGGAGTCGATGCCCCACACCACCCCCTCGGTGAACACCTGATGCTCGTAGAGGGCGATCAACTGGCCGAGCGCCGACGGGGTGAGTCGGGTCGCCAGGATGGAGGTTGTCGGCCGATTGCCGGGCATGACCTTGTGCGGCACGACGTCCGCGGGGGCGCCTTCGGCGAAGATCTCCTCGGCGCTCTTGCCGAACGCCAGCACCTGGGTCTGAGCGAAGAAGTTGCTCATCAGCAGGTCGTGCATGCTCCCGGTACCGTCTGCGGTGGCCAGGTCGTCGACGGGTTGGGAGAAGCCGATGAAGTCGGCCGGTATCAGCCGGGTGCCCTGATGCAGCAGTTGGTAGAACGCGTGCTGGCCGTTGGTTCCCGGCTCGCCCCAAAAGATTTCACCGGTATCGGTGCTGACCGGTGTGCCGTCGGCGCGGGTCGACTTGCCGTTGGATTCCATGGTGAGCTGCTGCAGGTAGGCGGCGAAGCGGTCCAGGTCGTTGGCGTAGGGCAGCACCGCGCGGGATTGGGCGCCGAAGAAGTTGGAGTACCACACCCCGATCAGACCCAGCAGCGCCGGCGCATTGGATTCCAAAGGCGCGGTACGGAAGTGCTCGTCGACGATATGGAAGCCAGACAAGAACTCCGCGAAACGCTCCCGGCCGATGACGGCCATCACCGACAGTCCGATCGCCGAATCCACCGAGTACCGACCGCCGACCCAGTCCCAGAAGCCAAACATGTTCGCGGTGTCGATGCCGAACTCCTCTACCAACGCAGCGTTAGTGGAGACCGCTACGAAATGCTTGGACACGGCCGCGTCGCCCAGCGCGTCGGTGAGCCAGCGGCGCGCCGCAGTGGCGTTGGTCAGCGTCTCCAGGGTCGAGAACGTCTTGGAGGCGACGACGAAAAGTGTGGTGGCCGGATCCAAGCCGGCCAGTTTCGCGGTCAGGTCGGCCGGGTCGACGTTGGAGACGAACCGTGCCGAGATGCCGGCGTCGGCATAGTGGCGTAACGCGCGGTCCACCATCACCGGACCCAGATCCGAGCCGCCGATACCGATATTGACCACGGTCTCGATGCGTTTGCCAGTGGCACCGGTCCATTCGCCGCTGCGCAACCGGTCAGTGAAATCGCCCATCGCATCGAGCACCGCGTGGACGTCGGCCACGACATCCTGCCCGTCGACGTCCAGATCGGCGTTGCGGGGCAGCCGCAATGCGGTGTGCAGCACCGCCCGATCCTCGGAGGTGTTGATGTGCACCCCGGCGAACATTGCGTCGCGCCGGTCCTCCAGCCCGGCCGTTCGGGCCAGATCGACCAGTAGGCGCACGGTCTCGGGGGTGATGCGGTGCTTGCTGTAGTCGATGTAGAGATCACCGACCGTGGCGGTGAACCGCGTGCCGCGTTCGGGATCGTCGGCGAAGAACTCACGCAGGTGGGTGTCGCCGATCTGCTGGTGATGCTTGCGCAACGCGTTCCAGGCCGGGGTGGTTGAGATGTCCGGGATCCGGGAAACGGGGCTCATACCCCGACATTAGCGGCGGGTCGCAGTCGTCGGTGCGGCGCCGGACGTTACAGCCGTGGCCGCAAGCGCGGCGGGCTAGTGACCGAGCCGGCCGCGGCCGAGCCGCAGCAACAACATCGCCAGGTCCTTGCCGTCCTGGCCGAGCTCGCTGTAGCGCTCGAGCACCTTCATCTCGCGACTGTGCACCAGGCGGGTGCCGCCGGACGCCATCCGGGCCTTGCCGATCTCCTGTGAGATCTCGGTGCGGCGCTTCACCGCGGCCAAGATCTCAGCATCGAGCCGGTCGATCTCGTGGCGCAGCTCATCAATGTCGGGCAGCTGTTGAGGTTGGGCAGACATGATCAAAACTCCAGGTTCTCGCTGTTGGTGGTTTCTGGTCCCATCGGCGATCCGGCCTCACACAACAGACGAGCCCCGGGTCGGCGAAGCGGACCGCGGGGCTTGGCGTTGCAGCTAAACCACGGGCACCGCTGACCGGTACCCGTAGAAAAATCGACGCTGCATGTCGAGCACGAACCGAGTCTGCCACTAAGGGCAGTGCCAGCGCAAAGACTGTCGCCGGGCGGCGGTACGTTGGGAACGCTATGAGCTTGCACGCCACTTCGCAGACCGATCACCTCCTCGATGGGCTCAACCCGCAGCAGCGGCGCGCCGTGCTGCACGAGGGTTCCCCGCTATTGATCGTGGCCGGAGCCGGCTCGGGCAAGACCGCGGTGCTGACCCGGCGCATCGCCTATCTGTTGGCCGCCCGCGACGTCGGGGTGGGCCAGATCCTGGCGATCACCTTCACCAACAAGGCCGCCGCCGAGATGCGTGAGCGGGTGTCGAGTCTCGTCGGACCCCGGGCCAGGGTGATGTGGGTATCGACCTTTCACTCCACCTGCGTGCGGATCCTGCGTAACCAGGCCTCGGTGGTTCCCGGTCTGAACTCGAATTTCTCGATCTATGACGCCGACGATTCGCGGCGGCTGCTGCTGATGATCGGCCGAGACATGGGCCTGGACGTCAAACGGCACTCGCCGCGGTTGCTGGCCAACGCGATTTCCAACCTGAAGAACGAACTGATCGACCCGGACCGGGCGCTGGCCGAGCTCACCGAGAGCTCCGATGACCTGAGCCGGGTGGTGGCAGCGGTGTATGGCGAGTACCAGCGCCGGCTGCGGTCGGCCAACGCGCTGGACTTCGACGACCTGATCGGTGAGACGGTCGCGATTCTGCAGGCGTTCCCGGAGATCGCCGCGCACTATCGGCGCCGATTCCGGCACATCCTGGTCGACGAGTATCAGGACACCAACCATGCCCAGTACATGTTGGTGCGCGAGCTGGCCGGCCATTCCGTTGAAGGCGGGCAGGGCGGCGCGGACGCCGCCGAGCTGCCGCCCGCGGAACTGTGCGTGGTCGGTGACGCCGATCAGTCGATCTACGCCTTCCGCGGCGCGACCATCCGCAACATCGAGGACTTCGAGCGCGACTACCCCGACGCGACCACCATCCTGTTGGAACAGAACTACCGCTCCACTCAGAACATCCTCTCGGCAGCCAATGCGGTGATCGCCTACAACTCCGGGCGCCGGGAGAAACGACTGTGGACCGACGCCGGTGACGGCGAGCTGATCGTCGGCTACGTCGCCGACAACGAACACGACGAGGCACGGTTCGTCGCGCAGGAGATCGACGCGCTGACCGATGCGGGCGCGATCAACTACAGCGACGTCGCGGTGTTCTACCGCACCAACAACGCGTCGCGGTCGCTGGAAGAGGTGTTCATCCGCAGCGGCATCCCGTACAAAGTCGTTGGCGGCGTGCGCTTCTACGAACGCAAAGAGATCCGCGACATCATCGCCTACCTGCGGGTGCTCGACAACCCCGGCGACGCGGTGAGCTTGCGGCGCATCCTCAACACCCCGCGCCGCGGTATCGGCGATCGTGCGGAGGCCTGCGTCTCGGTGCACGCGGAGAACGCTGGCACCGGATTCGCCGCCGCCCTGGCTGCCGCCGCCGAGGGTGGCGTGCCGATGCTCAACAGTCGTTCGCAGAACGCGATCGCCGCCTTCGTGGCAATGCTCGAGGAGTTGCGGGCGCACCTGAACACCGGCGACGACGACCTCGGTGGTCTGGTGGAGTTGGTGCTGGACCGCACCGGCTACCGTACCGAGCTGGAGGCCTCGAACGATCCGCAGGATCTGGCCCGCCTGGACAACATCAACGAACTCGTCAGCGTCGCACACGAATTCAGCATTGACCGGGCAAACGCGCTTGCCGACCAGGATGGCACCCCCGAGGAGGAGGACGTGCCAGACGTCGGTGTGCTGGCGGCGTTTTTGGAGCGGGTCTCGCTGATCGCCGACACCGACGAGATCCCCGAGCACGGGGCAGGCATGGTCACCCTGATGACGTTGCACACCGCCAAGGGGCTGGAGTTCCCGGTGGTGTTCGTCGTCGGCTGGGAGGACGGCATGTTCCCGCACATGCGCTCGCTGGGGGACGCCCGCGAGCTGTCCGAGGAACGCCGGCTGGCCTACGTCGGCCTGACTCGGGCGCGGCAACGGCTGTACCTGAGCCGGGCCAAGGTGCGTTCGTCGTGGGGCCAGCCCATGTTGAACCCGGAGTCGCGATTCCTGCGGGAGATCCCGCAGCAGCTCATCGACTGGCGACGGACCGACGTCACCGCCTCACCGAGCGCCCCGGTCAGTGGTGCCGGCTGCTTCGGTACGCCGCGCCCGGCACCGAGCCGGTCGGGCAACCGGCCGCTGCTGGTGTTGGCGCCCGGGGATCGGGTATCGCACGACAAGTACGGCCTGGGCCGGGTGGAGGAAGTCTCCGGAGTGGGGGAGTCGGCGACGTCGCTGATCGACTTCGGCAGTTCCGGGCGGGTCAAGCTGATGCACAACCACGCGCCGGTGACCAAGCTTTAGTGGGTCGCTTCAGGAGCCGAACAGCCAGCGTCTGGTGGCCGGGTGCAGTGCCGTCGCGACCGTGGCGATCTGGATGACCGGGATGACGTGCACGATGCCCGGCACCCGGGCTCCGGCCAGGAAGAGACTCCCGAAAGTCAGCAGGGCAACCACCGCTCCGACCGCGATCAGGTAGCGGCCGACGGGGCGCCGTAGCAGCAGCATGATCACGCCGGATACCGTCGTCCCGGCGAACACCAGACTCAAGAAGCCGACCGCAACGCAGAACAGCCGGTCGGTGTGCCACCAGCTGGCGATCAGGTCGGTGGAGACCACCGAGGTGGCCCAGCAGCCGACCAGGGCGAGCACGCAGGCACTGATCGCGACGCCGGCTGACGGGAATCGCGCCGGCAACGCCGCCGGACTGGGCTGGATGGCCGGCGGTATTCGCCCTGAGCTGGTGACGATCGGGATGGCGCCGGTGGGTGCCCGCCGGATGATGCGGCTGGGAGAACTGGCCGGACCGGTCGCGGAGGGGCTGGAAGAACTGGCGCCGGTAGGTGGATGGTGGCGGTCGCTCACCATTCCAGGTTAGGCGAAATTGATCCCGCGCTTGGCGAGCCAGGAAGCCGGGTCGATCCGGTTGGTGCCGTTCTGTAGCACCTCGAAGTGCAGGTGCGGGCCGGTCGAGTAGCCGCGGTTGCCCATCTCGGCGATCTGGTCGCCCGCCATCACCCGCTCGCCGACACTGACCAGCGACCGGTTGATGTGGCCGTAAAGGGTCACGGTGCCGTCGGAGTGGCGCAGCTTGACCAGCATGCCGTAGCCGGCGCTGGGACCCGACTCGATCACCACGCCGTCGGAGGCCGCCAGGATCGGGGTGCCGATGGCGTTGGCGATGTCGATGCCGGCGTGCAGCACGCCCCAGCGGTAGCCGAAGTTCGAGGTGAACGCGCCCTGGGTGGGTGCGACGAACAGCGGCCGCTGCAGCCGGGCTTCACGCTCGGCGCGCTCCTGCGCGAACGCCACGCCCTTGGCCAGCTCCTCGTTGTGCACGACCGCGTTGGCCGCAGCTTTGACCGTGATCATCTGCAAGCCGTGGCTGGACGTGGTGGTGGTGCCGTCGTTCAGCGTGGTCTTGCTGGCCGCCAGCACGGCGGGCCGGGCGACTGTCTCGCCGGACTGGTGGGTGGCGGCGTGTGCGGCAGCAGCCGCCGCCCCGGCGGCCATCGCCGCGATCATCACGCGGCTCTTGACGGCACTGGCGGGCTGGCTACGGTGCTTTCCGCGGGGCGGGGGCAGCGGGGCCGCCTCGTGCGGACGGTAGTAGCTGTCCGAGTAGCCGCCGCGGGGGAATGCCAACCGCAGAACCGGCATGTTGTCGGTGTCGGTCATGTCGTCCAGCTCAGGGGCCAGCAGCACGTCGGACGCCTCGTCGAACGTGTCTTCGCTGAACGCACCCTCGGGCCAGCCGAACTCGTTGAACGGAATGATGTCGGTGACCTCGGTGGGGTTGGGTACCGACGGGCGGATCACAGCTGCCGTAGCGCCGTTTCGACGTCGGGGGAGAGCCCCACCGGAAACCGGACGCATCGGTGCACCGTGCTGCATCAGCCTGGAAATTCCTCTGGTCGTGATCAGAACGTTATAAAGACCTGGACCTGGTGACGGTAACCACTCCCGCTGGGGCGTGGCAAGCTATCGGCCAAATCCCGACGTTAATGTGAAACGAATCACGTTTTTCTGGCGGTGAGATGTGCCACAGCAGTGGTACGCGAGGAGGGAACCCCGCCGCACTGTCGATACAGTGCCTCGGGAGCTAAATCTCTCACAATCCGACAGTGCCGGCCTTCCGGCTACCCGTAATAAGACAGTGAGCCCATGGATCTCTTCGAGTATCAGGCGAAAGAACTGTTCGCCAAGCACAACGTGCCCACCACTCCTGGTCGAGTAACCACCACGGCCGAAGACGCCAAGGCCATCGCCACCGAGATCGGTCGGCCGGTCATGGTCAAGGCCCAGGTCAAGGCCGGTGGCCGCGGCAAGGCCGGCGGTGTCAAGTACGCCGCGACCCCGGACGACGCGTTCAGCCACGCGCAGAACATTCTCGGCCTGGACATCAAGGGCCACATCGTCAAGAAGCTGCTGGTGGCCGAAGCGAGCGACATCGCCGAGGAGTACTACATCTCCTTCCTGCTGGACCGCTCCAACCGCACCTACCTGGCCATGTGCTCGGTCGAGGGCGGCATGGAGATCGAAGAGGTCGCCGCCACCAAGCCGGAGCGGCTGGCCAAGGTGCCCGTCGACGCCGTCAAGGGTGTCGACCTGGCGTTCGCCCGCTCGATCGCCGAGCAGGGCCACCTGCCCGCCGAGGTGCTCGACGCCGCCGCGGTGACCATCCAGAAGCTGTGGGAGGTCTTCGTCGCCGAAGACGCCACCCTGGTCGAGGTCAACCCGCTGGTTCGCACCCCCGACGACCAGATCCTGGCGCTGGACGGCAAGGTCACCCTGGACGGCAACGCCGAGTTCCGTCAGCCCGGCCACGCCGAGTTCGCCGACTTGGACGCCACCGACCCGCTGGAGATCAAGGCCAAAGAGCACGACCTGAACTACGTCAAGCTCGACGGTGAGGTCGGCATCATCGGTAACGGCGCCGGACTGGTCATGTCGACGCTGGACGTCACCGCCTACGCCGGTGAGAAGCACGGCGGCGTAAAGCCGGCCAACTTCCTCGACATCGGGGGCGGCGCCTCCGCCGAGGTGATGGCCGCCGGCCTGGACGTCATCCTGGGTGACAAGCAGGTCAAGAGCGTGTTCGTCAACGTGTTCGGCGGGATCACCGCCTGCGACGCGGTGGCCAACGGCATCGTGTCGGCGCTGGGCATCCTCGGTGACGCCGCGACCAAGCCGCTGGTGGTCCGCCTGGACGGCAACAACGTCGAGGAGGGCCGGGCGATCCTGGCCGAGGCCAACCACCCGCTGGTGACCGTCGTCGCCACCATGGACGAGGCCGCCGACAAGGCCGCCGAGCTGGCTTTCGCAGCCGGAAAGGACGCTTAAGTCATGTCGATCTTCGTCAACAAGGACAGCAAGGTCATCGTCCAAGGCATTACCGGTGCCGAGGCCACCAAGCACACCGCGCGCATGCTGGCCGCCGGCACCCAGATCGTCGGCGGTGTCAACGCCCGTAAGGCCGGCACCACGGTGTCGCACAAGGACAAGGACGGCAAGGACGTCGAGTTGCCGGTGTTCGGCAGCGTCGCCGAGGCCATGAAGGAGACCGGCGCTGACGTGTCGATCGCCTTCGTGCCGCCGGCCTTCTCCAAGGACGCGATGATCGAGGCCATCGACGCCGAGATCCCGCTGTTGGTCGTCATCACCGAGGGTATTCCCGTGCAGGACAGCGCTTACGCGTGGGCCTACAACGTCGATAAGGGGCAGAAGACTCGCATCATTGGGCCGAACTGTCCGGGCATCATCACCCCCGGCGAGTGCCTGGTCGGGATCACGCCGGCCAATATCAGTGGCGCCGGCCCGATCGGTCTGGTGTCGAAGTCGGGCACCCTGACCTACCAGATGATGTACGAGCTGCGGGACTTCGGTTTCTCCACCGCCATCGGCATCGGCGGCGACCCGGTGATCGGCACCACCCACATCGACGCCATCGAGGCGTTCGAGAAGGACCCGAACACCAAGGTCATCGTGATGATCGGCGAGATCGGCGGCGACGCCGAGGAGCGGGCCGCGGCCTACATCAAGGCCAACGTCAGCAAGCCGGTCGTCGGCTATGTGGCGGGCTTCACCGCTCCGGAGGGCAAGACCATGGGCCACGCCGGCGCCATCGTGTCCGGCTCGTCGGGCACCGCGGCCGCCAAGCAGGAGGCCCTGGAGGCCGCCGGTGTGAAGGTGGGCAAGAGCCCGTCGGCCACCGCGGCCCTGGCTCGACAGATCCTCGAGAGCCTGTAGCTGTTTCTTGGCGCGAGCAGACGCAGAGTCGCACGCAAGCGGTGCTTGCAGGGCGACTCTGCGTCTGCTCGCCGTAGAAGGGTGAGCACATGAGCATCGATCCCCGCACCCCCATCGTCGTCGGCGTGGGGCAGGCCGCCGAGCGTATCGACGACGCCGACTACCGCGCGATGTCCCCGGTGGAGTTGGCCGCAGCTGCCGCGCAGGCGGCGTTGGCCGACTGCGGGGCGAGCTCAGAGCAGGTCGCGTCGGCCATCGACGCCGTAGTTGCCACTCGCCAGTTTGAGATTTCGATTCCGAAAGCCCCTGCGCCGCTGGGTAAGTCCAACAACTTCCCGCGGTCCGTTGCGCGCCTGATCGGCGCCGAGCCGGCTCGCGCGGTGCTGGACAAAGTGGGCGGTCAGGGCCCGCAGAAGCTGCTCACCGAGTTCGCCGCCGAGATCGTGGCCGGCACCGCCGACGTGGTGCTGCTGTGCGGGTCCGACGCGACCTCCACGCTGCGCCACTTCGCCAAGGCCGACAACAAGCCGGACTTCACCGAGACCATCGACGGGCAGCTCGAAGACCGGGGGTTCGGTCTGGAGGACTTCGTCGAGCGCTACACCGTCATCCACGGGCTGACCGGTGCGCCGGTGCAGTACGGCCTGCTGGAGAACGCCCGGCGTGCCCGGCTGGGCATGAGCACGGCCGACTATTTGCAGGCCATGGCGGAGCTGTTCGCGCCGATGACCAAGATCGCCGCCAAGAACCCGTTCTCGGCCTCGCCGGTGGAGCGGTCGGTCGACGAACTGGCCACGATCAGCGCCGGCAACCGGATGATCTGTGACCCCTACCCGCGGCTGCTCGTGGCGCGCGACCAGGTCAACCAGGGCGCCGCGGTGCTGGTGATGTCGGTCGAGGCCGCCCGCCGGCTGGGTGTGCCCGAAGAACGCTGGGTCTATCTGCACGGTCACGCCGACCAGCGTGCCCAGCGGCTGCTGGAGCGGCCTGACCTGAGCGCCTACCCGGCCGCCGTCACGGCCACCACCGAGGCGCTCGAGATGGCCGGGATCGGCTTCGACGACGTCGCGGCCATGGACCTCTACAGTTGCTTCCCGGTCCCGGTGTTCGCCATCTGTGATGCCTTCGGCCTGTCCGCCGACGACCCTCGCGGGCTGACTCTGACCGGCGGGCTGCCCTTCTTCGGTGGCGCCGGCAACAACTACTCGATGCATGCGATTGCCGAGGCCGTCGCCTCAGCGCGAAGTGCCCCAGGGCAATTCGCGTTCGTCGGCGCCAACGGCGGCATGATGAGCAAGTACGCGGCCGGGGTGTACTCGACCACCCCGGTGCCGTGGACGCCGGATCGCAGCGCCGAACTGCAGGCGCAGGCCGATACCGCACCCGCTCTGCCGGTCACCGAGAGCGCTCAAGGACCGGCCACCATCGAGACCTACAGCGTCCGTTATGACTGGGACACCCGGACCGGGATCATCATTGGCCGACTCGACGCCGACGGCACCCGATTTCTGGCGACCACCGAGGACGAAGACCTGGTGGCCTTGTTGTCCGACGGCGATCCGCTGGGCGCCCCGGTGACGGTGCAGGCATTCGACTACGGCAACCGTTGCTCGCCGCGGTAGTTAGCTGCTGAGGCCCAGCTTGGCGGCCAGGCGCTCCACGTAAGCCGCCACCTCGGACTCGGACTTGTCGGGCAGACCGAACAGAGTCTCGGTGACACCGATCTCGGCCCAGTGCGCCAGCTTCTCGGGCACCGGCTTGAAGTCCAGCGCCACGATCTGCGGTGCGCCGTCGCGGCCGGCGGCCGCCCAGGTGTCTTGCAGCAGCTTGACCGGGGCGTCGATGTCGAAGTCACGCGGCGTGGTGATCCAGCCGTCGGCACTGCGGGCGATCCACTTGAAGTTCTTCTCGGTCCCGGCCGCACCGACCAGCACCGGAATGTGCGACTGCACCGGCTTGGGCCAAGCCCAACTCGGGCCGAAGTTCACGAACTCGCCTTCGAAGGACGCTTCCTCCTGAGTCCACAGCGCCCGCATCGCCTCCAGGTACTCCCGAAGCATGGTGCGCCGGCGGCCGGCGGGGACGCCGTGGTCAGCCAGTTCGTCAGTGTTCCATCCGAATCCGACGCCCAGGCTGACTCGCCCGCCGGACAGGTGATCCAGGGTGGCGATCGACTTCGCCAGCGTGATCGGATCATGTTCGACGGGCAGTGCCACCGCGGTCGACAGCCGCACTCGCGAGGTCACCGCACATGCGGCTCCCAGGCTGACCCACGGGTCCAGGGTGCGCATATAACGGTCGTCGGGCAGTGACTCGTCGCCGGTGGTCGGGTGAGCGGCCTGTCGCTTCACCGGAATATGCGTGTGTTCCGGCACATAGAAGGTGGTGAAGCCGTGATCATCGGCGAGTTTGGCGGCCGCTGCCGGGTTGATTCCACGGTCACTGGTGAATAGCACGAGCCCGTAATCCATAGCCCCGATTAGAACGTGTTCCTGTTCGGCGGGCAACGGGGGGGTCCTTGTCGCGCAGTGTTGACCCACCGAGTCGGTCCGCAAGTGCGCTAGCGTGGATGGTCGAAGCGCGCCGCACCGCCCACCAGCGCCCTGCCACAAGCACAGGAGAGGTCATGACCTACTCGCCCGGGAATCCCGGCTTCCAGTCTTCTCAACCATCAGGCTCATACGGACAACCGACCCCGTCGTTCGCGAAATCGGGTGGCGAAGTCGAGAGCAAAGTGCCGCAGTACCTCCGAATCGCAGTCGTTGCGTTGGGGCTGGGTGTCTATTTGGCGAACTTCGGCCCGATCGTGACGATCACCGACGTCGACTACCCGCTGATCCTCAGCGACGCCGGCCACACCGTTCCGCTGGCGGTGCTGGCCGCGCTGCTGGCCGGTGCGGCCCTGCTGCCCAAGGTGAAGAGCTACACCGCGGTGGTCGCCGTGGTTTCGTCACTGGGTGCGTTGCTGGCCATTTCGACCGTCGCCGATGCCAGCGGCAGCTACACCATCGGCTGGGGCCTGTGGCTGATCCTGACCTTCAGCGTCCTGCAGGCCGCCGCCGCGGTCGGATCGCTGCTACTGGAGGCCGGCGTGGTCACCGCGCCGGCGCCGCGCCCCAAGTACGACCCCTACGCCCAGTACGGCCTGCCGCCGGGCGGTAACTACTACGGTCAGCCCGGCCAGCAGGGTTATGGCCACCAGGGACACCAGGGGCACCAGGGCCAGCAGGCTCCGCAGCAGCCTGGCTACCCGTCGTCGTACGGCAGCTACCCGTCCGCACCGTCCAGTGGCGGCTTCGGCGCGCAGCAGGCGCCCGCTTCCCCTTCAACGGGCGCCTTCAACTCCGGCGGACAGCAGGCGGCACCGCAGGGGCCGCCGACCCCGCCGACCGGTTTCCCCTCCTACAACCCGCCGTCGTCCGGTGGGTCGGGGAGTGCGTCGACCGGCGGCCACAGCGCAGCCGGTTCGGATCAGAGCTCGACGGGTGGCCAGCAGTCGCAGGGCGGCTCCACCTCGTCGGGGCCGGCGCAGCCCTAACCCGGGCCCGCGCGCCGAGTTGAACGTGCTCGCAGCGTGACATCGGTGACCGGCGGCAAACCAGGTTCGAACCCGACCCGCGACCTGCTACGGGTCGCATTCGGGCCGTCCGTCGTGGCATTGACGGTCATCGCAGCGGTGACGCTGCTGCAGTTGCTGATCGCCAACAGCGACATGACCGGCGCCTCGGGCGCCATCGCCAGCATGTGGCTGGGCGTGCACCAGGTGCCGATCTCGATCGGCGGCCGTGACCTGGGTGCACTGCCGCTGCTGCCGGTGCTGCTGATGGTGGCCGGGACGGCCCGAACCACCGCGCAGGCCACCGCCCGTGGGGCTTCCTGGTTCGTGATCCGCTGGATCGTGGCCTCTGCGGTGGGTGGACCACTGTTGATCGCGGCGGTCTCCTTGGCGGTCATCCACGACGCGGCCTCGGTCATCACCGAACTGCAGACCCCGCATGCCCTGAGCGCCTTCGCGCACGTGTTTTTCGTGCATGCGATCGGTGCGGTGCTGGGACTGGGGACGCGGGTGGGCCGGCGGGCGCTGGCTGAGACCCGGCTGCCCTTCTGGCTGGCCGACTCGGTGCGAGCCGCGATCACCGGCATGTTGGCGCTGTTCGGCCTGGCCGGGGCGGTGACGGTGCTCTCCCTGGTCTGGCACTGGGGGACCATGCACGAGCTCTACGCGATCACCGATTCATTTTTCGGCCAGCTCAGCCTGACCCTGCTGGCCGTGCTATATGTGCCCAATGTCCTCGTCGGAGCAACGGCGATGGCGGTCGGCTCGAGCGCCCACATCGGCCCCGCGCTGTTCAGCGCCTTCACCGTTCTCGGCGGCGATATCCCCGCGCTGCCGATCCTGGCTGCGGCACCCGCCCCACCGCTGGGCCCGGCATGGGTGGCGCTGCTGATCATCGGGGCGGCGTCCGGAGTGGCCGTCGGGCAGCAGTGCGCCCGCCGGCCACTACCGCTGTTTCCGGCGCTGGCCAAGGTGGCGGTGGCGGCCTTCATCGCGGCGGTGTCGATGGCCGTACTCGGCTTGGCCGGTGGGGGACGGCTGGGCAACTTCGGTGATGTCGGGGTCGACCAGCTGACGTTCGGTCCCGCGGTGTTCGGCTGGTTCGCCGCGATCGGAGCGCTGACGGTGGTGATGATCGGCGGGGTCCGGGCTGATGCGGTGGTCGGTGAACAGCGTGTGCTGCCACCCGCCCCGGAGCGGCCCGTCGAGCCCGAAGACGTCCCCGAGTCGGGTTCGGCGCCCATCGCCGACGTCGATCCCGAGGATTTCGTAGTAGTCGGGGAGCCCTTCGAGGCCGACGAGCTGTTCGACGCCGACTTCGAACCGGGCTTCCAGCCAGACGAGGTCAACGATGGCGGCGAGTTGAATTGGACGCCAGAATCCGAGCTGCCGCGAACGTTCCGGTCGCACGCGCCGACGCAGCCGCCGGGCCCGCTGGAAGACCCCGAAGACCTGATGTTCACCGACGACGACGGATACGACCGCTAAATCGAGGACTTCAGTCCCTTATATATGTCGTCTCGGGCTGATCGGATAGGAGTGCCGACCGTCCGAACTCCAGGGGGACGACATGACCGACGTCGTGAGCACCGAGACCGCCGGCAAGACTGGCCCGTCTGGCGTGCCCGGGCGGCGGAACCTGCATATGCTGGCCGGCTCGCGGGCCGAAATGCTGACCAGACTGATCCTGCCGCCGGGTCATGAGCGGGTGCTCGACGTGGTGGTCCTGATCTGGGTTGACGGCGTCGAGGCCGGGATGCAGATGATCGAGCCGTCGCCCCAGTCGCACAGCATCGGGTTGACCGATGATTTGGCGGAGTCGCTCTACGACGCGCTGGAGGGCGCGGGATTCTGCAGTGAATACGACGAGTTCCCCGAATTGGACGACCCCGACTTTCAGGACCTGGCGTATGGGAGGGTCAGCAAACTCGGCAAGATGACCCAGCCGATCGGCCATCCCGAGGTCACCTGGGACATGGTCGAGATCTGGACCGACGGCGTCGCGGCCGCCCTTCGGGTGGCACGGGATCGAGCACAGCGCTCCGCCTGATCGTCGGGGTCTTGCGGGTGTAGCGCCCAACTTCGCTACGTCCGCAATCCCCACCGCCGATGGCGGTGACCTCGGCGCCCGGCTTCGCCGCGCTGGAGATCACCGCGTTAGGCTCAGTCACCGTGCAACCGATCCATGTGGCTCCCAGCGTCCCCGCCCGAATGGTGGTGCTGGCTTCGGGTACCGGGTCACTACTCGAGTCGCTGCTGGCCGCGGCGGTAGACGACTATCCTGCGCGGGTGGTCGCCGTCGGCACTGACCGGGACTGCCGGGCGGTGGAGATCGCCACGGCGGCGGGGTTGCCGGTATTCACCGTCCGGATGGGTGATTATCCGAACCGAGCAGCATGGGATCTCGCGCTGACCGAGGCCACCGCGGCCCACAGCCCGGATCTGGTGGTCTCGGCGGGCTTCATGAAAATCCTGGGCTCGCACTTCCTGTCCCGTTTTCTGGGACGCACCGTCAACACCCATCCGGCACTGCTGCCCTCCTTCCCGGGAGCGCACGCCGTGCCCGAGGCGTTGGCCTACGGGGTCAAGGTCACCGGCTGCACCGTGCACCTGGTAGACGCGGGAACCGACACCGGCCCGGTGCTGGCCCAAGAACCGGTCGCCGTGCTCGACGGCGACGACGAAGAGTCATTACATGAGCGCATCAAGAAGGTGGAGCGCAAACTCCTGGTTGACGTACTGGCCGCATTGGCGACCGGCGGCGTGACCTGGAATGGACGAAAGGCAACCCTAGGATGACCGACGGCAAGCGACCGATTCGTCGGGCGTTGATCAGCGTCTACGACAAGACCGGACTGGTTGACCTGGCCGCCGGCCTGCACGCCGCCGGTGTGGATATCGTCTCCACCGGATCCACCGCCAAGTCCATTGCGGCCAAGGGTATTCCAGTGACGCCGGTGGAGCAGGTGACTGGCTTCCCCGAGGTGCTGGACGGCCGAGTCAAGACTCTGCATCCCCGGGTGCACGCCGGGCTGCTGGCCGACCTGCGCAAGCCCGAGCACGCCGCGGCGCTCGATGAGCTGGAGATCGCAGCGTTCGAGCTGGTGGTGGTCAACCTGTACCCGTTCAGCGAGACCGTGGAGTCCGGCGCCGGCGAGGACGAGTGCGTCGAACAGATCGACATCGGCGGGCCCTCGATGATCCGAGCGGCCGCCAAGAACCATCCCAGCGTCGCCGTGGTGGTCGACCCGCTCGGCTACGACGGTGTGCTGGCCGCGGTCAACGCCGGCGGCTTCACCCTCGAAGAGCGGAAGCGCTTGGCGTCACTGGCATTTCGGCACACCGCCGAATACGACGTCGCGGTCGCCAGCTGGATGTCGTCGACGCTGGCACCCTTCGAACAGGCCGGAGAGCCGCGTCAAGCGCTGCCGGAATGGTACGCACGCACCTACCGCCGCGCTGCGCAGCTGCGCTACGGCGAGAACCCGCACCAGCAGGCCGCTCTCTACTGTGACGCCGGTGCGTGGCCGGGCTTGGCTCAGGCCGAGCAGCTGCACGGAAAAGAGATGTCCTACAACAACTTCACCGATGCGGACGCCGCGTGGCGGGCCGCGTTCGATCACGAAGAGACGTGCGTGGCCATCATCAAGCATGCCAACCCGTGCGGCATCGCGGTCTCGGCGACCTCGGTGGCCGATGCCCACCGCAAGGCGCACGAGTGCGACCCCTTGAGCGCGTTCGGCGGAGTCATCGCGGCCAACACCGAGGTCAGCGTGGAGATGGCCGAGTACGTCAGCACCATCTTCACCGAGGTGATCATCGCCCCGGCGTACGAGGCCGGGGCCGTGGAGATCTTGTCGCGTAAGAAGAACATCCGGGTGCTGTTGGCCTCCGAGCCGCTGGGCGGCGGCACCGAATGGCGCCAGATCAGCGGTGGGCTGTTGATGCAGAGCCGCGACGGTCTCGACGCTGCCGGCGACAACCCGGCGAATTGGACGCTGGCCACCGGGGAACCGGCCGATGCGGACACCCTCGCCGACCTGGTCTTCGCCTGGCGGGCCTGCCGCGCGGTCAAATCCAACGCGATCGTGGTCGCGGGCGACGGCGCCACCATCGGCGTGGGCATGGGCCAGGTCAACCGGGTCGACGCCGCCCGGTTGGCGGTGGAGCGCGGGGGCGAGCGGGTGGCCGGTGCGGTCGCTGCCTCGGATGCGTTCTTCCCGTTCCCCGACGGCCTGCAGACGCTGACCGCGGCCGGGGTGAAGGCGATTGTGCATCCGGGCGGCTCGGTGCGCGACGACGAGGTGACTGCGGCGGCGGCCGAGGCCGGGATCACGCTGTACCTGACGGGAGCACGGCACTTCGCGCACTGAGCTAGGGCCCGTCGTCGTCGGCACCGGAACCGTTGTCGCCCAGCAGTTTTTCGGGGTGGTGGTAGTGGTTGATCCGGGGCTGACCGTGGTCTAGATGGGGCGGGGGCAGGGTTTGGGTGGTGCCGTCGTGGCGTTTGCGGGTTTTCCAACCGCTTGAGGTGATGAGCTCATGGTGGGGGCCGCAGCGCAGGGTGAGGTCGGTGATGTCGGTGCGTCTGGTTTTGGCGTAGTCGTCGTCGTGATGGACTTCGCAGTGGTAGCCGGAGACGAATAGCGACAGGGAAACGCCCGGTCCCATCCCGAACCCGGAAGCTAAGCCTGTCAGCGCCGATGATACTGCCCACACGGGTGGAAAAGTAGGACACCGCCGAACACAACATAGTGAAACGCCCCCCGACTCAGTCGGGGGGCGTTTCCATTTTTTCTGGTCATTCTTTGTCGACTGATTGCCCTGGAGTCGACGCTCTTGTGGTGCGAGTTGTAGCAGATCCCGCGCAGGGGCACAGGTTGCCTAACGCCCGAACTCCCGTCGAAACGCAAGGGAAAACCCCGTATCCGCGCTAGCCGTCGCGGCCTAGCGTTCTAGGCGGTCGCGTGACAAAGGGTCGCGAGGAGCGCAGAGAGGGGAACCCCAGTGAAGGACCTACGAATTGCAGCGGTGGTGGCTGTGCTGGCCGGTACGGCCCTCGGCTTGGCCGGCTCGGCATCTGCCGAGCCACTCGAGGGGCCGTACACCGCAACGGTGACGGGCGGGGACGTCCTGGCCGTGGGCAAGAAGATGCCTTGGGCATTCACCCCATGCGGTCCGGGCTGCGCCCAACGGATATTGATCGGCGGGGAGCCCAGCGAGTTTCATCTTCAGGGCAACACCTGGACCTCAACGTTCGGGTTGGTGACTGAAACTGTTGATGCCACCACGCTTTCGGCCACAACGCATCAACCAGATGGCACCATCACCTGGCAACTGGAGCGGCCCTGAGGCGCGGCCGGCCGCCGCAGAACTGTTCGATGCTTGCGGGCGAGGAGCATGTTCCACACCCCGCTGCTATTGCGTGATGATCCACAAACCCCTACCGTTAAGTATTAACTCAGCTAACTAACAGGGGTATACCGGTGCGCACTTATATTAGCCTTCCCGTTGCCGTGAGCCTCGCAGCAGCGAGCTTCTTGGCCGCCGCGCCGGTGGCGTCGCCCGTCTCGGGGGCACGGACGGCGGCGGTCTCGCTGACCGGCAACGGCACGTCGCTCGGTGACGGCATCGCGTTCCTCATGGGCGGAACCGGCATGCCACAACCGGGCGACCGGTACCTCGAGGCCGTCAACACTCTGTACTTGCAGCCGCACGGATTCGGTGGCGAGCTGGAATCGCTGTGGACGCCGGAGAACGTCAGTTCCACGTCGAGTGCTGTTGGCCTGCGAATTCTTGAGAATGCCGTCGCTGAGCAACTCAACAGCGGCGAGGTCGATGCCGAGCACCCGGTGGTGGTGTTCGGTTACTCGCAGAGTGCTGGAATGTCGGTCGGATTGATGAATTGGTTGAGCGAGAATGACGTGTCGACCGATCTGGTCCGGTTCGTGTTGATCGGTTCCACCGGTGCTAGCAACGTTCCGATTGACCTGTACCACACTGACGTCTACAACTACGAATATGACCCGGTCGCATTCAGGCCGATCTACGACAACCCGCTGTCGCAGCTCAACTCCGCGCTCGGTTTCATCTACGGACATTCAGTATTGCTCAGTGTTACGCCGGAGCAGATCGAGTCGGCGATCGAGTTGCCGACCTCGGATCCCGACTCGTTGGCCACTTTCCACATGATCCCTTCCGAGCTCCTGCCGCTGCTGGCACCGCTGCAGTTGCTCCCGATCATCGGCATGCCGCTCTATGACCTGTTGGAACCTGTCACCCGAATCCTGGTGAACCTCGGTTACGGCAGCATCGACCACGGCTGGCCGCCGGGCGACGTCGATCAGCCGCCTGCCGGTGGTGGCTTCCTGCCCCCCAACATCGACTTCGGTGACCTACTGACCGCGCTGGGCAAGGCAGCGTTGGACGGCATCGGCAACTTCTTCTCCAGCTGGTTCGACCCGGAGACCTACGCGCTCTACTCCCTGCAGGATCAACCCTCGCTGGCCGGCCTCATTCAAGAGGGCTACATCGTGGGCGCCCTCGACACGCCGACCCCGACGTTGACTGAGGCATTGTCTGGTCTGTTCGAGTTCTTCCAAGGATTCACCGACACGACTCCATACCCGATGCCGGACCCGGTGGAGCTGCTGGGCTAATTCCCGTTTGCGGACACAGACCTGGGCCGCGTCCGCCTCGGAAGTACCGGGAATTGTTGGCGGTAAAGGCGGTTGGTCCTGCGCTTGCATGGCCCAAACCGACACCACCGAATACCCGATGCCGGATTAAACAGCCTCAGCTGAACAGGGTGGCTTGGCTGCGCTGCCGCTCGAGATCCAGCAGCGCCCTCTTGCGGTCGATTCCGCCCCCGTATCCGGTAAGGCTGCCATTGCTGCCGATGACGCGGTGGCACGGGACGATGATCGAGATCGGGTTGCGGCCGTTGGCCAAGCCGACGGCGCGAGACGCGGTCGGTGACCCGATCTGGCTGGCCAGCTCTCCGTACGAGCGGGTCTGGCCGTACGGGATGGTCAGTAGGGCAGTCCACACGCGGCGTTGGAAATCGGTGCCGACCATCTCATAGGTCAGGTCGAACTCGGTAAGGTCGCCGGCGAAGTAGGCCGCGAGCTGCTCCACCACATCCGGAAACGTGGTGTCGTCGCGAATCCAGCCGGTCCGGCTGGGGGCGTGCGAATGATCCAACATCAACAGATGGGTGAGCTTGCCGTCGTTGCCGGCCAGGGTCAGCGGACCGATGGGGCTGTCGATGATGCGCTGAGTGGTCACGCGATCTCCTTCGAGGCCGGTGGCCAGTCGTTCACGGCGTGATCGAGGCTGGCCCACAGATGCTGGGTGGCATAAGAGCGCCACGGTCGCCAGTGCGCACTGCGCTGGATCAGGACTTTCGGGGTGTCGGGCAGGCCGTATCGGCGCGCAGCCACCTGCACTCCGAGGTCAGTGACGGGAAACGCGTCGGGGTCGCCCAGCCCGCGCATGGCGATCACCTCGGCGGTCCAGGCTCCGATTCCCGGCAGCGCCATGAGATCGTGGCGGGCCTGTTCCCAGTCGCAGCCCGCACTCAGGCCGAGAGTGCCATCAGCCAGGCGGGAGACCAGGGTCAGCAGTGTTCGCCGCCGAGCTTGCGGAAGGGCGAGTTGCTCGGGATCGATGTCGGAGAGCCGTTCCACCGAGGGAAAGACATGAGTGAGCCCGCCTTCAGGATCGTCGATCTGTTGTCCGTGGGCAACCACCAGTCGATGGGTATGAGTGCGCGCCGCTTTGGTCGATACCTGCTGGCTGAGCACCGCCCGCAGCGCGAGTTCGGCTTCGTCGACGGTCCGCGGAATGCGTTGCCCGGGCGCCTTGGCCACCAACGGCGCCAGATCGGGGTCGGCCGTGAGGGCTTCGACGACGGCTTCGGGATCAGCATCGAGGTCTAACAGTCGTCGGCAGCGGGTGATCGCGGCCGTGAGATCGCGGAAGTCGTCGAGCACGAGTCGGCAGCTGACGTGGTCGGGGGCCGGGCGCAGACTTGCGACGCCGTTGCCGTGCGGCAGCCGCAGAGTGCGCCGGTAGGCGCCGTCGCGTACCTCCTCGCAACCTGGCGCCGCGCAAGCCGCCAAGTGCCCGAACACGCCCTCGAACGCAAACGGGGTGCGCACCGGCAGGCGCAGCGAGAGTGCGCCCGGACCGGGTGCTTCGCGGCCGGAGGGGGCTCGTGACCGCGCGACGGCATTACTGCGCAACACCGTCGGCGTCGTGGCGCAGACGGCGCGGACGGTGTCATTGAACTGCCGAATACTGGCGAAACCGGCGGCGAATGCGACATCACCCAAGGGCAGGTCGGTGGTCTCGATCAGTACGCGGGCGGTCTGCGCGCGCTGGGCGCGGGCCAGTGCCAACGGGCCGGCGCCGACCTCGGCCTGCAGCAACCGCTGCAACTGGCGGGCCGAGTAGCCGAGGTGGCCGGCAAGCCCGCTCACACCGTCCCGATCGACCGTGCCGTCGGCGATCAGGCGCATGGCCCGTCCCACGATGTCGCCGCGGATGTTCCATTCCGGTGAACCCGGTGCGGCATCTGGGCGGCAACGCTTGCAGGCGCGGAAACCGGCGCGCTGCGCTGCAGCGGCAGTGGGGTAGAACTCCACATTCGGCGGCAGCGGCGTGCGCGCCGGGCAGCTGGGCCGGCAATAGATCCCGGTCGTGAGCACCGCGGTGATGAACCAGCCGTCGAAGCGGGCGTCCTTGGACTTCACGGCGCGATAGCAGCGGTCGAAGTCGTCATGCACATTTCCACGATGACACGCGGCGGCCGACGACACTAGCGGGAAAGCGACACGACAGTGCCGGGCCGTCGGCGCGGGTGCGAGCTAGCATTCGGTGCGTGGCGGCACTGGTACAGCGGTACTTGGATGGGATCCTTGCCGAGCACGCCGGGGTGAACCATGGGGCCCTGGCGAGCTACATCCCGGAATTGGCCGAGGTCGATCCCACGGGGTTCGGCCTGGCGTTGTCTTCATCGGACGGCTACGTCTACGAGTCCGGCGACGCCGACGTGCAATTCACCATGCAGTCCATCTCCAAGCCCTTCACCTATGCGCTCGCCCTCGATCAGCTGGGGCAGGCGGACGTCGACGCGCGGGTCGGTGTGGAACCCTCCGGTGAAGGCTTCAACAAGATCAGCGTCGATCAGGTCACCAATGTGCCGAAGAACCCGATGATCAATGCCGGTGCGATCGTGGCGTGCTCTCTGATTCCCGGGAAGACCATCGAGGAACGGTTCGATCTGGTTCGGGAGTTCTTCAGCGCCTGCGCCGGACGCAGCCTGGGCTTCGACGAGGACGTGTACCAGTCCGAGCGGGCGAGCGGCAGCCGCAACCGTGGGATCGCTTATCTGCTGGACAGTTTCGGTGCCCTGGGTGCCGACCCCGACGATGCTCTGGATCTCTACATCCGCCAGTGTTCGCTGAAGGTCACCTCCACCGATCTGGCCCGGATGGCCGCGACGCTGGCTCGCGGCGGCCTCAACCCATTGACCGGTCGACAGGTGACCGATGCCGCGGTGGTGCGGCGCACGCTATCGGTCATGGTGACCTGCGGTATGTACGACGCCGCCGGCGAATGGGTCAGTGCGGTCGGGATGCCGGCCAAGAGCGGTGTGGCAGGTGGCATCGTGGCGGTGCTGCCCGGACAGCTCGGCATCGGCGTCTATTCGCCGCGGATCGACGCCAAAGGCAATAGCGTGCGCGGGATGCTGGTGTGCCGCAGCCTTTCCCAACAGCTCGGGTTGCACTTCCTAACGGTGAGCAGTGAAGCTCATGCGGCGATTCGCGGGGTGTACACGCCGCGCCCTGGCGTTCGGGTCTACGAGGTGCACGGCGACCTGCTGTTCGCTGGGGCTGAACAGGTGGCCCGCACTGCGACCCGCGAATGTGGCGAGTTCGACACCGCGATCCTCGACGTTTCGCGGCTGCAGACGATCAGCGAGCCGGCGCGCGCACTGCTTGCCGGGCTCTCCGAGGAGTTGCGGGCACTGGACAAGCAGGGTCTGCTGGTCGATCCCAACGCAGCGGTGACGCCCGACCCGGCGGCCTACGCCGGGCTGGTGTTCGCCACGGTCGAGGATGCGCTGGCGGAGACCGAGACGTGGGCGGGGGAGTAGCCCGCGTCAGAGCGGGCTGGCCAGCACCGTGGGCGTTTCGTAGCCGCGCAACACGATCGAATCACCCACCACCCAATGGGCCTGCTCGCTGATGCTGGCGGCGTACATGGTCCTGGCCGTCGTCAACACCGGCACGGGTTGGGTCTTGGCTAGTTCGCACAGCCGGGCGGCCTCGTTGACCGGTTCTCCGATCACGGTGTACTCGAAACGTTCTTTGGCGCCGACGTTTCCGGCCACGACCTGCCCGGCCGCCACGCCGATCCCGGCCCGGATCTCCGGCACCTCGGCGGCCAGGCGATACAGGATGCCCCGGGCCGCGGCCAACGCGTCGTCCTCGGGCTGGTCGAGGTGGTTCGGGGCGCCGAAGATCGCCAGGGTGGCGTCACCCTCGAACTTGTTGATCAGCCCCTGATGGCGGTCGACTTCATCGACGACGACGGCGAAGAACCGGTTCAGCAGGGTGACGACCTCGGTCGCGGGCTTGGCGGTCACGATCTGCGTCGAGCCGACGATATCGACGAAAATGACTGCGACATGGCGCTCTTCGCCGCCCAGTTGTATCTGGTCGCGTTCCGCGGCGGCGGCGACTTCGCGGCCGACGTGGCGGCCGAACAGATCGCGCACTCGTTCCCGCTCTCGCAGCCCGTGCACCATCGCGTTGAAACCGCTCTGCAGCTCACCGAGTTCGGTTCCGTCGAACACCACCAGGTCGCCTTGCAAGTTGCCCTGTTCGACGCGTCGCAGAGCTGCGCGCACCACGCGCACCGGGGTCGCGGTCAGCCAGGACAGGATCAGCATCAGCAGAAAGCCGAACACCAGCGTCGTCACCGAGGCGATCAGCACGGCGATACCGAACTGGGTCAACGTCAGGTTCTTGAGCACCACCGCAAACAATGCCGTCAGGCCGATACCCAAGATGGGGACGCCCGAGGTGAGTAGCCAGACCATCATGGTCCGGCCCATGATGCCTGACAGGATGCGCCGCGGCGGCGGGCCGGCGGCCAGGGCCTGGGCGGCGACCGGGCGCAACGCGAATTCGGTGAACAGATAACAGGCGGTGGCCACCAGAATGCCGCAGACGCTCATCGTGAAACCGATGATCGGGATGAAGATCTTGTCGTACATGCCGTAGAGCACGGTGAACAACACCGTCGCGACGCCCCACAGGGCCAGCACCACCTGCGCAACGCGCCACGGGGTCAGGAACGCATTGCGTTCGTCGTCGCGCGTCGGCGTCTGTTCCTTGATGGCCCAACGCAATTTCTTGATGGTGCGCCGGGTGATCTCATAGGTGCCGGTGACTATTGCGATCACCACATAGGCCGGCACCAGCCCAAGGGTCAGCCACGTTGGGGCGTCGGTGAACACATTGGGCACCGGAAAGGCCACCGTCACCAGCAGGACATCCACGGCGACACCGATCAGGTTCGTCCCCACCATCACGATGGTCAAGATGAACTGGATACGAATCCGGCGCAGGTACTGACTTTCAGACACCTGGCCCAGCAGCCAGGAGCCGTATTCCGGTGTATCGGGTAGCCGACCGCTCTGACGCGTGAGCATCTCCAGCGCGCGGCCCAGGCGTTGCGCGGTCGTCTTTGACGGCTTCATCGTGGCGTAAGAATAATTGCTTGGCGCGGGCCTTTAAGGTGGATCGGATGCGACTCGTGATCGCCCAGTGCACCGTCGACTATGTCGGCCGGCTCACTGCGCACCTACCCTCTGCCCGGAGACTGCTGCTGTTGAAGGCCGACGGTTCGGTCAGCGTGCACGCCGACGACCGTGCTTATAAGCCGCTGAACTGGATGAGTCCGCCGTGCCGCCTCACCGAGGAGACCGGCGGTGAGTTGCCGGTATGGGTGGTGGCGAACAACAAAACCGGCGACCAGCTGCGGATCACCATCGAGGAGATCGAGCACGACTCCAGCCACGAGCTGGGTGTCGACCCCGGGCTGGTGAAAGACGGCGTCGAGGCACAACTGCAGGCGCTGCTCGCCGAGCATGTCGAGTTGCTCGGCGAGGGCTATTCCTTGGTGCGCCGCGAATACATGACCGCGATCGGTCCGGTTGACCTGTTGTGTCGCGACGCAAACGGGCGCGCCGTCGCGGTGGAGATCAAGCGGCGCGGCGAGATCGATGGTGTGGAACAGCTCACCCGATACCTGGAACTGCTCAACCGCGACAGCCTGCTCGCGCCGGTCAGTGGGGTGTTCGCCGCCCAGCAGATCAAGCCGCAGGCCCGCACGCTGGCCACCGACCGCGGTATTCGTTGCCTGACACTGGATTATGACGCGATGCGCGGCATGGACAGCGACGAATTCCGGCTGTTCTGATCGCTTGCCGGAATAGGAGCGCACCGTCGTGCGTTGGAGGACCGCATGGCACTCGATGATCTTTTCCAGCCGCTGGCGGTCCGCTCGCTGACCGTTCCCAATCGGTTCGCCATGGCGCCGATGACCCGCCAGGCTGCGCCGGGCGGTATTCCGGGCAGCGATGTGGCCGAGTACTACCGACGGCGTGCCGCGGGCGGTGTGGGGCTGATCATCACCGAGGGCATCCGGCTGCCCGACCCGGCTGCGGGATTCCCGGTCAGCGTGCCCACGCTCGCCGGCGACGAGGTACTCGCCGGATGGCGCCGTGTCGTCGACGGCGTCCACGCCGAGGGCGCAACGATCGCCGCGCAGTTGTGGCACCAGGGGATTGAGCGCCGCGACGACGACGGCGTGGAACCCGTCGGCCCGTCGGGTATCGACGGGCGCGGGGAGCGGCGGGGCCGCGCGCTGCGGACCGATGAACTCCCCGAGATTGCGGCGCTGTACGCCACCAGCGCTGCCACCGCACGAAACCTCGGCTTCGACGCGGTTGAGATTCACGGTGCCCACGGCTACCTGCTTGACGAATTCTTCTGGGAGCGCACGAATCGGCGTACCGACGGCTACGGCGGGTCGCTGGCCGCTCGCACCCGCTTCCCGGCCGAAGTGGTCGCGGCGGTGCGCGCTGCAGTCGGCCCGGAATATCCGATCATCTTCCGCTTCTCGCAGTGGAAGGGCACCGACTACGCGGCATCGATCGCCGAGGACCCGACACAGTTGCAGGAACTGCTAACGCCGCTGGTCGAGGCCGGCGTGGATGCCCTGCACCCCTCGACGCGCAGGCACTATGCCCCCGGGTTCCCCGACCATGACGGCGAATTGAGCCTCGCTGGGTGGACCAAGAAGGTGACCGGGGTGCCGGTCATCGCGGTCGGGTCGGTCGGGTTGGAGACACAGTTCCGCAGCGAGAAGCGTGGCGAAGTGATTGCGCCCGCACCGGTCGACCGGCTGGTCGAACAGTTCGACGCCGGGGAGTTCGACGTGGTGGCCATCGGGCGCGCGCTGCTCGCCGACCCGGCCTGGGTGAATCGCCTACGTGACGGCGAGCTGGACAAGTTCGGCGGCTACGACGCGGCAGTGGCCCTGTCGGCGTTGGCCTGAGTGGCATGGCTCGTCGTCGCGGCCCGGAGCGCAGGCAACAGCCGTTGCGGGCGTTGCCGTTCCAACAGCGGGTGGAGATCGGTCCAGACGGGTACGAGTATGTGGTCCAGGCGATTGTCGGCTCCCGGGCCGTCAAGGTCTACCGGTGCCCCGGATGTGATCACGAGATTCGTTGCGGCCTCGCACATGTAGTGACATGGCGGGCTGAAACAACCGAGGGTGATGACCGGCGGCATTGGCATACGCCCTGTTGGACTAACCGCAACAACCGGGGTCCGACCCGGAAGTGGTCCTAGTAGGTCAGTGCGCTTCCGCGCCCGCAGTCGGCTCGACCAGCTCGACCAGCACGCCGCCGGCGTCCTTGGGGTGGACGAAGTTGATCCGCGAGTTCGAGGTGCCGCGCCGCGGTGCCTCGTAGAGCAGCCGGACGCCCTGCTCTCGCAGGCGTTCGGAGAGCGCGTCGATGTCGCTGGTCCGGTAGGCCAGCTGCTGCAGACCGGGGCCACGCTTGTCCAGGAACTTCGCGATGGTCGACGACTCGTCGATCGGCGCCATCAGCTGAATCTGCGCGCTGCCGACCGGGGCGCCACGTACCGCAAGCATCGCTTCGACGATGCCCTGCTCCTCGTTGACCTCTTCGTGCAGCACGATCATCCCGAGCTTGTCGTGGTACCACTTCTTGGCCACTTCCAGGTCCGGGACCGCGATACCGACGTGGTCGACGGCCGTCACCAAGGCTGAGGCCAGGGCGGGACGTACCTCACAAGGGTCGGCGACGGATTCGGTGGTCATAACGTAACGGTAACCTGAGCGGAAACATCGTGCTGCGCCGACCGGAAAGATCGGCCCTTCAGACCCGCCCGGGAGGTAGTCATGACGACATCGGTGATCGTTGCTGGGGCTCGGACCCCGATCGGACGGTTGATGGGTTCGCTGAAGGATTTCTCCGGCAGCGACCTGGGCGCCGTCGCCATCGCCGGGGCGCTGGAGAAGGCGCAGGTACCGGCGTCGCTGGTGCAATACGTGATCATGGGCCAGGTGCTCACCGCGGGAGCGGGCCAGATGCCGGCTCGGCAGGCGGCGGTGGGCGCGGGCATCGGCTGGGACGTGCCGACGCTGACCATCAACAAAATGTGTCTGTCGGGTATCAACGCCATCGCCATGGCTGACCAGCTGATTCGCGCCGGCGAATTCGACGTGGTGGTGGCTGGCGGCCAGGAGTCCATGAGCAAGGCCCCGCACCTGTTGCTGGACAGCCGGTCGGGCTACAAGTACGGCGACGTGACGGTGCGTGACCATCTCGCCTATGACGGTCTGCACGACGTCTTCACCGACCAGCCGATGGGAGCGTTGACCGAGCAGCGCAACGACGAGGACAAGTTCACCCGCGCCGAGCAGGACGAGTTCGCGGCCGAATCACACCGCAGGGCCGCCGCGGCCTGGAAGGACGGCGTTTTCGCCGACGAGGTGGTGCCGGTGAAGATCCCGCAGCGTAAGGGGGATCCGTTGGAGTTCACCGAGGACGAGGGGATCCGGGCCAACACCACCGCCGAGTCGCTGTCCGGCCTCAAGCCGGCGTTCCGCAAGGACGGCACCATCACCGCCGGCTCGTCGTCGCAGATCTCCGACGGTGCTGCCGCCGTGGTCGTGATGAGCAAGGCCAAGGCGCAGGAACTGGGCCTGGACTGGCTGTGCGAGATCGGCGCGCACGGCGTCGTGGCCGGACCGGACTCGACCCTGCAATCACAGCCTGCCAATGCCATCAAGAAGGCGATCGAGCGCGAGGGGATCTCGATCGACCAACTCGACGTGGTGGAGATCAACGAGGCCTTTGCGGCGGTGTCGCTGGCCTCGACCCGAGAACTGGGGCTGACCGGCGACGTCGTCAACGTGCACGGCGGCGCGATCGCCGTCGGCCACCCGATCGGGATGTCCGGGGCGCGGATCACGCTGCACGCCGCCCTCGAGCTCAAGCGACGTGGTTCGGGCTATGCGGTGGCCGCGCTGTGCGGGGCCGGTGGCCAGGGCGACGCGCTCATCCTGCGCGCGGGCTAACGGCTTCCCTACGGTTGCGTAGGTTGCTGGCGGAGCCTGTTGCCGCGTCGCGACGCCAAAGTGTGATCTTGGTCATAGTTGGGTGGTCGGGCGCAGAAACGGCCGTCCGCGGTGCGGCGAGGACGACGTGACAGACTTGACGACGTGACGCGTCCTCGACCCCCGATCGGCCCGGCGTTGGCCGGAGCAGTGGATTTGTCCGGCCTGAAGAAGCCGGCTCAATCCGGCGGCGCCGCCGGTGACACCCCTGCGCCACCGGGCGCCACCGAAATCACCGAGGCCAACTTCGAAGGCCAGGTGCTGGTCCGGTCCAATCAGGTGCCGGTGGTGGTCCTGCTGTGGTCGCCGCGCAGTGACGCCTGCATTCAGCTGGCCGACAGCCTGGCTGCGCTGGCCCAGGCGGACAACGCCGGCGGTGCACCCAAGTGGTCGCTGGCCACCGTCAATGTCGACGTCGCCCCGCGGGTGGCGCAGGTGTTCGGCGTGGATGCGGTGCCGACCGTGGTGGCGCTGGCCGGCGGTCAACCCATCACCAGCTTTCAGGGTCCCCAGCCGCCCGACCAGCTGCGCCGCTGGGTGGACTCGCTGGTGTCGGCGACCGCAGGCAAGCTTGCCGGGGGCGGCGACGCCGAGCAGCCGGAGCAGGTGGACCCGGTGCTGGCGCAGGCTCGTGACCAACTCGACGCCGGTGACTTTGCGGCGGCGCGAGCCTCCTATCAGGCGTTGCTGGACACCGACCCCAACCACGTCGAAGCCAAGGGGGCGCTGCGCCAGCTCACCTTCCTGGAACGCGCGACGGGGCGGCAACCTGATGCGCCGGCACAGGCCGACGCCGACCCGGGCAACGTCGAGGCCGCCTTCGCCGCGGCGGATGTACAGATCCTCAACCAGGACGTGACCGCTGCGTTCGACCGGCTGATCGCACTGGTGCGACGGACCGCCGGCGACGAGCGGACCGAGGTGCGGACCCGGCTGGTGGAATTGTTCGAGCTGTTCGACCCCGCCGACCCAGAGGTCGTCGCCGGCCGGCGCAATCTGGCCAACGCGCTGTACTGATCCCGGGCGACTCTCCAGGGCGAGCAGACGCAGAATCGCACTCCGCTACGCGGATTAGTGCGATTCTGCGTCTGCTCGCGGTGGTGGGCGCCTTGCGCTATTCGGGTGCTACTCGGGTGCCAGCCACACCGCGGACAGGGCGGGTAGCACCAGCACCGCCGAGGCCGGCCGGCCGTGCCACGGCTCATCGGTCGCCTCGACCCCGCCCAAGTTGCCCTCACCCCATCCGCGGTAGCCGACGGCGTCGGTGTTGAGCACCTCACGCCAACGGCCCGCCCGCGGCAGGCCCAGGTGGTAATCGGCGTGGGTGACGCCGGCGAAGTTGAACACGCAGGCCAGCACCGAACCGTCGGTGCCGTAACGCAGGAAGCTCAGCACGTTGTTGGCCGAGTCGTTGGCGTCGATCCAGGAGTACCCCCGCGGGTCGGCGTCCTGGGTCCACAGGGCGGGCAACGTGCGGTAGTGGGCGTTGAGGTCGCTGACCAGCCGCAGGATGCCGGGGGAGTAGCCGTCGGGCTCCATCTGGGGGTCGAGCTGAAACCAGTCGACTCCGCGCTCGTTGCACCACTCGGCACGCTGTCCGAACTCCTGGCCCATGAACAGCAGTTGCTTGCCGGGATGCGCCCACTGGTAGGCCAGCAGGGCGCGCAGGCCCGCGGCTTTGTGGTGGTCATCTCCGGGCATCCGCGACCACAGCGTGCCCTTGCCGTGCACCACCTCGTCGTGACTGACCGGCAGCACGTAGTTCTCGCTGAAGGCGTAGAGCATTGAAAACGTCATGTTGTGGTGGTGGTAGCTGCGGTGCACCGGGTCATGGCCCAGGTAGGCCAGGGTGTCGTGCATCCAGCCCATGTTCCACTTCATCGAAAATCCCAGTCCGCCAAGGCTGGTGTCGCGGGTGACGCCCGGCCAGGAGGTGGACTCCTCGGCGATGGTCACGATGCCCGGCGCGACCCGGTGGGTGGTCGCGTTCAACTCCTGCAGGAACTGCACCGCCTCCAGGTTCTCTCGGCCGCCGTGGATGTTGGGGGTCCATCCGCCGTGCGGACGCGAATAGTCCAGGTAGAGCATCGATGCCACGGCATCCACCCGCAGCCCGTCCACGTGGAACTCGGTTAGCCAATACAGCGCATTGGCGACCAGGAAGTTGCGCACCTCCGGACGGCCGAAGTCGAACACGTAAGTGCCCCAGTCGAGTTGCTCACCGCGGCGCGGATCGGAGTGCTCGTAGAGCGGGGTCCCGTCGAATCGGCCCAGCGCCCAGTCGTCTTTGGGGAAGTGTGCCGGCACCCAGTCCACGATGACGCCGATGCCGGCACCGTGCAGGGCATCCACCAGCGCCCGGAAGTCGTCGGGGGTGCCGAAGCGCGCCGTCGGGGCGTAATAGGACGTCACCTGGTATCCCCAAGACCCGCCGAACGGATGCTCCGCCACCGGCAGCAGTTCCACATGGGTGAAGCCCTGCTGGACAACGTATTCGGTCAGTTCCACTGCCAGCTGGCGGTAGCTCAGCCCCGGGCGCCACGAGCCCAGATGGACCTCGTAGGTGCTCATCGGCTCACTCACCGGGTCGCGCTTGCGGCGCTGTGCCATCCAGTCGGCGTCGTTCCAGGTGTAGTCGCTGGCCGTCACCATCGATGCGGTGCGCGGCGGCACCTCGGTGGCGTAGGCGAACGGATCGGCGCGCTCGGTGATCGCGCCGTCTGCCTCATGGATGCGGAACTTGTAGAGGCCGGCAGGGGGGAAGTCGGGCCAGAACAGCTCCCAGATTCCCGAGGAGCCCAATGATCGCAGCGGGGCGTCGTCGCCGGCCCAGCCGTTGAAATCACCGACCAGACTGACCCCGATGGCGTTGGGCGCCCACACTGCGAAGGACACGCCGGAGACCTCACCGTCGGGCGTGGTGAAGCTGCGATGCTGAGCCCCCATCACTTCCCAGAGGCGTTCGTGGCGTCCCTCGGCGAACAGGTACAGGTCGAACTCGCCCAGGGTCGGCGCAAAGCGATATCCATCGGCGACCGTGTGCACGCCGGTGGGCTCGGCGAATTCGGCCGTGTCCGGGTAATGCACCTCCAGCCGGTAGTCGATGAGATCGGTGAACGGCAGGGCCACGGCGAACAACCCGGAGCCCAGGTCGCGCATGATGAAGCGTTCGGTACCGACGAGCACCGCCATGCGCCGAGCGCGCGGGCGCAGTGCCCGGATGATGGTGGTCTTGCTGTATTCGTGAGCGCCCAGGATGGAATGCGGATCGTGGTGCTCACCGGCGAGCAGCCGGGCCAGGTCGGCAGGATGGGGTGCCAGATGTCGGCTCATGGTGCTCATCAGCGGCGCAGCAGCTCGGTGCGGGCATCGGGGTTGATCGGCGGCATGGTGACGATGTGAGCGACCGCGTGGGCCGGATCCAAGCGCACATAGTTGTCCTGGCCCCAGTTGTAGTCCTCACCGCTGATCTGGTCACGCACCCAGAAGCGCTGGTAGTCAGGCATTCCCAACGCCCACATGTCCAGGTGCAGGGTCGCCTGCTCGGCGCTGAACGGATTCAGCGTGACGACCACCAGCACGGTGTCGCCGGTAGCCGGGTCGAACTTGCTGTAAGCCAGCAGCGTGTCGTTGTCGACATGATGGAAGTGCGCGGTGCGCAGCTGGTTGAACGCCGGGTGCAGCCGGCGAATCTCGTTGAGCCGGGCGATGAACGGCTCCAGGGAGCGACCCTCGGCGATCGCTCTGGCGAAGTCGCGGGGGCGAAGTTCGTACTTCTCCGAATCGAGGTACTCCTCGCTGCCCTCATGCACTGGACGGTCCTCGAACAACTCGAATCCGGAGTACACCCCCCACGCCGGGCCCAGTGTCGCCGCCAGTACCGCGCGGATGGCGAACATCCCCGGGCCGCCGTGCTGCAGGCTGGCGTGCAGGATGTCGGGGGTGTTGACGAACAGATTCGGCCGACGGAAGTCGGCGAGTTCGGCGATCTGCTGGCCGAACTCCGTGATCTCGGATTTTGTTGTCCGCCAGGTGAAGTACGAGTAGGACTGGGTGAACCCCAACTTGGCCAGGCCGTACTGGCGCGCCGGTGGCGTGAACGCCTCGGATAGAAACAGCACATCCGGATCGATGTTCTTGACGGCGGCGATCAACCAGAGCCAGAAGTCCGGGGGCTTGGTGTGCGGGTTGTCCACTCGAAAGATCTTCACCCCGTGGTCCATCCAGAACCCGACCACCCGCAGCACCTCGGCGTACAGGCCGGCCGGATCGTTGTCGAAGTTCAGCGGGTAGATGTCCTGGTATTTCTTCGGTGGGTTCTCTGCGTAGGCGATGGTGCCGTCGGGCAGCTCGGTGAACCATTCCCGATGCTGGGTGGCCCAGGGATGATCCGGTGCGCACTGCAACGCCAGGTCCAGTGCGACCTCCAGGTCGAGCCGGCGCGCCGCGGCGACGAAGTCGTCGAAGTCGCCGATGTCGCCCAGTTCCGGATGCACCGCGTCGTGGCCGCCCTCGACGCTGCCGATGGCCCACGGCGAACCGACGTCGCCGGGTTCGGCGGTCGCGGAGTTGTTGCGGCCCTTACGGTGCACACGGCCGATGGGGTGGATCGGTGGCAGGTACACCACGTCGAAGCCCATCTGTGCGATCCGGGGCAGTGCCGTGGCCGCGGTGGCGAACGTGCCGTGCACCGGGCGCCCGTCGGCGTCCCAGCCGCCGGTCGAGCGCGGAAACATCTCGTACCACGCGCCCCGGCGTGCCAGCGGCCGATCCACCCAGACCTGATGCTCGACACCGGCGGTGACCAGCTCACGTAGCGGGTAGCGGGCCAACAGTTCGTCGAGTTCGGCCGACAGCGCCGGCGCGGCCCGCGACACCGGGTCGCCTGAGGCACGCAACGCCGCGGCTGCCGCCAGCACTGGTTCACGCTGTGCGGTCGGCACCCCGGCTGCGGCACGGTCGAACAAGTCGGCGCCGATCAACAGGTCGTTGGACAGTTCGGCCGCGGCCTGGCCGGCATCCAGCTTGGCGGTCACCGCGTGTCGCCAGCTCTGCAACGGGTCCCCCCAACCCTCGACCCGGAAAGTCCACAACCCGACGGCGTCGGGGGTGAAGGCGCCGTGGAAGACATAGGCGTCGAACCCGGTGTGCATGGGCAGACGCAGGGCCGAGCCGGTCGAGGTCGCGGGCAGGGGGTCGCCGGGCAGCGGATAGCGCCGCCCGACGTAACGCACCACCAACGTCGCAGCGACCGCCTCATGGCCTTCCCGCCAGACCGTAGCCTTGACCGGCACGGTCTCACCGACCACGGCCTTGGCCGGGTAGCGGCCGCACGAGACGACCGGCTCGACATCGTCGACCTCGACTCGGCCAGCCACCACACTCCGTTCGTCGTCGGGCTGTAGCCCACGGTAGCCGTCGTCCGGGGGACCTGGCATCACGCAACATGTTCGCAACCGAATTGTCAGGTCTAGGCGGCAGTCGCAGATTCGCGTCGCCGGTAGTGTGGTCAAGCGTGAAGGCCCTCCGCCGGTTCACCGTTCGCGCCCACCTACCCGAGCGGCTGCTGGCCCTCGAGCAGCTGTCGATGAACCTGCGCTGGTCGTGGGAGCAGCCAACGCAGGAGCTCTTCGCCGCCATAGACCCCGAATTGTGGGACGGTTGTGGGCGTGATCCGGTAGCGCTGCTGGGGGCGGTCAGTCCCGGGCGGCTCGAGGCGCTGGCCGCCGACCAGGAGTTCACCGCCCGGCTCGATGCGCTGGCTGCCGACCTCGCGGCGTACTTGACCAGGCCGAGGTGGTATCAGCACCAGCAGGCCGGTGGGGCGGCGCTGCCGACGGCGGTCGCCTACTTCTCGATGGAATTCGGGGTCGCCGAAGCTCTGCCCAACTACTCGGGCGGCCTGGGGATCCTGGCCGGGGATCACCTGAAGTCAGCGTCGGATCTGGGCGTGCCGTTGATCGCGGTGGGGCTGTACTACCGGTCCGGATATTTCCGTCAGGCGCTGACCGCCGACGGCTGGCAACGCGAAACCTATCCGGCACTGGACCCGCAGGGGCTGCCGTTGCGGCTGCTGGTCGATGCCGACGGCAGACCGGTGCTGATCGATGTGGCGTTGCCCGGTGCCGGGCGGTTGCGGGCCCGGATCTGGGTCGCACAAGTGGGTCGAGTGCCGTTGTTGCTGCTGGATTCCGATATCGGTGAGAACCCGCACCAGCTGCGCGGAATCACCGACCGGCTCTACGGCGGCGACCAGGAGCATCGGATCCGTCAGGAGATCTTGGCGGGGATCGGCGGCGTGCGGGCCATCCGCGAATTCACCCGGTTGCAGGGCATGCCCGCTCCCGAGGTTTTTCACATGAACGAGGGGCACGCGGGCTTCCTCGGCGTCGAACGCATCCGTGAGCTGATCGCCGAGCAGGGTCTGGACTTCGACACCGCATTGGCCGTAGTCCGGTCGGCGACGGTGTTCACCACCCATACCCCGGTGCCGGCCGGAATCGACCGGTTTCCGGCCGACATGGTGCGCCGCTACTTCGACGACGGCGGTGATGCTTTGGTCGCCGGGGTGCCCACCGCGCGGATCATGGAACTGGGCGTGGAACACGATCCCGGCATGTTCAACATGGCCCACATGGGCCTGCGGCTCGCGCAGCGCGCCAACGGTGTCTCCCGGCTGCACGGGCGCGTCAGCCGGGTGATGTTCAACGACCTGTGGCCCGGGTTCGACGGCGACGAGGTGCCGATCGGCTCGATCACCAATGGCGTGCACGCGCCGAGTTGGGCGGCGCCGCCGTGGTTGCAGCTCAGTCGCGATGTGGCCGCGACCGACTCGTTCAGTGAGCCCGCGGCCTGGCAGCGCCTGCAACAGGTCGATCCCGTGACGCTGTGGTCCATCCGCTCGCAGCTGCGGGCACTGCTCGTCGACGAGGTCCGGCTGCGGCTGCTGCAATCCGGATTGGAACGCGGTTCCTCGGAAGCCGAGTTGGGTTGGATCGCTACGGCATTCGACCCTGACGTGCTGACCATCGGCTTCGCCCGGCGGGTGCCGACGTACAAGCGGCTGACGCTGATGCTGCGCGATCCCGACCGACTCGAGCAGCTGCTGCTCGATGAGCAGCGTCCCGTCCAGCTGATCGTCGCCGGCAAGTCTCATCCGGCCGACGACGACGGCAAGGCGCTGATTCAGCAGGTGGTGCGGTTCGCCGATCGCCCGGAGGTGCGGCACCGCATCGCCTTCCTGCCCGACTACGACATGTCGATGGCGCGGCGGCTTTACTCGGGATGCGATGTCTGGCTCAACAATCCGCTGCGCCCGTTGGAGGCCTGCGGCACCTCGGGAATGAAGAGCGCGCTCAACGGCGGGCTGAACCTGTCGATTCGCGACGGCTGGTGGGACGAGTGGTTCGACGGGCAGAACGGCTGGGCGATTCCCACCGCGGACGGTGTCGCCGACGAGAATCGGCGTGACGATCTGGAAGCTGCGGCGCTCTACGATCTGCTGGCGTCATCGGTGGTGCCGAAGTTCTACGAGCGCGACGACCGGGGCGTGCCGCCGCGCTGGATGGAGATGGTGCACCACACCCTGCAGACGCTGGGGCCGAAGGTACTGGCATCGCGGATGGTGCACGACTACGTGGAGCAGTGTTATGCCCCCGCCGCTCAATCCTTGCGGCGCACCTGCGAGCCGATCGACGGGGTGCCCTACGGTGCGGCCCGTCAGCTGGCCGACTACCGGCGCCGAGCGGAGGCGGCCTGGCCGCACATCCAGATCACCGACGTCGACAGCACCGGGCTGCCCGACGCGCCCTGGTTGGGATCGGAGCTGACCCTGACCGCCTCGGTGCGCCTGGCCGGCTTGCGGCCGGACGAGGTGGTGGTGCAGGCGGTGCTGGGCCGGGTGGATTCCGGTGACACCCTGCTGGATCCGGTCACCGTGGCGATGTCGCACGTCCACACCGACTCTGACGGAACGGAAGTTTTCTCCACGACCAGTCGGCTACCGGTGGCCGGGTCGGTGGGCTACACCGTACGGGTGCTGCCGTGCCATCCGTTGTTGTCCGGCGATGCCGAACTGGGACTGGTCACGCTGGCCTAAGGGCCGGGCGGGGGCGCCGTGAGTTTTCCCGTCGGCGAGATTGCGCTCAGGGCTGCGATTCGTCGTCGCGATCTACGACCTTCAGCGCAATCTGAACGGTCCGCCGTCCTGCGGAGAACACCGGATCAGGGGAAACGCGCCAGGCAGCGATCGAAATCGCCGAGCACCCCGGTGCGGTAGGCATCGATGCGTGAGAACCCGGCCGGCACCGATTCGCCGTTGATGTCGCCGGCGGCCAGACCGTTGGTCAGCAGCCCGGCGACCGCCTCGTCCAGATCGCCCGCGGTCAACGCGATTCTGCCGCCGTTGGAGGTGGTGACGCCCTCGGACAGCCGGGTGGTGGCCACCCCGGTCAGGCATGCGGTGCGCAGCGCGGCCGCGGCGTTGTCGAGCACCAGCCCGCCGTGTTCGATCTGCACGCGCTGCAGGTACCGCGAGATCAGCGCCGAGTAGGCGGTGTTGTCGCCGGACAGCGTCGCCAACTTCTGGTCCTTGCTGGGGGTGCCCATGGTCTGCAGGGCCGGCAGGTCGACCGCAATGGTGTTGGTCGCCGGACAATACGAGGCCGGCGGGCTGGGCCGGGCGTCCGAGCACGACGAAGCGGCCGCGGCGTCGAACGTGAGTTTCGGTGGCTGGGCCGGCGTGAACGCGATGTTCATCGCATCGAGGACCAGTCGCACCGATTCCTCGCTGACCGGCACCTCGCCGGTCTCGTCCTGTTGCAGCTGCACCGGCAGTTCGCCGCGCCGCCGCTCGATCTCCTTGGCGTCGATGGCTTGACACGAGCCGGCGCCGTCGGTGAACCCGAACTGGAACGCCGAGATCCGCTCGAAGGCCGAGCCGTGCTCGTTGCTGCCGATCGACTCGTCAGGACCGAGCAACGGATCACGCAGCGCCAGCATCGCGGCCAACACGCCGTTAAGCCCGTCGCCGGTGCTCAACGTGAAGCGGGGGGAATCGCCCTGGGCCACCCAGCGCAGGTAGACGCCCGCCAGACAGTCGGCCTGCTGCTCGGCCACCAGGGTCGGGGTCTGGCGCCGCTTGGTGATGCCGGCGGTGCGGGCAATCGCATGGCCGTATTCGTGGGCGAGCACCATGGTGATGGCCATGTCGCCATAGGCGCTGCGCAGCGCGGGCAGCAGCAGCCGGCGATCCCAGCCGATGGTGTTGTCCAGATAGCAGTAGGCGGCGTTGACCAACAGGAAAGTCCTGTTGTCGCAGAACTTTCCGCGTAGTTGCGCCGGATCCCAGGACAGCAGTGACTTCGCCGGCTTGAACTCGCCGTCGAAGGTGTTGGGATAGGTCGTGGTCCAAAACGCCTCGAGGTCGCTGACCGACTGGGCGGCGAGCTGATCGATCCGCCCGCCGTCGGTGCCGTCGACCTCCCGGGTCGGTGGCGGGGCGTCAGGGCGCAGCCCGGTGGGTCCGTCGACGGCCTGCAGGCCGCCCACCCGGAACGGGTCGGCGAAGACCGACACGGGATTCCCGTCGAGCATGCGGGCACACCCGCTCAGCAATAACACCAGCGTGCAGGCGGTGGCGAGAACACGGTGGTTCAGCGAGCCTCGACGAAGGAGAGGCGAAGCTGGGGCCGCCGCATTAACACGGTGCCGTCGGCGGGCAAGGCGCATGGGGTACCACGATAGTTGGCTCAGGCGCCGCGCAGCCGCTGCAGCGCCAGCTGCACCTTCGCGGTGTCGGTGGTGCCCCAGAACGGCGGCAGCGAGGCCCGCAGATATCCGGCGTAACGGGCGGTGGCCATCCGGGAATCGAGCACCGCCACCACACCTCGGTCGTCGTTTCCGCGCAGCAGCCGGCCGGCGCCCTGGGCCAGCAGCAGGGCCGCGTGGTTGGCGGCCACCGCCATGAAGCCGTTGCCGCCGCGCGCGGTGATGGCGCGCTGCCGGGCGGTCAGCAGCGGATCATCGGGCCGCGGGAACGGGATGCGGTCGATGAGCACCAGCGACAGCGACGGTCCCGGTACGTCGACGCCCTGCCACAGCGACAGCGTGCCGAACAGCGAGGTCTCCGCGTCGTCGGCGAACTGCTCGACCAGCGCACCGGTGGTGTCGTCGCCCTGGCACAGCACCGGGGTGTCGAGGCGCTCGCGCATCGCTTCGGCCGCGGCTCGTGCCGCCCGCATCGACGAGAACAAACCCAGGGTTCGGCCGCCGGCCGCGGTGATCAACGCGGTGATCTCGTCGAGCTGTTCGGCCGTGCCGGTGCCGTCGCGCCCGGGTGGCGGCAGGTGCGCCGCGACGTAGAGGATGCCCGACTTGGCGTGCGCAAACGGCGAGCCGACATCAAGGCCCCGCCAGCGCGCGGCCTGGGGATCTTCGCCGCGCCGCAGACCCCAGTCGCCGGCCATGGCATCGAAGGACCCGCCGACCGTCAGCGTCGCCGAGGTCAGCACCGTCGTCGCCCGGGCGAACAGCCGCTCGCGCAGCAGGCCCGCCACCGACAGCGGTGCCACCCGCAACACGGCCCGCACCGAACCCCGGTTGTCTTCGTGGCTGAGCCAGACCACGTCGTAGCGGTCGGGGATGGCCGGCTCGAACGAGGTCAGGATCCGGGCCGCGGTGTCGGTGATCTCGGTCAGTGCGGCGGCGGACTCCTTGCGCGCGGCGGCAACCTTGGGGTCGGCGGGCGCGGTGTCGATCGCGGCGCGGGCCGCCCCGGCGGCATCACGCAGGGCGGCCAGATAGGTGGCCAGCTCGTCGTCGAGGTGGTCCATCCGGCCGGGGGTGCCGTCGTGGATCGCCGAGCCGAACGTCAGCGATGCGGCATCGAGGCGCTGGACCAGCTCCGGGGAGACCAGCCGGCCCACGCGGCGCACCGCGACGCTGAGCATGGTCGCGCTCAGCTCGGCGGTGGCCACCGAGGTCACCCGGTCGGCGAGTTCGTGCGCCTCGTCGATCACCAGCAGGCGATGCTCGGGCAGCACGGTGGTGTCGGAGATGGCGTCGATGGCCAACAACGCGTGGTTGGTGACGACGACGTCGGCCTCGGCAGCGACGCCGCGGGCCCGCTCGGCGAAGCAGTCGGTGCCGTACTGGCAGCGCACGGCGCCCACGCATTCTCGTGCCGAGACGCTGACTTGGGACCAGGACCGTTCCGGTACACCGGGTTTGAGGTCGTCGCGATCGCCGGTGTCGGTGTCTTCAGCCCACGCGGTCAGCCGCTGCACGTCGCGGCCCAGGGCACTTGCCGCGAACGGATCGAACAGCTCGGCCTGCGGCTCGTCGTCGGACTCCTCGGCTATACCGGTGTGGATCTTGTTCAGGCACAGGTAATTCCGCCGGCCCTTGAGCAGCGCGAAAGTGGGTCGCCGGGGCAGCACTTTTTCCAGGGCGCCGGCCAGACGTGGCAGGTCACGGTCGACGAGCTGGCGTTGCAATGCGATGGTCGCAGTCGACACCACGACGGGGTTCTCGTCGGTCAACGCGCGCGCGATCGCCGGAACCAGGTAGGCCAGCGACTTGCCGGTACCGGTGCCGGCCTGCACCGCCAGATGCTCGCCGGTGTCGAAGCAGCGCGCCACCGCCTCGGCCATACGGACCTGGCCCTCGCGTTCGCTGCCGCCCAGTGCGGCTACCGCGGCGGCGAGTAGCTCGGATACGGACGGGTCAGCCATGGTGTGCACAGGGTGAAGTGCGCCGCCGAGACGCCGCAGGCACATTGGGCCGCGTGCCGGCACAAGGGTGGGTGACATTGTTGGTTGGTGGCGTGGCAGCGATCGGGGTCATCGTCACCTGGCAGCAGAAAAATCGCGCCGACCGGCGCAGCGAGTGGTGGCGGCGTAGTGCATGGGCTTTCGAGCGTAGCTTCAGCGAGAATGAAAGCCAGCGTCGGCTGGGCTGGCAATTGCCGGACGTGTTGTTCGAATCTAGACTGGCGACCAGCGATGACTCCGGCATCGTCCAGGTCATCGGCGAGCGCGTGGCGGCGGAAAAAGGTCGGTAGGAGGGGGTTTCATGTCAGTCCAGGAACTGCCTTCGGGAGCGCCCAGCCTCGAGGTTCGGGTATTGGCCGCTCGCGCCGCGGTCACGGCCAGCAAAAAGACCGGGCGCCCGGTGGCGCCGCTGGTGAAGGAGCTCGCTGAGATGGATTTGCCGGGTTATCCGCGTAGGCCGGCACCCGAACTCAGCCGGTGGCGCCGGTTTGTATCGGCGTGGCTGCCGAATCGCCCGTAACCAGATACGTTCCGTGTCCTTCGATGACCAGGCCTTCATCGTTGAAGCGCAGGACCTCGTTGACCAGGCCGCCCTTCTGATTGCGGTAGTTGATGACGACGGTGTCGATGCCCCGGTAGACGGCTTCGATGACGAAATGCAGGTCCGGAATGCGTTGCAGGGCACCGTTCCAATAGTGGCGCAGGTCTGATTTGCCGCGGATGATCCCCGCTGTCTCGGGGTACAACTCGGCGGCAACGGGGGAGGTGAACACTACGTGGTCGTGGAAATGGGCCAGAACAGAGTCCACGTCAAGGCTGTTCCACGACTGCACCCACTGGCGGCTGAACGCCGTCGCATCGAGTTCCACTCCGCGGACTCTAGCGACACCCGCCGCTGCGGCCCAGTCAATTTCCGCCGCCGGCGTTAGCCTGAAGCGATGACCGAGCGATTGCCCGGCGGGGCGGTACACGAACTTCCCGATGACCTGCGTGACGGACTGACCGTCAGCGCCGCCGCGCTGGCCGCGTGGTGCGACATTACGCCGTTGGCGCGCAACGAGTTCATCTGTTGGGTCGAGGACGCCAAGCAACAGGCCACCCGCGAGCGACGGATCCGCCGCACGCGCGAGGAACTTGAAGAGGGCATGCGCCGCCCGTGCTGCTGGCCCGGCTGCAAGCACCGCGAGCACAACGGGCGATAGCACACGAGGGTGTTCCCTGGCCTTGGACGGTCCCGCCAGCGTGGCTAGGGCGAGTTGCCGCCGGTGCCGGGATAGCCGGCGATGCCGACCGTCCCGGCTTTCCCGCCGGTGCCGCCGGCTCCGGTGGTACCGGTAGCCCCGGCGGGTCCGCCGGCTCCGCCGGCACCGCCGTTGCCCACGAACTGGCCGCCCGCACCGCCATCGCCGCCGTCGCCGCCGTTGTCGCCGGTAGCGCTTGGCAACCGCGCCCCGGCTCCGCCGGCCCCGCCAGAACCACCATCCCCGAAGAGCCCGCCGCCCTTCCCGCCATCGCCGCCGGCCCCGCCGTTGCTACCAGCGCCGCCTGAATTGATGAACGTGGTGCCGCCGGGACCGCCCGAGCCACCGTCGCCGCCGTGGCCTGAAATCTGACCGCCCGCTCCGCCGACGCCGCCCGCGCCACCGTCGTTGGTACCGCTACCGCCGCCGGAACCGCCCGCCCCACCGTCGCCGAACCCGCCGGTGCTGCCGATCCCGCCGGCGCCGCCGGCCCCTCCGGCGCCCGCGGCGCCGAACGCGCCGTCGCCGCCGGCGCCGCCCATGCCCGCCAGCACGCCACCGCTACCACCGTTGCCGCCGCTACCGCCGGTCCCGAACCCTGCGGCGCCGCCGAAACCACCGGCACCACCGACGCCAAGCAGCCCGGCGTTACCGCCGGACCCACCATTGCCACCTGCGCCGTCGGTCGTGAACGGGCCGCTGAAGCCACCGGTTCCGCCGGCACCGCCGGTACCGAACAGGCTGCCGCCGGCCCCGCCGGCGCCGCCGTTCCCGCCGACCACGTCGAAGCCCTGGGTGGTGCCGTTGGTGCCGGTTCCAGTACCGCCGTTCCCGCCGGCGCCGCCGGTACCGAATACGCCCGCTGCGCCGCCGGCGCCGCCGTTGCCGCCGTCGCCGCCGACACCGGTACCTCCGACACCGCCCTGGCCACCGTCACCGTTCAGGACAGCTTGGCCGCCCCGCCCGCCGTCGCCACCGGCGCCGAGGCCGCCTTGGCCGCCGTTTCCACCTGCGCCAGCGCTACCTTCGATCAGGCCGGCCTGGCCGCCGGTGCCCCCGGTGCCGCCGTCTCCGAGGAAGCCGGTACCACCGACACCACCCACCCCGCCGTCACCGTATGCGCCGGCGTTTCCGCCGTTCCCGCCGACGCCACCGAGTCGGCCCGAGCTGAATCCGCCATAGCCGCCGTTGCCGCCGGTGCCCAACAGCCACCCGCCGGTACCACCGGCGCCGCCGGCGCCGCCGCGACCGGCGGGATCGACGCCGGAGGGAGCAGTAGACGTGCCGCCGCTGCCGCCTTGTCCGCCATTGCCGAGCATTCCGGCGTCCCCGCCATTCCCGCCGGCGCCGCCGTTGAGCACACCCGTGCCGCCCTGGCCACCGGCGCCGCCCGGCCCGTTGCCGAAGAAGCCGGCGTTACCGCCGTTGCCTCCCTCACCGCCGACGGTAAGGCCATTACCTCCCAAGCCGCCGGAACCGCCGGCTCCGAACATCCCGGCGTCCCCGCCGTTGCCGCCGTTGCCGCCGGCGCTGCCCAGTGAATTACCCCCGGCGCCGCCAGCACCCCCGTTGCCGAACAGCCATCCGCCGTCGCCGCCATCCTGCCCGGCACCGCCGTTCACCCCGGCCGCTCCGGCACCGCCATTCCCGATCAAGAACCCGCCGTCGCCGAGGTTGCCGAACAGTCCTGAACTCCCGAAGACGGAGTCGTTGGTTCCGGCGAAACTGGCGACACCGTCGCCGATCAGATCCCGCCCGAACAGGAACACCGTGGGAGCGTTGAGAATTGGATCCAGCGCAGCCGCCAGCGAACTGCTCAGGTAATTCCGTGTCAACTCATCGATCAAGGGCGTGAATGAGGCGGCCGCACCCGACAGCATCGAATCCAGGTCGGTGAAGGGATCGGCTGGTATGCCGACGTCGGCCGCCAACGGGACTGCGTCCGCTCCGCCCGTCATGGCGGTGAGCGGGTCCAAGATCCAATCCCACACGTCGGCGTCCGCGTGCGGTGCCGCCGAGCCAGCGACTAACGCCGCGGCAGCGGCAGCCGGTGCGGCGAAGGCCCAAGTGCCTCGCGGTGTCCCGCCGCGGCGGGGTGTTGAAGACCTCTTTGCGCCCTGCGAGCGCCGCTGCTGCCTACCCGAACTTTCAGCCATCCCCGACGCAACCCTTCCGTGACATCGAATAACCCAACAACAACTTGACCCGCGAGCCGGCTAGATTCCGCCGGCGCTTGCACCGCCGGTGCCGCCGGTGCCGCCCGCGCCGCCGTCGGCGCCAGTGGGGGTGACACCGGCTGTTCCGGCCACTCCAGTACCGCCGGGTTCGCCCGCGCCGGTTCCGCCGTGCCCGCCGGTGCCGCCGTGCCCGCCGGTGCCGCCCTGGCCGCCGGAGGCGGTTGCACTGCCCCCGGCCCCGCCTGCCCCGCCGGTTCCGCCGTTCCCGCCGCCGGAAGTACCGTCAGCGCCCTCGCCGCCGGCCCCTCCGGCTCCGCCGTCAGCACCTTGCTGCAATCCGGAACCGCCGGCCCCGCCGATGCCGCCGGTGCCGCCCGGACCACCCACGCTGATACCGCTGGTCGAAGTGCCGCCGTCGCCGCCGGACCCTCCGGCTCCGCCCGCGACACCGGGACCACCGGTGCCGCCTGCTCCGCCTGAGCCGCCCTCGCCGCCGCGGCCGACGAGTACCCCGACTGCGTTGCCCCCGTTGCCGCCGTCCCCTCCGGCCCCGGCGGTTTGGCTGCCGGTACCGCCACTGCCGCCGGCCCCACCGTTTCCGCCGCCGCCGACGGTGCTGACCGAGGTACCGCCGAGGCCGCCGCCTCCACCGTTCCCGCCGACCACGCCCGCTCCGCCGGCTCCGCCGGCCCCGCCGTCGCCGGAGACGGAGCCGGCCCCGCCGGTTCCGCCGGTTCCGCCTGCCCCGCCGAAGGTGTTGCCCGAACCGCCCATGCCACCGGCCCCGCCGGTTCCGCCGTTGCCGTCGGCGCCGGTAAGGCCGGTGGAACCGTCCGCGCCGCCCGCGCCGACCACGCCGAAGAGGCCTTTCGCGCCACCGAGTCCGCCGTTGCCACCGGATCCGCCGACCCCGCCGCTGCCGCCGCTGCCGCCGGACCCGCCGGTGCCGCCAGAACCGCCGTCGACGGTGGTGCCGCCATCGGCACCAGCCCCGCCGGCCCCGCCCAGGCCGCCGGCACCGCCGGCCCCGCCCAGGCCGCCGGCACCGCCCGCGCCTCCTGCTCCGCCGCTACCGACGAGCGACCCGCCGTTTCCGCCGGCCCCACCGATTCCGCCGGACCCCGCAGCGCCGCCTGCCGTGCCGTCGGTGCCAGTTCGGCCTGCGCCGCCCGCGCCGTCCTCGACGCCCAGAACGCCTTTCGCGCCGGCTGCGCCGAGTACCCCGGGTGTCCCGTGCGTTCCGGTCGCGCCGGTCCCTCCGGTCCCGCCGGTACCACCGTTGCCGAACAAACCGGCGTTGCCGCCGAGGCCACCGGTCCCGGCTGCCACGGCGCCTATCCCTGTTCCGCCGATCCCGCCGGCACCGCCGCTACCGAACAGCCATCCGCCATCGCCACCGTCGCCGCCGTGCCCACCGGCCGCGCCTGCCCCGCCGACGCCGCCGTCGCCGATCATCCCGGCGGACCCGCCAGCCATACCGGCGCCGGCGTCGGCCGTCCCGGCGGCACCGCTGCCGCCGTTTCCGACTAGGAACCCGCCGTCTCCGAGGTCGCCGAAAAGCCCCGAGCTGCCGAAGATCGAGTCGTTGGTACCGGCGAACCCGTCGACTCCGTTGCCGATCAGGTCACGGCCGAATAGGAATACCGTGGGCGCGTTGAGGATCGGATCGAGGGCAGCCCCGAGCGGGCTGTTGATGTAGGTCTGCGCGAGCCCTATTGTGGCCGTGTTGAGGGAGTTGACCAGGCCGACAAGTACTGAGTCGAAGTCGGGCAGTGAATCGCCGGTGAACTCGCTCCCGTCGGCGTCGGCCGGTCCGGCGTCGGCAAGATTGATCAGGGGAGTGAGCAGCGGGTCAAGAATCCAGTCCCATTCGTCTGCGTGTGCGGTGGCAGTGTCCATGCCGGGGAGTAACACCGCCGCGGCCACTGCGGCCGGAACGGCACCGAGCGCGAAGACCTGTGCCGGGCCCCGGCGCTGTGGTCTATCGGGCGCACCTGCTGACAGGTGTCCTCTCCGGCGTGAACCCTCAGTCATTCCGCCCACCTTCCCTGAAATCAACCTGTGCATGGCCTGCATTAGTGCGAATCATCAATCGCTTATTCGATGTGTAGCGAATGAAAACTTGGGTAAACCCCTCAGTTGCAATGATCTACAGCCCGCCACGACCGAGACAAGAGTGGTTTTCACCAAGATCGCTTAGATGTGGTGCAGAGTGCACTTCTGCGCCTTAGGCTCATGCAAATGAACTGGGTCCGACCGTCGGAGCGAGTACGCGAGCTGATCCGACAGGGAGCCCAGATGGCTGTCAGCGGTTCTCAGGAGCTGCTTGCCAAGCTCGATGAAGCCACACTTTCCTCGCCCTACATGAGGAAGATCGCAGAAGACCCGGTCCTTGCCGAGGCGATCCGCCGCTGCAATCGGTCTAACCAACTGCATTGGGTCGCTGCCAATATCAGCCATCCCGGTGAGCCGGTACCTGCCAACGTCGGGGCGGAGTCACTGGTCGTCGTTCGATATCTGATTCGGCGCGGTATGGATGAGTCCGCCGTGGTGGATCTGTATCGGATCGGGCAGAACGTGGCATGGCGAGGCTGGATGCGGACCGTGTCCGGCCTGACGGCAACCATTGGTGAACAACAAGAACTGTTGGACGTGTCGGCACGTTCGATCTCGTCGTTTATTGACAAGACGATCGCCGGGATCTATCAGCAAATGCAGACAGAACGCGACGATCTCACCCGTGGAACACATGCCGACCGCCGGGAGGTGGTGGCATTGATACTCGATGGGGCGCCGATCGCCCAGCAGCATGCCGAAGACCGACTTGGCTATCAACTCGGTCAGCGCCACACCGCAGCGGTGGTTTGGGGCGACGAATCGAATACTGATCTATCTGACCTGGACCATGCCACTGAAGCGTTGTTGCGTACCTCCAGTGGCCGCCGTCCGCTGTCGGTACTGGCCAGTGCCGCCACTCGGTGGGTGTGGTTGCCGGGTGAGACTGGCCCTGACTTGCCGGGTATCGCCGCCGAGGTGGCCCTGTTGCCTGCCGTGCGGATCGCGGTTGGGTCCACGGCGGCCGGTGTCGACGGGTTTCGACGCAGCCATCTCGATGCCATCAACACCCAGCGGATGATGGCGCGGCTCAGTTCGGTGCAACGGGTTGTCAGCTACGCCGATGTTGAACTGATCGCTCTGATCACGGCCGACCCCGAACGGGCGGACCGGTTCATCAAACACACACTGGGCGATTTCGCGGACGCCGATGCCGAACTACAGCAGGCTGTGCTGACCTTCGTCCATGAGCAGTGCAATGCTTCGCGGGCAGCAGTGCGGCTGTTCACGCATCGGAATACGTTGCTGCGCAGGATCGCTCGCGCTAACGAGCTGCTCCCGCAGCCCTTAGAATGTGCCAGCGTGCACGTCGCCATGGCGTTGGAAACCCTCCGTTGGCGCGGTGCTGTCAGCTAGAGTCCCGCAACCACCCGGGTCGGGATCGCCGGTTCGCCGTGCGCCAGGTTCAATCCCTCCCAGGGCAGGCTGTGCAACCCGGATGCGACCCGGTCACGCACCGCGGCCAGCGCCTCGGCGCCAGTGGCCACCACCACGTCACCGCCGCGCACCAGCGCCACCGACAACGCCCGCGCCGGACCGTCCACCGCGGGTGGGTGCCCGGCGGGGTGTACCACCTCCTCGGTGACGGTGCCGGTGGGACGCGAGATCCGCAGCGCCTGTTTGGGTCCGCCCGCGGAGGCCTTGGCCGCACTGCGTTTGTGCACCGCCACACCATCGACGTCGACCAGCTTGTAGACGAAGCCGGCGGTCGGAGCGCCGGAGCCGGTCACCAGCGAGGTGCCGACGCCGTAACTGTCCACCGGTGCGGCCCGCAGCGCCGCCAAGGCAAACTCGTCGAGATCACCGGAGACCACGATCTGGGTCCCGGTGGCGCCGAGCCCGTCCAGCTGATCGCGGACCTGATGGGCCAGCACGGCCAGCTCGCCGGAGTCGATGCGCACCGCGCCCAGTCCCGGCCCTGCCGCCGCCACGGCATTGGCCACTCCGGTGGCCACGTCATAGGTGTCCACCAGCAGGGTGGTGCCGACACCCAGCGCGTCCACCTGGGCGCGAAACGCCGCCAGTTCGCCGTCGGCGCCGGTGTGCAACAGGGTGAAGGCGTGCGCGCTGGTGCCCAGCGCCGGCACGCCGAAACGCCGGTACGCCTCCAGGTTCGAGGTCCCGGCGAAGCCCGCCAGGTAGGCGGCCCGCGCCGCGGCGACGGCGGCCTGCTCGTGGGTGCGGCGCGACCCCATCTCGATCAGTGGCCGGCCGCCGGCGGCGCTGACCATCCGAGCCGCCGCCGAGGCGATCGCGGTGTCGTGGTTGAAGATCGACAGCGCCAGGGTCTCCAGCACGACGCACTCGGCGAAGCTGCCGCGCACACTGAGCACCGGGGAGCCGGGGAAGTACAGCTCCCCTTCCGGGTAGCCCTCGATGTCGCCGCGGAAACAGAAGTCCGCCAGGAAAGCCAGCGTCTCGGGGTCCAGGAACTCCGACACCAGACCAAGCGCGACGTCGTCGAAGCCGAAGTCGGGTAACGCGGCCAGGAACCGGTCGGTGCCGGCGACCACTCCGTAGCGTCGGCCCGCGGGAAGCCGGCGGGCGAACAGTTCGAAGGTCGTGGGGCGGTGCGCCGTGCCGTCGCGCAGGGCCGCGGCCAGCATGGTCAGCTCGTATTTGTCGGTGAGCAGTCCGCCGCACTGGACCGATGGGTTCACCCGCCAACCGTATCGACTGGACTGCACCCCACCTCGGCTCGGTATCCTGACCGGTATGGCCACGTCAGCACCGACGTCCGCCCCGGTGAAACCGCAGGGCACCGGACAGCGGCACGCCGACCCGGTCGAGGAGACGGCTTCCCCCTGGGTGACCATCGTCTGGGACGACCCGGTCAACCTGATGACCTATGTGACCTACATCTTTCAGAAGCTGTTCGGCTACAGCGAGCAGCACGCCACCAAGCTGATGCTGCAGGTGCACCACGAGGGCAAGGCCGTGGTGTCGGCGGGAAGCCGTGAGTCGATGGAGGTCGACGTGTCCAAGCTGCATGCCGCCGGTTTGTGGGCGACCATGCAGCAGGACCGTTAAGACTGAACCGAAGGGAACCGGACTTCACCGTGCAGAAATGGAAGCGGGTTGAGACCGACGACGGACCCCGCTTCCGGTCTGCGCTGGCCCTTCACGAGGCCGCGCTACTCCGGAATCTGGTCGGCTCGATTGTCGGGATGCTCGACGCACGGGAGTCCGCTTCTCCGCCAGACGAACTTGAACAGATCACCGGGATACGAACCGGCAACACCCGAACACCCGACGACGCCACGACACGCCGGCTGCTGCCGGATTTCTATCGCCCAGAAGGTGATGCGGACGGCGCCGCGGTCGACGCGGACGGCCTGAACGCGGCGCTGCGCAGTCTGCACGAACCGGGGATCATCGACGCCAAACGTGGCGCGGCACAACAAGTGCTGGCCACCGTTCCCGAACAGGGCGGCCGTTTCGAGTTGACCGAGGAGCAGGCCAACGCCTGGATCGCCGCGGTCAACGACATCCGCCTCGCGCTGGGCGCCGTGCTCAAGATCGGCCCCGAGGGCCCCGGCCAGTTGCCGGAGGGTGATCCAATGGCTGGTCAGCTCAACGTGTACCAGTGGCTCACCGTGCTGCAGGAATTCCTGGTGGTCGCGCTGATGGGAAGGCCCCGACGATGACAGGCATGGGTTCGATCAGCGATGTCGCCGGCATCCGGGTGGGCCACCACCAGCGGATTGATCCAGACGCGACACTCGGGTCCGGTTGGGCCACCGGCGTCACCGTCGTGTTGGCGCCACCGGGGACGGTCGGCGCTGTCGACGGTCGCGGTGGAGCGCCGGGCACCCGGGAGACCGACCTGTTGGACCCGGCCAACAGTGTGCGCTGGGTGGACGCGGTGGTGCTTTCCGGCGGCAGCGCTTACGGACTGGCGGCCGCCGACGGCGTGATGACCTGGTTGGAGGAGCAGGGCCGCGGTGTGGCGCTGGAGGGCGGCGTGGTGCCGATCGTGCCGGCCGCGGTCATCTTCGACCTCCCGGTCGGCGGCTGGGATCGCCGGCCCACCGCGGAATTCGGCTACGCCGCTGCGGTCGCGGCCGCCGGCCCTGACGGCCAACAACCGGCATCGGGCAGCGTCGGCGCCGGAGCCGGGGCGCGCGCCGGTGTCTTCAAGGGGGGCGTGGGCAGCGCGTCGATGACACTGGAGTTCGGGGACGACGTGGTCACCGTGGGTGCGATCGTGGTGGTGAATCCCACCGGTGAACTCATCGATCCCACCACCGGTCTGCCCTGGTCAACCCTGCTCATCGAAGAATTCGGGCTGACGGCGCCGCCGTCGGAACAGTTGGCGATCCTCGCCGGCCTGGAACCCAAATCCGTGTCGCTCAACACCACCCTCGCCGTGGTGGCCACCGACGCCGCGCTCAGCCCGGCCGGCTGCCGCCGGGTGGCGATCGCCGCGCAGGACGGGCTGGCCCGCACCATCCGGCCCTCGCACACGCCGGTGGACGGCGACACGGTGTTCGCGTTGTCGACCGGGACCGTCGACGTTGCGCCGCTGCCGGGAGTACCTGCTGCGATGTCCCCGGAGACGGGCCTGATTGCGGAGGTCGGCGCCGCCGCGGCGGACTGTCTGGCCCGGGCGGTGCTGTCGGGGTTGCTGTGTGCGGATCCGGTGGCCGGAATCCCGACCTACCGGGGCACCGTCCCGGGCGCATTCGCCGCCCGGCCCTGCGACCGTTCGGGAAGGCTGTGAGGTGGGCATGACTCCCCGCGGGGGGAGAGCACCGACACCACAGCCCGAGGAGAAATCCCTCTGGCGCACCGGCGGGGCTACCATCATCGCGTTCGTTGGACTGCTCTACCTGATCGAAGCCGTGGACCAGGTCGGCGGCCACCAGTTAGACCGCAACGGCATCCGGCCGCTGGAGACCGACGGCCTATGGGGGGTGCTGTTCGCCCCGCTGCTGCACGCGAACTGGGCGCACCTGCTGGCCAACACCGGCCCCGCCCTGGTGCTGGGCTTCTTGTTGACGTTGACCGGGCTGTCCCGGTTTGTGCTGGCCACCGCGATCGTGTGGATTGTCGGGGGGCTGGGGACATGGCTGATCGGCAACGTCGGGTCGTCGTGCGGGCCGACGGACCACATCGGTGCCTCCGGCCTGATCTTTGGCTGGCTGGCCTTCTTGATGGTGTTCGGGTGGTTCACCCGCCGCATCTGGCAGATCCTGGTCGGGGTCGTGGTGCTGTTCCTCTACGGCGGAATCCTGTGGGGAGCGGTGCCGGTGCTCTTGAATGGTCCAGTGTGTGGCGGGGTGTCCTGGCAGGGCCACCTGTGCGGTGCGCTGGCTGGGGTGCTGGCTGCCTATTGGCTGGCGGCTCCCGAACGTAAGTCCCGGAAACTTCGTCGGGGGGCGGCTGCGTGAGCCCGATCGGAATCTTCGACTCCGGCGTCGGCGGGCTGACCGTGGCCCGATCGATCATCGACCAGCTGCCCGACGAGGACATCATCTACGTCGGCGACACCGGCAACGGTCCCTACGGCCCGCTGACCATTCCCGAGGTCCGTGCGCACGCCCTGGCCATCGGAGACGATCTGGTCGCGCGCGGCATCAAGGCCTTGGTGATCGCCTGCAACACCGCGTCGGCGGCGTGCCTGCGCGACGCGCGGGAACGCTACGACGTGCCGGTCATCGAGGTGATCCTGCCGGCGGTGCGCCGGGCGGTAGCAACCACCCGCAACGGCCGCATCGGGGTGATCGGGACGCAGGCGACCATCGCCAGTCACGCCTACCAGGATGCGTTCGCCGCGGCCCGTGACACCGAGATCACCGCGGTGGCCTGCCCGCGTTTTGTCGACTTCGTCGAGCGCGGTATCACCAGTGGCCGGCAGGTGTTGGGACTGGCCGAGGGGTATCTGGAGCCGTTGCAGCGCGCCGGGGTCGACACCCTGGTGTTGGGTTGCACGCATTACCCGCTGTTGTCGGGATTGATCCAGCTCGCGATGGGTGAGCAGGTGACGCTGGTGTCCAGCGCCGAAGAGACGGCCAAGGAACTGTTGCGGGTGCTCACCGAGCGCGACTTACTACGCCCGCATGAGGCCGCCCCGGCAACACGGGTCTTCGAGGCCACCGGTGACCCGGAGGCGTTTGCTGACCTGGCTACCCGATTTTTGGGACCGGCTATCACCGGCGTCGGAGCCGTCCACCGCCACGCCCCGTTGCACTAGCCCATGATTTCGATGACGAATAGTGAGCAAAGCGCCGGTGTCTTCGTCATGCTCGCGGCGAACATGGCACAGTAGGGAACGTGCGACTGACCGTGCTGGGCTGCTCCGGCAGTGTGGTGGGTCCGGACTCGCCGGCATCGGGATACCTGTTGCAGGCGCCGGACTCGCCGCCGCTGGTAATCGACTTCGGAGGTGGGGTCCTCGGCGCCCTGCAACGCCATGTCGATCCGGGGTCGGTCCATGTGCTGTTGTCGCACTTGCATGCCGACCACTGCTTGGATCTGCCCGGGCTGTTTGTCTGGCGCCGCTACCACCCGTCGGTGGCGATCAGGCCGTTCGATAAGGGCCTGCTCTACGGGCCGAGCGACACCTGGTCGCGGATGGGCGCGGCGTCCTCGCCCTACGGCGGGGAGATCGACGACATCACCGACATCTTCGATGTCCGCGCCTGGGCGGACGGTGAGCCGGTCACGTTCGGGGAGCTGCGTGTGCAGCCCGGCTTGGTGTCGCATCCGACCGAGTCCTACGGGATGCGGATCACCGATCCGTCCGGCGCGACGTTGGTCTACAGCGCCGATACCGGCTTTTGCGATGCGGTGATCGAATTGGCGCGCGGCGCCGATGTGTTCTTGTGTGAGGCGTCGTGGACCCATGAGGCCAACCGCCCACCCAACCTGCACCTGTCGGGAACCGAGGCCGGGCGGATCGCCGCGGCCGCGGGTGTCGGACAACTACTGCTGACCCACATCCCGCCCTGGACCTCGCGCGAGGACGTGATCGGGGAGGCCAAGGCGGAGTTCGATGGCCCGGTGCACGCCGTGGTGTGCGACGAGTCGTTCGACATCAAGCGGTCCTGACACAACTCAGGACGCCGTCCGCGGTTAGGGTTGTCGCGTGTCCAAACGAGAAGACGGTCGCCTCGACGACGAGCTGCGCCCGGTCGTCATCACCCGCGGCTTCACCGCCAACCCGGCCGGATCGGTTCTGGTCGAGTTCGGCAACACCCGGGTCATGTGCACGGCCAGCGTCACCGAAGGCGTTCCGCGCTGGCGGAAGGGTTCCGGCCGCGGTTGGCTGACCGCCGAGTACGCGATGCTGCCGGCCGCTACCCACACCCGCTCGGACCGCGAATCGGTCAAGGGCCGAGTGGGCGGGCGAACCCAGGAGATCAGCCGGCTGGTGGGCCGCTCGCTGCGCGCCTGCATCGACCTGGCCGCGCTGGGGGAGAACACCATCGCGATCGACTGCGACGTACTGCAGGCCGACGGCGGTACCCGCACCGCGGCGATCACCGGGGCGTATGTGGCGCTCGCCGATGCGGTTACTTACCTGTCTGCCGCCGGCAAGTTGTCGGACCCGCGCCCGTTGTCGTGCGCGATCTCAGCCGTCAGCGTCGGCGTGGTCGACGGCCGGGTCCGCGTCGATCTTCCCTACGAAGAGGATTCGCGGGCCGAGGTCGACATGAACGTGGTCGCCACCGACACCGGCACCCTGGTGGAGATCCAGGGCACCGGAGAGGGGGCCACCTTCCCGCGCTCGACGCTGGACAAGATGCTCGATGCGGCGCTGGCCGCCTGCGAGAAGCTGTTCGTGGTGCAGCGCGAAGCGCTGGAACTGCCGTATCCGGGGGTGCTGCCGGAGGGGCCGGCGCCGAAGAAGGCGTTCGGCAGCTGATCGACATTCTGGTGGCCAGCCGCAACCGCAAGAAGCTGGCCGAGCTGAGCCGGGTGCTGGAGCACGCCGGCGTCTCGGGAGTGCAACTGGTCTCCCTCGATGAGGTGGCACCCTATCCCGAGGCGCCCGAAACCGGGGCGACGTTCGAGGAGAACGCCCTGGCCAAAGCGCGTGACGGCTACGCGGCCACCGGATTGCCTTGTGTCGCAGATGATTCGGGCCTGACCGTCTCCGCGCTCAACGGCATGCCGGGGGTGCTGTCGGCGCGCTGGTCGGGTAAACACGGCGACGACGCGGCCAACACCGCCCTGTTGCTGGCGCAGTTGAGCGACGTGCCCGACGAGCGGCGCGGCGCGGCGTTCGTCTCCGCGTGCGCGCTGGTATGGGGTGCCGGCCCCGAGCACCAGGTGGTGGTGCGCGGCGAGTGGGCCGGCAGCATCGCCCGAGAACCGCACGGCGACGGCGGATTCGGCTACGACCCGGTTTTTGTGCCGGCCGATACCGACCGCACTGCGGCGCAGTTGAGCCCGGCCGAGAAGGACGCCGCGTCGCACCGCAGCCGAGCGCTGGAGTTGCTTTTGCCGGCGCTGCGCTCGCTGGCGTAGCGACGCCGCTGGGGCCTCAGCCGCCGACAATCCTCTGCCGAGCGTGAAGCTAGCTTCACGCTCGGCGCAGCTGCGAGGCCTCAGAGGTTGAACTGGGCCTTGATGTTTCGGGACTGGAAGTGTTCGACGATGATGCCGAGCAGGGGAATAGTGCCGGACAGCAGCACTCCTACGGTCTTGCCGAGCGGCCAGCGGACCTTGACCGCCAGGTTGAAAGCGGCCAGCAGGTAGGCGAAGTACACCCAGCCGTGCACCACAGCGATCCAGGTCGGGGGGTTGTCCACCTTGACCACGTAGCGCATCACGATCTCGTAGCACAGGGCGATCAGCCAGATACCGGTTGTCCACGCCATCACCCGGTAGGGCAGCAGCGCGCTGCGGATCTTCTCGGCGGGAGCGGCCTGGGCGGAGGACTCGGTCATGCGGTGTTCCTGTTCTGTCGGGCGTTCTCGGAGAGCTCGGCCAAATAGGCGTTGTACTCCCGCATCGCGGGGTCATCGGTGGGAGCAGCGGCCGCGGGCCGCTCCGGCAGCAGTCCAGCGGGTATCTCGGTCACCGTGTCTTCGGGGTGCAGCTCGGGCGGCTCTTCTTCATAGCGGACGAACTTGCGGTAGGCGTACACGCAGAACCAGGCGAACAGCGGCCACTGCAGCGCGTAGCCCAGATTCTGGAAGGTGCCGTTGACCTCTTGGAACCGAGTCCACTGCCACCAGCCCAGCCCCAGGCACGCGCTGGCGGCGACGATCACCAGCACAACCAGTGCAGGTCTCCGACGCCGTGTAGTGGACACCCCATGACGGTACCGCGCCAGGCCCGGAATGCCTTCAGGCCTTCGGGCCGACGAACTCGTCGAGTCGCGCGGTGGCGGCTTTACGGTAGACCGCGATTTGGTAGGTGCTGTTCTGCGTCCACGGAATCGCGAGACGATCCAGCGCCGCACAGAAGAGGCCGCGGACATCGTCGGAGCGGTTGGAGAAGTGGTACCGGACGCTTCGCACACCGCGGTCGTTGGCCACCACTCTGCAGCCGTCGCTGTCGATTAGGCCACGAATGAATTCTTCGGTGGCCTGCTCGACGAGCGTTTGCTGCCATGGCTCCAGCCGAATCGGCCGATGATGCTTCTTGCCGGCGCCGTGCTGGGGGAAAAGGCACGGCCAGTGGTTTGAATAAAGGTAGACCTCGACACAATGATCGGAGCGGCGATACATTGCCGCGTGTTGCCCTGGCATGACGGCATCGATCGTCTTCCTGCATCGCTCGATGATGCCGGGGTACCCGGTATCGAGAGTGATCCTGAGACGCCACGCTCGACCGCACCGGGAGATGCATCCGTCCCCAAGGTAAAGACCGAGGAGGTAGCAGTAGGCAGCTGCGGGCAGGCGAGAGAAATCATGGCTGCGTCTTGCAGCGCGCCGAGTCTCGGGATGGTGTCGCCATTGACACACGGTGCGCCGCGGAATAGAGGTCTGTCGTGCGATGGCGCAGTCGTCGAAGCCCGCGGCGATGAGTTGCTGCACAGCGTCGAATTCCTCCGTAGATCGCATGATCCGGCCTTTCCGCGCGTTGTATCCCAACGTAGTTCGGGACACTGACGGAAATTTCTTGCGGACGGACGGGTAGGATTCCAACGCCAGCGGGCGTGATGGAATTGGCAGACATGCGGGCTTTAGGTGCCCGTGCTCGAAAGAGCGTGAGGGTTCGAGTCCCTCCGCCCGCACAAAGGTGAACTGGGCCCATCCAGCTAGCGTGATAACCAGGTTTTTATGCCTCTCGGCGGCGGGTGATGGGGCGACCGGCAGCGGACTTTCAGCGCTCTTCCAGCTAACGTGCCGATGTCGGGGCGGTAGTGATAGGCAAAATCGGTTCGTCGGCCGCTCGAGTTCGCCTCACCGGTGCTTCCGACGGTGTCAGAATGAACGATCTAGTCGTCCGTGGATTGGTGCAACGCGATGAAGATGTGGGTGGCCAGCGCGTTCAGCGTTGCGATTGTCAGTGGAGGAGTTCTGGCGCCGATACCGGTTGCCATGGCGCAACCCGACCAGGACCAGGTGTTCTTCGACGAACTGCAGGAACAGGGGCTGCACCCCGACTACGACAAGCAGATCTGCGGGAGCATCAAGTGCGAGCCGCTGCGCACTCTGATGGTGCAAGAGGGCCACGCGGTCTGCGTGGCGCTGAGCGATTCGCCCCGGCTGGTGCCGGTCTCGGTCATCGCGAATCTGGAAGTGTCACCCGACGAGGCGCACGCCATCATCAATGCGGCGCGGCACGCCTACTGCCCGCAGCTGCCGGACCCGTACCAGCCGGCGACCTGACGCGCCTATTGCTCGGACACGGCCACAGGTATGGGCGTTTCGCCGAACGTCTCGGCGTCGCGGGCTTTTCGTGCGTAGACCACCACGCCGACGGCGGCCACCGCCCAGACGATGTACTGCGTCATCCAGGCCAGCCGGAACGCTTCGAATGAATAGCCACCGGTCATTGCGATAACCACCCCCATCGCCTGCATGATGAGCAGGGTGGCGATGAAGCCGCCGGTGTTGACCATGCCTTGCGCGGTGCCCAACGCGGCCGGCGGGTTGTAGGTCCGGGCGAAGTCGAAGGCCAGCATCGACACCGGCTGACCCGCCGAGATCACCAGGATCAGCATCACCAACAACCAATGCGGCGCGGGGCGCGGCATGGCCAACAGCACCGTCCAGGTCAACGCGATCAGTGCCATCATGGTCAGCGCCACGCGTGAGCGGTGTTGCGGCCAACGCCCGGAGATGGTTCCGACCAGCAGCCCCACCACGATGAAGGGCAGCACCGACAGCGTCAGCGCCGCACCTGCCACGCCGCGCGAAAGCCCTTGCGCGGTAGTCAGGTATGGCACCCCCCACATCAGTGCGAACACGCCGGGGGAGAACGCGTTGCCCATGTGGGTGAAGAAGCCCGCCTTGGTCCCCGGCCGTGACCACACCGTTTTGATCTCACCGAACGCGTCACCGAAGCTCCGTGCGTGCACTGCGGCCGGCGCTCCCGGCGGGGCGTCGCGGGTGACGGCGAGTGTCAGCATGCCGGCGAACAGGCCCAGCCCCGCGGCCGAGAGATAGGCGGCCGTCCAGCCGCCGTGCAGCAGGATTGCTAGGAACGGCACCGCCGAGAGGAACTGGCCGAACTGACCGCAGATGCCGGTCAGCTGGGTGAGCAGCGGAACACGCTTGGGTGCAAACCAATTGGGCAGCAGTCGGATGACCGAGATGAAGATGAACGAGTCACCCAGGCCGATGACGCCGTACGCACCGACCGCGGTGGGAAGCGAGTGGGTCAGCGACAGCGTCAGTTGGGCGGCGGAGAGCACTAGAACGCCGGTGGCGATCATCGCCCGGGGGCCGAAGCGGTCCAACAGCACTCCGGCCGGAATCTGCATGGCCGCGTAGACGATCAACTGCACGATCACGAACGACGACAGCGTGCTCGGGCCGGCGTGGAAGCGATCGGCGGCGTCGAGGCCCGAGACCCCGAAGGTGGTTCGGTCCAGCACTGCCACCAAATAGGACAGCAGCCCGGTGCCCCACACGATCCAGGGACGCAATTCGGGCCTACCTTGTCTGTCAATTGCAGGACACGGGCTATGGTCGCACACGATTTCGGCGTGGTTTTCGCCGGTGACCGGCCAAAACCGGCACCAAAGTCTGTCTTAGTCTGTGTCGCGTGATGATTTCACGACGCGACGTGTTCAAACTCGCCGCGGCGGTGCCTGCGGCTGCCGGCGTTTCGGCGCTGCTCGCCGCGGCCGCCGAGGCGGCGCCGCTGGGCATTCTGCTGGATTACTCCGCCGGTGTCTTGTCCGCCGAGGCGATCAAGGCGTCCGGCGCTGCGGGTGCTATCCGCTATGTGTCGGATCGTCGGCCCGGCGCCGACTGGATGCTCGGCAAGCCGATGCAGCTAGCCGAGGCGCGTGACCTGCAGGAGAACGGACTCACGGTCGTCTCCTGCTACCAGTTCGGAAAGCAGGCGACCGCGGACTGGCTGGGCGGCCAGGACGCCGGTGTGGACCACGCCAAGCGTGGCGCACAGTTGCACACGGCGGCCGGCGGCCCGGACAGTGCGCCGATCTACGCCTCTATCGACGACAATCCGTCCTTCGAGCAGTACAAAGAGCAAGTTGCTCCGTACCTGCGGGGCTGGCAATCGGTGGTCGGGCCGGAGCGCACCGGTGTCTACGCCAACTCCAAGACCATCGAGTGGGCGCTGCAGGACGGTCTGGGCTCCTGCTTCTGGCAACACAACTTCGGTTCGCCCGGCGGTGTCGCCCATCCGGCGGCCAACTTGCATCAGGTGGAGATCGACAGGCGCACGGTCGGCGGCGTTGGTGTGGACATTAACGAGATCCTGGCGCCCCAGTTCGGTCAGTGGGCCTGACGAAGCTCCGGTCCGCCGTTCGTCCAGCAAACTAGCGCCCGATCGAGCTGCGCAGGGCTGGGATCGCCGGGCTCGTTCGAGCTCGGAGCCTCAGGCGCCGCCAAAGCCAGTTGGCCTGGCTGATTCAAACATAACGATTAGATAACAATGGAGCCTTGATCTGCGTCGTTATGGCTACTCGACCGTAACCCCGCGCATGCAGGACGTTTGTCCCGGATCGTTCCAGCCGCTGTCGAGCCCCGTGATATCCGGGGCCGGGTTACCCGAGCGTAGAACTCACCAGTAACCAATTTGCTGCGGAAACGGCACAGGTTCTTATGACACTCTTACAGCTGAAGCGCGGCCGCGAACACGCGAGAACCCGCAGTTGGGCCGGCTATCCCGGCGGGCGTCGATGACGACGCGACGTTAACCAGGGCAGGGGAGATATAAAACGTGACGATCCACGAACACGACCGGGTTTCCGCTGACGGTGCAGGCTCGGGGCGTTTCGCCAATGCCGCGTCCGCTCTGGTGGATCGGTTGACGGCCGGCGAGCCGTACGCGGTCGCCTTCGGTGGACAGGGCAGCGCCTGGTTGGAGTCGCTCGAAGAGTTGGTGTCGTCGGCCGGCATCGAGACGGAACTGGCCACCTTGGCGGGCGAGGCCGACCTACTGCTGGAGCCGATCGCCAAAGAGCTGGTTGTGGTCCGGCCCATCGGATTTGAGCCGCTGCAGTGGGTCCGGGCGCTGGCGGCCGAGGACCCCATTCCGTCGGACAAGCAGCTGACGTCGGCGGCGGTGTCGGTGCCGGGGGTGCTGCTGACCCAGATCGCCGCGATGCGGGCGCTGGAGCGTCAGGGTCTGGACCTGTCGGCCACCCCGCCGGTCGCCGCGGCCGGGCACTCGCAGGGCATTCTGGCGGTCGAGTCGCTGAAGGCCGGTGGCGCCAGCGACGTGCAGCTGCTCGCGATCGCCCAGCTGATCGGGGCGGCCGGAACGCTGGTGGCCCGCCGCCGGGGCATTTCGGTCCTGGGTGACCGCCCGCCGATGGTGTCGGTCACCAATGTCGATCCGGAGCGCATCCGGCAACTGTTGGACGAGTTCGCCACCGACGTGCGCACCGTGCTTCCTCCGGTGCTGTCCATCCGCAACGGTCGCCGTGCCGTGGTGATCACCGGGACCCCCGAGCAGCTGTCTCGATTCGAGCTGTACTGCGAGCAGATCGCCGAGAAGGAGGCTGCCGAGCGCAAGAGCAAGCTGCGCGGCGGCGCGGTCTTCGCTCCGGTCTTCGAGCCGGTCCAGGTCGAGGTCGGCTTCCACTCGCCGCGGCTGTCCAACGGCATCGAGATCGTCGCGCAGTGGGCCGCCAAGGTGGGCCTCGATGTGGCGCTGACCCGCCAGCTGGCCGACTCGATCCTGGTGGGCGAGGTCGACTGGGTCGACGAGGTCACCGCGCTGCACGACGCGGGTGCCCGCTGGATTCTGGATCTGGGACCCGGTGACATCCTGACCCGGCTGACCGCCCCGGTGATTCGCGGCCTGGGCGTCGGGATCGTGCCGGTGGCCACCCGCGGTGGACAGCGCAACCTGTTCACCATCGGTGCCGTCCCCGAGGTCGCCCGGCCTTGGACCAGCTACGCCCCGTCGGTGGTCGCGCTGCCCGACGGCCGGGTCAAGCTCGACACCAAGTTCACCCGGCTGACCGGCCGCTCGCCGATCCTGCTGGCCGGCATGACCCCGACCACCGTCGACGCCAAGATCGTCGCCGCCGCCGCCAACGCCGGGCACTGGTCCGAGCTGGCCGGCGGTGGCCAGGTCACCGAGGAGATCTTCAACGACCGGGTCGCCGAGCTCACGACGCTGCTCGAGTCGGGCCGCACCGTTCAGTTCAACTCGCTGTTCCTGGATCCCTACCTGTGGAAGCTGCAGGTCGGCGGAAAACGGTTGGTGCAGAAGGCGCGTGCGTCCGGCGCCCCGTTCGACGGGCTGGTGATCAGCGCCGGCATCCCCGAGCTGGAAGAGGCCGTCGAGCTGATCGCCGAGCTCAACGAATCCGGCATCAGCCACGTGGTGTTCAAGCCCGGCACCGTCGAGCAGATCCGGTCGGTGATCCGCATCGCCGCCGAGGTCCCCACCACGCCGGTGATCGCCCACGTCGAGGGCGGCCGCGCCGGTGGGCACCACTCCTGGGAAGACCTCGACGATCTGTTGTTGGCGACTTACTCCGAGCTGCGCTCGCAGCCCAACATCACGCTGTGCGTCGGCGGTGGAATCGGCACCCCTGAGCAGGCCGCCGAATACCTGTCCGGCCGGTGGTCGCAGCAGCATGGCTTCCCGTTGATGCCCGTTGACGGCATCTTGGTCGGTACCGCGGCGATGGCCACCCTAGAGGCCACCACGTCGCCGGCAGTCAAGCAGATGCTGGTCGACACCAAGGGCACCGACCACTGGATCGGCGCCGGAAAAGCGCAGGGCGGCATGGCGTCCTCGCGCAGCCAGCTCGGTGCCGACATTCACGAGATCGACAACGTCGCCTCGCGGTGCGGCCGGCTGCTCGACGAGGTCGCCGGTGACGGCGAGGCCGTCGCGGCGCGTCGCGACGAGATCATCGCCGCGCTGGCCGACACCGCCAAGCCCTACTTCGGCGATGTCACCGAGATGACGTACGCGCAGTGGCTACGCCGCTATGTGGAACTGGCCATCGGGGCGGGCGACTCGACCGCGGACACCGCCTCACCGGACAGCCCGTGGCTGGCCGACACCTGGCGAGAGCGGTTCGGGTCGATGCTGCAGCGCGCGGAAGCGCGGCTCAACGAACTCGAGTCCGGACCGATCGAAACCCTGTTCGCCGATTCCGAAGGCGCACAGTCGATCCTGGAGCGTCCCGAAGAAGCCATCGCGGCGCTGCTGGCCGCCTACCCGGACGCCGAGACCGTCGTCCTGCACCCGGCCGACGCGCCGTTCTTCACGCAGCTCTGCAAGACGCCGGGCAAGCCGGTCAACTTCGTGCCGGTGATCGACAAGGACGTGCGCCGTTGGTGGCGCAGTGACTCGCTGTGGCAGGCGCATGACGCCCGCTACACCGCCGAGCAGGTCTGCATCATTCCGGGCATCACCGCTGTCGCCGGCATCACTCGGGTCGACGAGCCGGTCGGCGAGCTGCTGGACCGCTTCGAGCAGGCGGCAGTTGACCAGGTGCTCGCCACCGGCGTGGAACCCACCCCCGTCACCGCGCGCCGTCAGGGCCGCGCCGACGTCACCGGCCCGCTGGCCGTGCTGCTCGATGCCCCCGACGTGCTGTGGGCCGGCCGCACCGCCACCAACCCGGTGCATCGGATCGCCGACCCCGCCGAATGGCAGGTGCACGAGAACCGCACCGCCACCCACCCGTCGACCGGGGCGCGTCTGGAGGTCGCCTCGGATGCGAACGTCGTGCTCAGCGTGCCGCTGTCCGGTGTCTGGATCAACATCCGGTTCACTGTCCCCGCTGCCGTCGTCGACGGGGCCACCCCGCTGGTCTCCACCGAGGATGCCGCCGCCGCGATGCGCGCGGTGCTGGCCATCGCCGCCGGTGTCGACGGCCCGGAGGCCCTGCCGCCGGTGCACGACGGCACGGCCACCGTGACCGTCGAGTGGAATCCCGAGCAGGTCGCCGACCACACCGGGGTGACCGCCACGTTCGGCGCGCCGCTGGCACCGGGACTGTCCACCGTGCCCGACGCCCTGGTCGGGCGGTGCTGGCCGGCGGTGTTCGCCGCTATCGGCTCGGCCACCACCGACGCCGGGTTCCCGGTTGTCGAGGGCCTGTTGTCCCTGGTGCATCTGGACCACGCGGCGCAGCTGCTCGGCGCACTGCCGGCGCAACCGGCCGAATTGACCGTCACCGCAACGGCATCGGCGGCTACCGACACCGAGGTCGGCCGTGTCGTCCCGGTGTCGGTCACGGTCGCGGCGGCCGATGGCACCGTGCTGGCCACCTTGGAGGAGCGCTTCGCGATCCGCGGGCGCACCGGTGCCGCGGAACTGACCGATCCGGTTCGGGCCGGTGGCGCGGTCTCCGACAACGCCACCGACACCCCGCGCCGCCGTCGGCGCGACGTCACCGTGACCGCGCCGGTGGACATGCGGCCGTTCGCGGCGGTCTCTGGCGACTACAACCCGATCCACACCGACCGGGCCGCGGCACTGCTCGCCGGCCTGACGGGGCCCAATGGTGAGGGGGGCCCGATCGTGCACGGCATGTGGCTCTCGGCCGCGGCTCAGCATGTGGTGACCGCGACCGACGGCCAGGCCCGTCCGCCGGCGCGGCTGGTCGGCTGGACTGCGCGCTTCCTGGGCATGGTCAAGCCCGGCGATGACGTCGACTTCCGGGTGGATCGGGTCGGAATCGACCTGGGCGCCGAGGTTCTGGAGATCAGCGCGCGGATCGGCTCTGATCTGGTGATGTCGGCGACCGCTCGGCTGACCGCCCCCAAGACCGTCTATGCGTTCCCGGGTCAGGGCATCCAGCACAAGGGCATGGGCATGGAGGTCCGTGCCCGGTCCAAGGCCGCTCGCAAGGTCTGGGACTCCGCAGACAAGTTCACCCGCGAAACCCTGGGCTTCTCGGTGCTGCACGTGGTGCGCGACAACCCGACTTCCCTGATCGCCTCCGGCGTGCACTACCAGCACCCCGACGGTGTGCTGTACCTGACGCAGTTCACCCAGGTCGCGATGGCCACCGTGGCTGCCGCACAGGTCGCCGAGATGCGCGAGCAGGGCGCATTCGTCGAAGGAGCGATCGCCTGCGGTCACTCCGTCGGCGAGTACACCGCGCTGGCCTGCGTCAGCGGCGTCTACGAGTTGGAAGCGCTGCTCGAGGTGGTGTTCCACCGCGGCTCGAAGATGCACGACATCGTGCCGCGTGACGCCATGGGACGCTCCAACTACCGGTTGGCCGCCATCCGGCCATCGCAGATCGACCTCGACGACGCCGACGTCACCGCGTTCGTTGCCGAGATCGCGGCGAATACTGGCGAGTTTTTACAGATCGTCAACTTCAACCTGCGCGGCTCGCAGTACGCGATCGCCGGCACCGTGGCCGGTCTGGAGGCCCTGGAGGCCGAGGTCGAGCGGCGCCGCGAGATCAGCGGCGGCAAGCGCTCGTTCATCTTGGTGCCCGGTATCGATGTGCCGTTCCACTCGAGCGTGCTGCGGATCGGTGTGGACGACTTCCGCCGTTCGCTGGAGCGGGTCATGCCGCGCGACCAGGACCCGGCGCTGATCGTCGGCCGCTACATCCCGAACCTGGTGCCCAAGCCGTTCACCCTGGACCGGGAGTTCATCCAGGAGATTCGTGACCTGGTGCCGGCCGAGCCACTCGACGAGGTGCTGGCCGACTACGACACCTGGCGTAACGAGAAGCCGGCGGAGCTGTGCCGCAAGGTCGTCATCGAGTTGTTGGCCTGGCAGTTCGCCAGCCCGGTGCGCTGGATCGAGACTCAGGACCTGCTGTTCATCGAACAGGCCGCCGGCGGGTTGGGCGTGGAACGGTTCGTCGAGATCGGGGTGAAGACCGCCCCGACGGTCGCCGGACTGGCCACCAACACGCTCAAGTTGCCCGAGTACGCCCACAGCACCGTGGAGGTGCTCAACGCTGAGCGCGACGCCGCGGTGCTCTTCGCCACCGACACCGACCCGGAGCCGGAGGAGGAGCCGGTTGCGGAGGATTCCGGCGCTGGCGCGCCGGAACCGGCGGCTGTGCCTGATGTCGCCCCCGCCGTCGCTTCGGCTGGCGCCTCAGCTCCGTCCGGTGCTCCCCGCCCCGACGACATTGCGTTCGACGCCGCCGACGCCACCTGCGCGCTGATCGCCTTGAGCGCCAAGATGCGCATCGACCAGATCGAGGCGCTGGACTCCATCGAGTCCATCACCGACGGCGCGTCCTCGCGACGCAACCAGCTGCTGGTTGACCTCGGTTCGGAGCTGAACCTGGGCGCCATCGACGGCGCCGCCGAAGCCGACCTGTCCGGGCTGAAGTCGCAGGTCACGAAGCTGGCCCGCACCTACAAGCCCTACGGCCCGGTGCTGACCGACGCGATCAACGACCAGCTCCGCACCATTCTCGGACCGTCCGGCAAGCGGCCCGGTGCCATCGCCGAACGGGTCAAGAAGACCTGGGAGCTCGGTGAGGGCTGGGCCAAGCACGTCACCGTCGAGGTGGCGTTGGGGACCCGCGAAGGCAGCAGTGTCCGGGGCGGCGCCCTGGGCGGGTTGCACGAGGGCGCGCTGGCCGACGCCGCAGCCGTCGACAAGGTCATCGATGCGGCCGTGCAGGCCGTCGCCGCACGCCGCGGCGTCGCCGTCAGCCTGCCCTCGGCAGGCGGTGGTGGCGGCGCGACCGTGGACGCCGCCGCGCTGGGCGAGTTCACCGCCCAGATCACCGGGCGCGACGGTGTGCTCGCCTCAGCGGCCCGGCTGGTGCTGGGCCAGCTCGGGTTCAGCGAGGATGTGGCCGCGGTCCCGGCGGGCGCCACCGACAGCGAGCTGATCGACCTGGTGACCGCCGAATTGGGTTCGGACTGGCCGCGCCTGGTGGCGCCGGTCTTCGACGGCCGCAAAGCGGTGCTGTTCGACGACCGTTGGGCCAGTGCCCGCGAAGACCTGGTCAAGCTGTGGCTGGTCGACGAAGGCGACATCGACGCCGACTGGCCGCGCCTCGCCGAGCGTTTTGAGGGTGCCGGCCATGTGGTCGCCACCCAGGCGTCGTGGTGGCAGGCCCGGGCGCTGGCGTCCGGCCGGCAGATTCACGGCTCGCTGTACGCCCGGATCGCTGCCGGCGCGGAGAACCCGGGCCGGGGCCGCTACAGCGACGAGGTGGCGGTGGTGACCGGTGCCTCCAAGGGCTCGATCGCGGCATCGGTGGTCGGGCAGCTGCTCGACGGCGGTGCGACCGTCATCGCCACCACTTCTCGCCTCGACGACGAGCGGCTGAGCTTCTACCGCGACCTTTACCGCGACCACGCTCGGTTCGGTGCCGCGCTGTGGGTGGTGCCGGCCAACATGGCTTCCTACTCTGACATCGACGCACTGGTCGAGTGGGTCGGAACCGAGCAGACCGAAAGCCTTGGGCCGCAGTCGATCCACCTCAAGGATGCGCAGACCCCGACGCTGCTGTTCCCGTTCGCGGCACCGCGGGTCACCGGCGATCTGTCGGAGGCCGGTGCGCGTGCCGAGATGGAGATGAAGGTGCTGCTGTGGGCAGTGCAGCGCCTGATTGGCGGCCTGTCGAAGATCGGTGCCGAGCGCGACATCGCCTCCCGGCTGCACGTGGTGCTGCCCGGCTCGCCCAACCGCGGCATGTTCGGCGGTGACGGTGCCTACGGCGAGGCCAAGGCGTCGCTGGACGCGCTGGTGTCGCGCTGGAAGGCCGAGTCCTCGTGGGCTTCTCGGGTCAGCCTGGCCCACGCCCTGATCGGCTGGACGCGTGGTACCGGGTTGATGGGCCACAACGACGTCATCGTCGACGCGGTCGAGGAAGCCGGCGTCACCACCTATTCGACCGAGCAGATGGCGGCCATGCTGCTGGGCCTGTGCAACGTCGAGTCCAAGGTGGCCGCGGCCAACGCCCCGATCGAAGCCGACCTGACCGGCGGCCTGGCCGAGGCGAACCTGGACATGGCCGAGCTGGCCGCCAAGGCCCGCGAGGAGATGACGAGCGAAGCCGCAGCCGACGACGAAGCTGACGCCGGCAATACCATTGCGGCACTGCCGAGCCCGCCGCGCGGTCACACCCCGGCACCCCCGCCGGCCTGGGCCGACCTCGACGTCGACCCGGCCGATCTGGTGGTCATCGTCGGGGGCGCCGAACTGGGCCCGCTGGGCTCGTCGCGCACCCGCTTCGAGATGGAGGTTTCCGGCGAGCTGTCGGCCGCCGGTGTGCTGGAGCTGGCCTGGACCACCGGTCTGGTCAAGTGGGAGGACGACCCGACCCCGGGTTGGTATGACACCGCGACCGGTGAGCTGGTCGACGAGGCCGAGCTGGTGGAGCGCTACCACGACGCCGTGGTGGAACGCGTCGGTGTTCGCGAGTTCGTGGACGACGGTGCGATCGACCCCGACCACGCCTCGCCGCTTTTGGTCAGTGTGTTCCTGGACAAGGACTTCTCGTTCGTGGTCTCCAGCGAGGCCGACGCGCGGGCGTTCGTCGAGTTCGACCCCGAGCACACCGTGGTGCGCCCGGTGCCGGACTCCTCGGACTGGCAGGTGATCCGCAAGGCCGGCACCGAGATTCGGGTGCCGCGCAAGAGCAAGCTGTCGCGCACCGTGGGTGCTCAGATCCCGACCGGGTTCGACCCGACGGTGTGGGGCATCAGCCAGGACATGGCCACCTCCATCGACCGCGTGGCGCTGTGGAACATCGTCGCGACCGTGGACGCGTTCCTGTCGGCGGGTTTCACCCCGACCGAGCTGATGCGCTGGGTGCACCCGTCGCTGGTGGCCAGCACTCAGGGCACCGGCATGGGCGGCATGACCTCGATGCAGACCATGTACCACGGCAACCTGCTCGGGCGGGCCAAGCCGAACGACATCCTGCAGGAGGTGCTGCCCAACGTCGTTGCCGCGCACGTGGTGCAGAGCTACGTCGGGTCCTACGGCGCGATGATCCACCCGGTGGCCGCCTGTGCCACCGCCGCGGTCTCGGTCGAGGAGGGCGTCGACAAGATCCGCCTGGGCAAGGCCGAGCTGGTGGTCACCGGCGGCTACGACGACCTGACCCTGGAGGCCATCATCGGCTTCGGTGACATGGCGGCCACCGCCGACACCGAGATGATGCGCGCCAAGGGCATCAGCGACTCGAAGTTCTCCCGCGCCAACGACCGGCGCCGGTTGGGCTTCGTCGAGGCTCAGGGGGGCGGCACCATTCTGCTGGCCCGCGGCGACCTGGCCGCCAAGATGGGCCTGCCGGTCCTGGCCGTGGTGGCCTACGCGCAGAGCTTCGCCGACGGCGTGCACACCTCGATCCCCGCTCCGGGCCTGGGAGCGCTGGGCGCCGGGCGGGGCGGCAAGGACTCGATGCTGGCCCGTTCGCTGGCCAAGCTGGGCGTGGGCGCCGACGACATCGCGGTGGTCTCCAAGCACGACACTTCGACGTTGGCCAACGACCCTAACGAGACCGAGCTACACGAGCGGCTGGCCGACTCGCTGGGCCGCTCCGACGGTGCGCCGCTATTCGTGATCAGCCAGAAGAGCCTCACCGGGCACGCCAAGGGCGGCGCGGCGGTCTTCCAGATGATGGGGCTGTGCCAGGTGCTGCGCGACGGGGTCATCCCGCCCAACCGCAGCCTGGACTGCGTCGACGACGAGCTGGCCACCGCCGGGCACCTGGTGTGGGTGCGCGAGACGCTGGAGCTGGGGGAGAAGTTCCCGCTCAAGGCCGGTCTGGTCACCAGCCTCGGCTTCGGCCACGTGTCCGGTCTGGTCGCCCTGGTGCACCCGGCGGCGTTCCTGGCGGCGCTGGACCCGAGCCAGCGTGCGGCGTACCTGGAGCAGGCCTCCGAGCGTGTCCTGGCCGGTCAGCGTCGACTCGCCTCGGCGATCGCCGGCGGCAAGCCGATGTATGAGCGGCCCGCCGACCGGCGGTTCGACCACGACACACCGGAGAAGCGCCAGGAGTCGGCCATGCTGCTCAACCCGGCGGCACGGCTCGGCGACGGCGACGTCTACATCGGCTAGCGTCGCTGCGTATGAGCATCGTTGGTGTCGGGATCGACCTGGTGTCGATTCCCGACTTCGCGGAGCAGGTCGACCAACCCGGGACGGTGTTCGCCGAGACGTTCACCCCCGGGGAGCGGCGCGACGCTTCCGACAAGAGTTCGTCGGCGGCGCGGCATCTGGCGGCCCGGTGGGCGGCCAAGGAGGCGGTGATCAAGGCGTGGTCGGGGTCGCGGTTCGCGCAGAAGCCGGTGCTGCCGGAGGCGATTCACCGTGACATCGAGGTGGTCACCGACATGTGGGGACGCCCGAAGGTGCGGCTCTCTGGTGAGATCGCGCAGCATCTCGCCGAGGTGACGATCCACGTGTCGCTGACCCACGAGGCCGACACCGCCGCCGCCGTCGCCATCCTCGAGACCCCCTAATCGGCGAGCAGACACAGAATCGCACTCCGGATGGCTCGGGCGTGCGATTCTGTGTCTGCTCGCGGGGAAGGGATACTGGCGCCATGAGCGAACTGGTGCAGCGAGTCCGCGACGTCTTGCCGTCGGTGCGGGCCGACCTGGAGGATCTGGTGCGCATCGAGTCGGTGTGGGCCGACCCGGCGCGGCGCCCCGAGGTACACCGCAGCGCTCAGCGTGTCGCAGACCTGCTGAGCCAGGCCGGTTTTCCGCAGGTGCAGATCGTTGCCGAGGGCGGTGCGCCGGCGGTCATCGCGCATTTTCCGCCACCCCCGGGTGCCCCGACTGTGTTGCTCTACGCGCACCACGACGTGCAGCCCGAAGGCGACGTGGGGCAGTGGGATTCACCGCCGTTCGAACCCACTGAACGCGACGGGCGCCTCTACGGCCGCGGCACCGCCGACGACAAGGCCGGTATCGCAACACATCTGGCGGCATTCCGGGCGCACGGTGGCCAGCCGCCGGTCGGTGTGACAGTCTTCGTCGAGGGCGAGGAGGAATCCGGATCGCCGTCGCTGGGAGCTCTGCTGGCTGCGCACCGCGAGGCGCTGAGCGCCGATGTGATCGTGATCGCCGACTCCGACAACTGGAGCACCGACATCCCCTCACTGACGGTGTCGCTGCGGGGGCTGGCCGACTGCGTGGTGGAAGTCGCGACGCTGGACCACGGACTGCACTCTGGGCTGTGGGGTGGGGTGGTACCCGACGCGCTCACCGTTCTGGTGCGGCTGCTGGCGAGCTTGCACGACGACGACGGCAACGTCGCGGTCGCCGGATTGCACGAAAGCATCGCGGCACCAGTCGATTACCCACCTGAGCGGGTCCGTGCCGACACCGGGCTGCTGGACGGGGTGACCGAGATCGGCTCCGGATCGGTGCCGCAGCGGATGTGGGCCAAGCCGGCGATCACCGTCATCGGTATCGACACCACGAGCATTGCGGCATCGTCGAACACGCTGATTCCACGGGCCCGGGCCAAGGTCAGTTTGCGGGTGGCCCCCGGCGGCGACGCCGCCGCCCACCTGGAGGCGCTCACCGCTCACCTACAGCACCATGCCCCGTGGGGAGCGCACGTGACCGTCACCCCGGGCGATGTTGGGCAGCCCTACGCCATCGACGCCACTGGTCCGGTGTATGACGCCGCCCGGGACGCATTCGCGCAGGCGTGGGGCGTCGAACCCGTCGACATGGGCATGGGCGGATCCATCCCATTCATCGCTGAGTTCGCCGCCGCTTACCCGCAGGCGACCATCCTGGTCACCGGGGTGGAAGATCCGGGGACCCAGGCGCACAGCATCAACGAGAGCCTGCACCTGGGCGTGCTGGAACGCGCCGCCACCGCCGAAGCGCTGCTATTGGCGAAGCTGGCGACCTGAATGGACGAGCGCCGCTTCATCAAATGGTCGCCGATCGACAGCGGTGTCGACCTCTTCGTCGGTCGCCGTGCGGGGTGCCGTGCTGGCCGGGGCCGGGCCGGCGGTGATGAGCAGGTTGGCGGCCGCCGATGACCTTGCGGTCGGCCGGCTTCGCAGTGTGGAGGTGCCGGAATTAGACCTGCATCGGGATCTCAGGGCGATCTGGACGGGTGGGCGGACGCCGCCGGCCGGGCGGTGCGGGACCTGTTGAGCCACATCGGCGGCGTCAACCGGCCGCACTGATCTACGCCGAAGCTACGTTCCGTACTGGAACCACAGGGGCAGCGCGCTGTTGAGCCGCTGCATGAACTTGATCAATCCGATCCGATACTCCCCAGATCCGAACGAGTCGATCCCGTACTCGGGGAACGCGATCCCGACCCCGAACAGTCCCGGTCCAAGGATCCCGTTCACCGGATCGTATTCCAGCTCCCCCCACTGCGGGGTCGCGGGGAGCTGGCGTCGGGTGAACCCGACGGTGTAGACAACGTGGCTACAGGCTTGGAGCTGCTCGGAGAACTCCTTGTCGTCTACCCGATACCGTTCCAGGCGCTCCGGATAGGTTCCGTCGATGTTCTCACGGGCCCACGTTGCGGCATTCCCCTTCAGGCCAGTGTCGTCGAACAGAATCTGATCACCAAGGTACACAGCGTATTTGGTTGGGCTCCGGTAGAAGTTGACGACCTTCCGGGCGTGGGTGTTCAACAGGTTGGGCAGGGCCACCATCGATGAGTGTGACGAGCCGAAGACGGCCACCGTGGCGTCGTCCAACGCCAGCTGACCGAGTTTGTCGGGGTTCAGTGCCACCTCGACCGGAATCTCCTTCAGGCTCGGATGCTGAAGCGTCTTGGGAACCGAACCGACGGCCAGAATCACGTTCTTCGCTTCGATCTCGGCTTCCGGGGTGCTCACCAACCATCGGCGGTTGCGCAGGACGAGCTCGGTGGCCACCGCGCGAATGGAGGTGACCCGCTCTGACAGGTGTTGGGAGATCCATACCAACGGATCGGCCACCAGGCCGAGCGGGCAGGTGTGACCGGGATCGATGTCGGTCAACTCGAAGTGGGGCGCTTCGGAGAAGCGGAACGACGGGGAGCCGTTCAAGTAGTCGAGGAAGAGCGAGACATAGGTGTTGCCCGGGACGGCGCGCCATTTGGTGCCGATATCACCGGCGGCAAAATCGGGATCGATCCAGACGATCTCGTTCTCGGGGACGCCATGGTCGAGTAGGCGGCCCACCGCGGCTATACCTGCGGGACCTGCCCCGATCACTGCCCAGCTGTGCTCAGTCATCTTCTTGCCTTCCAACGGAGCTGGAGTAGCGCGCTTGGTTGGTCGCTCGACCGGAAGCGCCACCCAAGCCCGACTGTGATTAATGCTGCGCCCGCCGGCAACACGTGACTAGTCGGGTTGTACTTGACAGGTCACAAATTGCCGTTGTGAGCTGAGGTCAACGCCCTTCGGCTGCGGCCTCCAGCGCGGCGATGTCGAGTTTGACCATCGTGAGCATGGCCTGCTTCGCCCGTAGCACGCGCTCGGGGTCTGGATCGGTCATCAACTCCGACAATCGTTGCGGGATGATCTGCCAGGACAATCCGTATCGGTCGGTGAGCCAGCCGCACTGAAGTTCCTTGCCGCCGGCGCTCAACGCGTCCCAGTAGTGGTCGACCTCGGCCTGATCCGCGCAGTAGGCCTGGATGGAGATGGCCTCGTCCAGCGTGAAGTTCGGTCCGCCGTTGATTGCGGAGAACTGCCGCCCGTCGAGCTCGAACAGCACTTGCAGCGGGCTGCCGTCGCGCTCGGGATTCTCCGCGCCCCAGTAGGACACGTCGGTGACCTTCGAATTGGGAAAGATCGACACGTAGTACTCGGCGGCGTCCAGTGCCTGGGTGTCGAACCACAAACTCGTCCGGATGACCGGCACGCGCTGCTCCTTCTCGGTCGGCGGAAAAGTGACCTCGGGGTCAGACCGACAGATCGCGCCGCAGTTTCGCGACGTGCCCGGTGGCCCGCACGTTGTACTGGGCCTCGGCGATCTTGCCCTGTTCGTCGACGACGAACGTCGAGCGAATGACGCCTTGCACGGTCTTGCCGTACATCTTCTTCTCGCCGTAGGCGCCCCAGGCCGCTAACACCGAGCGGTCCGGGTCGGACAGCAGCGGGAAGGTCAATCCCTCGGTGTCGCGGAATTTGGCCAGTTTGGCCGGCTTGTCGGGGGAGATACCGACGACGTCGAGGCCGGCGTCGTTGAAGTCGCGCAGGTTGTCCCGGAAGTCGCAGGCCTGCTTGGTGCAGCCCGGGGTCGACGCGGCCGGGTAGAAATAGACGACGACCCGTCTTCCCCGGTAGTCGGCCAGCGACACGGTGTTGCCGTCGGCGTCAGGAAGGCTGAACGCGGGCGCTTCATCGCCGGGCGCCAGGCGTGCGGTGTCGGTCAACAACTGCCCCTTTCTGCTCGCCGGAGCATGAGACGAACCCCGGCTGCTCTAGGGTAGTTCGACAGGGGCAGCATCGGACAGGGAGGACGACAGTGGCGGAACGCGATCCCGACACGATCAAGAAGGACATCGATCAGGCCCGTGAGCAGCTGGCGTCGACGGTCGACATTCTCGCGGACCGGGCCAACCCCCGTCGGCTGGCCGACCGCGCCAAGGCTCGGGCGGTCGAGATCGTCACCCAACCTGCGGTGATGGCGTCGCTGGCCGGTGTCGGCGGACTCATTCTCATCCTGACGATTCGCCGAATCCGCAACCGCTGAGATCCCCGCGCGCCGGCGCGAAAATTGGGTCTGGTGGCGTGACGCTGCCGGGGCGAAGATATTGCGGTGCGCGCCCAACAGCCCCCGGCGCCGCGGCCTGACCCGATCGGCTACACGCTCAAGCGGCTGGTGCTGGGACGGCCGCTGGTCACCGGTGCGCTGCGCTCCGAGCGGTTGTCGAATCCGGTTGCCCTAGGCGTACTTTCACCCGACGCGATCTCCTCGAACGCCTATGGCGTCGAGGAGATCCTGATCGAGCTGCTGCCGTTCGCCGGCCTGGCAGCCTTCGCGCTGCTGCTGCCCATCACCGGCGTGGTCCTGCTGATCCTGGTACTGGTCACCGCCTCGTATCGCCAGGTGGTGATGACCTACACCCGCGCCGGCGGCTCCTACATCGTCTCTCGGGAGAACTTCGGCCCCCGGGTAGCGCAGGTCGCCGCCGCGGCGCTGCTGATCGACTACGTGGTGACCGTCGCCGTGCAATCCGCGGCCGGCACCGTCGCCGTCGTCTCAGCGATCCGCCCGCTGGGCCCCTACAGCCTGGAGATCACCGTCGCGGTGGTGATCGTGATGTGTTACGCGAACCTGCGCGGTGTGCGAGAAGCCGGCCGTACGTTCGCGATACCGACCTACTTCTTCGTAGGCATGCTCGGGCTGATGATCATCACCGGTGTGGTGCGCGAGATCTTTTGGGGCTTACCCGTTTACGACGCCGAGCACCTCCCAGGGGCGGTGCCGGTCCATCAGGGCAACGGGCTGATCATGGGGGCGACGGTCCTGGTGGTACTGCGCTCTTTCGCCAACGGCGGGTCATCGCTGACCGGTGTGGAAGCCATCTCCAACACCGTCAGCGTCTTCCAAAAGCCGCAGGGCGTGAACGCGCGGCGCGTGCTCACCACGATGGCGTGCATCCTGGGATTCCTGCTGGCTGGCGTCACCTACCTGGCCTACCGCACCCACACCCCGCCGTACGCGGTCGGATATCCCTCGGTGCTCTCCGAGGTGGCCCGGGCGGTGTTCGGCGGCGGCTGGCTGGGTCAGGTTCTGTACGTGCTGGTGCAGACGGCGACGGCGTTGATCCTGTTCACCGGAGCGAACACCAGCTTCAACGGGTTTCCGATGCTGGCTAGCTTCGTTGCCGAAGACCGCTTCCTGCCCCGCCAGTTGACCAAACGCGGGCACCGGCTGGTCTTTTCCAACGGGATCATCGTGCTCACCGTCCTGGCGGTGACTCTGCTGGTGGTCACCGGTGGCTCGGTCAACGCACTGGTGCCGTTCTACGCGATCGGGGTGTTCACCGGATTCGCGATGGCCGGTTACGGCATGGCCAAACATCATGTGACGCATCGGGAATCGGGATGGCGGTACAAGCTCGTCATCAATTTCTCGGCGGGCCTGCTGTCCACCGTGGTGGTGGGGATCTTCGCGGTGGCGAAGTTCACCGAGGGAGCCTGGCTGGTAGTGGTCGTGTTCCCGTTGCTGGTGGTGGTGCTGATCCGGCTCAACCGGGAGTACCGGGCCGAGGCTGCGATCCTGGAGCGATTCCGCACCGACCGGCCTGACTCCGTCAAGTACGCCCGTCACCGGGTGATGGTTTTCGTGCATTCGCTGGACCTGGCGGTACTCGAAGCCCTGCGCTACGGCAAAGGGCTCTACGCCGACGAGCTGGTCGCGGTGCACCTGGTGGTCGACGCCGCCCATGCCGCTCTGCTGCAGCAGCGCTGGGAGTACTACGGCCTGGACACCCCGCTGCGGGTGGTCGACTGCCCGGACCGCCGGCTGACACGCACCGCCCGGCAACTGGTCGACACCGCACGCGCGCAATACCCGAACTGCCACGTGACCGTGTTGCTGCCCCGGCGTACCTACGCGCCGTTGCTGGGGCGCTTGTTGCACGATCGCACCGCCGACAAGATCGCCAAGGCCGTGAGCGTGGTTCCCGACGCGGCGGCGACGATCGTGCCCTACGACGTGCAATCACGCGTGCGGCAGGCGTTCCCGGACCTGTTCGAACAGCGCATTCTGCGCGAGGTCGAGAAACTGCAGCAGTGGGTGGCTCGCCATGACCAGCAGGACGTGGACCGCTACGAGCATCCGGCGCCGCCGCCGGACGCCATCGCGGTGGACGCCCTCATCATCGGTCACCTGTCCACCGTCGAGGGGCGGGTCAATGAGGTCGACGACACCACCAGCCGCGGCAAGCCGGTCCGCGTCGCGGTGGTCGGAGACGGCAGTGGTGAGCTGCGCGCGACATTTCCCGCGGGACGGGGCACCGACATCAGCCCCGGTGACGTGGTTGCGCTCACCGGCAAGGCGCGGCAGAACGGCAATGGGCCGGTGTACATGTCGGACCCGAGCTACCGGATCATCAAGGAGACCGAAGAGTCGACACCGTCGCAGTAAGCCGTCGCAATAAGACGAAACAGTCGAACGAAGTGCGCCGTCAGGGTTTCGAACCCCGGACCCGCTGATTAAGAGTCAGCTGCTCTACCAACTGAGCTAACGGCGCCGTGCGGTCAAGAACCGCGAAAGAGACAATAACAGGCGCCGCGCCGGGAGACGAAATCGCGACGTCAGCGCGCTGTTCTGGACGGAACAGCGGCAGTTCCGATTACCCACTAGACTGCCTGCGAGCAGCATCAGCACGGTCAGGTGGGAAAAGCATGGGGCAGGTTGGTTTGGCGGAACGCTGCCGGGGGTTCGGGTCCCGGGCGGCGGCATTGCTGATGGTTCCGGCCGCGGTAATGAGCTTGAGTGCGTGCGGGAGTAACGCCGACGCCGAAGCGGCCAAGATCATCACCGACAAGGGCACTCCCTTCGCTGACCTGCTGATTCCCAAGGTCACTGCGTCGGTCACCGACAAGGCAGTCGGGGTCGCGGTGGACGCGCCGGTGACCGTGACCGCCGAGGACGGCGTGCTCGATTCGGTCACCATGGTCAACGAGTACGGCGCGATCGTCGACGGCAAGCTCAGTGCGGACGGGTTGACCTGGGCGACATCCGAGCAGCTCGGCTATAACAAGCGTTACACGGTCAACGCGAAGGCGCTGGGCCTCGGTGGCGTGACCAGCCGGCAGATGACGTTTCAGACGCACTCGCCGCAAAACCTGACCATGCCCTACGTCATGCCGCGCGACGGCGAGGTCGTCGGCGTCGGTCAGCCGGTGGCGATTCGGTTCGACGAGAACATCGTTGACCGCGAGGCGGCCGAGAAGGCGATCATTATCACCACCGAGCCTCCTGTGGCAGGCGCGTTCTACTGGCTGAACAATCGCGAGGTGCGCTGGCGGCCGCAGGCCTTCTGGAAGCCCGGAACCAACGTCGACGTGCAGGTCAACACCTACGGGGTGGACCTGGGCAACGGGGTCTACGGGCAGGACAACGCGACCAGCCACTTTGTCATCGGCGACGAGGTGATCGCCACCGTTGACGACGACACCAAGTCGATGGTGGTGCGCATCAACGGCGAAGTGGCCAAGACCATGCCGGTCTCGATGGGCAAGGAAAGCACCCCGACCAACAACGGCACCTACATCGTCGGCGAGCGCTTCGCGCACATCGTCATGGACTCCTCGACCTACGGGGTTCCGGTCAACTCGCCCAACGGGTATCGCACCGACGTCGACTGGGCCACCCAGATCTCCTACAGCGGCATTTTCGTGCATTCGGCCCCGTGGTCGGTGGGAGCCCAGGGCTACGCCAACACCAGCCATGGCTGCATCAACGTCAGTCCCAGCAACGCGCTGTGGTTCTACGACCACGTCAAGCGCGGCGACGTGGTGCAGATCAACAACACCATCGGCTCGTTGCTGCCCGGCAACGAAGGCCTCGGCGACTGGAATGTGCCGTGGTCGCAGTGGCAGGCCGGCAACGCCAACGACCCGGTGCGCTAGACGCGTTAGGCGCCGTCAGGCCGGGGGCGGCTAGCCTTCCTCGCGCAGGTACTCCTCGTTCCCGTTGGGATAACCTCCGCCGAACGTGGTGATGTGCACGTGGTCGTAGTGGCCGTTGCCGCGACCGCTCGGCCCGCCCGGCGTGTAGTACGTGCCGCGCCAGATCGCGTCCTGCATGGCGAACCGACCGGCGTTCTGCCGGACGTAGTCGACGATCTGGTCTCCCAATGCGATGCCCTCGGGACTACCGGGGTTGGGGATCATCACGTCGATGGCCAGGCCGGACGGATGCCAGCGCTGGCCGTCGGGACGCACCCCGATCATGTTGTGAATCTGCGGGAACGCCTCGCTGATGCTGCGGGCGACAAGGATCGTCTTGACCTGCATGCCGTGCTCGTTGACGATCCCCGGCGGCAGCGCGTGCGGTGCCGGCATGGACCAGTTGGTCGCCAGCTCGGGTGCGGGAGGTCCCCAGTCCTGCGGCGGGGGCGGAATGTCTTCGGGTGGCGGGGGAGGCGCGTCCTCCGGGGGCGGTGGTGGTAGGTCTTCAGGTGGTGGGGGAGGTGCGTCCTCCGGCGGCGGGGGTGGCCCGTCTTCGGGTGGCGGAGGCGGCGCGTCCTCGGGCGGCGGCGGCACATCGGCGGCGGCCGGAGGGGGCGGTTCATCGTTGTTTCCCGGCTCGGCACCGACGCTGCCAGCCAAGAACACGGCGGCCGGCAACAGAGTTGTCGCGGCCAGAACCGAGGATTTCATGCGCAGATCTACTAGTCCTTGCGTGAGCACGCAGGGAACCGTAACCAAAACGTTACCTCGACATCAACCCGGCACGCGGAACGGCGCGCCCCGAGCCGACACCCAGCGGTTCGCCAATCGGGGGTTGAGTGGCAGTCAGACCAGGTCAGCTCGATGATGGGCGCCGGTCATCGCAACCAGGGTCCGCGGGTGTTCGCTAGCTCACTAAATTCCGAACGCGGCGGCGATCGCCGACACCGATCGGTCTCCCGGGGCGGCCTGGGCCAGCGGCGCCAGGGGCGACTCACATTGTGCTGACCACATGAGCGTATTCCTCGCAAAATCCTGAGCATTGCCTGTGCGATTGCTAGGGTCGTCGGGCAGTCTCGCGCAACTTCGACGAGGGAATCCGATGGTGACAAAGGTGAAGCGGTTTCTGTGCGGTGCGACCGTCGCCGGCCTGGTTGCCGGAACGGGGGCGGTGGTAGGGACGCAGACTGGGCTGTCCGGGGTGAGCGCCGACTGGCTGCTGGCCGCTGAGCACGTGCTGCTGATCGGTACCGACGGCACCAACTTGGACAAGATCCTGGAGTACGCCTACAACCAAGACAGCGGCTTCAAAACCGCGATGGACCAAGGTATTACCGGAACCGCGAGCCTGACCAACCACACCACCTTCTCCGGTCCGTCATGGACGACGATTCTGACCGGGGTGTGGGACGACAAGCACGGTGTGACCAACAACCTGTTCAGTCCCGAGCCGTACAACTTGTGGCCGACGGTGTTCAACCTTCTCGAGTACTACAAGCCCGAGATCAACACCACGGTGATCGCCGACTGGGACTACATCAACGACATCGCTGCCGCGGGCGGCTACCCGGTCGACAACAACGTCTTCGTGCCCTTCGAGACCAACTGGGCTGATGCCGACGCGCTGGTCACCGCGCAGACCATCGCTCAGATCCTGGCGACCGCCGACAACCCCGACGACATCTCGAACTTCCTGTTCTCCTACCAAGTACAGGTAGACGAGGCCGGACACGAGTTCGGTGGCGGGTCGGCCGAATACGCCCAAGCCGTCGTGAACGTCGGCGCCAACATCCAGCAGATCCTGGCCGCGGTCGCGCAGGTCAAGGCGCTCACCGGTGACGACTGGTCGATCATCATCACCACCGACCACGGACACCAGCAGTCCCACGACATCTTGGGCCACGGCTTCCAATCGCCCAATGAGACATCGTCATTCGTCATCTTCGATCAGGCCGGTGATCACGCCACCGACGGCAGCCAGAACCTGAACTACTCCACGGTGGACATCACGCCGACGATCTTGTCGCTGTTCGGGGTCCCGATGCGGTCAGATTTCGACGGCGTCTCGATGGCCAACGACCCCGCCATCCTCAACAGCATCGTCACACCCGTCGACCTCAAGCAGGCCCTCCACGACGCGCTCGCGATGTACGGCTACCCCAATATCGGCAACGACATCGCGCTGGCCATCCGCACGGTGGTCACCTCCATCCCGTATGGGCTCAATCTGGTCGTCACCGAGATCGACAAGCTCCTGCAATCGATCGTCGACCAGGACATCTTCCTGATCAGTGGACTGGCCCAATTCGCCCAGCAAGTCAACGATTTCGTGGGCGGCCTGGTGGTCGACACGAGCGTGGCGCTGGCTCGCGGCGTTGCATTCCTGACCGGATCGGGCGTCATCGCGCCGACCGACGCGCCGCTACCGCTGCCTGGTGCCTCGGAGTTCTCCGACCCGTGGGGGCTGCTTGCCGCGAGCGATAACCTGTTCGCGCCTGACCATTGGTAGGGGGATTCGAGCTGCCCTGGCTGCTGGACACCTGATACGCCTAGGCGGTCTCGGGACGGCTCCTGGCGGCGATGCAGGTAGCCGCAGAGCATGAAGTTAGGGTACCCTAATTTCATGCCTATAACGTGGATGGACACTGTGATACGCCAGGTGCGCCGAGTCGGTGACTTCCCTTTTCCGCACCAGGCCGCCTTCTTGCTGGACAATCCGATTCACCGACGCCTTGTCAATCCGGGTGGCGTGGTCGGGCAGCTAGCGCTTCGCGGCGGTGAACGAGTGCTGGAGATCGGACCCGGTCCGGGGATCTTCAGTATCGAAATCGCCCGCCGGCTGACGACCGGCCACCTCGATCTTTTCGATGTCCAACCGCAGATGCTGGACAAGGTGAAGAAAAAAGTTGAAGCTGCCGGCTACCGGAATGTGCAGTTTCACTCGGGCGACGCCAGCGACGGGCTTCCCTTCCCCGACAACACGTTTGATCTTGCGTTTCTGGCCAGCGTGCTCGGCGAGGTTCCGGACAAGGCGGCATGTGCGGTGTCTTTGCAGAATGTGATCAAGCCGGGTGGGCGGCTGGTCTTCCAGGAGATATTCCTTGACCCGGATCGACTGGGCGTTGCAGACCTACGCGCTCTTTTCGAACCCAGGGGCTTTGTGCTCAAGTCTGCGACGGGAAACCGGTGGCGTGACATCGTGGAGTTCACCCGGGGTGAGGGCGCATAGGCTGCAATACGGCTTGTCTCCCGTTGCCTCCACCTGGCGTAGGCGCCTATGTCCGCGGCCTTCGCGTCCGCGCCAGAGTGGCGCGTGTAACCGTCTTCAAGAACGCAGAAGGTGCGTGGGCAAAAATGCCCTCCGCGTTCTTGTCAGCACTGACCGATTGCTTCGCCGGGAGCTGTATGGGCGGTTCTTGGTGCCGTACTGACCGCTACGGGGAATCTGGCGACGGCCAGTCGGGTAGGCGCTCCACGATAAAATCGACCGCCGATAGACATGCGCTCTTTGCCCATCGGACTGTTGCGATAAATGCGTCAATCACGTTGTCGGCAAACGACTTGTCCAACCATGATCCCGACGATCCAACGGCGTCGCGGCTGGTGATATCGGATGTAGTCACTAAATGGACTTTGCGATTCTCGTCCATGTACGAAGTCCAGTTGTCATCGGACGACAGGACGTAGACGGGGCTTACCTCAGTGTTGGCGGCCTCGATCCGCTCCTGAGGGAGCCACATCCCCACTCCACCAAGCAAATAGATGATGGGACTGAACAGCACGCCCAGGATTGCCACGACTACCAGGAGCATGACCAGCACATTGGGCGTGCCGTTCTCGTCCCCCTTCTGCGCGCGGCAGTTGATTACTTTGCCTATCAACATGATTACGCCGATGATTCCGCAGATGGTGGCCGCCGCGCAGACATGCCACATAGGCATAGCGTAAACCAGGAGGAAGACTGAGATCACCGCTGAAATCAACAGTAGAAGCGGCCCACCATTGATGGGCGGTTTGTTCGATGACCTCAGTCTGCAGGCTAGAAAGATCACGAATCCTACGGAAATCACCGCTCCGAACGGGAGTACCGTTGCCAAAACTAATGCGGGGACGTTGAGGTTCTGCACCAGTGCACGGAGTGTTTCGGGGTCACCGTGAGAGACCACAAGTACCCGCAACGCGGCGAACACGATTGGGGCAAAGCCCCATACCCACCCAGATGGAAGTTTCCAGACGGATTCCTTCTTGCTGCCCGACACACGAACCAACGCCTCACCCAACGAGCCGGCCGCTTCGCGGATGCTGGTAGGCATTCCCTGCGGGGGCGAGGGCGGGGCGGGTGGCTCCTGCGGCGACTCCATGACCTTGGAAGCTACCGAAGCGCTACGACAACCGCGCTGTCCCATGCCGCAACGTGCGATTTGTCCTGCGCGTGTCGGTGCACGCAGGGGACACCACCGACGGGAAAACTGACCTCATGCTCGAGCCGCCGATGGAGGCTGACCAGGGGGGTGACACGCCAGACGCCAGTCGAGTCGGCAGTGAGTTCGGTGACGGTGGTCTCGGTGGTGGGCATCGCTGCAGCATCTATCCAGTCGCCGATAATCACCAGCCACGCGGTTGCACGTCCCCGCAGGTCAGGGGAGGGCGCGCGCTCCTACGTAGGCGTAGCTCTGTGGCGGTACTCCAGAGGGGAGTAGGTCGGTAATGTGGGCGGGGCTGCGCAGACGGACGGCTCTGCGGATGCCGATGCCCGCCCCGATTTGGCTGTTGGCGTAGTACCTGTCGAAGTCGGCTCGGTTGATGCAGCCCACGTCGGCGAACTGCCGCCAGAGGTCAGTCGGTTTGGCGGTATGGATTGTTCCGACTTCGAAGTAGCCGAGCACCTTGCTGACGGGGGCAGTGGCGTAGACCCACACCACTCTCACGTCATCAGCGAGGCGACGTTTACGGAACTCAATCTTCTTGCGCCCGTCCATAATTGCCTCTGCAAACTGCGGATGGACGGACATGATCACATGGCGTCCAGTTGCTGATGCACCCATTGGGCACCGGTCTCCTTCGCTTTGGTCACGGCTTGTGGCGGTGCCTTCAGCACGTCATGGCTCTGAAGCTCCGCCAGGGTCCATTCGGGATCAACGACGCGATCCTGCCGGAAGAGGATGACAAGTAACTGCGCGGAGTGAGACGCGAGCTGGGCAATATCGGTGGGTCCGTATACGGTTCGTCCGCCGACCAGGTTCAGCACTTCATCGGGAGAGGATGTTCTGGAGGCTTCCTCGACCACGCCAATGACAGATACGGTCTGGAGCCTGGATCGGTAGAACAGAATCGCGTCGCCCGGCTGAATCTGCCTTGAAGATGAGTTGCATAGATACGCCTTGCGCAGCGCGTTACCCCAGGGGAGTGTCGTGCCTTCCAGCCCAGGCAACATGGGTTGTTGAGTCTCGGGTATGCACTCTGGAAACAACTGATCATGCCATTGCTCGATGATCGGAATGACGAACACATTCGCTTGGTCAGACACGGCTGGCGGACCGTACGCAATGTGAAAGTCCAACGGCGACATGGAGGTGTCTCGCGGCTGGTACCTCTTGGCGAGGACAATCTCACCACGCGCCGACTTGCCTGCGTCGTAGTACCCGAACATCTTCATGAAGTCGATGAGCCGCTGATGGCGATCCCACACCTCAACGTAGGCACTTCCAGCGCTGTGGTCGCGGTGCGAAAGGAGGACGGCTTTCAGTAGTAGCTCCCCGTACCGTTGACCGCCGAACTCCTCCTGCACCTTGAATGTCGAAATCTTGGTGATGGGCTCTGGCAGGTCGTACGGGCATTCGGATGCGAGCTCGTTGACCTTCAATATGGCGACGGCTGCGTAGGTTCCGCCGTCTTCGGTGATGATGAAGCACTCACGGTTCGCCGAGTCCCCGCGAACCTTGTTGATCCAGGCATCGAAGCCGTTGTAATCGGTTCTGATGCTGGCGAAAATGTCTTGTTCCAGGTCGAGGGCATATGACTCGACGGGCGTCACCTTCGGTGGTGGTTCGACGGTGGTCGGCTCGAATGCCTCCAGCAGCGCCGCCGCATCGGCAAGTGTGAGGACTCGATCCCCTAGTCCGACCCTCTTCGCTCGCTTATGAAGACCAACGTCCTCAGTGACAAGGAAATTGACGGCGTTCGCGTCCAGTGCAGCCAGTATTCGCAGATCGCGGTGATCGTTGGAATCGGGGACCAGTGGACCCAGTTTGGTCTGGAGGCGAGTGCTGATCGGCACCTCGGCGAGCATCTCGATCTTGCTCAGTTCGGCGATTCGCTGCTCCGCCCGCGTCGGGTTCGTTCCTTCGGAAAGCTCGTCCCTCGTGGCGGGATGGACGAAGACTAGGTTGCGCTGCTTCATCGCTAGCCGCATGAAGGTAGCTGCTGGTCCAAGCCCGGGCTCCATCTGCCCGTCGAACGGTTCAAGTGCAATGAAGACGTTGGTGTCGATCAGAAAGCGCGTCGGCGGCGGAGCCGCCGTTTCCCCGCTCCCTGTCATGGTTGCGATTATCACCCGTCACATTGGTCACACCCGATTGAGACACGCTCCCTAGCCCACTGAGGGGCGACGGGGACGTGTCTCAATCGCCCGCCTGGAGTCCTTGGTCGGGGAGTGGAAGCCGGGGGTGGTCCCACCTACTCCCCCAGCGGGATGTCGCATCGTGGGCGCATGTCGCATCGGATATCGCATGGACCCGAAATGAACATCGCCCCACCCGCTTATGTGCAGGTGAGGCGATGTTTTCCCTCGGGGTGGCTGACGGGACTCGAACCCGCGACACCCAGGATCACAACCTGGTGCTCTACCAACTGAACTACAGCCACCATTGCTGCCCGACTAGCAAGCAGCGTCGTCGATACTAACCGCTTGGGCGCTCAGCGACCGAATCGATATCGTCGGGCGCGTCCACCGGCGGCCCCAGTTCCCCGGCGACCGCGGCAATGTCGCTGGTAGACGGCCCGGGCGGGGCGACGAACGCGGTACGCCGGTAGTACTTCAATTCCCGGATGGACTCGTGGATATCGGCCAGTGCGCGGTGCGCGAGGCCCTTCTCCGGCTGGCCGAAGTAGATCCGGGGGTACCACCGACGGCACAACTCCTTGATCGAGCTGACGTCGATCATCCGGTAGTGCAGGTAGTCGTTGAGGGCGACCATGTCGCGGGCCAGGAAACCACGGTCGGTGCCGATCGAGTTGCCCGCGAGCGGCGCCGTCTTGGCCTGCTTGACGTGGGTGCGGATGTAGTCGAGCACCATCGCCTCGGCGGTAGCCAGGTCGACCGTCGATGCTCTGACCTCGTCGATCAGGCCCGATCGGGTGTGCATCTCGGTCACCACAGGGCTCATCGCGTCCAGGTCCGCGTCGTCGGCGTGGATCACCACGTCAATACCGTCGCCCAGGATGTTCAGCTCGCCGTCGGTGACCAGGGCGGCAATCTCGATGAGCTTGTCCGAGCCCAGATCCAGGCCGGTCATCTCACAGTCGATCCAGACGAGTTCGTCTCGTGCAGCACTCACAGTGAGCCAACGTTAGCCGTTCGCCGCAGCCATAGCCGCACAGCGGTACAGACTGGCCAAGTAATGTCGTGACCTGTGAGTCCCGAGTCGGCGGCGAACGCCGCGCAGCAGATCGCGGCGGGCTATGTCGCTGACGGCCAGGCCCTCGAATTGGGCACGGTGGTGATCGACGACACCGCAGACGCCTCCGCGCAGGTCCGCATCCCGCTGGCCACGATCAACCGTCACGGGTTGGTGGCCGGCGCCACCGGAACCGGCAAGACCAAGACCTTGCAGGTGATCGCCGAGCAGCTATCCGCCGCCGGTGTCCCGGTGCTGATGGCCGACGTCAAGGGCGACCTGTCCGGGCTGTCGCGTGCGGGGGAGGCCGGGGACAAGATCACCCAGCGCGCCACCGAGACCGGCGACGACTGGACGCCGACGGCATTCCCGGTGGAGTTCCTGTCGCTGGGCACCGGCGGTCTTGGAATCCCGGTGCGCGCCACCATTTCCAGCTTCGGACCCATTCTGTTGTCGAAGGTGTTGGGGCTCAACAGCACCCAGGAGTCGACTCTCGGTCTGATCTTCCACTGGGCAGACCAGAACGGCTATCTGCTGCTGGACCTGAAGGATTTGCGTTCGGTCATCACGTTTTTGACCAGCGATGCCGGCAAACCCCAGCTGAAGAACCTCGGCGGGGTGTCGGCTCAGACCGCGGGGGTGATCCTGCGCGCCCTGGTCAATCTGGAGGCCGAAGGCGGCGACACCTTCTTCGGCGAGCCGGAGCTCAAACCGGAGGACTTGCTGCGTACCGACAGTCAGGGCCGCGGCATCATCTCGCTGCTGGAACTGGGCGATCAAGCCACCCGCCCGGTGTTGTTCTCCACCTTCTTGATGTGGGTGCTCGCCGACCTGTTCACGCTGCTTCCCGAGGTCGGCGACGTGGACAAGCCCAAGCTGGTGTTCTTCTTCGATGAGGCGCACCTGCTGTTCACCGACGCTTCGAAGGCGTTCCTGCAGCAGGTCGAGCAGACCGTGAAGCTGATCCGCTCTAAGGGCGTCGGGGTGTTCTTCTGCACCCAGTTGCCCACCGACGTGCCGAACAGCGTGCTGTCCCAGCTGGGCGCCCGGATCCAGCATGCGTTGCGTGCGTTCACCCCCGATGACCAGGCGGCGCTGAGCAAAACGGTGCGCACCTACCCGAAAACCAAGGTGTATGACCTGGAGTCGGCGCTGACGTCGCTGGGGATCGGCGAGGCGATCGTCACCGTCTTGTCGGAGAAGGGTGCCCCGACGCCGGTCGCCTGGACGCGGCTACGGGCACCGCGATCGATGATGGCCTCGGTCGGCGACGCGGCGATCACCGCGGCGGCCACCGCGAGCCCCCTGCACGCCGTCTACAGCGAGACCGTGGATCGCGAGTCGGCCTACGAGATCTTGTCCGGCAAGCTCGCGGCTGGGGAGGGCAGTGCGCCGCCCTCCGACCCCCTGGGATACGACGAAGTGCCGCCGCCACCGAAAGTGCACTGGTGGACGCGGTTCGGTCGCTGGCTCGCCCACTTCCTCTCCACCCGGGAGGGCAAGCAGGTGACCCGTGCTGTCACTACCGTGGTGGTCGGTCAGATCACCCGCGGCGCAATGGGCACCGGGCGCCGCAGGCGTTGAGCCCAACACCGCCAGGCGCTGGAGAATTAGGCGCGATGGCGGATCAACTGTCGCATTTACCTGCCGCCGTGCAGAACCCAATTATATTATTGACGAATGGAAAGAATCCAGTGTTCATGTCGGGATCATCGTTGATGTAGGTGTTGTGATATGCATCCGTTACAAACGAGTATATTAGTTTTCTTACGCCGTCGATTTCGCCATATACAGCGACCGGTACGCCATTTTTAAGGCCGCCCCCGTCGATAAGGTTCTGATGGCCGGCATCGAGGACGCTTGACGGAATGTGCCCCCAGCCGCCACCCGTGTCCCAAAGTGCGTGTACTTTCACGGGTGCCTGGTCGCCGATCTTCACCCACAATGATGAATATGGAGTATCGACATCGCCCGGCCTGTCGCCGTAATATTCCGTCCAATGAACGCCAGGCGGCGTTCCGAAGCCCAAGAGGTGTTCCGGTTCGTCGATGACCAAGACTGTGCCGAGGTTTCCTGGCAGGGCCGCGGTAACGATTGGACCGGGGCCGCCGGTGCCCAGTCCTACGCCCATGATTGAAGCTGCACCGTATTTATCGACATAGTCGAAATCTTTGGGAAAGGCCAATCCGAGAGCGAAATTGAACCAGCCGCCAAATCCTGACCCGGATGATATTAGTACCTGGATTTCTGTTGGTCCGGATACCAGCTCGGTTCCGGTTTGAATGTCGTGGCCGAATCCAATTTGGTTTACTGGAAGTGTTAGATACCAAAGTGGATCATTGTCGCCAAAGCTGAAATCGCCCGCATGGATGGCGGTCGGAAGTTCGAAATATCCACCTAGGATACCTTCGAGGATCCCGAGGGTCCCCCCGAGTTCTTGCAATGGAACGAATAACCCTTCGGAGCCCGTGTCTACCAGGGTAGAAAACGATTCGCCCCCGATGGAGATGTCGATTACCGGCCGATGGAGCTCACCTATCACGTCCATCGGAACCATGGCGAAATTCAGCTGACCGCTGGCATCCGCACTGCCCGCTACGTCCAAGAACATGTCATCGATGTCTGCGCGCGCAGGAGGGGCGAGCAATGCCGTCCCGGCGATCAGTAGCGAGACGATCAGCCTGTCGGTGGCTCCGCCGCCCCTGCGCTGCGATGTCCTGATGGCGGCGCGTTCAGCGCCCTCGTTTGGGACGGCAGCGGTCAGCCCGCGATGCGCTGCGCGCTCATTGCCTGATCTACGGCTACTGTTTCGCTGAGCCATTGCTCCGACCCCCTTGAGGTAGCGCCGTGCGTTTTATAGGCATCAACTGAGCGCCAATACGGATATTAGTGGATGCATTGCCGTTTTAGTCAACATTGGATCTGAAAAGAGCTCTTCGGCCCAGTTCTCGGCCGGCAACTGCCAGAAGCTGCGGGTGTAGGTGTTACCTTGCCAGCGCCTCACAAGCGCGACGACTTTGCCGCAGCGCTGGAGACACCCGCCTTCCTAACGACGGCCGGGGGTGACGGCTTTGCAGCGCAGCGCAGATTCCGGAGCCTTAATGGCCTTCCCGCACTGGGCATCCCCTCACCATCAGCGTCAAGCGCACGCTGGTGATCGTCGCTAACCCCCGCCGAGCTTCTTGTAGACCGCCCCCACGATCGGGGTGACGATGGCGCGCGGCGCGTAGCCGCTGGCCATCGACATGGCCTTGGAGGTGATCCCGGGCACGACGCGCATCTTGTTGCGCGCCAGCGCATCCAGCGACAGTTTCGCGGTGTGTTGGGTGGAGATCCACAAGAAGTCCGGGATCAGTCGGTCGACCAACGAGGCCTCGGTGGCATCGGGCATCTCGGCGCGCACCGGCCCAGGCGCGAGCAACGTGACGTGCACTCCGGACCCCCGTAGCTCACCGCGCAGCGACTCACTGAACGTGTTGGCAAACGCCTTGGTCGCGGCGTAGGTAGCGTTGTTGGGGATCGGTGAGTTTCCCGCCGCCGAACCGGAGATCAAGATGCCACCGGCACGGCGCTCGAGCATGCCGGGCAGCACCGCCAAAACCAGGTCGTGCACCGCCACCGCGTTCAACTGCACCTGCGCCTTCTCCGCCGCCGGGTCCAGGCCGGAGATCGGCCCGAACGTCGCGGTTCCGGCGTTGGCGCACAGCACCGAGATCTCCCGCTCGGCCAACTCAGCGCAGAATGCGTCACGTGCCGGCGGGTCGGCCAGGTCGACCGCGCGTACCTCGACCGCGACCCGGTACTTGTCCCGCAGCCGTGCTGCCACGTCGTTGAGCACATCTTCGCGGCGCGCGGTGATGATCAGGGCGTGGCCGCGGGCGGCCAGCTCGGTGGCTAGCGCCTCACCGATTCCCTGGGACGCGCCGGTGACGACAGCGCGGGCATCTGGGCTGGGAGCAGGAATTGGCATGGGGCAATCGTAGAGTGCCAGTCATGGGCGAGCCGGGGGCGGACAAGCCGGGGCGATCCCGGATCGTAGCGTGGGCACTGTGGGACACCGGTGCGGCCGGTGTCAGCGCCATTGTCGTGACGTTCGTCTACTCGGTGTATCTGACCAGCAGCGTCGGTCGAGAGCTGCCAGGAGAGGTGTCCCCGGCCAGCTGGCTGGGCCGCACGCTGGCCATCTCCGGGCTGACCGTGGCCGCGGTCGCCCCGGTGATCGGGGTCTGGGTGGCCGCCCCGCACCGCCGACGCGTGACGCTGGCGGTGCTGACCGGTACCGCGGCGGTATTGACGGCCGCAATGAGCCTGATCCGTGACGAACCCGCCTACTTGGCTCCGGGACTGTTGTTGTTGGCGTTGACCGCCGCGTGCGGCGACCTGGCCAGCGTGCCCTACAACGCCATGCTGCGGCAGCTGTCGACCCCGCAGAACTCCGGCCGGATCTCCGGCTTCGGCTGGGCGGCCGGCTATGCCGGCAGCGTGGTGTTGCTGCTGCTGGTCTACGTAGGCTGCATCGCCGGCAGCGGCCCCACCCGCGGCCTGCTGCGCTTGTCCACCGAAGGCGGATACAACGTTCGGGTGGCGATGCTGCTGGCCGCGGCCTGGCTGACGGTGTTCGCGTTGCCGTTATTGCTCACCGCGCATCGCTTGGCCGGCGAGAGTCAGGCGCCGGCTCTGCGGCCCGGCTTCTTCGGCGGCTATCGCCAGCTGTGGCGCGACATCACCGCGGAATGGCACCGCGACCGCAACCTGGTCTTCTACCTGGTGGCCAGCGCGATCTTCCGCGACGGGCTGGCCGGTGTGTTCGCGTTCGGCGCGGTGCTCGGCGTCAACGTCTACGGCATCTCGGCCGGCGACGTGCTGATCTTCGGGGTGGCCGCCAGCGTGGTGGCCGCACTCGGGGCCATCGCCGGGGGTCTCCTCGACGACCGGATCGGGTCCAAGACCGTCATCGTCGGCTCACTGGTGGTGATGATCGCTGCCGGCACCACGTTGATGATGCTGTCGGGTCCAGGGGCGTTCTGGGCCTGCGGGCTGGTGCTGTGCCTGTTCATCGGGCCGACCCAATCGTCGGCGCGCACCCTGTTGCTGCGGATGGCCCAAGAAGGCCGGGATGGGTTTGAAGGGGTGGCGTTCGGTCTCTACACGATGACCGGTCGGGCGGTGTCGTTCCTGGCGCCGTGGCTGTTCTCGGTCTTCGTCGACGTCTTTGGCACCGACCGGGCGGGCATGGGTGGGCTGTGCACTGTCCTGCTGCTGGGTCTGCTGGCACTGCTGCCCGTGCGGGTCAGCCGGGTTTGACGGCGGCGACCCGCTTCGCCCGGCTGCGCCGCACTTGCGATCAGCCGGCCGCCGCGCACACCGTGAGGATCGAACCGGTGCGCTGACGCACCTGGGCGCCGTCCACCGATACCGAGCAGGTGATCTGCTCGCCGAAGTTGACCACCGTGACCGCCGCGGCCGTGGTCGCCGGCGGCGTCAGCGTCACCTGCTTGCTCCACGGCAGGGACACATTGAACTCGGTCTGCAATATGCCGCCGGTATCGATGTAGGCGATGCTCAGCGCCCTGCCGGTCCCGCTGACGCTGTAGACGATCGTCTCGGGGGCCCCGGCGGTGGTCGAAGTCGGCGGCGGCGCGGTGGTGGTGGTGCTCGGCGCCGGCGTCCTCGACGGCGGCGGAGTGGTGGTGGGGACGCGCTTGGGAATCGGGGTGCTGGGGGCCGTCGGCAACGGGGTCACCGGCGTAACGGTGGCCGAATTGCGTTGCGACCCATTGGCGATCACCAGGGCGATGACCATGCCGACCACCAGCAGTACCGCCGCACCGGCGACCAGGAACAGCCAGTTTGGAAACCGCGGAGGCTCCGGCGGTCCGCCTTTGCCGCCGCCTACCGGCCCACCCGGCGGGGGCTGAGGCGCCGCCTCCCAGTGCTGCCGCGGCAGTTGCTCGGTCGGGTGAGGGGCCTGCGGCGGATAGCCGGGCGGATACGTCGGGAGCTGCCCGGCGTAGGCCGGGTCGACATAGGGCGGATAGCCGGAGGTCGGCGGTTCGGACGCTCCACCGCGCTGCCACGGCTGATGAGAGCCCTCCGGTCGGTACGAATCGCTCATGCCCACCTCATGGCTTGCAGGGTACCTGCGCCGGGCGTCTGCGGCCGGGACGTCGGCGCGCCCGGCCTAAATTGCGGCCGCGCCCAGCGCGCTGATCGTCATTGCCCGCAACACTGCTCGCGAGTGCTCCGGGGCGGCGGACTTGGCACCGGTGGGCTTCATGCTGTGCGGGGTCGAGTTCAGCAAGCCGAACGCGGCGTGGGCCATCAGCCGCGCATCGGCTTCGGCCAGCCCGGTGTGCAGCGCGCGTAACACGCTCACCCACACCTCGACGTACTGCCGCTGGGCGCTGCGCACTTGGCGCTGCGCGGCGGCCGGCAGATGTCCCAAGTCACGGTCCTGGATCCGAATCAGATCTGGCTCGCCGAGGGCGAAATCGAGATGAAAATCGACCAGGCCGTCCAGCACGTCTTGCGGGCTGCGTCCACTCGCTTCGACCGCGCGTGCCCCGGCGAGCAATCGAGTGCTGATACCGACCAGCAACTCGACCAGCAGTGCTTCTTTGCCTGCGAAGTGTCGGTAGATGGCCGGGCCGCTGACTCCGGCGGCCGCGCCGATGTCCTCCAACCGCACCGCCGAGTAGCCGCCCTGCGCGAAAAGGCGTTCGGCGGCCGCGAGCAGCTGGCTACGCCGGTCGGACTTCAGCCGGCTGCGCCGGTTTCCCGGCTCGTCATTGCCCGCCGAGTCGGCCGAGATGGACTTAGGAATAGAAGAAACCATCACGCCTCCGCTCCATCGTGGACATCTCAGTTAATGGCCACTAACGTAACACCCGTCGCCTCGGAACACATCCGGCTTCGGGCGGCACCGGTGGAGGGGCCGATGGCAACTGCGGTACCCGCGGCACAGGACGCCTTGTCCTACGCCCGCGGCGGGGCCCAGCCCGCCCTGTTGGAGACGACGATTGGCGCGAATCTAGCGACGATCGCCAACGCGTTCGCCGATCGCGACGCGTTGGTCGACGTTCCGTCGGGTCGGCGGTGGAACTACGCTGAGCTCTTAGCCGATGTGCGCCGGCTGGCAACCGGGCTGCTGCATGCTGGCATCGGCACGGGGGATCGGGTGGGAATCTGGGCGCCCAACTGTGCCGAATGGGTGTTGACCCAGTACGCCACCGCCGAGATCGGCGCGATTTTGGTCAACGTCAATCCGGCGTACCGCTCCCACGAATTGGCCTATGCGCTCAACCAGTCCGGGGTCGCGATGGTCATCTCGGCTTCGCGTTTCAAGACCTCCGACTACGTCGGCATGCTGGGGGAGGTGGCTCCCGAATGCCCGGATTTGCGCGAGGTGGTGTTCATCGGCGGTTCCCGGTGGCAGCAGCTGGCCGACACGCCGATCGATGCGACAGCACTGTCGCAGGTGGCCGAGACACTGCATGCCCAGGACCCGATCAATATCCAATACACCTCGGGCACAACCGGTTACCCCAAGGGCGCGACGCTGAGTCATCGCAATATCCTCAACAACGGCTATCTGGTCGGTGAGCTGCTCGGCTACACCGAGGCGGATCGGATCTGCCTTCCCGTGCCGCTGTATCACTGCTTCGGTCTGGTGATGGGGAGCCTGGCGGCGACCAGTCACGGCGCGGCCATCGTGTTGCCGGGCCCCGGCTTCGATCCGGCGGCCACGCTGCGAGCGGTGCGCGATGAGGCGTGCACCAGCCTCTATGGGGTGCCGACCATGTTCATCGCCGAGCTCGGTCTACCCGACTTCGCCGACTACGACCTCGCCAGCCTGCGCACCGGAATCATGGCGGGATCGCCGTGCCCGGCCGAGGTGATGCGACGAGTCATCGGCGACATGCACATGACCGGGGTCGCGATCTGCTACGGCATGACCGAGACCTCCCCAGTCTCGACCCAAACCCGCAGCGAGGACTCGCTGGAGCAGCGAGTGGAGACCGTTGGGCAGGTCGGTCCGCATCTGGAGATCAAGCTGACGGACCCGGCCACCGGCGCGATGGTGCCGCGCGGAGAGGTCGGCGAGCTGTGCACTCGCGGCTATTCGGTGATGACCGGCTACTGGAACGACCCGGACAAGACCGCGGCGGCCATCGACGCGGACGGCTGGATGCACACCGGCGATCTGGCCGTGATGGACGGCGACGGCTACGTGCGCATCACCGGGCGGATCAAGGACATGGTGATCCGCGGCGGGGAGAACATCTACCCGCGCGAGATCGAGGAATTTCTCTACACCCACCCTGACATCCTCGACGCCCAGGTCATCGGCGTGCCCGACGAAACGTACGGTGAGGAGCTGATGGCGGTGGTGATGATGCGCGACGGGGCGCCGCCGTTGACCGTGGAGCGGCTGCGGGAATTCTGCACCGGCCGGCTCGCGCACTTCAAGGTGCCGCGCTACGTGCGGGTCGTGACCGCGTTTCCGATGACAGTCACCGGCAAGGTCCGCAAGGACGAGATGCGCCAGCAGGCGATCGAGCATTTGAGCGGCGGCTGACAGGGCCGCTTGAGAATGGTATTCTTCGGCATCAGTTAATGGATATTAACTGAAATTAGGAGGCGCGAGTGGCGATAGACAAGGTCGTGGCGACGGCGGCAGAGGCCGTGGCCGACGTGACCGACGGCGCGTCACTGGCGGTAGGCGGGTTCGGACTCTGCGGCATCCCGGAGGCGTTGATCGAGGCCCTGCTGCAGCTCGGGGTGACCGATCTGGAGACGGTGTCCAACAACTGCGGTGTCGACGGCGTCGGCCTGGGAGTGCTGTTGGAGCACAAGCGCATCCGCCGCACCGTCAGCTCCTATGTGGGCGAGAACAAGGAATTCGCCCGCCAGTTCCTGTCCGGCGAACTCGAGGTGGAGCTGACCCCGCAGGGGACCCTGGCCGAGCGGCTGCGTGCCGGCGGCGCCGGCATCCCGGCGTTCTATACCCCGACCGGTGTGGGTACCCAGGTTGCCGACGGCGGTTTGCCGTGGCGCTACGACGGCGCCGGCGGGGTGGCGGTCGCCTCGCCGCCGAAAGAGACCCGGGAGTTCGACGGCCGAACCTATGTCTTGGAGCGGGCGATCCGCACGGACTTCGCGCTGGTGCACGCTTGGAAGGGTGACCGGCACGGCAACCTCGTCTATCGCGAGGCCGCCGCCAACTTCAACCCGGACTGCGCTGCGGCAGGCCGGATCACCATCGCCGAGGTTGAGCACCTGGTCGAGCCCGGCGAGATCTGCCCCGCCGAGGTGCACACCCAGGGAGTCTTCGTGCACCGAGTGGTGCACGTGCCCAATCCGATTAAGCGAATCGAGCGGGAGACGGTGCGTTCGTGACCCTCACCAGAGATGAACTGGCCGCACGGGTGGCCGCCGAGCTGCGCGACGGGCAGTACGTAAACCTCGGCATCGGACTGCCCACCTTGATTCCCAACCACATCCCCGACGGTGTCAGCGTGGTGCTGCACTCGGAGAACGGAATCCTCGGGGTAGGTCCCTACCCGTTGCGCGAAGACCTCGATGCCGACCTGATCAACGCCGGAAAAGAAACGGTGACGGTCCTGCCCGGCGCGTCGTTCTTCTCTTCGTCGGCGTCGTTCGGGGTCATCCGCGGTGGCCATCTTGACGTGGCGGTCCTTGGCGCCATGCAGGTTTCGGCCGCCGGCGACCTAGCCAACTGGATGATCCCCGGCAAGATGATCAAAGGCATGGGTGGGGCGATGGACCTGGTGCACGGAGCGCGCCGCGTGATCGTGATGATGGAACACGCCGCCAAAGACGGCAGCGCCAAGATCGTCGAGCAGTGCACGTTGCCGCTCACCGGCGCCCGCTGCGTTAACCGGATCATCACCGACCTGGCCGTCATCGACGTCACCGAGGCCGGCCTGAAACTGGTCGAGACCGCCCCGGGCGTCTCCGTCGACGAGGTCGTCGCGAAAACCGACGCTCCGTTGGATCTTTCGGCACTGTCATGACAGCACCGGCATTCGCTGACGAGCACCGTCGCCTAGTCGCTGAACTCAACACCAAGCTGGCGGCGGCCGCCCTCGGCGGCAACGAGCAATCCCGGCAGCGCCACGTGGCTCGCGGAAAACTGTTGCCACGCGACCGGGTTGACCGGTTGCTGGACCCCGGTAGCCCGTTCCTGGAATTGGCGCCGCTGGCTGCCGACGGGATGTACGACGACCAGTGCCCCGGGGCGGGGATCATCACCGGCATCGGGCGGGTGTCCGGCCGCGAATGCGTGATCGTCGCCAATGACGCCACCGTCAAAGGCGGCACCTACTACCCGGTGACGGTCAAGAAGCACCTGCGTGCCCAAGAGGTGGCACTGGGCAACCGGCTGCCCTGCCTGTACCTGGTGGACTCCGGGGGAGCGTTCCTGCCTCGCCAGGATGAAGTCTTCCCCGACCGTGAGCATTTCGGCCGGATCTTCTACAACCAGGCCACCATGAGCGCTGCGGGCATTCCACAGATCGCAGCGGTGCTCGGTTCGTGCACCGCCGGCGGCGCCTACGTCCCGGCGATGAGCGATGAGGCCGTCATCGTCCGGGAGCAGGGCACCATCTTCCTGGGCGGGCCGCCGCTGGTGAAGGCAGCCACCGGCGAAGTGGTGACTGCCGAAGAACTCGGTGGCGGTGACCTGCACTCCAAGGTCTCCGGGGTCACCGATTACCTCGCCGACGACGACGAGCACGCGCTGCGCATCGTGCGCCAGATCGCGGAGACTTTCGGGCCGCGCCCCGAAAGTCCCTGGGAGATCAGCGACTCCGTCGAGCCTCGGCATGACCCGGCCGAGCTCTACGACGTGGTTCCCCCGGATCCACGGGTGCCCTACGACGTGCGGCAGGTGATCGTTCGGCTGGTCGACGGCAGTGAGTTCAGCGAGTTCAAGGCCGAGTACGGCAAAACCCTGGTGACCGCGTTCGCGCGCATCCACGGCCACCCGGTCGGGATCATCGCCAACAACGGAGTGCTGTTCGGTGAATCCGCGCTCAAGGGCGCGCATTTCATCGAACTGTGCGACAAGCGCTCGATCCCGTTGGTGTTCCTGCAGAACATCGCCGGATTCATGGTCGGCCGCGACTATGAAGCCGGGGGCATCGCCAAGCACGGCGCCAAGATGGTGACCGCGGTGGCGTGTGCGCGCGTGCCCAAGCTGACGGTCGTGATCGGCGGGTCCTACGGGGCGGGCAACTACTCCATGTGCGGCCGGGCGTACTCGCCGCGGTTCCTGTGGATGTGGCCCAACGCCCGGATCTCGGTGATGGGCGGCGAGCAGGCCGCGTCAGTGCTGGCCACCGTGCGCAGCGATCAGCTCGACGCCGCCGGCAAGCCGTGGTCGGCGGCCGACGAGGAAGCCTTCAAGGCCCCGATTCGCGAGCAATATGAAGTGCAGGGCAACCCGTACTACTCGACCGCCCGGCTGTGGGACGACGGGATCATCGACCCGGCTGACACCAGAACAGTGCTGGGCCTGGCGCTTTCGGTCTGCTCGAACGCGCCTTTGGACCCGGTCTCCTACGGCGTATTCCGGATGTGAGCGCAGATGTTTGAAACCGTACTGATAGCCAATCGCGGTGAGATCGCGGTGCGGGTGATCCGTACCCTGCGCCGGATGGGCATCCGATCCGTAGCCGTCTACAGCGACGCCGATGCCGGGGCGCGCCATGTGTGCGAAGCCGACACCGCGGTGCGGCTTGGTCCCGCGCCGGTGCTGGAGAGCTACCTGTCGATACCCAAGGTGCTCGAGGCCGCTGCGTCCACCGGCGCCCAAGCCATTCACCCCGGCTACGGATTCCTTTCCGAGAACGCCGGCTTCGCGGCCGCCTGCCAGCGGGCCGGAGTGGTTTTCATCGGGCCGCCGGCCCGGGCCATCGAGGTGATGGGCGACAAGATCTCGGCGAAGAACACCGTCACCGCCTTTGAGGTGCCGGTGGTTCCGGGTATCGCCAAACCTGGTCTGTCCGATGACGACCTGGTGGCCGCGGCCGGCGAGATCGGCTACCCGGTGCTGATCAAGCCGTCGGCCGGCGGTGGTGGCAAAGGCATGCACCTGGTCGAAGACCCGGCTCAACTGCGCCCGGCGCTGGCCACCGCACGGCGCGAAGCGGCCTCGGCGTTCGGCGACGACACCTTGTTCTTGGAGCGATTCGTGCTGCGGCCGCGCCACATCGAGGTGCAGGTGCTCGCCGACACCCACGGCAACGTGGTGCATCTCGGCGAACGCGAATGCAGCCTGCAGCGACGCCACCAGAAGGTGATCGAGGAGGCGCCGTCGCCGCTGCTGGACGCCGCCACCCGGGACCGGATTGGCGCGGCGGCCTGCAACACCGCCCGCAGCGTGGACTACGTCGGCGCCGGCACGGTGGAATTCATCGTCTCCGCCGATCGTCCGGATGAGTTCTTCTTCATGGAGATGAACACCCGGTTGCAGGTGGAACACCCCGTCACCGAAGCGATCACCGGCCTGGACCTGGTCGAGTGGCAGTTGCGGGTGGCCGCCGGGGAGAAACTGTCCTTCACCCAGGACGACATCACCTTCACCGGGCACGCAGTAGAAGCCCGGGTGTATGCGGAAGACCCGGCTCGCGGCTTCCTGCCCACCGGCGGACGAGTATTGGCGGTGCACGAGCCCGCCGGCGGTTCAGCGAGGCTCGACGGAGGAGAGGCGAAGCTGGGACGGCCGCATGGACCCGGCGCGGGGGTGCGGGTGGACTCGTCGTTGCAGGACGGCACCGTCGTCGGCAGCGACTACGACCCGATGCTGTCCAAGGTGATTGCGCACGGCTCCGACCGGGCGCAGGCACTGGCGCGCCTGGATGCGGCATTGGCCGGCACGGCGGTGTTCGGAGTCCAGACCAACATCGAGTTTCTGCGGTTTCTGCTGGCCGATGAGCGGGTGGTCGCCGGTGACCTGGACACCGAGCTGCTGGACGCCCGGTCGGGCGATTTCACACCGATGCCCGCCCCCGACGATGTGTTGGCCGCCGGTGGCCTCTATCGCCAGTGGGCGTTGTCCGGGCGATTTCGGCGCGGTAATCACCGCTCAGCGGGCGAAACCGCGCCGAAATCGCTGTGGGCGGCCCCGAGCGGATGGCGCATCGGCGCGGCGGCGCCGGTGCGCACCGAGATGCACACCCCACTGCGCACCGAGACGGTGTCGGTGTGGGGCCTGCCCGACGCCGCGCAGGTGCAGATCGGCGACGGCGAGATCCAGAGCGCCAGCGCCCATGTCGAAGGCGATCAGCTGATCGCGACCGTGGCCGGGCGGCAACGCCGCTACCTGTTCGCCGAGGACGACGGTCAACTGTGGATCAGCGACGAACGCGGAACCTGGCAGCTGCGAGAGGCCGAAGTGGTGCGGGTGCACCGCGGCGGCGCAACCCGCAGCGCAGAGATCGCCAGCCCGATGCCGGGCACCGTGATCGCCGTCGCTGTGGAGTCGGAATCCGCTGTCGGCGAAGGTGACCCGGTGGTGGTGGTGGAGGCGATGAAGATGGAGCACACCCTGACCGCCCCGATTTGCGGCCGGGTGCAGGTGTTGGTTGCCGTGGGCGAGCAAGTGAAGGTGGATCAGGTGCTGGCGCGGCTGATCCCGGACGGAGAGACCGAGGAAGCGAAATGACCACGACGGAGGCAGGAAGCCTGCCGAGCCACTACCAGGACCTGCGCGACACCGTCGCCGAGTTCGCCCGCACCGTCGTCGCCCCGGTGGCGGCCAAACACGACGAAGAACACAGCTTCCCCTACGAAGTCATCGCCAAGATGGGGGAGATGGGCCTGTTCGGCCTGCCCTTCCCCGAAGAGTACGGCGGCATGGGCGGCGACTACTTCGCCCTGGCGCTCGCCCTGGAGGAACTCGGCAAGGTCGATCAGTCGGTGGCGATGACGTTGGAGGCCGGCGTGGGCCTGGGCGCGATGCCGATCTACCGGTTCGGCAGCAAAGAACAGAAGCAGACCTGGCTGCCGGATCTGGTCACCGGTCGCACCCTGGCCGGCTTCGGCCTGACCGAGCCGGGCGCCGGCTCCGACGCCGGCGGCACCCGCACCACCGCCCGCCTCGACGGCGACGAGTGGGTCATCAACGGCACCAAGCAGTTCATCACCAACTCCGGCACCGACATCACCTCGCTGGTCACCGTCACCGCCGTCACCGGCACCCGCCCTGATGGACGCAAGGAGATCTCCACGATCATCGTGCCTTCCGGCACAGCGGGATTCACCGTGGAACCGGCCTACAACAAGGTCGGCTGGAACGCCTCGGACACCCACCCGCTCACCTTCGCCGACGCCCGTGTTCCCCAGGCCAACCTGCTCGGCGAAGAAGGGCGGGGCTACGCGAACTTCCTGTCCATCCTGGACGAGGGCCGCATCGCGATCGCCGCGGTCGCCACTGGGGTGGCGCAGGGCTGCGTCGACGAAAGCGTCAAGTACGCCGGCGAGCGTGAGGCGTTCGGCCAGACCATCGGCTCCTACCAGGCGATCAGCTTCAAGATCGCCCGGATGGAGGCACGTGCCCACGTCGCCCGGACCGCCTACTACGACGCCGCCGCGAAGATGTTGGCGGGCAAGCCGTTCAAGAAGGAAGCGGCGATCGCCAAGATGATCTCCTCGGAGGCAGCGATGGACAACGCTCGCGACGCCACCCAGATCCACGGCGGCTATGGCTTCATCAACGAATACCCGGTGGCCCGGCACTACCGCGACAGCAAGATCCTCGAGATCGGCGAGGGCACCACCGAGGTGCAGCTCATGCTGATCGCACGATCGTTGGGGTTGTAATGAGCAAGACCCGCGAGTGGCAATCTCACGACGGGGCGACGGCGTGTCGCGTCGTGAGATTGCCACTCGACGAAGGGAAACGGGGCAGGAGAAGGGAAGCGGTGTGAGCAAGACGGTCGAGCAGCGCGGGCTGTGGTTCGAGGAATACGAGATCGGCACCACCTACCTGCACCGGCCCGGACGCACCATCACCGAAGCCGACAACGTGCTGTTCACCACGTTGACGATGAACACCCAATCGCTGCACCTGGATGCGGCGTGGGCGGCCCAGCAGCCGGGCTTTCGCGGTGAGCGCCTGGTGAATTCGATGTTCACCCTCTCCACGCTGGTCGGCCTGTCGGTGGCACAGCTGACGTTGGGCACCATCGTGGCCAACCTGGGCTTCTCGGAGGTGTCGTTTCCTAAGCCGGTGTTTCACGGCGACACGCTGTATGCCGAGACGGTGTGCACCGACAAGCGGGAGTCCAAGAGCCGTCCCGGCGAGGGCATCGTGACGTTGGAACACGTCGGGCGTAACCAGAACGGCGACATCGTCGCCCGCGCGGTGCGCACCACTTTGGTGCGCAAGCGGCCCGAGGACCAACAGTGAGCACCGGCCCGGCCTGGCTGTTCTGCCCGGCGGACCGCCCGGAGCGCTACGGCAAAGCGGCGGCGGTCGCCGACGTGGTGATCCTGGACCTGGAAGACGGTGTGGCCGCGGCAGATCGGCCCGCTGCCCGCGAAGCGCTGCGCAGCACCCCCCTCGACCCGGAGCGGACCGTGGTGCGGGTGAACCCCGCCGGGACCGAGGACCAGGCTCGCGACTTGGAGGCCCTGGCCGACACCGCCTACACCACGGTGATGCTGGCCAAGACCGAATCCGCCGCTGAGGTCGCCGCACTGGCACCCCGGCAGGTGGTGGCCCTGATCGAGACCCCACGCGGCGCGGTGTTCTGCGCCGAGATCGCCGCCGCGCAGCAATGCGTCGCGATGATGTGGGGTGCCGAAGATCTGGTCGCGGCCATGGGCGGAGGTTCCAGCCGGCACGCTGATGGCCGGTATCGCGATGTAGCCCGGCACGTGCGCTCCAGTGTGCTGTTGGCGGCATCGACGTTCGGCCGGGCCGCGCTGGACGCCGTCTACCTCAACATCGGCGACCTCGACGGGCTCAAAGCCGAAGCGCTCGATGGCGCCGCGGTCGGATTCGCTGCTACGGTGTGCATCCACCCGAGCCAGATCGCGGTGGTCCGCGACGCCTATCGGCCTGCCCCGGAACGGGTTGACTGGGCGCGCAGGGTGCTCGCCGCGGCGCAGTCCGAGCGCGGGGTGTTCGCGTTCGAAGGACAGATGGTCGATTCCCCGGTGCTGCGGCACGCGGAAGCCATCCTGCGGCGAGCGGATTGACGCACCAGGAGGACTGACACCGCATGCGCATCACCCAGATCATCGAGACGCCGGTGCGCTTGCGCGGCGAGGTCGCCAACGCGTTGGTGGATTTCTCTCGGCACACGGTGTCACTGGTCGCGGTGATCAGCGATCAGATCCGCAACGGGAAACCGGTGACCGGCGTCGCATTCAACTCCATCGGCCGATTCGCCCAGAGCGGCATCCTGGCCGACCGGATGATCCCGCGCGTGCTGCGCGCGAAGCCGGAGTCGCTGCTTGACGACGCCGGCCGGATCGATCCCGCGCGGGTGCTGGGCTGCGCGCTGGCCGACGAGAAGCCCGGCGGGCACGGCGACCGGGCTGGAGCGGCAGCCGCACTGGAACTCGCATGCTGGGACCTCAACGCCAAACTCGCCGACGAGCCCGCCTACCGCACCATTGCCGGGTATTTCGGTCGCGACACCGTCGCCGCCGCCGTACCGGTGTATGCTGCCGGCGGCTACTACTACCCGGGCGACGACACCACGGCCGGCCTGGATCGGCTGCGCAGCGAAATCCGCGGCTATCTCGACATAGGCTACGACGCGGTCAAGATGAAGATCGGTGGCGCGTCGACGAGCGAGGACCTGGCGCGCATCGAAGCAGTGATCGACATCGTCGGCAGCGGAGCCCGAGTCGCTGTCGACGCCAACGGCAGATTCGACGAGGCCGACGCGATCCAGTGGGCACAAGCGCTGCGCCCGTATAGCTTGCGCTGGTACGAAGAGCCCGGTGACCCGCTCGACTACGCGTTGAACGCCGCGGTGATCGCGGCATACGACGGTGCCATCGCCACCGGAGAAAATCTGTTCTCGGTGCGCGATGCGACCAACCTGGTTCGCTACGCCGGCATGCGGCCGGGCACCGACATCTTTCAGATGGACGCCGGACTCAGCTACGGCCTGACCGAATACGCCCGGATGATCGAAACCCTCGAAGCGCACGGCTTCGATCGCCGCTTCGCCTTCCCACACGGCGGGCACCTGATCAATCTGCACATCGTGGTCGCGCTGGGACTGGGCGGCTGCGAGTCCTACCCCGGGGTGTTCGCACCGTTCGGCGGCTACGCACCGGGTTGTGTGCTGGCCGAGGGCACCATCGCGCCGACCGACGCGCCGGGCTTCGGGCTCGAGGAGAAGCCCGACCTGGCCACCGTGATTGCCGACCTGGTGGGATGAGCAGATGAAGATCGCGGTCATCGGATGCGGCGCCATGGGTTCCATCTACGCCGCCAGATTGGCAGCGGCCGGCAACGATGTGCTGGCCATAGACCGGTCACCCCAGCATGTCGACGCCATCGCCGAGGGCGGCCTGCGGATCAGCGGACCGCAGCCTGACCAAGTGGTCCCCATGCGCGCTACCACCACCGCGCCGGCCGAGCCGATGGATCTGGTGGTGCTGGCGGTCAAGGCCGCCGACGTCGCCACCGGGGCCAACCAGGCACTGCCGCTGCTCGGCGAGGACACGCCGGTGTTGACCATCCAGAACGGACTCGGGTCGGCCGACACCGTCGCCGACATCGTCGGCGCAGGCCGAGTGGCGGTCGGCATCGCCAGTGGCTTCGGCGCCTCGCGTCCCGCCCCGGGGCATGTGCACCACAACGCGATGCGTGCCGTCCGGTTCGGCGCCTATGCGGCGCTGCCGTTTTCGACTGTCGAGCAGATCGCTGCGGTGTGGGCGGAGGCGGGATTCGACGCGGCCGCGGTCGCCGACATCGCCGCCATGCAATGGGAGAAGCTGATCTGCAACGCCGCCTACAGCGCGCCGTGCGCGCTGACCGGCATGACGGTGGGGCAGGTCATGGACGACGCAGATATGGGACCGGTCAGCCGCGCCACCGCAACCGAGGCCTGGACGGTGGCCCGCGCTGCCGGAATCGGTATCGACGTGGCAGACCCAGTCGCGCATGTCCGGGCCTTCGGGGCGCAGATGCCGAACGCCAAACCGTCTGCGCTGCTGGATCACCTGGCCCGCAGAGTCAGCGAGATCGACGTCATCAACGGCGCCGTGGTGCGCACGGCCGCGCAGGTGGGGGAGCAGGTCCCGGTGAATTCCACACTGACCGCGCTGGTCAAAGCGGTTGAACGTCAGTGGATAACGCCGTAGGGCTGAACACCACGCCGACCGGCGTTCAGCTCCGCGCGGTTTTCGCCGGCGGCGCTAGCGTGGATTGGCATGACCGATGACAAGGCGCGGGTGGACCTGAGCGGGTCCCCGCAGACCATGCTCGCGACGCTGTACGCCAAGGCGCTGGATGCCGATCTGCCCGAACCCATCCTGGGAGACCGCTACGCCAAAGATGTGGTCGCACGCATCGACTACGACTGGCGCAAGACCACCATCACCGCGGCTCGATCGCCGTCGGTGACTACCCGCTCGGCACACTTCGACACCTGGGCCCGCGGATTCCTGGCGGCTAACCCCGATGCCGTGGTGCTGCACCTGGGCTGTGGGCTCGACGCCCGATACTTCCGGTTGCAGCCCGGCGATGGAGTCGACTGGTACGACATCGATTACCCGTCCGTGGCCGACCTGCGCCGGCAGCTGCTTCCCGAACGACGCCACAATCACGTAGTGGCAGCGTCGGTCACCGACCCGGCATGGTTCGCTGAAATACCCACCGGCCGTCCGACATTGATGCTGGGCGAAGGCCTCACGATGTATCTGACCGAATCCGACGGTGTGGCGTTGCTGCGCCGGGTCGTCGAGCACGCCCCGAGTGGGGAGTTGCAGTTCGACGCCTTCAACTGGCTGGGCATCAAGTCGCAATGGTCCAACGCGGTGGTACGCAAATCCGGGGCGACGCTGCACTGGGCGATCAACGGCCCTGACGACATTCTCGCGGCGGTACCGGGCACCCGACTCCTGCAATGGGAGCGCTGGTTCGAGTCGGCCACCTTCGCTCAACTGCCGCGCGCCTACCGGGCGCTGGGTAAGGCGATGTCGTTGATTCCGGCGGTGGCGAACATGTCGCAGTACCACCGTTACACCTTCTGACCTGCGCAGTCGGGTTCTGATAGAACCGTTGACTAATTACGTTACGTAATGTAATTGTTTAGACCGTGAGTCGCCGACAGCGGGTGCCCTAGTGACGGCAAGCCCAGACCAGGCCCCGGCCGGTCGCGGGCGCCCACGTGACCCGCGCACCGAACAGGCCATCACCGAAGCCACCCGCAGACTGCTGGCCCGTGACGGCTACGACCAGGTGTCCATCGAGGCGATCGCCCGCGAGGCCGATATCAGCCGCCCCACCGTCTACCGGCGCTGGCCGTCGAAGACGCATCTGGTGTTCGACGCGGTCTTCGGTGCCGCCGAGGTCGGTGACGTGCTGACCAGCTCGGGCGACTTCGAAGCCGACCTACGTCAATTCGTTGCCGGCGTTTTCGAGTTCTGGCGCGCACCGGACGTGGCCGCCGCGGCGCTGGGCATACTGGCCGATCGCCACCGTGATCCCGAACTGTTCATCCGGACCCAACAGTTGCTCGACGAGACGACCCGCACCGCGTTCGGCGTGCTGGTTCGCGCCGGCATTGACCAAGGCGTGCTGGATGCCGACATCGATGTCGAGATCGCTTACGACGCCTTGGTGGGCACCAGCTTCTACATCGCCCAAGTCTTGGCCACCGAAACGGTCGACGCCGCTGCCGACAGGTTGTGCACCCTGCTGCTGCAGGGAATGAGAAAGAAGGAGAACCGGGATGAGTGACGAGTTGTCCGTCGCGTTTGGCGACCTCCTCGACGAGGTCCGAGCCGTCGAGCAGCGCCTGCTGACTGCCGATCCGCCGCTGGAGGAGGCCGACGTCCTGGACGGCTATCGGTGGGCGTTGAGCCTGCTGCGGGTCGCCTCGGAAGCTTACATCTGGGGCGATGCGGACAAGCCGATCCTGGTCGACGTGATCGGCCCCTACCTCAAGTGGGGCGGCGACAATTCGGACGCGTTCTACCAGCTGGCGCCGATCGACCCGAGCCGCAGCTATCGGGTCACCGGCAACCGCGGCGACGCGGTCTATCTGTCCATGACCGTCTACGGGGGTCCGGACGACGGCCGCTACAGCGACCGCATCATCGACACCATCAACGACCGCGACCTGGGATGCGACGCCGACGGCAACTTCGAATTCGTCATCAGCGCCCAAGAGCAGCAAGGTAATTGGCTCAAGCTGGAGCCCGACGCCGTGTTCATCCTGACCCGCGACTACCTCACCGACCCCGGCGCCGATGCGCGGGTGCAGTGGAAGATCGAGGCGCTCGATGACACGCCGCGGCGCCCCGACAGCCGGGCCGACCTGACCCGGCGGATGCGCGCGGCCCGCACCTGGATTCGTGAGCAGGCGGCGATGGCACCCGTGCGGCTGCCGGCCAACGTGCTGCAGGAGCCCTACCCGGTTCCGAGCCGCACCGTGGGCTGGGCCGCAGGCGATGCCGCCTATTCGATGGGCGCCTACGAACTGCAACCCGGCCAGGCGCTGGTCATCGACGGAACTTCACCGGAGTGTGTGTTCTGGAACCTGTGCCTGTGGAATCCGTTCCTGCACACCTACGACTACACCCGCGAGCGGGTCACCATCAACGGCGCGCACGTCAGCTACGCCCCCGACGGGTCCTGGCAGATCGTGATCAGCGAAACCGATCCAGGGCATCCGAACTGGGTGTCCACCGCCGGCCGGTCGAAAGGCCTGATCTGGCTGCGCTGGTTCTTGCCCGAGGCCACCCCTGACCCACTGACCTGCCGGGTCGTCGACGTCGCAGAGCTGGCCTCGTGAGCGCCGGCACGCGGCCCGGCGCCATCCGCCTTGAAGACCTTGCCAACCCGATCTTTCCCGAGGCTGCCGGCCCGATGCGCGAAGGCCTGGCCGGCTACGGCGCGGTCCTGCAACTCACACCCGAAGCCCTGCTGCAGGCCGCGACTGAACGCACGGGCCTGGACAACTGGGGCGACAACGGATTCCGCGAACGCCTCGACGTGTTGTGCGGTTCCCTGAACGCCGAAGCCGACCTGTCCGGCGTCGGCCGAGCGATGGCGTTCGAACAACTGGTAGGCCATCTGGTCAACCGGCTTCGGCTGGAAGATCTGATCGCGGCCAACCCCGAGATCGAAAACGTCGAGATCGAACGCCCGATCATCATCTGCGGGCTGCCGCGCACCGGCACCACCCATTTGCACAACCTGATCGCCGCCGATCCGGCCCTGCGCTACCTGCCCTATTGGGAGAGCATGGAGCCGGTCGCCACCCCGGGCGAACCCGATCCGCAGGCCAGGCGTGATCGTTGCGCTGTCGGCCTGGATCTGATCAACACCTCGATGCCCGACTTCAAGCGCATGCATGACATGACTGTCGACCACGCACACGAAGAGATCCAGCTGCTGGGCAACGACATCTCTGGAATGCTCTTCGAATGTAGTTACTACCTACCGACATTCGCGCAGCACTACAAGACCCACGATCAGACCGCGTCGTACGCCTACATGAGGCGCACCCTGCAGGCGCTGCAATGGCTGCGCGGCGGGACCCGCTGGGTGCTCAAATCACCACAACATCTAGAGCAGTTCCCCGCGCTGTATGCCACATTTCCCGACGCCACTTTCGTTGTCACCCATCGGGATCCAGTCGAGGTGACCCGATCGATGGCGACCATGATCAGCTACGCGGCGCGCATGGCCTGCGACCAACCCGATCCGGTCAAGATCTCGCAGTACTGGCTGGACCGAGCCGACGATCTGCTCACCGGCTGCCTGCGCGACCGCGATGTGCTGCCGGCGGCGCAGTCGGTCGATGTGCGCTTCGAGGACTTCATGGCCGACGAGGATGGAACCGTCGCTGCCATCTACGAGCTCGCGGGCCAGCCGCTGGACACCCGGGCCAAAGAAGCAATGACGCAGTTCTGCGTCGAGCACCCCCGCGGGCGCTACGGCGCAGTGGACTACCAGCCGGCCGATCTGGGACTAGACGCCGACGAAGTGGCAAACCGCCTGCGTGCCTACCGAAACCAATTCGTTCACGACTAACGGGAGAAAACCATGAACCAACCGATCACCGCCGACGCCTGGGTCGCCACCGCACTCGGTGACCCCGCCAAAGTGCTGGCCCGCCAAAACGTCGAGGTGCGCGCCCCCGGACCCGGCGAAATCCGGGTCGCCGTCAACGCGTTCTGCCTCAACTTCAACGACATTGACATCATCGGTGGCCGATACACGACCCTGCCGCTGCAGCCGCCGTTCGTGCCCGGCATGGAGACCGTCGGAGTCGTGGAAAGTGCCGGCCAGGGCGCTGAACATCTCATCGGCCGGCGCATTGTCGGCATCCCGGTGATGGCCTTCGGCGGCTACGCCTCTTACGCGATCGTGGACGCGGCAACCGCGCTGGACCTGCCGGACTGGGTCAGCGACGTCGACGGCGCCGCCCTGCATTACCCGTTCCACCTGGGCTGGTTCGCGTTGCGCGAGCGTGGCCGCCTCAAGTCGGGGGAGACCCTGCTGGTGCATGCCGCCGCGGGCGGCACCGGATCCGGTGCCATGGTGCTCGGCAAGGCGCTGGGCGCCAGGGTGATCGCCACCGCCGGCAGCGAAGAGAAATTGGAGTTCTGCAAGGAACTCGGCGCCGACCACGCGATCAACTACCGCGACGCCGACTGGGCGCAACAGGTCGTGGAACTGACCTACGGCCGTGGTGTCGACGTCGCGTTCGACGCGGTCGGCGGCGACGTCGCGGTGGAGACCTTCAAGTGCATGGGTTTGAACGGCCGGTACCTGATGGCCGGATTCGCCCAGGACATCGCCTTGGAGGACGGCGACTACCTCTCGCCGAGGCCCATCGCCTACAGCAACTTCGATGTCTGCGGGGTATGCCTGGTCTACGTCAACGACCCGGTGGCGATCCGGCGCACCCTGGGCTTCAACTGGCCGGCCCGCTCCGAGGGACTTGACGCTCACGCGAAAATCCTGGAGTTGCTGCGCACCGGCAAGATCCGCACCGTCGTCGGCGCCGAGGTTCCCTGGACAGACTTGCCGAATGCCTTGGAGCGCATGGCCGCTCGCCAGACCACCGGACGCCTGGTGGTCAGCACCGGCCATCACGGGTAACTTGCCCGGATCAAACCGATGGCTTTCGATGTCTAAGGTCACTACCGGCTAAGCGCACGGCCACCGTAGCCTGACGAACATGATTCCGTTGGGGCCACCGCCCCCGGCGCCGGTCGTCAAACCCCGCCGCCGGGGTGGACCGCGCGGGCCGGTGTTCCTCGGCGCCAACATCGTGGTGCTGGGCTGGCTGGCCGTCGCGGTCGCGCTGTTGGTCGCACACAACGTCGTTGCGCACCCGGTCTGGCTGCCGGTGCACGCGCTGCTGCTCGGTGCGGCCACCAACGCGATCGTGATCTGGTCGGGACACTTCACCACCACGCTGTGCCGGGTCCCTGACCCGCCGCAATGGCACCTGGTGGCCAAGCTGTGCCTGCTCAACCTCGCCGTAATCGCGACTCTGGCGGGAGTGGCCTTCAACACCGAGGCCCTGACCGGGATGGGTGGCACGGCCGTGGCCGTGGTCGCCGTCGCCCACGGCGCCGAGTTGATCGCGATGAAGAAGCGCGCCCTGTCCGCGCGTTTCGACTACCTGGTCGGTTTCTACCTGGCCGCCATCGCGGCACTGCTGGCCGGATCGGCGACCGGTGCCGCCATGGCCTTCGGGGTGGCCCGGTGGTACGCGCAGCTGTGGACCACCCACGTGCACGTGATGCTCTACGGGTGGATTGGCCTGACGGTGGTAGGCACCTTATTCACCCTGTGGCCCACCACAATCCGGGAGAAGATCACCCCGCGCAGCTTCGCGATGGCCCAACGCGCGCTGCCGACGCTGACGGTGGGCCTGTCCGTCGCGGCTGCCGGTCTGCTCACCAACAGCTGGTGGCTCACCGCGGCAGGACTGCTGGGCTATGTGGTCGGAGTCGGTCTGTCCATGGTCGGGTTGTGGCCAGGGCGCAGCTTCACCGGACCCGCGGCCTGGATGCTGGTCGGCGCGACGGCCTGGCTCGGGGTCGCCGTCCTGATCGAGACGATCCGTCTGAGCGCCGCCCGCTCCGTTGACGTGCTGCCCGCGTTCGTCGAGAACACCCTGCTGCCGCTGCTGGCGGTCGGATTCGTCGCCCAGATCCTGTTGGGCGCACTGAGTCAGCTGCTGCCGATCCTGGTGGCCAACGGCCCGCCCGTCCGCAAAGCCGTCATCGGCTACCTGGATCAGGGCTGGCAGGCCCGGGTGTGCGCGATCAACATCGCCGTACCGCTGGTCGCCGGGCCGTGGCGGGCGCCGCTGCCGTTGATCGGCTGGGTGTTGGCCGCAGTCGCGGTCGCCAGCTTCGTCCTGCTGGCGCTGCGGCTTGCGCTGCCCGTGGCGTTGCGCGGCCCGCTCGATATCGACGCGATCGCGCCGCATTCCCGGGCCGTCACCGGGGCGGTCGCCGTCGCCGCGGTGGCCTCGGTGGCCGCCGCGCTGGGGCTCGGGATCGCTGGCCCCGCGCCCTCGGGAGCGGCCGGCATCTCCGGAGAAGCACGCACCGTCGACGTCACGCTGAAGAACATGCGGTTCTCCCCGGATGTGATCAACGTGCCCGCTGGAACCCGGCTGGTGCTGCGCGTCACCAATATCGACGGATTGCCGCACGACTTGCATGTCGACACCGGCGAGCGCACCCCGCGGTTGAGTCGCGGGCAGACCGCGGTGCTGGATCTCGGTGCGGTGCACCAGGACCGCGACGTGTGGTGCGACGTACCGGGACACCGGGCCGCCGGCATGACGATGACGATCCATGCCGTCGGTGGCGCCCCCCGGCATGAGCACACCGGCGCGGGGCATGGTGGCCTGCCCGCGCCCACCGTCCTGGACCTGGCCGCCGATCCGTCACCGGGCTGGACGCCGTACGACGCGGCGCTCGCACCGGCGAACCCGGGCGTGCATCGGGTGGAACTGCGCGCCGTCGACCGAGAACTGGAGATCGCGCCCGGTCGCCGGGAGACCCGCTGGACCTTCGGCGGTGTCGAACCGGCCCCGACCCTGCACGGCCGGGTCGGGGACACCTTCGAGATCACGCTGATCAACGACGCGACCATGGGCCACGGAATCGACTTTCACGCCGGAGCGCTCGCCCCGGACCAACCGATGCGCACCTTGGCGCCGGGGGAGCGGCTGGTCTACCGGTTCACGGCGCACCGAGCCGGCGCCTGGCTCTATCACTGCAGCACCCCGCCCATGGCGCTGCACATCGCCAACGGCATGTACGGGGCGGTGATCATCGACCCGCCAGGGTTGCCGTCGGTGGACCGGGAATACGCCCTGGTCGGCGCCCAGCTCTACGCGGCGGCACCGGATTCCGACGCCCAAACCACGGCCATTCGCGCCGGCCAGCCCGACGGTTGGATGTTCAACGGGACTGCGGCTCAATACATGCACGCACCGCTGCCGGCGCGCACCGGCGAGCGGGTGCGCGTCTGGGTGGTCAATGCCGGCCCGGGCGACTCCATCGCATTCCACGTCGTGGGGTCCCAGTTCGACACCGTTTACAAAGAGGGCGCCTGGTTGCTGCGGCCCCCGCATCAGTCCGGCGCGCCGTCGGCCCCGGCGGGGGGATCGCAGGTCCTCGACCTGGCGCCCGCCCAGGGCGGCTTCGTCGAGCTCACCTTCCCCGAACCGGGCCACTATCCGTTCATGGATCACGACATGCGGCATGCCGAGAATGGGGCGCACGGCATCTTCGAGGTGACCGGCTAGCCCAGGTCGATAGAACACGCCGAGTGTGCGGTTTCGTACGTGACAAGCCCGACCCGAGCGACTCCCAGAACCTCTCCCACACAAAATCCGGTACCCGCCGATCACCACGGCCCCGAAACCCCGCCTGATACCCCATACCGCACCAACACCTCTCGATCAGGTGTTGCAGCGATCACTTGAGCCTGACGCCGTTTTGCCCATCAAAACGCACACTCGACGAATAGCCACGCCGCACCGGATGACCAGGGGTCTCGGTGTTCGCTGGCATAATGAGATCAGCGTCACAAGGAGGCTCGCATGGGCCAGCTGCCAGGCATTACCGGTCCGCAGGTCGCCCTGGAGCCTGTGCAGCTGATCGGGCCGGACGGGGCCCCTACCGCCGAGAATCGCTATAGCCGGGAGCTGCCCGAAGAGACCCTCTGTTGGCTCTACGAGCTGATGGTGCTCACCCGCGAACTCGACACCGAACTGGTCAACCTGCAACGCCAGGGCGAGCTAGGGCTCTACGCGTCGTGCCGCGGCCAGGAGGCTGCGCAGGTTGGCGCCGCCGCGTGCCTGCGCAAGACCGACTGGCTGTTCCCGCAGTACCGCGAGCTGGGTGTCTTCGTCACTCGGGGAATCCCGCCGTGGCACGTCGCGGCGGCCTGGCGTGGAACCTGGAACGGCGGGTTGGAGTTCACCGAGAAGAACTGCGCGCCAATCTCGGTTCCCATCGGCACCCAGGCGCTGCACGCGGTGGGCGCGGCGATGGCTGCCCAACGCCTGGCCGAAGATTCCGTTACCGTCGCCTTCGTCGGCGACGGCGCCACCAGCGAGGGCGATGTACACGAGGCACTTAATTTCGCCGCCGTGTTCGCCGCCCCGTGCGTGTTCTACGTGCAGAACAACCAATGGGCCATCTCGGTGCCGCTGAGCAAGCAGACCGCCGCTGTCTCGCTGGCGCACAAGGCGATCGGCTACGGCATGCCCGGCATCCGGGTGGACGGCAATGATCCGCTGGCCTGCTATGCGGTGATGGCCGAGGCCGCCGAGCGGGCACGACACGGTGGTGGACCGAGTTTGATCGAGGCCGTCACCTACCGGTTCGGTCCGCACACCACCTCCGATGACCCGACCCGCTACCGCAGCAGCATCGAAGTCGACCAGTGGACCGCACTCGACCCGATCCCGCGTTACCGCACCTATCTGCGCAATATCGGCGTGTGGTCGCAGCGCTTGGAGGACCGGGTCGACTCTCGGGCCAAGCGCGTACGCAGCGAACTGCGAGACGCCACGTTCGGGGCCGCCGATGCCGACATCGACGAAGTGTTCACCGCCGTCTACGCCGAGATCACCCCGGAGCTGCAGCAGCAGCGTGCCGCGCTGCGCGCCGAATTGGGCAGGGGGCGCTGATGACCCAGATCCTCGAACCGCCCACCCACTCGGCGACCCCCACCGCGGCGGTCGCGTCCAACACCCGCACTGAAGAGCTGACCATGGTGGCGGCGCTCAACCGGGCACTGCACGATGCGATGGACGCCGATCCCAAGGTCCTGGTGTTCGGCACCGACGTCGGCGTGCAGGGCGGGGTGTTCCGGGTGACCGAGGGGCTGGCTGAGACCTTCGGTGAGCAACGCTGTTTCGACACGCCACTGGCCGAATCGGCGGTGATCGGCATCGCCATAGGATTGGCCATTCGAGGCTTTGTACCGGTCCCGGAGATCCAGTTCGACGGGTTCAGCTACCCGGCTTTGGATCAGGTGGTCAGCCACCTGGCCAAGTACCGGACCCGGACCCGCGGCGCGGTGTCGATGCCGGTCACCGTGCGCATCCCGTCGTTCGGCGGAATCGGTGCGGCTGAGCATCATTCGGAATCCACCGAGACCTATTGGGCGCACACCGCCGGATTGAAGGTGGTGGTGCCCGCCGATCCGTCGGACGCGTACTGGCTGCTGCGCCACGCGATCGAGGCCCCCGACCCGGTGATGTTTTTAGAGCCTAAGCGGCGATACTGGGCCCGCGGACCGGTCGACACCGAACACCCGGCGCCAGGAATCGGGCGCGCTGTTGTGCGCCGGGCCGGCACTGACGTCACAGTGCTCACCTACGGCGGCGGAGTGGCCACCGCGCTGTCCGCCGCCGATATCGGTGCGCGACACCATGGCTGGAGTCTGGAGGTGGTCGACCTGCGCTCGCTGGTCCCGCTGGACTTCGACACCGTCGCCGCCTCGGTGCGGCGCACCGGGCGATGCTTGGTGCTGCACGAAGGTCCCCGCAACCTCGGTTACGGCGCCGAACTGGCCGCCCGCATCTCCGAGGAACTGTTCTACGAGCTGGAGGCGCCGGTGTTGCGCGCCAGCGGATTCGACACCCCGTATCCGCCGGCCCGGCTGGAACGCCTGTGGCTGCCCGGCCCCGATCGGCTGCTGGACTGCGTTCAGCGCGTGTTGGAGGCGCCGTGAGCCCGCGCCACGACGATGCAGAGCGGAGCGATGACGGAGGAGTGGTGCCCGTGAGCACCGAGACGGTCCAGACTTTCACCGTCCCCGATCTCGGGGAGGGCCTCGAAGAGGTGACGGTGACCAGCTGGAACGTCGCCGTCGGTGATCAGATCGAACTCAACCAGGCGCTGTGCTCGGTGGAGACCGCCAAAGCCGAGGTGGAGATTCCCAGCCCGTATGCCGGCAGGGTGGTCGAGCTGGGCGGCGCGGTGGGAGACGTGCTCGCGGTCGGGGCACCCTTGGTGCGTATCGACACTGGTACGCCGGCCGAGCGCCCAGCCGCGCCCGCCGGGCGCGCCCCGGTGCTGGTCGGCTACGGAGCCGACGACACCTTCGACACCAGCCGGCGCATCTGCACGTCCACCACAGGGCGGCCCCAGGCCAAGCCGGGTGCCCGCAAGCTCGCCGCCGAGCTGGGTGTCGACTTGAGCCGCGTGCCGCCCGGACCCAGCGGCGTGATCACCCCCGACGATGTGCGGGCCGCCGCCGGCGAGGCGGCACCCGACGACGAACTTCGTCGGCCCAGCCCGGTGCAGGCGGCCATGGCCGAGCGGATGACACTGTCGCGCAGCCGGATCCCCGACGCGCACGCCAGCGTGCAGGTCGACGGCACCAACCTGCTGCAGCTGCGCGACCGGCTCGTCGAGGCGGGCGCCGCGGGGATCACTCCGTTCGTGCTGATCCTTCGTCTGCTGGTCATCGCCCTGATCCGCCACCCGGCGCTGAACGCCACCTGGGTCGAAGCGCCCGCGGGCCCGATGATCCGCACCCATCACGGCGTGCACCTGGGGTTCGGAGTGGCCGCGCCCCGCGGCCTGCTGGTGCCGGTGGTGTTCGACGCGCAGCGCAAAACCACCCGTGAACTCGCCGACATCGTTGCCCGGCTGATTACCGAGGCTCGGGCCGGCACCCTCAAACCGGCCGAGCTGCAGGGTTCGACATTCACGGTCTCCAACTTCGGGGCGCTCGGCCTCGACGACGGGGTGCCGGTGATCAATTACCCGGAGGCGGCCATCCTGGGGATCGGTTCGCTGAAACCACGGCCGGTGGCGGTGGGCGACACCGTCGTCGTGCGTCCGCAGCTGACCCTGACGTGCGCATTCGACCATCGCGTCGCCGACGGCGCGCAGATCGCCGAATTCCTATGTGCGCTTCGCGATCTGATTGAACAACCCGAGATCGCGCTGCTGGATCTGTAGTCGGGCGCTGTTATTTGCGCTGCGCTGCGGCCAGCCGTGCGGCGAAGTCCGGCGACTCCACGGTGGCTGCCTGCGGACCCAGCTCGGTCTGCTTAGCGAACTCGTGTTGGTCGCCCTCGACCGCCCCGGGGCTGGCGGTGGCGCGCATTGTCGCCTTGGTCGCCAAAACCACCTGCCGAGGCGCTGAGGCCGGCCCGGCGGCCAGGTTCATCGCCGCGGCGACCGGGTCGTCGTCGACTTGCAGCGCCAAGCCGTGCCGCACCGCGGCCTCGGCGTCGAAACGCATGCCGAACAACAGTGCGGCCCGGGCCACCTGAGGACCGACCGCCCGGTGCAGCATCCAGGTGGCACCGCCGCCGGGATGCAGACCCAACTGTTGGAAACGGGCGTCGAACAGCGCGGCCGGACCGGCGATACGCACGTCGGCGGCCAGCGCCAGGTTCAGGCCCGCACCCACCGCGGCACCGTTGACGGCGGCGACCGTGGGCAACGTGCACTGTGCGATCGCCATGAAACCGTCGTAGAGCGCCAACAGTCCGTCCTCGGTCGCCGCACCGAGGGCCGACAGATCGGCGCCGGCGCAGAACGCCCGGCCGGCGCCGGTGACCACCACCGCGTGCACCCCGGGGTCGGCTTCGGCCCGCTCCACAGCGCCCCGCAGCTGCACCGACATCGCGCCGGTGACGGCGTTACGCCGGTCCGGATCGTTGACGGTGATCAGCGCTACGCGGTCGGTGACGCTGTATAAGACGAGATCGGGACGTGTCATGGGGCGATGACGCTACCGCGGTGGGGAGCGATCAGCCGATCCAGGTGACGACCCCTGCGGTCACCCCCACCATCGCGATCATGAACATGGTGAAGAAGATGAGCGCCCGTTCGTGGCTCATGGATCTGCCTTTCCGATTTGCCCGGTCTCCTTGTCGTTCCGCGCGACGCGATGTCATGCGAACCGGGCTGCTGGCGTTCCGCTGCGGCTGACGCGCCGCTGTTCGGCGGCGTTCGATGCGTTGACGGATCGTCCTTGATTGATCGTTGACGCTCCAGACTAGTGGCTAGCCCTGTTCGCGGGTGCAGAAGGTCCGGTTGTTTGCCGAACCCCCGGCCTTGCTGGCCAGGTTGCGTCCAGCAGAGTGGTGTACGAGTCGGACCTGATCAGCGGGACCGGCGTGTCGTTGCCGAATGATTGAAGGTCATCGCGTGATTCTTCGAGAGACCCGTCAAAGTCTTCGACGCAGGAGAGGCGAAGCTGGGACCGCCGCATGAGCCCGGCGGTTCAGCGAGGTTCGACGCAGGAGAGGCGAAGCTGGGACCGCCGCATGAGCCCGGCGGTTCAGCGAGGTTCGACGCAGGAGAGGCGAAGCTGGGACCGCCGCATGAGCCCGGCGGTTCAGCGCCGCCGGCGCCGCAGGTAGCGCTCGAACTCGGCGGCCAACGCGTCGCCGTCGATCTTGTTCAGCGCCTCGGTCATGTCGACCTCGGCGTCGCCGCGTTCCTCCAAGGAGGCCACGTAGTCGGCGATCTCGTCATCCTCGCTGGCCATCTCGCTGACCGCCAGCTCCCACTCCTCGGCCTGCGCCGGCAGGTCGCCCAGCGGAACCTCGATGTCCAGGGCATCCTCGACGCGGCGCAGCAGGGCGACCGTGGCCTTGGGGTTGGGTGGCTGTGAGACGTAGTGCGGCACCGCCGCCCAGAAGGTGACCGCCGGAATCCCGGCCGCCACACACGCGTCTTGGAACACCCCGGTGATACCGGTCGGCCCCTCGTAGCGGGTCTCGGTCAGCCCGAAGCGGGTGGCCGATTCCGCCGAGTACGCGGCCCCCGACACCGGCACTGGGCGGGTGTGCGGGGTGTCGGCCAGCAGCGCGCCCAGGATCACCACGGTGTCGACGTCGAGTTCTTCGATGACCGCCAGCAGCTCGGCGCAGAACGACCGCCACCGCATGTTCGGCTCGACGCCGTGCATCAGCACGATGTCGCGATCGCTGCCCGGCGGCCGGCAGTGGGAAATGCGCATCGACGGCCACACCAGCTCCCGGGTGACGCCGTCGAGCTGGCGGATCACCGGCCGATTCACCTGGTAGTCGTAGTAGGCCTCGTCGTCGATTTCGACGATCAGCCGGGCCTCCCAGATGCTGTTGAGGTGCTGCACCGCATCGCTGGCGGCGTCGCCGGCGTCATTCCAGCCCTCGAACGCAGCCACGACGATGGTGTCGTGCAGTTCGGGAAGGGCAGCGCCGTCATCCGGTCGGGTCACAAGGCCAGGGTAAGGCCTGCGCAAAGATCACGGGCCGCGCCGGACCGGGGGAGTCGGCTTGTTCGTCGGGGCATTCGTCTCGACGCTGGGTGACCACGTAGACTTTTCCCGTCGAGAGGCGTTGCAACGGTTCGCCGGTCTCTGCCGGTGACCGCCACGCTCGACAGAGTTAAGGACGCCTTCCGTCACGGAAGGAGCCCGCATGAATGCCTTTGAGCCCAACATTCGGCCTGACTGTACCGACGAGCTGACGGCTGCTTTGAGCCAGCGGATCATGGTGATCGACGGCGCGATGGGCACGGCGATTCAGCGGGACCGCCCGGATGAGGCCGGCTACCGCGGCGACCGGTTCACCGAGTGGCCGACCGCACTGCAGGGCAACAACGACCTGCTCACCCTGACGCAGCCGCAGATTATCGAGGGCATCCACCGCGAGTACCTCGAGGCGGGCGCCGACATTCTGGAGACCAACACGTTCAACGCGAACGCGGTCTCGCTCGCCGACTACGACATGGCGGACTTCAGCTACGAGTTGAACTACGCGGGTGCCGCGCTGGCCCGCAAGGCGGCCGACGAGTTCAGCACCGGCGACAAGCCCCGCTACGTGGCCGGTACGCTCGGGCCGACGACGCGGACCGCATCGATCTCGCCGGACGTCAACGACCCCGGCGCTCGCAACGTCTCCTACGACCAGCTGGTCGCCGCCTACCTCGAAGCCGCCAACGGCCTGGTCGACGGTGGCGCCGACATCCTCCTGATCGAGACCATTTTCGACTCGCTGAACTCCAAGGCGGCGGTGTTCGCCGTAGAGACGCTGTTCGAGGACCGCGGACGCCGCTGGCCGGTCATCATCTCCGGCACCATCACCGATGCCTCCGGGCGCACGTTGTCGGGTCAGGTGACCGAGGCGTTCTGGAACTCGATCCGGCACGCCAAGCCGATCGCGGTGGGCCTCAACTGCGCCTTGGGCGCGCCGGAGATGCGGCCCTACATCGCCGAGATGGCCCGGATCGCGGACACCTACATCTCCTGCTACCCGAACGCGGGCCTGCCCAACGCCTTCGGCGAGTACGACGAGTCGCCGGAGGCTCAGGCCTCCTACATCGCGGACTTCGCCGACGCGGGCCTGGTCAATATGGTCGGGGGCTGCTGTGGAACGGCGCCGGCGCACATCGCCGAGATCGCCAAGGTCGTCGAGGGTAAGCCGCCGCGCGAGGTGCCGGCCATCGACGTTGCCACCCGGCTCTCGGGTCTGGAACCGCTCAACATCACCGACGACTCCCTGTTCGTGAATATCGGTGAACGCACCAACATCACCGGCTCCGCCCGGTTCCGCAACCTGATCAAGGCCGAGGACTACGACACCGCCCTGTCGGTTGCGCTGCAGCAGGTCGAGGTCGGTGCGCAGGTCATCGACATCAACATGGACGAGGGCATGATCGACGGCGTCGCCGCGATGGACCGGTTCACCAAACTGATTGCGTCCGAGCCGGACATCAGCCGCGTGCCGGTGATGATCGACTCGTCGAAGTGGGAGGTCATCGAGGCGGGCCTGAAGAATGTGCAGGGCAAGCCGATCGTCAACTCGATCTCCATGAAGGAGGGCGAGGAGAAGTTCATCCGCGAGGCCCGGCTGTGCCGCAAGTACGGGGCCGCCGTGGTCGTGATGGCCTTCGACGAGCAGGGCCAGGCCGACAACCTGGAGCGCCGCAAGGAGATCTGCGGGCGTGCCTACCGGATCCTGACCGAAGAGGTCGGTTTCCCGGCCGAGGACATCATCTTCGACCCGAACTGCTTCGCGCTGGCGACCGGCATCGAGGAGCACGCCACCTACGGGATCGACTTCATCGAGGCTTGCGCCTGGATCAAGGCGAACCTTCCTGGGGTGCACATCTCCGGCGGTATCTCGAACGTGTCGTTCTCGTTCCGCGGCAATAACCCTGTGCGCGAAGCGATTCATGCGGTGTTCCTGTTCCACGCCATCAAGGCCGGCCTGGACATGGGCATCGTCAACGCCGGTGCGCTGGTGCCCTACGACTCGATCGACCCCGAACTGCGGGAGCGCATCGAAGATGTGGTGCTCAACCGGCGCCCCGACGCCGCCGAGCGGCTGCTGGAGATCGCCGAACGGTTCAACTCGTCCGAGAAGGCCGAAGACCCGGCGGCGGCCGAGTGGCGATCTCTTCCGGTTCGTGAGCGGATCACGCACGCCCTGGTCAAGGGCATCGACGCGGACGTAGAGACGGACACCGAGGAGTTGCGGGCCGAGATCGCCGCCGCGGGCGGTCGCCCGATCGAGGTGATCGAGGGCCCGCTGATGGACGGCATGAACGTGGTCGGTGACCTCTTCGGCGCGGGCAAGATGTTCCTGCCCCAGGTGGTGAAGTCGGCCCGGGTGATGAAGAAGGCCGTGGCCTACCTGCTGCCGTATATCGAGGCGGAGAAGCAGCCCGGTGAAGCCGAGCACACCAACGGCACGATCGTGATGGCGACCGTGAAGGGCGATGTTCACGACATCGGCAAGAACATCGTCGGGGTCGTGCTGCAGTGCAACAACTACACCGTCGTCGACCTCGGGGTGATGGTGCCTGCCGAGAAGATCCTGGCTGCGGCCAAGGAATACAACGCCGACATCGTCGGCCTCTCCGGCCTGATCACCCCGTCGCTGGAGGAGATGGCTGGCTTTGCCGCCGAGATGGAGCGTGAAGGCCTCCAGATCCCGCTGCTGATCGGCGGCGCGACCACTTCGCGCGCCCATACAGCCGTGAAGATTGCGCCGCGTCGCAGCGGTCCGGTGGTCTGGGTCAAAGATGCCTCGCGTTCCGTTCCGGTCGCGGCTGCGCTGCTCGACGACAAGCAGCGGCCGGCGCTGCTGGAATTGACCGCGAAGGATTACGCCTCCCTGCGAGAACGGCACGCGCAGAAGAACGAGCGGCCGATGGTGCCGCTGGAGAAGGCCCGGGCGAACCGGACGCCGATCGATTGGGACGGCTACACGCCGCCGGTACCTGCCCAGGGCCTCGGCGTGCGGGAGTTTCTTGACTATGACCTCTCCGAGTTGCGCGAGTTCATCGACTGGCAGCCGTTTTTCAACGCCTGGGAGATGAAGGGGCGCTTCCCCGACATCCTCAACAACCCGGCTTCGGGCGAGGCCGCCCGCAAGCTGTACAACGACGCCCAGCAGATGCTCGACACCCTGATCGAGGAGAAGTGGCTGACGGCCAACGCGGTGATCGGGTTCTTCCCGGCCAACGCGGTCGGTGACGACGTCGAGGTCTACACCGACGAGACCCGTACCGAGGTGCTGACGATGTTCCACAACCTGCGTCAGCAGGGTGAGCACCGGGCCGGTATCCCGAACCGGTCGCTGGGGGACTACATCGCCCCCAAGGAAACGGGTCTGGCGGACTACATCGGCGCCTTCGCCGTCACCGCCGGGCTTGGCAGCGGCGAGAAGATCGCGGAGTTCAAGGCAGATCTCGACGACTACAGCGCGATTCTGCTGGAGTCGGTCGCCGACCGGTTGGCGGAGGCCTTCGCCGAACGGATGCATCAGCGGGTTCGTAAGGAGTTCTGGGGATTCCAGCCCGATGAGCAGTTGGACAACGATGCGCTGATCGCCGAGAAGTATCAGGGCATCCGTCCTGCGCCGGGCTACCCGGCCTGCCCGGAACACACCGAGAAGGCGACGATCTGGACGTTGATGGACGTCCACGAGCGGACCGGCATCGAGCTGACCGAGTCGATGGCGATGTGGCCCGGCGCCGCCGTCAGTGGCCTGTACTTCTCGCACCCGCAGTCGCAGTACTTCGTGATCGGCCGGCTGGCCCAGGACCAGGTCGCCGACTACGCCAAGCGCAAGGGCTGGACCCTGTCGGAGGCCGAGCGCTGGCTTGCGCCCAACCTCGGCTACAACCCGGAGGACTGAGCTCAGTTGGCGGTGTTGCGTGCGGTGCTGTGCGACATGGACGGCACCCTGGTCGACTCCGAGAAGCTGTGGGACGTCGCGATGGACGCCCTCTACGACCGGCTCGGCGGGGTGCTGACCCCGGAGGTCCGGGCGTCCACGGTCGGTGGCTGCGCGGAGGACACCATGCGGATCGTCTACGACGACCTGGGACTGCCGCTCGATCCGGCGGCCATGGCGGCCTCGGCGCGCTGGCTGCACGACTACACCGGTGAGCTGTTCGACGCGGGCCTGCCCTGGTGCGACGGCGCCCGGGAGCTGCTCGACGAGCTGGCCGGCGCGGGGATGCCGACGGCCTTGGTGACCAACACCCCGCGGATGCTGGCCGAGCGGGCGCTGGGCAGCATCGGACGGCACTATTTCGCGGCCGTGGTCTGTGGTGACGAGGTGCCCGCGGGTAAGCCGGCGCCGGATCCCTACCTGCGTGCCGCGCAGCTGCTGGACCTGGATCCGCGCTGGTGTCTGGCCGTGGAGGACTCGCCGACGGGCGCCGCCGCGGCCGAGGCGGCCGGGTGCGCGGTGCTGGTCGTGCCCAATGCGCTGCCGGTGCCGGGCGGCGCTCGGCGCCACCAGGTGCCGACCCTGACCGGGCTTGGGCTGGCGGACCTGCACGAAATCTGCGCCCGGCTGGCCGACTTCCACCCAGCCTCCGCCGGAAACCGACGTGACCCATCCTGACGCCGCATGAAACAATCCCTGCTCGTGAAGACCTTCGAGGAGCTGTTCGCCGAGCTCGGTGAGCGTGCCGCGACCCGGCCGGCCGGCAGCGGCACCGTGGCGGCGCTGGACGCCGGTGTACACACGATCGGCAAGAAGATCCTGGAGGAGGCCGGCGAGGTGTGGCTCGCCGCCGAGCACCAGTCCGATGAAGACCTGGCCGAGGAGATCAGCCAGCTGATGTATTGGACCCAGGTGCTGATGATCTCGCGCGGGCTGACGCTGTCCGACGTCTACGGAAAGCTGTGAGCATGTTGCGTGTTGCGGTCCCCAACAAGGGGGCGCTCAGTGAGGCTGCCGCGGCAATGCTGTCGGAGGCCGGCTACCGCAGCCGCACCGACGCCAAGGATCTGACGGTCATCGACCCGGCCAACAAGGTCGAGTTCTTCTTCCTGCGGCCCAAGGACATCGCCATCTACGTCGGGTCCGGTGAACTCGACTTCGGGATCACCGGACGGGATCTGGCGGCCGAATCCGGCGCGCCGGTGGCCGAGCGGTTGGCACTGGGTTTCGGTTCCTCGCGATTCCGCTACGCGGCTCCGGCCGGGCGGGACTGGGTCGCGGCGGACCTGGCCGGCAAGCGCATCGCCACCGCTTATCCGAACCTGGTCCGCAAGGATCTGGCCGGTAAGGGCATCGAGGCCACCGTCATCCGGCTCGACGGGGCGGTGGAGATCTCGATCCAGCTGGGGGTGGCCGACGCGATCGCCGACGTGGTGGGCTCCGGGCGCACCCTTCGCCAGCACGGGCTGGTGGCTTTCGGTGAGTCGCTCTGCGATTCCGAAGCGGTGTTGATCGAGGGCGCCGTAGCCAATGGCCGCAGCGCCGAGACCGCTGCCGCCCGCGACCAGTTGGCCGCCCGGGTACAGGGCGTGGTGTTCGGCCAGCAATACCTGATGCTCGACTACGACTGCCCGCGCGCGCTGCTTGACCAGGCCGTCGCGATCACCCCGGGCCTGGAGTCGCCGACCATCGCGCCGCTGGCCGATCCGGAGTGGGCGGCGGTGCGCGCATTGGTACCACGACGCGAGGTCAACGCGATCATGGACGAGTTGGCCGCGATCGGGGCGAAGGCGATCCTCGCCTCGGACATCAGATTCTGCCGATTTTGATCAGTCCCGGTAGCTGAGCCTTTGCCGTGTTAACGTCCGGTGGTCGGCTCGACTGGCCCGGGAGGTAGTGGTGACGCATTTCATCGTGCTGGTGCTCGCGCTGTTCATCGGTGCCGTCGCCGGGCTGCGCGCGTTCACCGCGCCGGCCGTGATGGCCTGGGCCGCCGTCCTGCAGTGGATCAACTTGAACGGAACATGGGTCGAATGGCTGAGCCATCCGGTGACCGTCACTATCTTGACGCTGCTGGCGGTCGGTGAATTCATCGCCGACCAATTGCCCAGCACCCCGGCGCGCACCGTGCCCATGCAGTTCGGCGCGCGGATCGTGCTGGGCGGGTTCGCCGGCGCGGTACTCGGCACGGCCTGGAACTACACCTGGACGGCACTCGGCGCCGGCATCATCGGTGCGGTGATCGGCACCCTGGTCGGTTTCGCCATGCGACAGCGTGTGGTCGCTGCCAACGGCGGCCACGACCTGCCGGTCGCGTTGGTGGAGGACACCATCGCGGTGCTGGGCGGACTGGCGATCGCCGCGTTGACCGCGGTGGTCTGAGCCGCCGGTCAGCGCCGCTGCACCAGCAGCGCCTGCGCTGACGTCCCGAAGAATCCGTCGTCGTCGAACAGCTCCGCGGTGGTGACGCCCACCCCGTCGGGTCCGATGGAGGCGCGGGCTCGTAGGCCGAAGTCCGCCCCCGTCGGCAGCCGATGCAGGTGCACCACGGTGTCGGTGTTCATGAACATGTACTCGTCGACGTCCAGCGCGGCGCCGACGCCGTTCGCGGAGTCGACCACCATCGCCAGCCGTTGCAGGGCGGTGGTCGGTTCGCTGTCCACCAGGTGCACCTGCGGGCTCAGCCAGGCGATCGCGGTGCCGTCGGGCGCGTCCGGCTGGACCCGCCAGCGCACCGAATGGGCGTAGCCGCTGGCCCGGGCGAACCACTCCGGTGGCGGTAGCGACGGCCCGCTGATCAGTGGCGCGTGCCGGTCGGAGGACACCGCGGTGGTGTCGGAGGTGGCCAGTGCCCACGCGCTCAGCCGTGCCACCGGCCGGTCGTCGTCACAGGTGAACATCTCGGCTTCCAGCAAAGCGATCCGCCGGCCCGGCCGCTGGACCCGGGCCGCAACCCGCACCGGGGCCACCGGTATCGCCCCCAGGATGTCCAGGCTCAGTCGGGCGATCCGCTGGCCCGATCCGTCGAGCAGCTGCTCGATCTCGCGGGTCAGCAGCGCCAGCGGAGGAGACCCGTGCTGTATCTGGCCCCAGTTGCTGCGGGTCAGGTCAGTGGATTCGTAAACGGCGCCGGCGGAACCATCCGCGCGCCGGTAGTAGCTGCCGGTCATGCCGCAGTGTCGGCCGGCCAGCCGGGGTAGGGCGGCGGGGTCCCCCCGAACGCCGGACACAGCGCGCGATGCGCGCACCAGTCGCACAGGCGTGACGGCTGTGGACGGAAATCACCTGTGGCGCCGGCGGTTTGGATGGCCTGCCAGATCGCGATCAACGTTTTCTCGAAACGCAGCAACTCGGCGTGGTCGGGGGAGTAGTCCAGCAGCTGCCCGTCGGCCAGATAGATCAGCCGCAACCGGGCGGGCATCACGCCGCGGGACCGCAGCAGCGCCACCGCATAGAACTTCATCTGGAACAGTGCCTTGGATTCGGCGGCCCCGGACAGCCGCCCGGTGGCCGACGGCGCCCGGCCGGTCTTGTAGTCGACCACCCTCAGTTCTCCGGTCGCCGAGACGTCGATCCGATCGACGAAGCCTCGCAGCAGGGTGCCGTCGGCCAGCTCGACCTCGACCCGCTGCTCACAGCTCTGCGGGTCGAATCGGCGGGGATCCTCCAGCCGGTAGTAGCCGACCAGCAGCTTGCGTGCCTCGGCCATGAGCTGCTCGGCGTCCAGCCCGGCGTCCAACTCCGGGGCGGTGCTGATCAGCTGCTCCCAGGCCGGGGTCACCAGGTCCCGGGCGGTCTCGGGGTCGCGCTGGGGTGCGGGCAGCGCGTAGAGCCGCTCCAGTGCACCGTGGACCACCGAGCCGCGCAGTTGCGCTGCTGACGGTGGTTCCGGGAGCCGGTCAATGGCCCGGAAGCGATACAGCAGCGGGCACTGTTTGAAATCGGCCGCCCGCGACGGGGATAACGCAGGCTTGCTCATACCTGGGAACCCTACGGGCATGCACTGACAACCCCGCTCGCACACGCTGCGTAGGGTGGAAGGCTGTGTCCGAATCCGGGATCTTTCAGGCGGGCGATCGGGCCCAGTTCACCGACGCCAAGGGGCGCCGCTACACCACGGTGCTGGTCCCCGGCGGTGACTTCCACACCCACCGCGGGGCCATTCCGCACGACGAGGTGATCGGGCTGCCCGACGGCAGCGTGGTCAAGTCCGCCAACGGCGACCCGTTCCTGGTGCTGCGGCCGCTGCTGGTCGACTACGTGATGTCAATGCCGCGCGGTGCTCAGGTGATCTATCCCAAGGACTCTGCGCAGATCATCCACGAGGGCGACATCTTCCCCGGGGCTCGGGTGCTCGAGGCCGGGGCCGGGTCGGGCGCCCTGACGCTGTCGCTGCTGCGGGCGGTCGGCCCGGAGGGCAAGGTGATCTCCTACGAGCTGCGTGACGACCACGCCGTGCACGCCCGCGCCAACGTCGAGACCTTCCTCGGGCACCAGCCCGACAACTGGCAGCTGGTGATGGGCGATGTGGCCGACTGTGACCTGCCCGACGGGTCGATCGATCGGGTGGTGCTGGACATGCTGGCGCCCTGGGACGTGCTGGGCACCGTGTCGCGGGTCCTGGTGCCCGGCGGCGTGCTGGTGATTTACGTCGCCACCGTCACTCAGTTGTCCCAGGTGAACGAGGCGCTGCGCGAGCAGCAGTGCTGGACCGAGCCACGGTCCTGGGAGACCATGCAGCGCGGCTGGAACGTCGTCGGCCTGGCGGTGCGGCCCCAGCACGCGATGCGCGGACACACCGCATTCCTGGTCTGCGCCCGCCGGTTGGCGCCGGACACCGTCACCCCGACTCGGTTGGGGCGTAAACGGCCGGTGTGAGTCTGATCGGCGAGCAGACGCAGAATCGCACGAATGGAGCGCTTAGCGTGCGATTCTGTGTCTGCTCGCGCAAGTCAGTCATCGCTGCGGCTCAACCCCCGGCGCACCGACAGCAGCTCGATCTCTGGCCGGTCCGCCACCAGCCGCTCGGCGGCGTCCAGGATCTGCACCAGATGACCGCGGTCACCGGATACCGCCGACACCCCAATTCCAGTGCGCCGGTGGAGATCTAGTGATCCCGTCTCAGCGGCAGACACATCGAACTTGCGACGCAACTCCGCGACGATCGGTCGCACCACCGACCGCTTCTGCTTGAGCGAGTGCACGTCACCGAGCAAAAGATCGAATTCGAGCCAGCCAATCCACATCGTCAGGGCGTCGGCGGCGCCGGCCCAGTGCTGCGGGTCTGGGCGTTGCCGAACGCCAGCAGGCTCTTGGCGGTGGCCTGTGACAGCTGCCAGTCGCCGCGATTGGGGGTGAACTCCATCGGGAAAAAGAACGTGCCGGTAGCGGGATTGGCCGTGTTGACGGTGACGTCGGCGGTCACGTTGCCTGGGGAACGGTCTGACCAGCCGAGACCGGCGGCCTCCAGATTCAGCGGCAGGTAGCCGCCGTCTTTGAGTGCGGTGGCGAATTTGTCGATGGTTGCGGCGTCGGCGGGTTTGGCGCCCTCGATGAGTGCCAGCTTGTCTGCGCCGGGAACCTCGGGGTCCGACAGTCGGTACAGCACATCGGTCAACGCCTCGGGTGCCGGCAAAGCCGACGACGGCGCCTGGACAGGCACCGTCGTCGACGTCACCGGAACCTCGGCCACCGGCTCCGCCGGCTGGTGGCCCGCGCAGCCCGACATCGCCAGAACGGCCGCCGCGAGGGCAGCGGGCCAGGCGATGCGGTGACTACACATCGGGTCTGCGATCAGCTCGACGTCAGCTGCGACAACGACAACAGCGAGGCCCGGGAGAGCTTCCAGCCACCCTGGTCGACGAATGTGAGATTCACCGAGTGCGGCTCCAGCTTCGGCCCCGACGCAGTGACGTCGGCGCTGGCCGCTCCGGGGCCGGCCGGTACGACGTTGGCCACGCTGATCGACAGCGGAAGGGCGCCCTTCTTGAGCGCCTTCTGCAGCCGGTGGTCGATGGCACCGGTCTCGACCGGGCCCAGGCCGCCCTCGACGAGGTCGGACTTGCCGGCGGCGGGGACACCGGGGTCGGCCAGCGTGTTGAGCACGCTGGCCAGCTGCTCGGGGGCAGGTACGGCGGCGGCCGGGTCCAACGGCAGCGGGGCGAGGAACACCGTCGTGGGTGCCTCGGCGGCGGCAGGCGCCGGCGTTGCCAGGTAGCTCACAGTTGAAACGGCTGCGCTGATGGTCGCGACGGCTGCCATCCCCGTGGCGAGGGATTTCACGTTCATTCGGATCCTTTCTAGGTCCTGTCGGTCACCCGATTTGAGAGCGAGGCTAGCAGCGGAGCCGGTGTGTCGGATTGCCACAGAGCACGCGAATGCACAATGGCCGGTAGCGTTGAGGTATCCGTCGCTTCAACTTCCAGTTCGGGAAAGGAGCGCACCATGAGCAACATGGAAGATTCGCCGCGTCCTGAGACATACGACGCGTCAGGGGGGCCGGGCACGCCCGGTGATGACTTCGCCGAGTTGGAAGAACTGCGCCGCGAAGCCGCGGTGTTGCGCGCGCAGCTCGACAGCACCCCGCAGGACACCACTCGCGTGGGCCGCGACGTGCGCCAGCTCGAAGCGCATATTGACTCGTTGACCGCGCGAAACTCCAAGCTGATGGACACCCTCAAAGAGGCGCGTCAGCAGTTGTTGGCGTTGCGTGAGGAGGTCGATCGACTTGGTCAGCCGCCGAGCGGTTACGGCGTGCTGCTGGGCAGTCACGAGGACGAGACCGTCGACGTGTTCACCTCGGGCCGCCGGATGCGGCTGAACATCTCGCCCAATATCGACGTAGCAACCCTCCGGAAGGGCCAGACGGTCCGGCTCAACGAGGCGCTAACAGTCGTCGAGGCCGGCAATTTCGAGTCGGTCGGCGAAATATCCACGTTGCGCGAAATTCTGTCCGACGGGCACCGGGCGCTGGTTGTCGGTCATGCCGACGAGGAGCGCATCGTCTGGCTGGCCGAGCCGTTGGTCGCCGCGGACCTGCCCGAGAGCATCCCGGACGCGCTCTCGGATGACCGGCGTCCCCGCAAGCTGCGCCCCGGCGACTCGCTGCTGGTTGACACCAAGGCCGGCTACGCCTTCGAACGCATCCCCAAGGCCGAGGTCGAAGACCTGGTGCTCGAGGAGGTGCCCGACGTCAGCTACGGCGACATCGGCGGCCTGACTCGCCAGATCGAGCAGATCCGCGATGCCGTGGAACTGCCGTTCCTGCATAAGGATCTCTACCGGGAATACGCGTTGCGTCCGCCCAAAGGCGTGCTGCTCTACGGCCCGCCCGGCTGCGGTAAGACGCTGATCGCCAAGGCGGTGGCCAACTCGCTGGCCAAGAAGATGGCCGAGGTGCGCGGGGACGACGCCCATGAGGCCAAGTCGTACTTCCTCAACATCAAGGGACCCGAGCTGCTGAACAAGTTCGTCGGCGAGACCGAACGCCACATCCGGCTGATCTTCCAGCGGGCGCGCGAGAAGGCCTCCGAGGGCACGCCGGTGATCGTGTTCTTCGACGAGATGGACTCGATCTTCCGCACCCGTGGCACCGGTGTCTCCTCGGACGTGGAGACCACCGTCGTGCCTCAGCTGCTCAGTGAGATCGACGGCGTGGAGGGGCTGGAGAACGTCATCGTGATCGGCGCCTCCAACCGCGAGGACATGATCGACCCGGCGATCCTGCGGCCTGGCCGCCTGGACGTCAAGATCAAGATCGAGCGCCCCGATGCCGAAGCCGCACAAGACATCTTCTCGAAGTACTTGGTCGAGACGCTGCCGGTGCACGCCGACGACCTTGCGGAGTTCGGCGGGGATCGTGGCGCCTGCATCAAAGCGATGATCGAGAAGGTCGTCGACCGGATGTACGCCGAGATCGACGACAACCGGTTCCTGGAGGTCACCTACGCCAACGGTGACAAAGAGGTCATGTACTTCAAGGACTTCAACTCCGGGGCGATGATCCAGAACGTCGTCGACCGCGCGAAGAAGAACGCCATTAAGTCGGTGCTGGAGACCGGCCAGCCGGGCCTGCGCATCCAGCACCTGTTGGACTCGATCGTCGACGAGTTCGCCGAGAACGAGGACCTGCCCAACACCACCAACCCCGATGACTGGGCACGGATCTCGGGCAAGAAGGGCGAGCGGATCGTCTACATCCGCACCCTGGTCACCGGCAAGTCGTCGAGCGCCAGTCGTGCTATTGATACCGAGTCCAACCTGGGCCAGTACCTGTAGCGCTAGCGGTTCTGCAGCGAATAGCTGTTGGTCAGGTCGTCCTGCAGCACGCGCGCAACCTCGGTGGTGGTGTCCACGCGTAACGGGTCGTCCAGCACGCGCGCTTGGTAGGTCCAACCGGGCGGCAGCTTGAGCCGGTCGGCGAGTCCGGCGAGGTCGGCTCGCGACAAGTTCGCATCGACGACCTGGCTCCAGGTCTGCATGACCCAACGCCGCCCGTCGGGGTCGATCAGCTCGTAGACCTGCTCGCCGGCATCGAAGACGAAGACCGCGTGGCGGCTCACCTCGTTGACGGTGTAGGGACCGGGATTCATCGACGACAGTGCGACTTGGGCCTGTTTGATCATCTCGATACCGCCGAAAGTCTTGATCTCCCGCGGGCCCTGCGGTGCCTTTTCGATGGTGTTCATCAGCCAGTAGCGCGGCCCGTTGAGCAGGGCCGCGGCCGCGCCGTTCTCGGTCGCGATGGCCTGCGCGTCGAGCGCGGACCACAGCGGCGCGGGGCAGTCGTTGAGGCCGAAGGTGTTGTAGACGGTAGCCTGCGGACCCGACTCGCCGATCTCGACGAGCAGCACCTCGCCATAGCGCTTGCCGGATACGTCGGTCGTGCGCGGACGAGCTTGCTCGGTGGACATTTCGGTGAAATTAGCCACTGACCTCGGTCAGGTCAACACCTCTGACGGTCGCGTTCCGCGCCCCCTCTAGGCTGGAACGATGCAAAGGATCATCGGGACCGAAGTCGAATACGGCATCGCTTCGCCGTCAGATCCCACCGCGAACCCGATCCTCACCTCCACCCAGGCGGTGCTGGCCTACGCCGCCGCCGCCGGAATCCCGCGCGCCAAGCGCACCCGCTGGGACTACGAGGTGGAATCGCCGTTGCGCGACGCCCGCGGCTTCGACCTGAGCCGCTCAAGCGGCCCGCCGCCGATCATCGACGCCGACGAGGTCGGCGCGGCCAACATGATCCTCACCAACGGGGCCCGGCTCTACGTCGACCACGCGCACCCCGAGTACTCCGCGCCGGAGGTCACCGACCCGCTGGACGCGGTCATCTGGGACAAGGCCGGCGAGCGGGTGATGGAGGCGGCTGCGCGCTACGTGGCCAGCGTCCCCGGCGCGGCCAAGCTGCAGCTGTACAAGAACAACATCGACAACAAGGGCGCCTCCTACGGCACCCACGAGAACTACCTGATGAGCCGACAGACGCCGTTCTCGGCGATCATTGCTGGTCTGACCCCGTTTCTGGTGTCCCGGCAGGTGGTCACCGGCTCCGGACGGGTCGGGTTGGGCGCCGCGGGCGATGAACCGGGCTTCCAGCTCTCGCAGCGCGCCGACTACATCGAGGTCGAAGTCGGCTTGGAAACCACGCTCAAGCGCGGCATCATCAACACCCGCGACGAACCGCACGCCGACGCCGACAAGTACCGCCGGTTGCACGTGATCATCGGCGACGCCAACCTCGCCGAGACGTCGACGTACCTGAAGGTCGGCACCACCGCGCTCGTCCTCGACCTGATCGAGGAGGGTGCCGAGCACGGGATCGACCTGAGCGATCTGGTGTTGGCCCGGCCGGTGCGCGCGGTGCACGTCATCAGCCGTGACCCGACCCTGCGGGCAACCGTCGCACTGGCCGACGGCCGTGAGATGACCGGCCTTGCGCTGCAACGGATCTACCTCGACCGGGTGGCCAAGCTGGTCCAGAGCCGTGACGCGGATCCGCGCGCCAACGACATCATCGAGACCTGGGCCCGAGTACTCGACCAGCTCGAGCGAGACCCGATGGAGTGCGCCGATCTGCTGGACTGGCCGGCCAAGCTGCGGCTGCTGGAGGGCTTCCGGCAGCGGGAGAACCTGAGCTGGTCGGCGCCCCGGCTGCACCTGATCGACCTGCAGTACTCCGACGTGCGGCTGGACAAGGGTCTGTACAACCGGCTGGTCGCCCGTGGCTCGATGCGCCGCCTGATCACCGAACAGCAGGTGCTGGCCGCAGTCCACAACCCGCCCACCGACACCCGCGCCTACTTCCGCGGCGAGTGCCTGCGCCGGTTCGGGGCCGACATCGCCGCCGCGAGCTGGGACTCGGTCATCTTCGACCTGGGCGGGGACTCGTTGGTGCGGATCCCCACGCTGGAGCCCCTGCGCGGCAGTAAGGCGCACGTCGGGGCTTTGCTGGACTCGGTGGACAGCGCCGCCGAACTGGTCCAACAACTCACCACCTAGACCCCGAGCAACATCGGCGCCGACCGGTAGGGTGGAGAAACCGGCCGCGGTCATGCGCGGCCGATGAGATTCAGGAGGCAGCAATGGCTCAGGAGCAGACCAAGCGCGGCGGGGGCGGCGGAGACGACGACGATCTCACCGGCAACACTGCGGCGGGCCAGGAACGCCGGGAGAAGCTCACCGAGGACACCGATGACCTGCTTGACGAGATCGACGACGTGCTGGAAGAGAACGCCGAGGACTTTGTGCGCGCGTACGTCCAAAAGGGCGGCCAGTGACCTGGTTGTCGCGTGATCGTCTGCCCCTCAACTCAGCAAACCCAGGAATCGCGCTCACCGGCGTAGGCCTGTCGTCGTTTTCGGAGTTCCTGCGGTTGCAGGCACCGGAGCTGCTGCCGACCGGCGCGGGTGCCGCGCAGTCCGGCGGGGCCGGTGAGCAACTGCCGCACGGCACCACCATCGTCGCGTTGAAGTACCCCGGCGGGGTCCTGATCGCCGGTGACCGGCGCTCTACGCAGGGCAACATGATTGCCGGCCGCGACGTGCAGAAGGTGTACGTCACCGACGAGTACACCGCGACCGGCATCGCCGGCACCGCGGCGATCGCCGTCGAGTTCGCCCGGCTCTACGCGGTGGAGCTGGAGCACTACGAGAAGCTCGAAGGTGTCCCGCTGACGTTCGCCGGCAAGGTCAATCGGCTGTCGACCATGGTGCGCGGCAACCTGGGCGCCGCCATGCAGGGCCTGGTGGCGTTGCCGTTGTTGGCCGGCTATGACATCGACGCCGACGACCCGCAGACCGCGGGGCGCATCGTGTCGTTCGACGCCGCCGGCGGCTGGAACGTCGAGAGCGAGGGCTATCAGGCGGTGGGCTCGGGCTCGCTGTTTGCCAAGTCGTCGATCAAGAAGCTCTACAACCAGATCAACGACGCCGACACCGCGTTGCGAGTCGCCATCGAGGCGCTCTATGACGCCGCCGACGACGACTCCGCCACCGGCGGCCCGGACCTGGTGCGGGGCATCTACCCGACCGCGGTCGCCATCGACGCCGACGGCGCTGTCGACATCGCCGAGGAACGGATCGCCGAACTGGCCCGTGTGGTGGTCGAGAGCCGAACTCGTGGCGGGGATTCGGCGCCGGAGACCAAGCGGGGTAAGAAATGAGCTTCCCGTACTTCATCTCGCCCGAGCAGGCGATGCGCGAGCGCAGCGAGCTCGCGCGCAAGGGCATCGCTCGCGGACGCAGCGTGGTGGCCCTGGCCTACGCCGACGGTGTGCTGTTCGTCGCCGAAAATCCTTCTCGCTCGCTGCAGAAGATCAGTGAACTCTACGACCGAGTGGGTTTTGCGGCGGCCGGCCGGATCAACGAGTTCGAGAACCTGCGCCGCGGCGGCATTCAGTTCGCCGACACCCGCGGCTACGCCTATGACCGCCGTGACGTCACCGCACGCCAGTTGGCCAACGTCTACGCCCAGACTTTGGGCACCATCTTCACCGACCAGGCCAAGCCCTATGAGGTGGAGTTGTGTGTTGCCGGCGTCGCCTACCAGGGGCAGACCAAAGCGCCTGAGCTCTACAGGGTTACCTACGACGGCTCGATCACCGATGAGCCGCACTTCGTGGTGATGGGCGGCACCACCGAGCCGGTCACCAACGCGCTCAAGGAGTCCTACGCCGAGAACGCGGAGCTGGCCGACGCACTGCACATCGCGGTCAATGCGCTCAAACAGACCGACTCCGGCAACGGTGCCGAACCGCGCGAGCTGGGACCGGGCACCTTGGAGGTCGCCATTTTGGATGCCAACCGGCCCAAGCGTGCGTTTCGACGGATCAGCCGTGCCGCGCTGGAATCGCTTTTACCGCAAGCTGGCTCGTCGGGGGAGGCGTCAGACGAGGCTTCTGGCTAAGCCCGCCTATGCCCAAGAAATACGGGGTCAAGGAAAAGGACCTGGTTGTCAATCACATTGTCGACCTAGTACTTGCCGGAGAGCTGCGCACCGGCGACCGGATCAACCGCGATGCGATCGCGGGCGCTCTAGGGGTCAGTCGGCTTCCAGTTCAGCAGGGCATCGACCAACTCGAACAAACGGGGATGCTGGCCGGCGTTTATCACCGTGGCGTGTTTGTCAGCCGGTTCGATGAGGCCGTGGTTCGCGAACAGCACGAATTGCACGGGACATTGAATGCGATTCCCTCGATGCGAGCGGCGGTGAGCCCGACGCCGCGTGTTCTCGCCGAACTCGATGCGGCAGTGCGGGAACTGCGCGCCAACAAGGCGCCGGCCGGGTTCCACGACGCGGCCATCGAGTTTCGCCGGATCATCGTCGAGGAATACGCCGGCCCGCCATTGCAGGCGGCGATCGGTGCTTCACGGGTGTTCATGCCGCGTGGGTTCTGGAAGAGCTATGCCAACGAGCACGAGGAGTTTCTGCCCAGCTTTGAGGCGGAAGCCGCAGCGATCCATCAGCGCGACCCGGAGGCCGCTCGGGTGGCCTGTATGGACCGGGCGGAGCTGCAGGCCGAGGTGGTACTCGCCGAGTTGACCAGGCGTGGCGTGCTGAACAGGTTAGGTTCTGGCTGAACCCGGTACCGCGGGTCGCCTACCGATCGATCCGGAAACGCTTGACTCGCGCTCCCGCACCCGATGCCAGTTCGACACGGCTGCGCGACACGCCGAAATGCTCTGCCAGAACGCGGATGACGGCGGCGTTCGCTTTGCCGTCCACGGCCGGCTCGCGTACGTAGACGGTCAGTTGACCATCGTCGTCGGTCTCCACCAGGGGGCCTTTGCGGCTGCCCGGCTTGACTTTGACGACGACGGTTTCAGTCATCGTGCCAGGGCTAGCGGGCGACGATCACCGACGAGCCGTGCCCGAACAGGCCCTGGTTGGCGGTGACGCCCACCGTGGCGCCCTCGACCTGCCGGCCGGTGGCCTGACCGCGCAGCTGCCAGGTCAGCTCGCACACCTGGGCAATGGCCTGCGCCGGGATCGCCTCGCCGAAGCAGGCCAGCCCGCCGGACGGGTTCACCGGCACCCGGCCACCGATGGTGGTGGCGCCGCTGCGCAGCAGCTGCTCGCCCTCGCCCTTGGCGCACAGGCCCAGGTGCTCGTACCAGTCGATCTCCAGCGCGGTCGACAGGTCATAGACCTCGGCCAGGCTGACGTCCTCGGGTCCGATCCCGGCCTCGGCGTAGGCGGCGTCCAGGATCTGGTCCTTGAACACCCGCTCCGGGGCCGCCACCACGGCGGTGGAATCGGTTGCGATGTCCGGCAATTCGGGCAGGTGCTGGGGGTAGCGGGGGGTCACGGTGGACACCGCGCGCACCGACGGCACACCCTCGAGCGAACCCAGATGCTTGCGGGCGAATTCGGCGCTGGCCACGATCAGCGCAGCCGCGCCGTCGGAGGTGGCGCAGATGTCGAGCTGGCGCAGCGGGTCGGAGACCACCGGGCTGGCCAGCACGTCGGCAACTGCGGATTCCTTGCGGTAGCGGGCATTCGGGTTGGACAGGCCGTGCCGGGAGTTCTTCACCTTCACGCTCGCGAAGTCCTCGGAGGTGGCGCCGTAGAGGTCCATCCGGCGGCGGGCCAGCAGCGCGAAGTAGACTGGGTTCATCGCCCCGATCAGGTGGAACCGCTGCCAGTCCGGGTCGTTCTTGCGCTCACCGCCGACCGGGGCGAACGCGCCCTTGGGGGTGGTGTCGGCGCCGATCACCAGCGCCACATCGCAGAACCCGGCCAGGATCTGGGCCCGGGCGCTCTGCAGCGCCTGCGAACCGGAGGCGCAGGCGGCATACGAGGACGACACCGGAACCCCGTTCCAGCCCAGCTTCTGGGCGAACGTCGAACCGGCGATGAAGCCCGGGTAGCCGTTGCGGATGGTGTCCGCGCCGGCGATGAACTGGATCTGCTGTGCGTTCAGGCCGGCGTCGGCCAGCGCGGCACGAGCGGCGACCACGCCGTACTCGGTGAAGTCGCGGCCCCACTTGCCCCACGGGTGCATGCCCGCACCCAGGATGTACAGCGGCTCAGTGCTCATGACCGCGACTCCTCCTCATCGCTCCGCAAGCTCTGCTCTGCATCGTCGCCGCGGGGGCTCATGCGTCCACCTTCTTCCACGCGTAGACGGTGCGCGTCACGCCGTCATCGTCGGTGTAGAGCGGCATGGTGGTCAGCTCCATCTCCATGCCGACCGTCAAGTCCGCGGCCAGAGTGCCCTCGACGACCTTGCCCAGCACGATCAGGCCCTCGTCGGCCAGCTCCACCGCGGCGATCGCGAACGGCTCGAACGGGTCGCTCGGCGGGTAGGGGGACGGCGGGAGGTACCGGTTCTCGGTGTAGCTCCAGACCTTGCCGCGCCGCGACAGCGCGACCGGCTCCAACACATCGCCGTCGCAGGCCGGGTTGGGGCAGTTGTTCTCACGCGGCGGGAACACATAGGTGCCGCACTGCGGGCACTTGGCGCCGATCAGGTGGGGGAGGCCGGCGTCGTCGGTGGCAAACCACCCGTCGATCGCGGGCTGCGAGGCTACATCTGGCACTCGGTCAGCGTACCCAACTGGCACGGCGAAACTGAAACGTGTTCTAAGTTCAGACCTGCGCCCGGTCGGCACTGGTGTCGCGCCGGTAGGTGGCGGCGACGCGGGCCAGGTGGTCCGGCCGCAGGATGGCGCCGCTGCGGTGCATCGCCCGGTTGGCGGCCACCACCGCCGCGGTCGCGTCCCGGCGGTGCTCCTCATAGACCCGCAGGCCCGTGTCCGGATGCGCTGCCAGGCTGTCTGCCAGGGCACGGGCGTCCAAGATGGCCTGCGATCCGCCGTTGGCGCCCACCGGATACATCGGGTGGGCCGCGTCGCCCAGCAGCGTCACCCGTCCCCGGCCCCACCACGGCAGCGGATCGCGATCGACCATCGGGTACTCCAGCGGGTCGGCGGTGCGCCCCACCAGGTCGGTGACATCGAGCCAATCCACATCCCAGCCGTCCAGGTAGCCCAACACCTGCCCGGCATCGCACCGCTGGTTCCAGCGCGCGGTGCCCGGCAGCGGCCCGGGCGGGGCTTCGGGGACCAACAACACCCAATTGATCAGGCCGCCGCCGATCCGATAGATCACCAACTCGGTGCCGTCCTCGGCCTTGACGATCGCCATGGTCTGCCCGTCCAGATACGGCTCTCCCGGAGCTGCGCCGCGCCACATCCGCACCCCGGACCACCGCAGGTCGTCGCCGCCGGAGTGCAACTGCGCGCGCACCGCCGAATGAATCCCGTCGGCGCCCACCAAGAAAGCGCCCGGGAGTTCGTCGTCACCCAGCTGCACCCGCACCGCGTCGCCGTCGTCGACGAACCCGGTGACCCGCGATCCGGTCCGTACCGTGCCCGCCCCCAACCGCTCTCGCACCGCATCGAGCAACAGCAAGTGCAGTTCCCCGCGGTGCACCGAATACTGCGGGAATTCATAGCCGCCTTCGATTCCCCGCGGTTCACGGAACAGCTCCCGGCCGCGGGTATCGAAGTAGGCCAACGATGTTGGGGCGACCGCCAGCTCAGACAACCGCTCGCCCAACCCCAGGGCGGACAACTCTCGGACCGCGTGCGGCAGCAGATTGATGCCGACACCCAGCGGGCGCAGCTCCCGAGCACCTTCGACGACGGTGGCACCGATCCCGCGCGCGTGCAGGGTCAGTGCGGTGGTCAATCCGCCGATACCGGCGCCGGCGATCACAACGTCTGTCTCAGTCATGAAATCCAGCGTCGCCGCCCGATAACTATAAGTCCAATATCTTATTAGTCCGGAAACTATAATCAAAAATTATGGAATTGCGGCAGCTCGAATACTTCGTCGCGGTGGTGGAGGAAGCCAACTTCACCCGCGCCGCACAACGGGTCCACGTGGCGCAACCGGCGGTCAGCGCCCAGATCGGCCGGTTGGAGCGCGAACTCGGCCAGCGGCTGCTGGACCGCTCCCGCCGGGAGGTTCGCCCGACGGCGGCCGGTGTGGCGGTGCTGCCGTATGCCAAAGCGGCACTCGCGGCGGTCGATGACGTGCGGCTGGCCGTCGACGAGCTCAGCCGGCTGGTCCGCGGCACGGTCGCGATCGGCACCGTCACCGCCCACCCCGTCGACGTACCCGGGCTGCTCGCCGACTTCCACGCCGAGTATCCGAACGTCGAAATCACCCTCAGCACAGCCAATTCCGACGAGCTGATCGAGGCGGTTCGCGGCGGGGACCTGGACCTGGCGATCGTCTCGGTCGGTCCCGCCGAGCAGCCCCCCGGGCTGGACATCGAGGTGGTCACCGATGAGCCCGTCGACGCGGCGGTAGGCCTCTCCGACGAGCTGGCCGGTGCTGCCACGGTCAGCCTTGCGCAATTGACCCAGCGACAGCGGCCGCTGATCACCCTGCCCGTCGGCACCGGCATCCGCAGCCAGCTCGATCGAGCCTGCGCCGGGATCGGCGTCTCGCCGCGGATCGCGTTCGAGGCCAGCACCCCGCAGGCGTTGGCGGAGCTCGCCGAGCGTGGACTCGGGGTCGCGATCCTGCCGCGCTCGATGGCGCGCAACCGCCCGGGCCTGCACGCACTGCGCCTGACGCCGGAGCTGCGGGGCCGGCTGGTGTTGGCCTGGCGTGCGTCGGGGCCGCGCAGCCCGGCCGCCCGGGTACTCGTCGACAGGGCGCGGCGGTTCCTGCGTGTCGGGACGGGTGCCTAGAGTTGGGGCCGTGACCCAGACCAAACCGACGCTGCTGCTACTGGACGGAAACTCGCTGGCGTACCGGGCCTTCTACGCGTTGCCCGCCGAGAACTTCAAGACCCGCAGCGGCCTGACCACCAACGCCGTCTACGGGTTCACCGCAATGCTGATCAACCTGCTCCGCGACGAGGCCCCGACCCACGTCGCCGCCGCGTTCGACGTGTCGCGGCAGACGTTCCGCTCGGAGCGTTTCCCGGAGTACAAGGCCACCCGCTCATCGACCCCCGATGAGTTCCGCGGCCAGATCGACATCACCAAGGAAGTGCTGGTCGCGCTGGGCATCACCACGTTGTCGGAGCCCGGTTTTGAGGCCGACGATCTGATCGCCACGCTGGCTACCCAGGCCGACGCCGAGGGCTATCGGGTGCTGGTGGTCACCGGCGACCGCGACGCCCTGCAGCTGGTCAACGAGAACGTGACTGTGCTCTACCCCCGCAAGGGCGTCAGCGACCTGACCCGGTTCACCCCGGACGCGGTCGTCGAGAAGTACGGCCTGACCCCGGCGCAGTACCCGGACTTCGCGGCGCTGCGCGGCGACCCCAGCGACAACCTGCCCGGCATTCCCGGGGTGGGGGAGAAGACCGCGTCGAAGTGGATCACCGAATACGGCTCCCTGCAGGGGCTGGTGGACCAGGTGGACACCGTCAAGGGCAAGGTCGGAGATGCGTTGCGCGCCAACCTGTCCACCGTGATCCTCAACCGCGAGCTGACTGACCTGGTGCGCAACGTGCCGCTGGCCCAGACGCCGGACACCCTGCGGCTGGTGCCGTGGGACCGTGAGCAGATCCATCAGCTCTTCGACGACCTCGAGTTCCGGGTGCTACGCGACCGGCTGTTCGACACGCTCTCCACCGCCGGCGGCGCCGTGCCCGAAGCCGAGGAGGGCTTCGAGGTGCGCGGCGGCGCGCTGGAGCCGGGCACAGTGGCGACGTGGCTGGCCGAACACGCCGCCGACGGACGCCGCACCGGGCTGGCCGTGATCGGCACGCATCGCAGCTTCGACAGCGACGCCACCGCGCTGGCCCTGGCGTCGGCGGACGGTGAAGGCGGCTACCTCGACACCGCGGCCCTGACCGCCGACGATGACGCCGCGCTGGGCACCTGGCTGGCCGACCCGACCAAGCCCAAGGCCCTGCACGAGGCCAAACTGGCCATCCACGACCTGGCCGGGCGCGGCTGGACCCTGGACGGCGTCACCTGCGACACCGCCCTGGCCGCCTACCTGGTGCGGCCCGGCCAGCGCAGCTTCAGCCTCGACGACCTCTCGGTACGCTACCTGCGCCGGGAGTTGCGTGCCGAATCCGATGAACAACAACAGCTTTCGCTGCTGGATGACACCGAGGGCATCGACGATCAGGCCGTGCAGACCGCGATCCTGCGGGCCCGGGCCGTTACCGACCTGGCCGACGCGCTGGATCTCGAACTGGCCCGCATCGACTCGTCCAGACTGCTTGTCGACATCGAGCTGCCGTTGCAGCGGGTGCTGGCGGAGCTGGAGACCGCCGGAATCGGCGTCGATCTCGACCACCTGAGCCAGCTGCAGAGCCGGTTCGGCGACCAGATCCGCGACGCCGCCGAGGCGGCCTACGCGGTGATCGGCAAGCAGATCAACCTCGGCTCACCCAAGCAGCTGCAGGTGGTGCTCTTCGACGAATTGGGCATGCCCAAGACCAAGAAGACCAAGACCGGCTACACCACCGACGCCGATGCCCTGCAGTCCCTGTTCGACAAGACCGGCCATCCGTTCCTGGAGCACCTGCTGACCCACCGCGACGTCACCCGGCTGAAGGTGACCGTCGACGGATTGCTGAAATCGGTTGCCTCCGATGGCCGGATCCACACCACGCTGAACCAGACGATTGCGGCCACCGGCCGGCTGTCGTCCACTGACCCAAACCTGCAGAACATCCCGATTCGCACCGACGCCGGTCGCCAGATCCGCGACGGCTTCGTGGTCGGCGAGGGTTACCCCGAGCTGATGACGGTCGACTACAGCCAGATCGAGATGCGCATCATGGCGCACCTGTCGGCAGATGAGGGCCTGATCGAGGCGTTCAACACCGGCGAAGACCTGCACTCGTTCGTCGGGTCACGGGCGTTCTCGGTGCCCATCGACGAGGTGACCCCGGACATGCGCCGCCGTGTCAAGGCGATGTCCTACGGCCTGGCCTACGGGCTGAGCGCCTACGGGCTGGCCTCCCAGCTCAAGATCTCCACCGAAGAGGCCAAAGAGCAGATGGACGCCTACTTCGACCGGTTCGGCCGGGTGCGCGAGTACCTGCACGAGGTGGTCGAGCAGGCCCGCAAGGACGGCTACACCTCCACTGTGCTGGGCCGGCGGCGCTACCTGCCGGAGCTGGACAGCAGCAACCGCCAAGTCCGCGAATCCGCCGAACGGGCCGCGCTCAACGCCCCGATCCAGGGCAGCGCGGCCGACATCATCAAGGTCGCGATGATCAACGTCGACCAAGCCCTCAAGGCCTCCGGTTTGCAGTCGCGGATGCTGTTGCAGGTGCACGACGAGCTGTTGTTCGAGGTGGCCGACGGGGAACGCGAGCCGTTGGAGGCGCTGGTGCGCGACAAGATGGGCAGCGCCTATCCGCTGAGCGTGCCGCTGGAGGTCGCGGTGGGCTACGGGCGCAGTTGGGACGCCGCCGCGCACTAGCGGTCGCCGCTTCGGTGGTGGCCACTGTCGTCCCCGCCGCCCCGCCGGGCGGCCTCGGCACCGGTCATCTCCCGGGCCAGTACCGCCAGCACCAGCCGGGTTTTCTCCTCCGCAGGGACCTTCGTTCGTCGTGATCGGACCATGACCCACTCAACCTCCTCCTCACGGCCGCGTTGTGAATAACGCGACCCTGTCAGAAAGTTTGAGTCAGTGGAGCACGCTATAATCGAACGTATGTTCGATCAGTCGCGGGTTCCGTCTCCGGAGTCGATCGCGCGGCTTAGTGAGCGGTTTGAGCGGCGGTATCCGTCGCGTACGCCGGAGTCGGCTGCATTGGTGGATCGGATCTGCGCGTCGGCGCGCGCGGAGAATCGGGCCGCAGCCGCGCAACTGGTGGCGATCGGCGAGTTGTTCGCGCTGCGATTGGGCCGGTGCAGCGAAACCGAGGAGTGGGCGGTCGATACCGAGGCGGCGGTGGCTGCGGAGGTGGCGGCGGCATTGCGGATCAGCCAAGGGCTCGCGGGCAGTCGACTGCGTTATGCCCGGGCGATGCGAGAACAGTTGCCGCAGGTGGCGGAGGTTTTCAAGGCCGGCGACATCGATATCCGGTTGTTTCAGACGATGGTGTATCGCACGGATCTGATTGCTGATCGTGAGGTGTTGGCGCTCGTCGATGGCCAGTTGGCGGCGCAGGTGGTGAGGTGGCCGTCGCTGACCAGGAGTCGGTTGGCCGGCAAGGTCGACAAGATCGTCGCCAGGGCCGACGCTGATGCGGTGCGCCGCCGCAAAGAGCGCCAAGCGGAGCGGAAGATCGGGTTTCAGGACCAAGAGGGCGGGTTCTCGGAGGTTTACGGCAGCTTGTTCACCCCTGATGCCCGTGCCCTGGACAAGGCGCTGGATGGGTTGGCGGCCACGGTGTGCGAACACGATCCGCGCAGTCGTGATGAGCGGCGTGCCGATGCGATGGGGGCGTTGGCGGCGCGGGCGGATCGGCTGGGGTGTCGCTGCGGGCGGCCGGATTGCGCCGCCGGGGGGCGGGCGGCGGCCGGTCCGGTGGTGCTTCATGTGATCGCCGAGCAGGCCACCCTCGATGGGACCGGTGATGAGCCGGGCTCGTTGGTCGAAGCCGATGGATTGATCCCGCCGGAGTTGATCGCCGAGCTCGCCCGATCGGCCCGGTTGGTGTCGTTGGTGCATCCCGCCGACGCCCCGCCGGAGCCGGGGTATGTGCCCTCGAAGGCGTTGGCTGATTTTGTGCGGTGCCGGGATCTGACGTGTCGCTGGCCGGGTTGTGATCGTCCGGCGGTTGACTGCGATCTGGACCATACGATTGCCTACGGTGACGGTGGGTCCACGCATGCGTCGAACCTCAAATGTTATTGCCGCACACATCATTTGGTGAAGACATTCTGGGGCTGGCAGGATCAGCAGTTGCCCGATGGGACGGTGATCTTGACCTCGCCGGCGGGGCAGACCTATGTCACCACTCCGGGCAGTTCACTGCTTTTCCCGCGCTTGTGCGCACCCACCGGGGAACTGCCGCCACCGCTGCGACGCGACGACGACCGGTGTGGCGATCGCGCCGCGATGATGCCCCGCCGCCGACGAACCCGCGCCCAACACCGCGCAACGCGCATCGCCACCGAACGCAACCAGAACCACAAGGCCCGCCAAGCCCGACGCGCTGTGTTCGACGCCATCTGGTTCCCGAAAGTAGCCCCCGGCATCGACCCCGACGACCCACCGCCCTTCTAGCGGCGGTTCAGGATTCGGGTGGCCTCTTGCACCATCTGCGCCACGATGGCGTCCGCGGGCGCGACGTCGTGAATAAGGCCGACGGCCTCGCCGATCAGGATGTGCGCAATGTCGAAATCCCCGGCGGAGAGCCCCGCCTGGAAGACATCGATGGCCTCCGGCAGGTTGGCCAGCAAGTGGCTCTCGTCGCCGTGCCAGCTCTGCAGGAACGCGTTGCGCAGCGCCCGCTCGTCGTATCGGGCAGGCCAATCGAGTTGTCGCACAAGGTCGTAGACGCGGGTGCGAACGGTGTCCTCACCGCTGGCCCGGATGACGCGCTCGTGAGCGCTGGGCGACACGAGCGCCTCGCTGCAGGCCCAGAACCGAGTGCCGACCAAGACTCCGTCGGCGCCGAGCGCCAGCGCCGCGGCAACCCCGCGGCCGTCGGCGATCCCGCCCGCGGCCAGCACGAACGTTTCCGGCGAGCGTTCGGCCACCAGGTCGACGACGGCCGGAACAAACGTCAGAGTCGATCGGGTCGACATCCCGTGGCCGCCGGCCTCGGCGCCTTGCGCGACGATGACTTTCGCTCCCGCCCGCAGTGCGGCATCGGCCTGCTCCAGGGTTTGCACCTGGCAGATCAGCGGAACCCCCGCGTCGCGGATGTCACCGGCGAAGGCCTCGGGATCACCGAAGGACAGCATGATCGCCGCCGGGTCTCGGTTGAGTGCGACGGCCAGAGCTTCTGGTGCGCGGGCCAGGCTCCAGGTGATGAATCCACATCCGACGTGAGCGTCGCCGGCGGCATCGAATTCGCGCTGCACCCAGTCAGGGTCGCCGTAACCCCCACCCAGCAGACCGAGCCCACCGGCGTGGGTGACCGCTGCCGCAAGCCGGCCGCCGGATGCCTGCGCCATCGGCGCCAGCACGATCGGGTGGTGGATACCGAAGTAGTCGGTGAGGCGATTGCGCAGCGACATCGCGATGCCTCCGTGAGATCAGCGCCGCACCGGCAGGGGAGAGTGATACCCGGCCATGGTGTAGAGCACTGGTGCGGCCGTGCGGGCGGCCACCACCCCGTAGGCGTCCTCCTGCTGCACCGCGAACACCTCGGGATCACCGAAGCCCCGGTCGATGCGGTCCCGGATAAACGCCAGCCGGACCACCTGGACGGCGAACTTCTTGACCGCCTTGCCGGCGGGCCGGCCCCCGATGCGGGTGGCCTCGCGGATCGCCAGCTTGCGGCTGCGGATCGAACCCAGCCAAGTCGCCTCGTTGGCGCTGATCAGGCCGCTGGCCACCATGCCGGGCAGCTTGCTGGCGACCAGCTGCTGTTCGTGGCGGCGGCTCAGCATGCCCAGCAGCACCATCAGCAGGAACACCGGAACCAACCAGAACACGTAGGTCACCAGGAAGAGCTGCCCGCCGCCCATGGCCAGCGAGGCGTTCCACGAGGCGTGCATCGCGACCGCGGCCAGGTAGCCGAGCAGGATCACGATGGCCTTCGACCAGAACCCGTGGCGACGCAGCGCGAAGAACACCCCGATGCCGGTCATCGTGGTGAACAGCGGGTGGGCGAACGGGCCGAAGATCAGCCGGGCGATGGCCACCGCGGCCATCTTGGCCGGTGAGTCGGCCGGCGCGATGTAGACGATGTCCTCCATCCAGGCGAAACCCACCGCCACCACGCCCGCGTAGACCATGCAGTCGGTCAGCGAGTTCAGCGCCAGCCGCCGGCGTCCGGTCAGCATGACCAGCAGGAACAGGCCCTTCGCGGCCTCCTCGATGAACGGCGCCTGGATGGCCGCCATGTCGAAGGCCTTCGATACCAGCGGCCGCACCGTGGCCACCGAGGACCCGAAGGTCTCCAACCCGACGGCCAGCACCACGGCCACCGACGCGCCCCACAGGAACGCCAGCTGCAGCAGCCGGCGCGGCTCGGGCTCCCAGCGATCCAGCCACCGGTAGCACAACAGCACCACCAGCATCGAGATGCTCGCCAGCACCAGCGCTGTCAGGGTTCCGCCCGGGTTGGCCGCGGTGAACAGCAGTAAGAGGAACACGGTGAGGATGGCGAGCAGGACGATCACGATGAGCGGCGCTCCGACCCTCCGCCGGTTCCGCATCTGAGGCATAGCGAGGGAGCGTAGCCACCGGTTTGTCCAGCGTGCAACGCGTCGAGTAGCCTCAACAGGTAGTCCTCGTCTAGTCCGAGACCAGATCGTGGGCCACCGCATGCCCAGCATGCGTGACAACACCCGTCCCTACTACGCCACAATGTCCGGAGCAACCCAACACATGCCAAGTCCCACCGTCACCTCGCCGCAAGTAGCCGTCAACGACATCGGCTCGGCCGAGGACTTCCTCGCAGCCATCGACAAAACGATCAAGTACTTCAACGATGGCGACATCGTGGAAGGCACCATCGTCAAGGTTGATCGGGACGAGGTCCTGCTCGACATCGGTTACAAGACCGAAGGGGTCATCCCCTCCCGCGAACTGTCCATCAAGCACGACGTCGACCCCCACGAGGTGGTGTCCGTCGGTGATGAGGTCGAGGCTCTGGTCCTGACCAAAGAGGACAAAGAGGGTCGTCTGATCCTGTCCAAGAAGCGCGCCCAGTACGAGCGCGCCTGGGGCACGATCGAAGAGCTCAAGGAGAAGGACGAGGCCGTCAAGGGCACCGTCATCGAGGTCGTCAAGGGCGGCCTGATCCTCGACATCGGCCTGCGCGGCTTCCTGCCGGCCTCGCTGGTGGAGATGCGCCGGGTCCGCGACCTGCAGCCCTACATCGGCAAAGAGATCGAAGCCAAGATCATCGAGCTGGACAAGAACCGCAACAACGTGGTGCTGTCCCGTCGTGCTTGGCTGGAGCAGACTCAGTCCGAGGTGCGCAGCGAGTTCCTCAACCAGCTGCAGAAGGGCGCCGTCCGCAAGGGTGTCGTGTCCTCGATCGTCAACTTCGGCGCGTTCGTCGACCTGGGCGGCGTGGACGGCCTGGTGCACGTCTCCGAGCTGTCCTGGAAGCACATCGACCACCCGTCCGAGGTCGTTCAGGTGGGCGACGAGGTCACCGTCGAGGTGCTCGACGTCGACATGGACCGCGAGCGGGTTTCGCTGTCGCTCAAGGCCACTCAGGAAGACCCGTGGCGCCACTTCGCCCGCACCCACGCGATCGGTCAGATCGTCCCGGGCAAGGTCACCAAGCTGGTGCCGTTCGGTGCGTTCGTCCGTGTCGAGGAGGGCATCGAGGGTCTGGTGCACATCTCCGAGCTGGCTGAGCACCACGTCGAGGTCCCGGACCAGGTGGTCGCGGTCGGCGACGATGCCATGGTCAAGGTCATCGACATCGACCTGGACCGCCGCCGGATCTCGCTGAGCCTCAAGCAGGCCAACGAGGACTACACCGAGGAGTTCGACCCCTCGAAGTACGGCATGGCCGACAGCTACGACGAGCAGGGCAACTACATCTTCCCCGAGGGCTTCGACGCCGACACCAACGAGTGGATCGACGGTTTCGACAAGCAGCGCACCGAGTGGGAGGCCCGCTACGCCGAGGCCGAGCGCCGGCACAAGATGCACACCACGCAGATGGAGAAGTTCGCCGCCGCCGAGCACGCCGAGCCCCGCTCGGGTGCCAACGGTTCGCACCGCGACGAGGCTCCGGCCGGTGGTTCGCTGGCCAGCGACGAGCAGCTCGCCGCACTGCGGGAGAAGCTCGCCGGCAACAGCGCGTAGTAGCACCCAGCGCGTTTGAAGGGGCGCAGATGCTGCGTATCGGTCTGACCGGCGGTATCGGCGCCGGTAAGTCGACGGTGTCGGCTACCTTCAGCCGCCACGGTGGCGTCATCGTCGACGGTGACGTCATCGCCCGTGAAGTCGTGGAGCCCGGTACCGAAGGCCTCGCCAAATTGGTCGAGGCCTTCGGGCCGGGCATCCTGCTTCCGGACGGAGCTTTGGACCGTCCGGCGCTGGCGGCGATCGCGTTCAGCGACGACGACAAGCGGGCCACGCTCAACGGCATCGTGCACCCGCTGGTGGCGCACCGCCGTTCGGAGTTGATCGCGGCGGCTGGTGCGGAAGCGGTGGTCGTCGAGGACATCCCGTTGTTAGTCGAATCCCAGATGGCGCCGCTGTTCCCGCTGGTGGTCGTGGTGCACGCGGACGTCGAGACTCGCGTGGCACGGCTGACCGAATACCGCGGCATGTCCGAGGCCGACGCGCGAGCCCGGATCGCCGCACAGGCCACCGAGCCGCAGCGGCGCGACGTCGCCGACGTCTGGCTGGACAATTCCGGTGACCCGGAGGAGCTGGCGAAGCAGGCACTTGAGCTGTGGCATCAGCGGATCCTGCCGTTCGCGCACAATCTTGCCACCCGCCAAACCGTGCCGTCCCCGACGCAGTTGATGTCGGCCGACCCGACCTGGCCGGACCAGGCGCAGCGCATCCTGGCCCGGCTGCGCACCACCTGTGGTCATCGGGCGACCCGCGTCGATCACATCGGGTCCACGGCGGTGGCCGGCCTGGATGCCAAAGACGTGATCGACGTGCAGGTTACGGTCGAATCCTTGGCGATGGCCGACGAACTTGCCGAGTCTCTGTTGAGCGCCGGGTATCCCCGCAAAGAGGCGATCACCGCCGACAGCGGCAAGCCCGACGCCCGCAGCACCGTCGCCGAGTTCGATCACACCGATGACCCGGCGTTGTGGCAGAAGCGTTTTCACGCCTCCGCCGACCCGGGACGGGCCACCAACGTCCACATCCGGGTCGAGGGCTGGCCCAATCAGCAGTTCGCCCTGCTGTTTCCGGCCTGGCTGTCCGCTGATGCCGAGGCTCGGGCCGACTATCTGGCGATCAAGCGCGACGCCGAACGCGCAGCGGCCGGCGGTGACATCGATGCGTACTGCGATGTCAAGGAACCGTGGTTCGACACCGCCTACCGGCGGGCGTGGGCATGGGCCGACGACACCGGGTGGCGCCCGTAGGGCCTGATCAGGCCATGCTGCTGATCAGTGCACCGCACAGCATCGCGCCGGTGTGGGGGTCATTGGTGTTGCCCCAGGTGTTGATGAAGCGCTCGCTCTTGACCGTGGTGACGTCATCGACCTTGATCTCGCAATGCACCGTCGCGGTGGTCGGGAAACGCAGCCGGATCACCATGCCGGCCTTGCTGGGGTCGCTCATCACGGTGTTGGCCTCGAACGGGCTTCCGAACGCATCGAGGTCCGCGCTGGCGGTCTCGGTGTCGTTGCGCATGAACGTGACCACGTTGCCGCTGGACCAGGCGTCGACCTTCGCGATGTAGGTGACGTTGTGCAGCTCGGTGGTGTTGTCGTTGTCATCCGCCCCCGCCGTCGCTGGGATCAGCTGACCACACCCGAGCACGGCTGCGGTGGTGGCAGCGGCGACACCGATTCGCAGTTTGGCGTTCATATCAGCGGAGTTTAGCGCGGGCCTTCAGGCATAGCGTGCGTCACAGTCAACACGCCCAGGAGACTGGAATCACAAACTTTGCATGGCGCGCAAAGTTTGCATTGTGTGCAATGATTCCCGGGTGGATGCGCCGCAGGTCAGCTCGCTGAGGGAACGCCGGCGGCGCGAAACCGAGGCGGCCATCCATCGCGCGGCGGTCGAGTTGATCGCCGAGCAGGGCTACGACGCGGTGACCGTGCCGATGATCAGCGAGCGGGCCGGCGTCTGTGTACGCACCTTCTTCAACTACTTCCCGAACAAGGAAACATCGGTGGTGCTGCCGTTCCCGCCGTTCGACCCGGAGCTCAGCGCCGTGGTGCGCAGTGGGCCGGGCGCAGAACGTCTGATGGCCGACGTGGCCGAACTGGTGATAAACCACATCGAGGTCCACACCGCGAACTCGGTTGGCCTCGCCACGCTGCTGCGGATGATCTGCGAGATCCCGGAGCTGCTCCGGCTACACACCGCCGAATTGGCCGAGCTGGAAACGCAGCTGGTCGAGCTGATCGCCCAGCGACTGCAGTTGCCCGGCGACGATCGGCGCGTCGAAGTCGTCGCCAGCGCGGTGATGGCGACGGCGAACACCGGCATCCAGCGCTGGTCGCGTGATCCGGAGGCCGGTTCCTTGTCAGACGAGGTCCGGCGTTGTGTCTGCCTGCTGGAACCCCTGCAACATCTTTAGAGCCCTTTGGGCCTACCGCGAAAGCGAAAGGGAAAGAACATTTTTGACTTCGTGAAGCGCGCCTGGATTCCTATGGTCGTGGTCCTGGTGGCGACGTTGGCGGGTTTTGCGGGTTTTCGGATCCATGCGGTGATGGCGCCCAAACCCGCGTCGACCGCCTTCATCGACGAGTCCAGACCCGTGATCCCCAAAGATGTCATCTACGAAGTGTTCGGACCGGATGGCACGGCTGGCCAGGTGAACTACCTTGACGAGAACTCGCAGCCGCAGCGTGCCGATTTCACGACCTTGCCGTGGTCGTTCACTATCTCCACCAAGCTGACTTCCATCTTCGCCAACGTGGTCGCCCAGGGCGACAGCAGCTCGATCGGCTGCCGCATCACCGTCAACGGCGAGGTGCGCGACGAGCAGACGGTCGACACCCATAACGCCCAGGTCTTCTGTCTGGTGAAGTCGGCATGAGCGAGGTGAGCACGCCCACCGAGCCTTCCCCGACCACCGTCACCCATTCCCGTGTCGCGCGGTTCATTCACCGGGTGCCACTCCTCGTCGTGGTGGCGTGGCTCGCGCTGACCGTCGTCGTCAACGTCGTTGTGCCGCAGCTCGAAGAGGTCGGCAAGGCACATTCAGTGTCATTGGCAGCCAAGGACGCCCAGTCCTACCAGGCGATCAAGAAGCAAGGCGCCAACTTCGAGCAGTTCGACTCCGACAGCATGGTGATGGTCCTGCTGGAAGGCGACGAGCCGCTCGGCGACCAGGCGCGCACCTACTACCACGGCTTGGTGGAGAAGCTGCGGGCCGACACCGAACATGTGGAGTACGTGCAGGACTTCTGGGGTGACCGGATCACCGCCGGTGGCGCCCAGAGCATGGACGATCACGCCGCCTACGTGCAGCTGAACCTGGTCGGCGACCAGGGCACCACCACCGGCAAGGAATCGGTGCAGTCGGTGCGCGACATCGTCGACGGCAGCGCGCCGCCGCCCGGGTTGCATGTCTATGTGACCGGTCAGGCCGCGCTGACGATGGACATGAACGACGCCGGCGACGAGAGCATGCTCAAGATGACGGCGATCACCTTCGTGGTGATCACGGTCATGCTGCTGCTGATCTACCGCTCGATGGCGACCGTGCTACTGATCTTGTTCACCGTCTTCGTCGAACTGGGTGCCGCGCGCGGGATCGTGGCCGTTCTGGGCCACTTCGAGATCATGGGGCTGTCCACCTTCGCGGTGAGCCTGCTGACCTCGTTGGCGATCGCGGCCGGTACCGACTACGCGATCTTCTTCATCGGCCGTTATCAGGAGGCCAGGGCTGCGGGTCAAGACCGCATCACCGCGTACTTCACCACCTACCACAGTGTTTCGCATGTGGTGCTGGGCTCGGGTCTGACGATTGCCGGCGCCACGTTCTGCCTGAAGTTCACCCGGCTGCCGTACTTCGCATCCATGGGTGTGCCGTGTGCGGTCGGCATGCTGGTCGTGGTCGCCGCGGCAATGACGATCACGCCCGCGGTTCTGCTGCTGGGCACTCGATTTGGCTTGCTGGAGTCCAAGCGGAAACTCTCGGCACGGGGTTGGCGCCGGATCGGGACCGCGATCGTGCGGTGGCCCGGGCCGATCTTCGTGGTGACCATGATCGTCGCCCTGATCGGGATCGGTGTGCTGCCGTCGTACTCCGTGAACTACAACGACCAGTACTACATCCCCAAAAGCCTGCCGTCGATTCAGGGCTATGAGGCGTCGTATCGACACTTCTCCAAGGCCCGGATGAACCCCGACATCGTGCTCGTCGAGACCGACCAGGACCTGCGGACGCCGGGCAACATGCTGGTGCTGGACCGGATCGCGAAGAACATTTTCCGACTGGACGGAATCGACAAGGTACAGAGCATCACTCGGCCACTGGGGGCGCCGATCGACCACAGCTCGGTGCCATTCCAGCTGAGCATGCAGTCGGTGCCCATCACGGAGAACCTCGACTATCTCAAGGGCCGGATGGCCGACATGCTGCACATGACCGATCAGCTCGGTTCGATGATCGAGATCATGGAGCGCATGCACGCCCTGATGTCGGAGCAGGCCGGGGTCACCCACGACATGGTGGGCCACACCACCGAGATGAAGCAGGTTACCGATGAAATGCGGGACCACATGGCTGATTTCGACGACTTCTGGCGTCCGATGCGCAACTACTTCTACTGGGAGCCGCACTGTTCGGGCGTCCCGATGTGCTGGTCGTTGCGGTCGATCTTCGACGGGCTCGACGGGGTCGACAATCTCAGCGACAAGATGACGGCGATGCTGCGCGATCTGGAGCACATGGACACCCTGATGCCGCAGATGGTGGCGCAGCTGCCGCCGATGATCGCCATTTCCAAGGACATCCGCGAAACGATGCTGACGATGTACAGCACGTTCAACGGGATGATCAACCAGATGGCGCGGATGACCGATACCGCGACCGTCATGGGGCAGGCCTTCGACGCCGCGAAGAACGACGACTTCTTCTATCTGCCGCCGGAGGCCTTCGACAACGCCGACTTCCAGAAGGGCCTCAAGTTGATGGTCTCGCCGGACGGGAAGTCCGCGCAGATCATCGTCACCCACGAGGGCGACCCGGCCGGCAACGCGGCGCTGTCCAAGACCGAGGAGGAGCTGACCGCGGCCAAGGCGGCGATCAAGGGCACTCCGCTGCAGGGCGCCCGGGTCTACATCGGCGGCACGGCGCCGACCTATCACGACATCGGCGAGTTCCTGCGATACGACATGATGCTCGCGGTGATGGCGTCGCTGTGCCTGATCATGATCATCATGCTGGTGCTGACCCGCAGCCTCGTCGCGGCCGCGGTGATCGTCGGAACGATCGCAGTCTCGCTGGGCTCGTCGTTCGGGTTGTCGGTGCTGATCTGGCAGCACATCCTCGGCTTACAACTGCACTGGTTCGTGCTGCCGTTCACCGTGATCATCCTGTTGGCGGTGGGATCGGACTACAACCTGCTACTGGTGTCGCGATTCAAGGAGGAACTCGGCGCCGGGATGAACACCGCGATCATCCGCGGCGTCGGGGGTTCGGGCAGCGTGGCCACCCAGGCGGGCCTGGTGTTCGCGTTCACCATGGGCGCGATGATCAGCAGTGACCTGGTCTCGATCGGTCAGTCCGGAACCGCGATCTGCCTGGGTCTGCTGTTCGACACCTTCATCATCCGAGCGTTCATGACGCCGTCGATCGCGGCGCTGCTGGGCCGCTGGTTCTGGTGGCCGATCAAGGTGCTGCCCACCTCGTCGCTCACCCGCAACCGGCCGGCCGTGACCGACCGCGGGGCCGAAGCTGCGGTCGATGACCCGGCGACTACCGAGATCCCGGTGGCGACCCCCTAAGCCCATCGCTGACCGGCCAGGTCACCGGCATGCCCTGACCGGCCAGCCATCGGTCCAGGTCGTAGCCGTTGCGGGCCAGGCCGTCGACGACCGCCACCGCGCGCAGCACCGCGTGTTCGGCGTCGTGTTGGCTCAGCAGGCCCTCGGCGACGGCGGCCATCAGCTCGTCGGTGTCGGCGAGCTCGACGCCGGATGCGGTGCGGACCACCAGATCCAGGTAGTGGTCCCGGGAGTGCCAGCGTTCCGGTGCCGCGGTGTACTCGCCGACGTCGAGATAAAAGTCCTGGTCGCGTTCATGACCGGGGCTGAAATGGAAGACGGTCGCACGCAGCCCGAGCGACGGCAGCAGCCAGGACTCCAGGTAGTGGAACTGGGCCCGGCCCGGGGTGGGGCGGGCCATATAGAGGCCCCACGGGTGCACCGTGTAGACGTCGACGGCGCGCACCACCCCTTTGGGGTCAGTGTTGGTGTAGCCGCGCAGGTCGAAGGTCTCTTCCTTGGGTGGATGCACCGCTGGCCGCCTCTCGCTGTCGGAGGCCCAGCCTATTGCCCGGCTCCTCCTCATCGCGCTGGCGCGCTCTGCATGTCGCCGGGCGGGCCTACTCTGGCTTCCGTGGCCTTCGCAACCGAACACCCTATCGTCGCGCATTCGGAGTACCGGCCCGCCGCAGACGCCGTGGAAGGCATCGTCCGCGCCGGCGGCCGGTTCGACGTCGTCAGCGAGTTCCGGCCGGCCGGTGACCAGCCGGCCGCCATTGCCGACCTGGAACGCCGCATCACCTCGGGGGAGAAGGACGTGGTGCTGCTGGGCGCCACCGGCACCGGCAAATCGGCCACCGCGGCCTGGCTGATCGAGCGGCTGCAGCGTCCCACCCTGGTGATGGCGCCCAACAAGACACTGGCCGCGCAGCTGGCCAACGAGCTGCGAGAGATGTTGCCGCACAACGCCGTCGAGTACTTCGTCTCGTACTACGACTACTACCAGCCGGAAGCCTATATCGCGCAGACCGACACCTACATCGAGAAGGACAGCTCGATCAACGACGACGTCGAGCGGCTGCGCCACTCGGCGACCTCCAGCCTGCTGTCCCGCCGCGACGTCGTGGTGGTCGCCTCGGTGTCCTGCATCTACGGCCTGGGCACCCCGCAGTCCTACCTGGACCGCTCGGTGGAGTTGCAGGTCGGTGCGGAGGTGCCGCGTGACGGCCTGCTGCGGCTGCTGGTCGACGTCCAGTACACCCGCAACGACATGGCGTTCACCCGCGGCTCCTTCCGGGTGCGCGGCGACACCGTCGAGATCATTCCCTCCTACGAGGAGCTGGCCGTCCGCATCGAGTACTTCGGCGACGAGATCGAGGCGCTGTACTACCTGCATCCGCTCACCGGAGACGTGGTGCGCAAGGTCGACTCGCTGCGCATCTTCCCGGCCACCCACTACGTCGCCGGCCCGGAACGGATGACGCAGGCCATCTCCACCATCGAGCAGGAGCTGGCCGTCCGGCTCGAAGAGCTGGAGAACCACGGCAAACTGCTGGAGGCCCAGCGGCTGCGGATGCGCACCAACTACGACATCGAGATGATGCGCCAGGTCGGCTTCTGCTCGGGCATCGAGAACTATTCGCGCCACATCGACGGTCGCGGCGCCGGCACGCCCCCGGCCACCCTGCTGGATTACTTCCCCGAGGACTTCCTGCTCATCATTGACGAGTCACACGTCACCGTGCCGCAGATCGGCGGCATGTACGAGGGCGACATGTCGCGCAAGCGCAACCTGGTGGAGTTCGGGTTCCGGTTGCCCTCGGCGTGCGACAACCGGCCGCTGACCTGGGAGGAGTTCGCCGACCGGATCGGCCAGACGGTCTACATGTCGGCCACCCCGGGGCCCTACGAGCTCAGCCAGGCCGGCGGCGAGTTCGTCGAGCAGGTGATCCGCCCGACCGGCCTGGTGGACCCGAAGGTCGTGGTGAAGCCGACAAAGGGCCAGATCGACGACCTGATCGCCGAGATCCGGCAGCGCACCGCGGCCGATGAGCGGGTGCTGGTCACCACGCTGACCAAGAAGATGGCCGAAGACCTCACCGATTACCTGCTGGAGATGGGGATTCGGGTGCGCTACCTGCACTCCGAGGTCGACACGCTGCGCCGAGTGGAGCTGCTGCGGCAGCTGCGGCTCGGCGACTACGACGTGCTGATCGGCATCAACCTGCTCCGCGAGGGTCTGGACCTGCCGGAGGTGTCGCTGGTGTCGATCCTCGACGCCGACAAGGAGGGCTTCCTGCGCTCCACCCGCAGCCTGATCCAGACCATCGGTCGCGCGGCCCGCAACGTCTCCGGCGAAGTGCACATGTACGCCGACAAGATCACCGACTCGATGCGCGAGGCCATCGACGAAACCGAACGCCGCCGGGCCAAGCAGGTCGCCTACAACGAGGCCAACGGCATCGACCCCCAGCCGCTGCGCAAGAAGATCGCCGACATCCTCGACCAGGTGTACCGGGAGGTGGAGGACACCGAATCCATCGAGGTCGCCGGGTCGGGCCGCAACGCCTCACGCGGGCGGCGCGCCCAGGGCGAGCCCGGTCGGGCGGTCAGCGCCGGGGTCTTCGAAGGCCGCGACACCAGCAACATGCCACGGGCCGAACTGGCCGACCTGGTCAAGGACCTCACCGAGCAGATGATGAACGCGGCGCGAGATCTGCAGTTCGAGCTGGCGGCCCGGATCCGCGACGAGATCGCCGACCTCAAGAAGGAACTGCGGGGCATGGACGCGGCCGGCATCAAGTGACGCGCCAGGCAGGCGACCATTTTCGCGTGTGATGGTGATCCGTGATTGACTGCAAGCGGTGGTGGAACTGACTGAAACAGTGGTGCATGACTCCGCTGTAAGCACTGGCAGCTGGCGTGAGCTGCTCGGTAGGCGCTATCTGGGCACCGCGGCCGTGCTGGCCGGCGGGGTGGCGCTGTACGCCACCAACGAGTTCCTCACGATCAGCCTGCTGCCCAACACCATCAAGGACATCGGCGGTGAGCGGTTCTACGCCTGGGTGACCACCCTGTACCTGGTCGGATCGGTGATCGCCGCGGCCGCGGCCAACGCGGTGCTGGTCCGCGTGGGTTCTCGCTCGGCCTACCTGCTGGGGCTGCTGTCGTTCGGCCTGGGCACGGTGCTCTGTGCGCTGGCGCCCCAGATGGAAGTCCTGCTGATCGGTCGCACCCTGCAGGGCATGGGCGGCGGCCTGTTGGCCGGGCTGGGGTGGGCGCTGATCAACGCCGTCCTGCCCAGCTGGCTGTGGACCCGGGCCTCGGGGCTGGTGTCCGCCATGTGGGGTGTCGGCACCCTGGTCGGGCCGGCAGCCGGCGGCCTATTCGCCCAGTTCGGCATCTGGCGGTGGGCGTTCGGCCTCATGGCGATACTGACCGTGGCGATGGGAGTGGCGGTCAGTGTGGTGCTGCCGGCCGGGGGTACCGGGCACCGTGGCGAGTCCGTGAAGTTCCCGGTGCGGTCGTTGCTGCTGCTGGGCGGCGCCGCGCTGGCGGTCAGTGTGGCGCAGTTGCCGCGCAGCCTGATCGGCGCGATGGGGCTATTGCTGGTTGGCGGGGCCCTGCTGGCCGTGTTTCTGGTCGTGGACCGGCGCTCGTCGTCGGCGGTGCTGCCGTCCAGCGCGTTCCAGCCGGGCCGGGAGAAGTGGATCTACCTGACGTTGGGCCTGCTGATGGCCACCACAAAGGCCAACCTGTACATCCCGCTGCTCGGGCAGCGGCTGGCCCACCTGCCGCCGGTGATGGCCGGCTTCCTGGGCGCCGCGTTGTCGACCGGTTGGACCTTCAGCGAGATCGCCAGCGCGTCGGTGAGCAAGGTACGGGTGGTCATCGGCCTGGTGATCAGCGCGCCGCTGGTGATGTCGGCGGGTTTGGCGGTGGTCGCGTTCGCCCGGATGAGCCACTACAACCCGACCGCGGTCGGCGCGATCTGGGCGCTGGCACTGCTGGTCGTCGGCATCGGCGTCGGCGCCGGCTGGCCGCACCTGTCGGCGTGGGCGATGAGCTGCGTCGACGATCCCGCTGAGGGTGGGACCGCGGCCGCTGCCGTCAACACCGTGACGCTGATCGGTGGCGCGTTCGGCGCGGGGATCGCCGGCCTGGTGGTCAACACCGCGATGAGCGCCGGCCAACCCGCGGCCCGCTGGCTGTTTGCGATCTTCGCTGTGCTCGCCGCAATGGGATTCGTGGTCGCCTATCGGGCCAGCCGGGGTGCCGAACCCCTTCCGACCGCCTCTTGAGTGCGCCGATCACCGGGTGGCCTTGATCACCTGGGCGAAGGTGAACTGCCAGCGTTCGACGACGTGGAAGCGCAGCGCGTGCAGCATCTGGCCGTCGGGTGTGCGGGCGAAGCGGGCGCCTACCGGCAGCGCCACGGCCGCCTGGTGGGCCGGCAGACTGCGGTCGTGATCGGTGATCGCCCAGATCGTTGGGCAGCGGTCGAATTGGTCCTTCAGTGCCGCCACCGACAGGTGCCCGTCCCACAGCCGCCCCAGGGTTTGGCGGTGCGGCCCCAGCCCGGGGTCGGTCAGCTTTGCGAACGCCTCGGGGCGCGCGGCGGTCAACGCCCGGATCGGGCCGGGTAGCCACCTGGTGGTGTTGTCGATCAGCAGGCAGTCGCCGGGCTGGGCGTGCGCGACGATCACGTCGGCCGCCGCGCTGTAATCCCAGCCTTTTTCTTTGGTGTAGCGATCACGTTGATTGGCAACGTAATTGGGCATCGCTGCGATTGCCAGCAGGGCGATAACGCCGATCAGGGCGCGGCGCGAAGTGGCGATCGTGGTGACCGTGATCGCCAGCGCGATCGCCATCGCCGGAGCCGTGCTGATCAAATACCGCGGGTAATAAACTGGTTTCACCAGCACCGAATAGGCCAGCGTGGCCAGGGTCGGGATCAACATCCACTTGACGCACAGCATCGCCAGCCGTCGGGTCTCGGCGTCTGGGGACCGGCGGGTGCCGTTCCGGACGGCGACGACGGCGCCGACGAGCACCAGCCACGCCAGGATTGCGAACGGCACACTGTTGTCGAAGTACTGCTGCTGGACGATCTCGATGGCAGTGTGCGGGTTCAACGGCCGAATCCAGGCGACCTGCCGGATCTGCCCCTGGCTGAACCACAGGAATGGGGACAACGCGGCCAGCGCGATACCCGCCGCCGCAGCCCATCTCCGCCGCGCCGAGCCCTCGCCACCCACCTCACGCAGCGCCGCTGCGTGTACCGCCACCAGCAGGACGGTGAACGTGTTCAGCAGCGTCGCCACCACGACCGCCACGCCGTAGCCCACCCACAGTCGCACGGTGTTACGCCGGGCCGCGGTCACCCACAGCACGGTGAGCCAGACCGCAGCCATCGCCGAGAACGCGTACGGGCGCGCCTCGACGCCGGCCCACGTTATCCGCGGCAATATCGCGTAAAGCGCACCGGCGCACACCGATACCTGCCGGCCGGTGAAGCTGCGGGACAGCACCACCACACCGGCGGCCCCGGCGCCGACCGCCAGACTGCTCGGCACCCGCGCCCAGAATTCGGTCGCGGGGAAGACCGCGAACCAGCCGTGCATGACCAGGTAGTACAGGCCGTGTACCGCGTCGATGTGGGTGAGTAATCGCCACAGTTCCGGCAGTGAGCGGTGCGTCGATGCCGAGATGGTGGCAGCTTCGTCGAACCACAGCGACGGCCGGCTCGCGCCGATGACGCTGATCAACGTTGCCGCAACGGCGATTACGGCCGCGTCCGGTGAGCGCGGCGGGCGCAGTGGCGGACCCGCATCGATACGCACCGGGGCCGGGCTCAAAACCTGGCTCAACGGCGTGCGCTGTCGGTAGCGGTGACGGTGATGACATCCCACGTTACCGTTGGACACGGCATGTCAGCTACGTCACCAGGTCTGCCAACCGGGTCTTTTCGGCCGGTCAGAGGGCTGTGCACGCCGCGCCGCAAACGACATGTGACGCCAATCGCCCCCATCGGGGCCGTCGACGCGTTAATGTCGCCATGGCTCAATTTGCCAACAGGCGACCAATGCACCGGGAGGGTTACGAATGAGCGGCTACAAGACCGTGGTGGTCGGTACGGACGGCTCGGACTCGTCGCTGCGCGCCGTCGACCGCGCGGCTCATCTGGCGTCCGGTGAAGGCGCGAAGGTCGTCATCGCCACCGCCTACCTGCCGCACGCCGACGACCCCCGCGCCGCCGACGCTCTCAAGGACGAGGGCTACAAGGCCTCGGGCAACGCCCCGATCTACGCCATCCTCAAGGAGGCCAAGGAGCGGGCCATTGCTGCCGGCGCCTACGAGGTCGAGGAGAAGGCCATCGTCGGCGCTCCGGTGGACGCGCTGGTGGAGCTGGCGGAGTCGGTCAAGGCCGACCTGCTGGTGGTCGGCAACGTCGGGCTGAGCACCATCGCCGGGCGGCTGCTCGGCTCGGTGCCGGCCAATGTGTCGCGGCGCTCCAAGATCGACGTGCTGATCGTTCACACCACCGGGTAGCGCGCGGGGCTAGACCGGCGGTCCAGCTTCGCCTCTCCTCCGTCAGCCTCGCTAACCGGCGGGGGAGTTCACCACCCCCGTTCGCGCCATTCCGCCAGGTGCGGGCGCTCGACCCCTAGAACGGTGTCGTCACCGTGTCCGGGGTAGACGACGGTGTCGTCGCCGAACCGGTCGAACACCTTGCGACTCACATCACCCAGCAGGCGCTCGAAGTCCCCTGGCTGCCACGTCTTTCCGATGCCGCCGGGGAACAGGCAGTCGCCGGTGAACAGCTGGGTCACGCCGCCGGTGGCCGCGCCGTCCAGGGCCAGCGCTACCGATCCCTCGGTGTGGCCCTGCAGGTGGATCACGTCGAAGTTCAGGTCCCCGACGGTCACGGTGTCGCCATCGGCCAGGATGCGGTCTGGTTTCACCGGCAGCGGCTCAGCGTCCAGGGCGTGCGCGGCCGTCGGGGCCCCGGTGGCCTCGGCGAGTGCGGTCAGCGCCTGCCAGTGGTCGAAGTGCTGGTGGCTGGTGACGATCAGTGCCACGTCCGGGGCGTACTCGCGCACCAGCGCGACCAGGTTCTCGGCGTCGTTGGCCGCGTCGATCAGCAGCGTCTTGCCGGTGTTGGTGCACGTCACCAGGTAGGCGTTGTTGTCCATCGGGCCCACCGAGGCCTTGATGATGGTGGCCCCGGGCAGGGTGCGCCGTGCCGCGGTGCCGGGCTCGACGTGTCCGGTGTAGTTGTCGTCAACCGCGATCTGGGAGGTCATGTCCGTCACGGTACTGGCCCTGAGCTGGTTGTCGGTAGCGCCACCTAGCATGGACCCGTGGCTGACCGGCTGATCGTCAAGGGTGCGCGGGAACACAATCTGCGCAGTGTGGATCTGGACCTGCCGCGCGACGCGTTGATCGTGTTCACCGGGCTGTCCGGATCGGGTAAATCCTCGCTGGCCTTCGACACGATCTTCGCCGAGGGCCAGCGCCGCTACGTCGAATCCCTGTCGGCCTACGCCCGCCAGTTCCTCGGCCAGATGGACAAGCCCGACGTCGACTTCATCGAGGGTCTCTCGCCGGCGGTGTCCATCGACCAGAAGTCCACCAACCGCAACCCGCGCTCGACGGTCGGCACCATCACCGAGGTCTATGACTACCTGCGGCTGCTCTACGCCCGGGCCGGGGCCCCGCACTGCCCGGTCTGTGGCGAGCGGATCGCCCGGCAGACCCCGCAGCAGATCGTGGACCAGGTGCTGGCCATGGACGAGGGACTGCGGTTCCAGGTGCTGGCGCCGGTGGTGCGCACCCGCAAGGGGGAATTCGCCGATCTCTTCGAGAAGCTAAACACCCAGGGCTACAGCCGGGTGCGGGTGGACGGCGTGGTGCATTCGCTGACCGATCCGCCCAAGCTCAAGAAGCAGGAGAAGCACGACATCGAGGTGGTCGTGGACCGTCTCACTGTCAAGGAGTCGGCCAAGCAGCGGCTCACCGACTCGGTGGAGACCGCGCTGGGCCTGGCCGACGGCATCGTGGTGCTGGAGTTTGTCGACCGGGATGACGATCACCCCCATCGCGAGCAGCGGTTCTCCGAGAAGCTGGCCTGCCCCAACGGGCACGCGCTGTCGGTCGACGACCTGGAGCCGCGGTCGTTCTCGTTCAACTCGCCCTACGGTGCCTGCCCAGAATGCGTGGGCCTGGGCATCCGCAAGGAGGTCGACGCCGACCTGGTGGTGCCCGACCCGGATCGCACCCTGGCCGAGGGCGCGGTGGTGCCCTGGTCGATGGGCCCCACCAGCGAGTACTTCACCCGGATGATGGCCAGCCTCGGTGAGGCGATGGGCTTCGACGTCGACACCCCGTGGCGCAAGCTGCCGGCCAAGGCCCGCAAGGCGATCCTGGAGGGCTCCGACGAGCAGGTGCATGTCCGCTACCGCAACCGCTATGGCCGGACCCGCTCGTACTACACCGATTTCGAAGGTGTGATGGCGTTCCTGCAACGCAAGATGGAGCAGACCGAATCCGAGCAGATGAAGGAGCGCTACGCCGGGTTCATGCGTGACGTGCCGTGCCCGGAATGCGCCGGCACCCGGCTCAAGCCGGAGATCCTGGCGGTGACGCTGGCCGCGGGCGACTACGGCAGCAAGTCCATTGCGCAGGTCAGTGAGCTGTCGATCGCGGACTGCTCGGACTTCCTCAACGCGTTGACCCTGGGCCCGCGCGAGCAGGCCATCGCCGGGCAGGTGCTCAAAGAGATCCAGTCCCGGCTGAGCTTCCTGCTCGACGTCGGCCTGGAGTATCTGACGCTGTCCCGGGCTGCCGGAACCCTGTCCGGTGGTGAGGCGCAACGCATTCGGCTGGCCACCCAGATCGGCTCGGGCCTGGTCGGGGTGCTCTACGTGCTCGACGAGCCGTCGATCGGGCTGCACCAGCGGGACAACCGCCGACTGATCGAGACTCTGGTTCGGCTGCGCGATCTCGGCAACACCCTGATCGTCGTCGAGCACGACCTGGACACCATCGCCCACGCCGACTGGATCGTCGACATCGGCCCGGCGGCCGGCGAGCACGGCGGCAAGATCGTGCACAGCGGGCCGTATGCCGAACTGCTCGCCAACCCGGATTCGATCACCGGGGGCTACCTGTCCGGCGCGAAAACCATTGCGGTGCCGCAAATTCGTCGCACGGTGGACCCCAAGCGCCAACTCGGAGTGGTCGGCGCGCGCGAGCACAACCTGGCCGGCGTCGACGTGGCGTTTCCGCTCGGGGTGCTCACCGCGGTGACCGGGGTGTCCGGCTCGGGCAAGTCGACGCTGGTCAACGACATTCTGGCGACGGTGCTGGCCAACAAACTCAACGGCGCCCGGCTGGTGCCTGGCCGGCACACCCGGATCACCGGGCTCGACCACCTGGACAAGCTGGTACGGGTCGACCAGTCACCGATCGGGCGCACCCCGCGGTCGAACCCGGCCACCTACACCGGGGTGTTCGACAAGATCCGCACCCTGTTCGCCGCCACCACCGAGGCCAAGGTCCGCGGCTATCAGCCGGGCCGATTCTCGTTCAACGTCAAGGGCGGACGCTGCGAGGCGTGCACCGGCGACGGCACCATCAAGATCGAGATGAACTTCCTGCCCGACGTCTACGTGCCCTGCGAGGTCTGCCACGGTGCCCGCTACAACCGCGAGACCCTGGAGGTGCACTACAAGGGCAAGACCATCGCCGAGGTGCTGGACATGTCGATCGAGGAGGCGGCGGATTTCTTCGAGCCGATCACCGGCATCCACCGCTACCTGCGCACCCTGGTCGACGTCGGGCTCGGGTATGTGCGGCTGGGCCAGCCGGCGCCGACGCTGTCCGGCGGGGAGGCGCAGCGGGTGAAGCTGGCCTCCGAGCTGCAGAAGCGGTCCACCGGCCGGACCGTCTATATCCTCGACGAGCCCACCACCGGACTGCATTTCGAGGACATCGCCAAACTGCTGGGCGTCATCAACGGCCTTGTCGACAAAGGCAATACGGTGATCGTCATCGAGCACAACCTGGACGTGATCAAGACCGCGGACTGGATCGTCGACATGGGCCCCGAAGGCGGGGCCGGCGGTGGGACGGTGGTGGCCACCGGTACCCCGGAGGACGTCGTGGGCGTGCCGGAGAGCTATACCGGCAAGTTTCTCGCCGAAATCCTGGGCGCACCGGCCAAGCCGGCCAAAGCCGTCAAGCGCCGTCGCAAGGCCAGCGCTTAGGGTCTGTCTGGGCTAAGCCGGCTCAGCGCCGAGGCTGACTCGCAGGTGCCGCACGACAGCGTCGGCAACAGCCTCGATCGGCTCCGTCTTGCCCGCGGAGACCCAATCGGTGAGCCAAATCTGCAAGGCCGAGATGACCAGTGCCGCAGCGATTCGCGGAGGCAGGTGGGCGATCTGACCAGCTTCCACGGCGATTTCGGCCGCTCGGGTGATCATGTCCATACCCGTTCGCCACGCTGCTCGTTGACCCCCTCGGCCCAGTTCGGCTGAGGCCGATGCCCAGCTCAGGCCCTCATTGATGTGCAGCTGCAGAAAGTGCGGGTGTGCTGCGAAGAACTCGACCTCGGCACGCGCTCCGACCAGGATCGCCTCTAGCGGGGAGTCGATTTCATCGGTGCGTACGCGCACGGCGGCGACGAACGCCTGCATGCGCGCGGCATTGAGGACATCCCAGATTTCGTCTTTGCCGCCGAAGTGCTTGTAGACCGTCGCCAGTGACACTCCGGCGGTCTTGGCGATGTCACTCACCCGTGCGTCGGCGAAGCCGGTGCGACTGAACTCGTACTCGGCTGCCGCCACGATCTGCTGTTGGTACATGGCCCTGCGTGCGTCGGCCATGTCAGCGATCGGCGGCGTGGATCGGTTCGTTGCCATGGCCGCCCCCTGCTCTCGATCGACCGTTGGCCCAGTGTCCACGAGGTGCTACGGTCCCACAGTAATCATGATTCTGTTTAACAGAGTCATTATTACTACATAACTCGATCGGAATTGGGAGAGGTGCGCCGATGGCGACCGCTGAGCTGAGCCGGGAGAACTTGCCGCAGATTTCGGCGACACTTCCGCGGTCGCGCGGACTGCGCATCGTATGGATCGTGGCGTTCGGCTCGCTGGCTTTGGCGTTTCCGATATACAGCTACTTGGCATTTCACAGCAGCGTCGACCGTCCCTTCATCGCCGACGCCATGGCTGTGCAGGCGACCGCTGCCTACTTCCTGGGCATTTTTGCGGCGTTCCTGCCGCTACCGTCGCTTCGGGCCTGGACCCGATTTCAACGCCTCCAGGCGGTGGTTCTCCCGTTCGTGATCTGCTCCTACGTCACGCATCTGACTTGGGAGCTCGGCTGGCTGATCCTGCACAAGGCCATCGCCGGGGCGCGCGATGCCGCGTGGGCGTATCCCTGGTGGAACTACATCGACGGCGGCGACCTGCGCTATCTGCACGCCGAACCCAACTTCTTGATGATCGAGGTGCTGTCGGTGATCAACGCCTGTGTCGGCGTCACCGGACTGATCCTGCTGTTCCGGTCCAAGTTCACCGACTACCGGGGAACCCTGCTGGTGATGTCGACAGCCGTCACGCACACCGTCCTGACCTGGTATTACTACGGCACCGAGATCATCGCCGGCTTCCCGTCGATCAATACCGACAGCTTCATGGATCTGGGTGTCAAGTTCGTTCTGCTGAACGGCCCGTGGTTGATCGCGCCCTGGCTGGTACTGGCCTGGGGGTACGCGATGCTCAAGAAGCAGTTCACCACTTCGGGAAACTACGCCGTCAGCGCTGCGCCGCCTTCACCAGCGGCGACGGGAACCGCGGCGGCACCCGCACCCCGTCCAGCCACTCGGTGAGCTCCTGCGCCCGCTTGGCCAACACAGAGCGGGCCTGGGGGCCCGGGTCTTCGAGCAGCTGCAGTTGCACCTCGGCGGCCGCATTCTGATACCAGCCGCCGACGATCCGGCCGTCCCACCACACCGTGGGCCCGGCGTTGCCGTTGTTGTCGAAGAGCTGGCCGCGGTGCTCGCCCAGGTACCAGTCGCGCTGGTACCAACCCATGGTGGTGACGTCGAGGCCCGGCAGCAGCGCACCCCACGGCTCCGCGTCGGGTTCGGGCTCCAGGTCGTCGTCCAGCGCGTAACCGGGCGTGCCGTGCAGGTCGACGTCGACGGCGCCGATCTCACTCAACGCCTTGCGGACCACTGTCTTGGTAGTGCCGAACCACCACTTGATGTCCTCGGCGGTGGCCGGGCCGAACGCCCGTAGCCAGGTTCGGATCAGCTGGGTCTGCGCCGGCTCGGCGGTCATCGGCGCGCCGAGTGCACCGAGCCAGCGTGTCGCGGTCGTCCACTGCGGCCGCGACGACGTCCAGCCGCCGTCGTTGGGACCCCGCACGATGTGGCCCTGCGCGCCCAGCACGGTCAGCGCGCGCGGCGCCAGATGGGTCTGGCCCCCGTAGGATTTTCCGGGCGCGGGATCATAGGTGCCGGCCAGCTCGGGCAGGGCCGCGCGGAGTGCGATGCTGCTGGCCGGCCCGTTCTCATCGAGGTGCCGTAGTACCGCGGCCGCGGCCTGGGTCAGCCATTTTTCCCCGTCATCGGCCACGCCCGCTTTGGCCACATCGGCGATCAGCTTGCGTCGTTCGGTGTCGGCCACCCGGTCGCTGGCCGCGGCTTGCACGGCGGGCAGATCGGCGGGATCGAACACCCACAGTGTTCGGCGCATCGCCAGATGCTTGACCAATGAACGTTTTTCATACAGGGCGTCGTTCAGGTCGGCCACCGCGAACCCCGAGCGCCGCGCCCACAGCGACAAGTACGGGGTGGCGGGATCGGTGGCGTGCAGCCCGACCAGCGTTGCCGCGATCCGGTCGATCGGTTCGTCAGTGGTGTCAGGCGCAAGAAAATGTCTGCGCGCCAAACGGTTTCGCCGCTCGGCGATAGTGAAGCTCCGCACCGGTCAGTGCTCATCCTCGTGCATCGACTTGCGGATCTGCTCCAGCCGGTCGGCGGCCGCACGCTGGCGTTCCTCGAACTGCTTCTCGAGGGTGCGGCCGTCCGGTGTTTCGGAATCCAGCTCCTGGGCGCCGATCGAGGTCTCATAGCGGCGCTCGATCTTCTCGCGCACCGAATCGAACGTCGGCACGCCGGTGGCGTCGTAACCGCTGCCGGCCTGCGGGTCGCTCGGATCGTCACCCATGGTGGCCACGTTACCGCCGGCGATCGAAGTAGCAGGCCCATTCCTCGAGTGCGCGGTTTGGTACGCAGAACGGCCGATTTTCGAACCAAAACGTACACTCGGCGAATCTCGATGCGGCCGCTGTCGCTCAGAGCCGGGCACAACACCATATGGTCGAAACCCGGACCAGCATCGCCTCCTCACATGCTCGGGAAAGCGACCGGCGCCACCCCCGGGGTGCTCAGCCGGGCGGCCAGCCACGGCAGCGCGTGGGTGAACGCCCTGCCGGCGAACGGCCAGTCATGTTGGCCCGGTTCGATGACTACGGCACAGTCGATGCCGTTGGCCTGGCCGAGCGAGCACAGCGACCTCGCGGCGGCCAGCTGACCGCCGATATCGTTCGCCGCGGCGCTGCCGTCGACCGCGAACCACCCCGAAACCCCGGAATACCGGCCGTGCTTGGCGATCACCGTCGACGGGTCGAACGCCGCCCAGGCGTCGGCGCTGCCGCCGAACAGTCGATGGATGGTCTGGGATCGGGTTCCCGCGTTGGGACTCAGATCGCCGGCGATGTCGACAAAGGCGCTGAACTTGTCGGGGTGCATCGCGGTCAGGTCGACCGCGCAGGTGCCGCCCATGGACCAGCCGACCAGACCCCACTGCGACGGTTCGGGGCTGACCCCGAAGTGCGAGATCATGTACGGCGCCACGTCTTCGGTGAGATAGTCGGCGGCGTTGCCGCGCGGGCCGTTGACGCACTCGGTGTCGTTGTTGAAGGAGCCACCCGAGTCGACGAACACTAGCACCGGTGCATTGCCGTGGTGCGCGGCCGCGAAGTCGTCGGCGGCATTGATCGCGCCCCCGGAGCGCAGCCAGTCGGCGGGTGTGTTGAACTCGCCGCCGATCATCATCACGACCGGCAGCGCCGGCGGTGGATTCTGGGCGAACCACGCCGGAGGCAGGTACACCAGTTCGCCGCGATGCTTGAAATGCGAAGCGTCGGCGGGAATCGTCACCTGCAGCACGCGGCCGCGCGCGGGCAGGGTGCCCGAGCCGGCTATCGCATCCACCGCGGCCATGTCGCTCTGGTCGGGCAGCGGCCCCGACGTCAGGTCGTCCCAGGCGCTCTGCACGGTCGGGAAGTAACCGACCCAGGCGTTGAGGGTCAGTGCCGCACTGACCAGACACAGCGGCACCGCCAGCAGGGCGACGCCGCGTCGCCACCAGGCCGCACCGCGCCAGCCCAAGATCAGCAGCGCCGCGGCGGCGCCGGTCAACGCGACCCACACCCACAGGGTGAGCGGCGGCGGCTGACCGGACAGCCCGTCGTCGGTGACGAACCAGTACGCGCACCCCGCCCCAGCGAGCCCCAGGACGCCGATCAGCGGCAGCCGCCACAGCCAGCGGCGCGACCGCCAGCCCACGGCCAGAACCAGCGACAACACCGCCGCCGCCTGCACCGTGACCGGAATCCAGCCATGCATCAGCGAGGTGTGTTCGCCACTCGCCAGGATCACCCCTCCATGATGGACCGGAATGCGGCTCAACGCGGCTTGGCCAGCGGGAACGGCAGTGTGTCCCGGATGCTGTGGCCGGTGATGAGCATGACGACGCGGTCCACGCCCATGCCCAGCCCGCCGGTCGGCGGCATCGCGTACTCCATGGCCTGCAGGAAGTCCTCGTCGAGTTCCATGGCCTCGGGGTCCCCGCCGGCGGCCAGCAGCGACTGCTGGAGCAGCCGGCGGCGCTGCTCCACCGGATCGGTGAGCTCGCTGTAGGCGGTGCCCAGCTCCACGCCCCACGCCACCAGGTCCCACCGCTCGGCCACCCCGGGCTTGCTGCGGTGCGGCCGGGTCAGCGGCGACACCGAGGTGGGGAAGTCGGTATAGAACGTGGGCTGCTCAGTGCGGGCCTCGACCAGGTGCTCGTAGAGTTCCAGCACCACCGCCCCGGCATCCCACTGCCGCAGGTAGTGGACGCCGGCACCGTCGCATAGCCGGCGCAGCGTGGCCAGATCGGTGCCGGCGTCGATCTGCTCGCCGAGCGCATCGGACACCGCGTCGTGCACGGTGCGTACCGGCCACTGCCCGGAGATATCGACCGCTTCGAGCTTGTCGTCGGCCCCTGGCCGCATCACGACCGGGGCACCGTTGGCCGCTACCGCGGCGTTCTGGATCAGCTCGCGGGCCCCGTCGATCCAGGCCAGGTAGTCGCCGTGGGCCTGGTAGGCCTCCAGCAGGGTGAACTCCGGGTTGTGGCTGTAGTCGACGCCCTCGTTGCGAAACGCCCGGCCCAGCTCGAATACCCGCTCCACCCCGCCCACACACAGTCGCTTGAGGTAGAGCTCCGGGGCGATCCGCAGATACAGGTCCAGGTCGTAGGCGTTGATGTGGGTGACGAACGGGCGCGCGTTGGCCCCGCCGTGCAGTTGCTGCAGGATCGGGGTCTCGACCTCCAGAAACCCCTTGGCGAACAAGGTGTCCCGGATCGAGCGCAGCACATTGCTGCGGGCCGAGATCAGTTCGCGAGCTTCGGTGTTGATCGCCAGGTCCACATAGCGGGCCCGCACCCGGGCCTCGGGGTCGGTCAGCCCCTTCCATTTGTCGGGCAGGGGGCGCAGGCATTTGCCGACCAGCCGCCAGCGCGCCACCAGTAGCGACGGTGTCCCGTTGCGGCTGCGCCCCATCCGGCCGGTCGCCTCGACCAGGTCGCCCAGATCGACACCCGCGCTGAAGTCCGCGGCGCGCGCGTCGCCGTCGGCCTGCGCGAGCACCGAATCATCGAGCAGCAACTGCACCTCACCGGACCAGTCCCGCAGCTGGGCGAACAGCACCCCGCCGTAGTCACGCATCCGCAACACCCGCCCGGCCACCGACACGGTCTCCGCGGTGTCGCTGGCCAGGGCTTGGGTCACACTGTGGCTGGGCGCGACGCCCACCGGGTAGGCGTCGACGCCGCTGTCCTGCAACGACTTCAGCTTGGCCATTCGGACCCGGACCTGTTCGGGGAGCCGGGGCAGCGTCTCGGCGGGCTCGATGAACTCGCGGGCGGCACCGCCGTCGATGGTGTCAGGTGCGGTCCCGTCGCTGTGCAGCCGCCCGGAGGCGGCCACCGTCGGCGGCACGGCGGAGTGGTGTCCGGTGTGCTGTTCGTTGCGCCGCGAGAAGGGCAGCACCAGAAAGCCTTCGGCGATCACCGAGGCCACCCCGACGCGGGGGATCAGCCGTGCGTCCTCGTAGCAGGCATAGCGAGGCACCCATTCCGGCCGGTACTTCATGTTCGACCGGTACAGCGTCTCCAGCTGCCACCAGCGGGAAAAGAACATCAGCAGTCGCCGCCATAGTCGCAGCACCGGCCCGGCGCCCAGCTGCGCGCCCTGCTCGAACGCGGCCCGAAACATCGCGAAGTTCAACGAGATCCGGCTGACGCCGATGGTGGTGGCCTGCAGCGCCAGCTCGCTGACCATCAATTCGATGGTGCCGTTGGGGGATTGCGGGGAGCGGCGCATCAGGTCCAGCGACACCCCGTTGTGCCCCCACGGCACCAGCGACAGCATGGCCACGACCTCCCCGGTGCGCGGATCGCCGCGTACCGCCTCGACCAGCAGGCAGTCGGCGTCGGCCGGGTCGCCGAGGCGGCCCAGCGCCATGGAGAACCCGCGCTCGGATTCGGTGTCGCGCCAGGCGTCGGCGTGTTCGATGACGCGGGCCATCTCGTCGGCGCCGATCTCACCGTGCCGGCGCATCCGCACCGTCAGACCCGAGCGGCGGGCCCGGGTGACCGCCTGGCGCACCCCGCGCATGTCCGGTCCGGACAACTTGAATTCCGAGGGCCGCAAGATCGCCTCGTCGCCCAATTCCAGAGCGCTCAAGCCGGCGTCGCGGTAGGCCTGCGCGCCGGCGTGACTGGCGCCCATGACCCCGGGCGCCCAGCCATAGACCTTGCAGATCCGCAGCCAGGTGCCGATGGCCTGCGGCCACGCCCTCGGGTCGCCCACCGGGTCGCCGCTGGCCAGACAGACGCCCACCTCGACCCGGTAGGTGACCGCGGCGCGCCCGTTGGGGGCGAACACCACCGACTTGTCCCGGCGGGTGGCGAAGTAGCCCAGCGAGTCGTTCTGACCGTACTGCTCGAGCAAACCGCGGATCGCCGACTCGTCTTCGCCGGTCAGCGCGTTGTCGGCGCGCTGGGACAAAAACAGCACGATCGCCGCCGCGATCAGGGCCAGCGCCCCGAGCAGCCCGCACAGGGCGCGCAGCCCGAGATCCGGTTTGCCGGGGAAGAAGTCCGGCTCGAGCAGCCCGAAGCCGACCACCCGGTTCACCACGTAGGGCAGTCGCAGGGGGCGTGTCACCGTGCCGGGGAACAGCTCGATGAGGCCCCAGCACAGCAGGATCGCCACCGTCCAGCTGGCGACCAGCGTGGCGGCCGACTTGAGTAGGGCTCCGCGCCGCACTTTGGCCCAGAACTCGCCGCGCGCTGCCACCAGCACCACGATCGCGACCACGTGCAGCACCAGCCCCGCGAGGCCGCTGATGACTTGGAAACGGTCGGAGGTGTCCGACACCAGCCGGCTGACGTTCCAGCCGCCGGCCACCACCAGGTTGGCGATCAGCAACCACCAGGCGATGCGTTTATGTGCGCTGAGCGCTGCGGCCAGCAAGGCCAGGACGAATGCCCAGGCCAGGCTGGTGTCGGGGAAATTGAACAGGTATCTGTCGATGAACTCCCGAGGCTCCCGGATCGCCCAACGGATCACCGGTGACATGCTCGCCAGCAGCGACAACGTGGCGGCGATACCGACAGCCCAAGCGGCGGCGGAGGGCACCCAGTGGAAGCGGGTGTTCGAGCGGCTGCGCGAGCGCGGCACGGGCGGCACTGTCAGGGTCATAGCCCGCGAGAATAAGCAGAAAAGCCGCGAAAAATATGTGAGGAATCGCCGGTGGGTGTGATCGCCGGGAGGAAGCAGCCCTGAACTGCTGCTAGACTCGCTTTCGCGACCGTCCCGGCGTACGCCAGGACAGCAAGTGGAGTTCCCTCCCACCACTAGCCAAGGAGCAATCCTTGAAGGCTCAGTGGTCCGGTCGCAGGCGGTTTAACCGCCTGCTCTGCGCACTGCGCAGGCGGCTTGAGCTATTCAGGCCGTGATCGGTCGGTATGGGCCCTGCTTCGTGCAGGGCTTTTTTGCTGGTGGGTGGGGTCAGCGCCGCTGCGTCCGGACGAGCACTGCGGCGGCCGCGACCGAAGACTACCCAAGGAGGTCCCATCAGCACTGAGATCCGCGTCAACGAGCGCATTCGTGTACCTGAGGTTCGTTTGATCGGCCCGGGCGGGGAGCAGGTAGGCATTGTGCGCATCGAAGATGCGCTTCGCGTCGCCGCGGATGCCGATCTTGATCTTGTCGAAGTCGCACCGACCGCCAAACCGCCGGTCTGCAAGATCATGGACTACGGCAAGTACAAGTACGAGGCGGCTCAGAAGGAGCGCGAGTCTCGCAAGAACCAGCAGCAGACCGTCGTCAAGGAACAGAAGCTGCGTCCCAAGATCGACGACCACGACTATGCGACGAAGAAGGGCCACGTGGTCCGCTTCCTCGAAGCCGGGGCCAAGGTCAAGGTGACGATCATGTTCCGCGGCCGTGAGCAGTCCCGGCCCGAACTCGGCTACCGCCTGCTGCAGCGGTTGGGCGCCGACGTCGCCGAGTACGGCTTCGTCGAGACCTCCGCCAAGCAAGACGGACGCAACATGACGATGGTGCTGGCACCGCACCGCGGCGCGAAAACCCGTGCCAAGGCTGCAGAGGACGCCGGTGGAGGCGCGGTTCACCCCGCACCTGCCACCGCTCCCGCCCCCGCGGCGGACGCGGCCGAGCAGCAGCCCGAGAACTGAAAACCCGACAGCAGAACTGAGGAAACATGCCCAAGGCGAAAACCCACAGCGGCGCTTCGAAGCGATTCCGTCGCACCGGAACCGGCAAGATCGTCCGGCAGAAGGCGAACGCCCGCCACCTGCTCGAGCACAAGCCGAGCACCCGCACCCGTCGTCTGGCCGGCCGCACCGTGGTGGCTGCCAACGACACCAAGCGCGTCAACGCGATGCTGAACGGCTAATTGCCGCTTTTCTGGCACCGCAATCCCCTTACGCCCAACGAGAGTAGGAACACCCCATGGCACGCGTGAAGCGCGCAGTCAACGCCCAGAAGAAGCGCCGTACAGTCCTGAAGGCTTCGAAGGGTTACCGTGGCCAGCGGTCGCGGCTGTACCGCAAGGCCAAGGAGCAGCAGCTCCACTCAATGACCTACGCCTACCGCGACCGTCGCGCCCGCAAGGGTGAGTTCCGCAAGCTGTGGATCTCGCGCATCAACGCCGCGGCCCGCGCCAACGACATCACCTACAACCGACTGATCCAGGGCCTCAAGGCCGCTGGCGTCGAGGTGGACCGCAAGAACCTCGCCGAGATCGCCGTCAGCGATGCGGCTGCCTTCACCGCGCTGGTCGAGGTCGCCCGGGCCGCGCTGCCCAGCGATGTGAATGCGCCGTCATCCTCCTCCGGCGAGGCTGCCTGACCCGAACCGAGCCGATGCTGACCGAACGTTCGGCCCGGGTGGTCGCGGCGGTCAAGCTGCATCGGCACGTGGCCAGGAAGCGCGAACAGCGCTTCCTGGCCGAGGGGCCCAACCTGATCGAGGCCGCGATCGCTCGCGGCCTGGTCCTCGAGGTCTTCGCCACCGAACCGGCGGCGCAACGTCATCACGATCTGCTGGCTTGCGCGCAGGTACCGGTCCAGCTGGTCACCGACCGCGCGGCAAAAGCCTTGTCGGACACCGTCACCCCGGCCGGATTGGTCGCGGTGTGCGCGCATACCGAAGCTGATCTGCACACCTTGCTGGCCGACGCTCCGCGACTGGTGGCGGTGGCCGTGGGCATCGGTGAGCCCGGTAACGCCGGCACCCTGATCCGCATCGCCGACGCCACCGGCGCCGACCTGGTCGTGCTGACCGGCAACAGCGTCGATCCCTATAACGGCAAGTGCCTGCGTTCGTCTGCGGGCAGCATCTTCAACATCCCGGTCGTGGTGGCTGCCGACACCGACGCCGTGCTCACCGCATTGGGACAGGCCAGCCTGCAGGTGCTGGCGACGGCCCTTGACGGCGAACTGAGCCTCGACGACGCCGACCCGGTGCTGACCGCGCCCACCGCGTGGCTGTTCGGTCCGGAGGCCCAGGGATTGCCGACCGAGGCCGCAGCCGCCGCCGACCACCGGGTGCACATCCCGATGGCAGGCGGTGCTGAGAGCCTCAATGTTGCTGCGGCGGCAGCGATCTGCCTCTACCAGAGCGCGCGAGCCCAGCGCCGCGCTTAGGCGGCCTTGGGCTTACGGCGCGGCGGCCGCGGGGTCAGGCCGCCGCCGGCGGCCAGCGAGAAGGTGCTGTGCATCAGGGCCCCGGCGCGCTCGACCAGTTTCATGCCCCGGCTCACCGGCGGGACGTAGTGCATCCCGCTGCGGCGCCGGTCTTTTGGTGGCCCGCTGAACCAGGGTGCTTCGATCGGCGGTGTGTCGCTGGGGATCTTGCCCTGTTCGCGTCGGTATCCGGCCAACGCGCGCGGGTGCAGCCGAATCTCGTCGGGCACGAAGCTGAATGCCACGTGGCTGACCTTGCCCAGCAACCGTAGTAGCACCTCGTCACCCTCCGACCAGCGCAGACCGGCCTTTTCCCGCACTACCGGCTCGAACAGCCCGGCCGCTACCCAGCGCTGGGCGGCCAGCGCCGGCTTGAACATCTGGTGCCACACCGCGTCGGGCATGGGAACGAACCAGGGCTTCGGGATGCGGATGTTCAAGATGTCGATCGCGGCCGGTGTCAGCTCCAGCTCGTCTTCGCACACCCGGTTCCAGTACTGGCAGAAGTCTTCCCAGGACTTCGGCACCGGGCGCATGCTCATGCCGTACATCTGGTACCACCGCACGTGCTCGTCGAAGAGCTGGCGCTTCTCGGCCAAAGTGAGCCCACCGTCGAAGTACTCGGCGAGCTTGATGATCAACATGAAGAACGTGGCGTGCGCCCAATAGAAGGTGTCGGGGTCCAGCGCGTGATAGCGCCGGCCCTTTTCGTCGACCCCCTTGATGTCGCGGTGGTAGTCGCGGATCGAGGCACCGGTGTGCTGGGCCCGGATGCCGTCATAGACCACGCCCATGATCGGGTACACCGACCGTGTCACGCGCTGCATCGGCTCGCTCAAGATGCTGGAGTGCTCGGTTACTCCGGCGCCCAGGCCGGGGTACATGTTCTCGATGGCGCCGATCCAAACGCCCATGATGCCGGTGCGGAGGTCACCGAAGTACTTCCAGGTCAACGAATCAGAGTTCAACGGCTCCACCGCGGGAGCGGGTTTGGGAGCGGTTGCGGCGACGCTCGGGGCACTTTCGTCGGCGGGCGCGGTCGCCTGCTCAACGGACGCGGTCGGCGTAACGGTCATCACGTCTCCTGTCTGGGAACCTGAAACTACGATAATTGTGACAACGATCGTTGTCTACATTCGTTGTGGCGCGTCGCGCCGAAAACGCCGATCGTGTCGTGCGCCACTGTCGGGCTCGTTGCCGGTCTCTGCGAGTGCCACCTACCCTGAATCTCATGGACCTCGAGCCGGCCCCTCGGCAGGCTGATGGGCTCGGGGAGGCGGTGGAGATGTCCGACGAGCCCAGCACCAACCGCCGCCCAACGTTCTCCCTGGACGAGGCCGCGGCCTGGCTGAACCGCACTACCAACGACGTCCGGATCGTGGACCTGGTCCGGCGGGTGCGGCGGGTGTTGCCCGGGGATCCGGAATTCGGGGATCCGTTGTCCACCGCCGGAGATGGGGGACCACAGGCCGCCGCCCGGGCGGCCGACCGCCTGATGGGTGATCGCTCGGCGGCCTCCCGCGAAGTCAGCTTGGGCGCGTTGCAGGTCTGGCAGGCCCTGACCCAACGAATGTCGCGGGTGCCGGGCAACGCTGAGGCAACGCTGGTCTTCACTGATTTGGTCGGCTTCTCAACGTGGTCACTGCAGTCCGGCGACGATGCCACCCTGACCCTGCTGCGGCGGGTGTCGCGCGCGATCGAGCCGCCGCTGCTGGACGCCGGCGGCCGCATCGTCAAACGAATGGGCGACGGACTGATGGCCGTGTTCCGGGACCCGCTGGTCGCCGTCGCCGCGGTTCTGGAGGCGCAAGAGGCTATCCGCGAGGTCGAGGTCAACGGTCACACGCCGCGGATGCGGGTCGGCATCCACACCGGCCGCCCCCAGCGGCTGGCCGACGATTGGCTCGGCGTGGACGTCAACATCGCCGCTCGGGTCATGGAACGCGCCGTCAAGGGCGGGATCGTGGTTTCCGGGCCGACTTTGGAACGGATCGACTCGGCCGCCCTCAATGAGCTGGGGGTGGTTGCTAAGCGAGCACGCCGCCAGGTGCTCGCGGCCAAGACCAGCGGCGTACCGGCAGATCTGACGATGTACCGCCTGAAGGTAGTTCGCCAGAACCCACCAGGCATCGACTGATTGCGCGTCGTTAACTTGCTTGTGGGCCGGTCAGGTTGCCCCACACGAGTGGATGAACCCCGTTCCTTGGAATACCCTGCGGTGAGCGAAGTAACTATTTGACCGGTTTACACAGGTCGCCTTAAAGCAGAAGCGGGGAAACATGTCAGGTCGGCAGCAGCGTCGGAACAACCGCCGTAAGACGAATCGGCTGGTTGGTGCCGGTGGCACGGCCGCGGCGTTCCTGACGTTCGGCATGGCACCCCTGGCGGCGGCCCCCACAGCGCGCGCCGACTGGGACTTCGACTGGCTGGACGACCTGTTCACCCCGGTCTCAGACTCGTCGACCGGCTGGGACAGCAACGCCTGGGACATCGGATCGTGGTTCTCGGCGGCCGACCCCGGCCTTGCCGCCGACACCAGTGCGTTCGATATGACGGCGATCTTCAACTCGCTGGTCTATCAGCCCCTGTACACGATGATCGACTCGTTCATCGACAACCCGGCCAACTCCTGGCTGGTTAACATGGTCAACAGCTGGGCGCCCGAGGGTCAGATGTATCTGGGCGATGGCGCCGCCGGTACGGCCGCGCACCCTGACGGCGGTGCGGGCGGTATCTGGTTCGGCAGTGGCGGGGCGGGTTACGCCGGTCAGGCCGCGGTAGCCGGTGAAGACGGTGAAGACGGTCACGACGCTATTGCGCCCGGCGACGGTGGCGCTGCCGGCTGGTTCGGCAACGGCGGCGCCGGTGGAGCCGGCACGGACGGCCAGGTCGGCGGCGACGGCGGTGCCGGCGGCACGTTCATGGGCATCGGTGGTGCCGGTGGTGCGGGCGGTTTGGGCGCCAACGGCGGTAACGGCGGCGACGTCGAGGGCTGGCTGTTCGGCATCGGCGGTGCGGGTGGCGCCGGCGGCACGGGAACGGCCGGTGGCCAGGGTGACGACGGCGCTTGGGGCACCAACGGTGGTGCCGGTGGAGTCGGTGACGCCGGCAACGCCGGTGGTGCCGGCGGTAACGGCGGTAGTGCCGCCAAGTCGCTGTTCGGCACCGGCGGTGCGGGTGGCAAGGGTGGCGCCGGAGGTGCTGGCGGCCAGGGCGGTACCGGTGCGGATGGCGAAGTCGGCCACGCCGATGGTGGTAACGGCGGCAATGGTGGCGAAGGCGGCGCGGCGGGCAAGGGCGGCGCCGGCGGCGCGGGTGGCTCGCTCGGCAGCAAGGGCGCGGCCGGCGAGGACAGCACGATCAACGGCGACGGCGGCAAGGGCGGCGTCGGTGGTGCCGGTGTCGACGCCGAGGGCGGCAACGCGGCGGGCAACGGCGGCGTCGGCGGCAACGGCGCCAGTGGCGGCGAGAGCGGTAACGGTGGCGCCGGCGGCTTGGGCGGCGCCGGTGGCGCCGGAGACGCCACGCACGACGCCGGTAAGGGCGGCAACGGCGGCGAAGGTGGTGACGGCGGCAAGATCGGCAACGGCGGTACCGGCGGTACCGGCGGAACCGGTGGCGTGAGCGGGACGGCTAACGACACTCTGGATGGCGGAGACGCAGCCATCGGTGGCATGGGTGGTACCGGCGGCGCTGGCGGTGCGGGCGGCTCCGAGGCGGGCAACGGCGGGACCGGCGGGACGGGCGGCGCCGGTGGTGCCGGCCACGACGGAATCAAGGGCACCAACGGAGACGCCGGTGACTTCGGGACTGGGGACGGCACGGGCGAAGCCGGTCAGCAAGGCGGCAACGGCTTCGACGGTGGTGTCGGCGGCACCGGTGGTGTCGGCGGCACCGCTGCCCACGGCGACGCCGGAGCCAACGGCAACGGTGGCGTCGGTGGCGTCGGCGGTGCCGTTGGTGCGGGCGGTGACGGCGGGAAGGGTGCCGACGGCGTCTGGAACAACCCCCTCTCCAATGGCAACGGTGGCGACGGCGGCAGCGCCGGAGCCAACGGCGAGCACGCCGGAAACGGCGGTGCCGGCGGCGCGAAGGGTGGCGCAGGCGCCCAAGCTGGTGATGGTGGCGCTGGCGGCAGCGAAACGCCCTTCGAAGCCAGCAATGGTGGTGCGGGCGGAAATGGCGCCAATGCCGACGGTACACACGATTTCGGTGGCAATGGCGGCAACGGCGCTGAGGGTGTCCACGGCGGCAACGGCGGTGCCGGTGGCAACGGCGGATCCGGTACCACCGGTAACGGTGGTACCGGCGGCGACGGTGGTAACGGCGGTAACGGTTCCCGCAGCGACGGCGGCAACGGCGGTGCGGGCGGCGCCGGCGGGGCATCGGAATCCGGCAACGGTGGTGCCGGTGGTGCCGGTGGTGACGCAGGTGACGGTGACCACGGCGTTGAGGGCTCGACGGGCGACTTCGAAACCGGAACAGGTGCCGGCGGCAACGGCGGTGACGGCTTCAACGGTGGCAAGGGCGGAGCCGGTGGCGCCGGCGGTGACTCCGAGTCCGGCACCAACGGCAGCGGCGGCGACGGCGGTACCGGCGGCAACGCCGGCGCGGGCGGCAATGGTGGCACCGGCGCTACGGGTGACTGGACGCAAAAGGGTCAGTACGGCTACGGCTCCGGCGGCAAGGGTGGCAACGCGGGCGACGTGGGCTCCGCGGGCGAAGGCGGCGCCGCGGGCGCGGCGGGCACCGGCGGTAATGGTGGCGAAGCAGGCAAGGCCGGCACGGGTGGAGCAGGCGCCGATCCCACCGGGGTGCACGGTGGCACCGGTGGTGCCGGCGCCGCCGGCGATCAAACCCATTGGAACGGCGGCACCGGCGGTGACGGCGGTACCGGCGGCGTCCACGGCAACGGCGGTGATGGCGGCGCGGGTGGTAAGGCGTACTACGACCCCGACACCGACACCACCAGGGCGACCACGGGTGGCAACGGCGGGGTCGGCGGCAACGGCGGCGCCGGTGGCACCGAAAGCGGCGACGGCGGCAACGGCGGAAAGGGCGGCGACGCAGCATCGGGCAGCCAGTACGGCGGCAACGGTGGTGCTGGCGGCAAGGGCGGCGCGTCGAGTGCGGTCAACGGCACCGGCGGCCAGGGCGGCGACGGCGGTGCAGGCGCTGTCGCCAAAGGCTGGACGTCTGACGGGAACTGGGGTATCGACACCTTCCCGAACAGGCACTTCGGGGAGGGCACCATCGTGGGCGTCTCCGGCAACGGCGGCGCGGGCGGCGCGGGCGGCGCGGCTACCGGCGAACACGGCACCGGCGGTGCAGGTGGCAATGGTGGCGTAGGCGGCGGAACCACCAGCAGCGACAACGGCGGAACCCGTGTCATCTGGGGCGGTGCCGGTGGCGCCGGTGGCGCAGGTGGTGCGGCCACCATCCCCGCTCCCCCTGCCAACGGCGGCAGTGGCAGTGACGACGAGACTCCCGCTCCGACCGTGGAATCCGGCAACGGTGGCAACGGTGGCCAGGGTGGTGCCGGCGGAGCAGGCACCATCACCGGCGGTGCCGGCGGTGCCGGCGGCGCCGGTGGCGCCAGTGATGACGGCGAGGGCGGCAACGGTGGTGCCGGCGGTACGGGCACCAACGCCACCGGCTGGAACGACCCCAACGGCGACCTGGCCGGCAAGGGCCAGATCCTGGCCTTCGGCGGCAGCGGTGGCAACGGTGGCGCCGGCGGTAATGGCGTGACCGGTGGCGATGGCGGAATCGGCGGCAACGCCGCCAACGGCGCGACCGGCGGCAGCATGTACAGCTCCGGTGGCACCGGCGGCAACGGCGGCGCCGGCGGCGCCGGCACCACCGGTGACGGCGGTAAAGGTGGTAACGGCGGTACCGGCGGCAACGCGACCTGGCGTGCCCACGACGGCGGGGCCGGCGGAGCCGGCGGCAACAGCGCCTCGGGTAATGGCGGTGTCGGTGGCGACGGCGGCCAGGGCGGCAAGCTCACCGCAGGCGGCACCGCACCGACCAACGGCTCGGCGGTCACTGTGGGCAACGGCGGCGCCGGCGGCAACGGCGGCAGCAGCACCGGTACCGGCACCGAAGGCGCCGGCGGTGCCGGCGGTGCGGGCGGCACCGGCGGTGATGGTCTCGGGAAGACCAACGGTGGCGCTGGCGGAACCGGCGGCACCGGCGGCAAGGCGGGCAGCGTGGCGGGCACGGCCGGAACCAAGCCCAGCGCCCCCAACAGCACCACAGGTGTTGAAGGCGGCGCCGGCGGTGCAGGTGCCCCGGCAACCCACGCACCGGAGCCTCCGGCCGGCAGCTAACGGGCAGACCGAAAGCCCCGCACACCGCGTGCGGGGCTTTCGTCGTCATGTCGATAAGATCGACGCTTGCGTCTCAGCCAAAATCACAGCCAGTAGGGGGAGTTTCCTCGCGTGGGCGAACAACCAGTCGACCCGTCCGTCGTCTCCGACGCGACCCTGACCTCGGCGCTACAGGCGGCGCAGGCCGCCTTCACTGCGGCCGCCGACCTGGATGCGCTGGCCCACGCCAAAACCGAGCACCTCGGTGACAAGGCGCGGCTGGCGCTGGCACGCCAAGCGTTGGCCAAGCTCGACAAAGCCGACCGCGCCGACGCGGGCAAGCGGGTCAACGCCGTCCGGACCGACGCCCAGCGGGCGTACGACGAGCGCCTGGCGGCGCTGCGCGCCGAACGTGACGCTGCCGTGCTGGCCGCCGAGAGCATCGATGTCACCTTGCCCTCGGCCCGCAAGCCCGTCGGTGCGCGGCACCCCATCACCATGCTGGCCGAACACGTCGCCGACACCTTCGTCGCCATGGGCTGGGAACTGGCCGAGGGCCCCGAGGTCGAAGCCGAACACTTCAACTTCGACGCGCTGAACTTCCCGGTCGACCACCCCGCGCGCAGCGACTCCGACACCTTCCACATCGCCCCGGCCGGATCGCGGCAACTGCTGCGCACTCACACCTCCCCGGTGCAGATCCGGGCCCTGCTGGCCCGTGAACTGCCGGTCTACGTCGTATCGATCGGGCGGACCTTCCGCACCGACGAGCTCGACGCCACGCACACCCCGGTGTTCCACCAGGTCGAAGGCCTGGCGGTCGACCGCGGCCTGACCATGGCGCACCTGCGCGGCACCCTGGACGCCTTCGCCCAATCCGAGTTCGGGCCGGCGACGCGCACCCGGTTCCGGCCGCATTTCTTCCCGTTCACCGAGCCGTCGGCCGAAGTCGACATCTGGTTTGAGGGCAAGAAGGGCGGACCCGGCTGGGTCGAGTGGGGCGGCTGCGGAATGGTGCACCCCAACGTGCTGCGCGCGGTGGGCATCGACCCGGCCGAATACTCCGGCTTCGCCTTCGGCATGGGATTGGAGCGAACCCTGCAGTTCCGCAACGGAATCCCCGACATGCGCGACATGGTCGAGGGCGACGTCCGGTTCTCCCTGCCGTTCGGGGTGGGTGCCTGATGCGTATTCCCTACAGCTGGTTGAAAGAAGCCCTGGTTGCCGGTGCGCCGGGCTGCTCAGATATCACCCCCGACGAACTCGAGCAGGCGCTGCTGCGGGTCGGCCACGAGGTCGAGGGCGTGCACACCCTGGGCCCGGTCACCGGGCCGTTCAAGGTCGGCCGAGTCGTCGAGATCGAGGAACTCACCGAGTTCAAGAAGCCGATCCGGGCCTGCCGCGTCGACGTCGGCGAGGCCGAGCCGCGCGACATCGTCTGCGGTGCCAGCAATTTCGCCGTCGGCGACTTGGTCGCCGTGGCTCTGCCCGGCGCGGTGCTGCCCGGTGATTTCGCGATTGCCTCCCGCAAGACCTACGGCCGCACCTCCGACGGCATGATCTGCTCGGCGTCCGAAATACGGCTGAACACCGATCATTCCGGCATCTTGGTGCTGCCGGAAGGCACGGCCGAACCCGGTGCGGACGCCGCGGCAGTGCTGGGTCTCGACGACGTGGTCTACGAGCTGGCCATCACCCCCGACCGCGGCTATTGCATGTCGGTGCGGGGGCTGGCACGCGACATCGCCAACGCGCTGGACCTGGACTTCGTAGACCCGGCCTCCCGCGAGGTAGTGCCGGCACTGCCCGCCGAAGGTGAGGCGTGGCCGCTGAGTGTGCAACCCGGCACGGGGGTGCGCCGCTTCGCGCTGCGCAGCGTCACCGGTATCGACCCGGCGGCGGTCTCGCCGTGGTGGCTGCAACGCCGCCTGGCGCTGTGCGGCATCCGGGCGATCTCCCCGGCCGTCGACGCCACCAACTACGTCATGGTCGAACTCGGCCACCCGATGCACGCCCACGACCGGGCCCGCATCACCGGCGGCTTCGACGTCCGCTTCGCCGCGGCCGGCGAGACCGTCACCACCTTGGATGACATCGAACGCAAACTGGAACCGGTCGACGTGCTGATCGTCGATGACGTCGCCACGGCCGCGATCGGCGGCGTGATGGGCTCGGGCAGCACTGAAATGCGCGACGACTCAACCGATGTGCTGCTGGAGGCCGCGATCTGGGACCCGGCTGCGGTGTCGCGGACCGCGCGGCGGCTGCACCTGCCCAGCGAGGCGGCCCGCCGCTACGAGCGCTCCGTGGACCCGGCCATTTCGGTGGCCGTGCTGGATCGCTGCGCGAGCCTGCTGGCCGAGATCGCCGGGGGAGTCATCGGTACCGGTCTGACCGACTGGCGCGGTGACCCGCCGGTCGAGCGCTGGAACCCCGCGCCGGTGCAGATCGCCGCGGACCTGCCGGACCGCACCGCGGGGGTCAGCTACCCCGAGGGCACCACCGTGCGGCGGCTGACCCAGATCGGCTGCGAGGTGGCCGCGACCGGTGACGTATTGACCGTCACCCCACCGAGTTGGCGCCCGGACCTGCGTCAGCCCGCCGACCTGGTCGAGGAGGTGCTGCGCCTCGAGGGGCTGGAGTCCATCCCGTCGGTGCTGCCGACCGCACCGGCCGGACGTGGGCTCAGCGCCACCCAGCGCCGCCGCCGCGCGATCGGCAAGTCGCTGGCCCTGGCCGGCTACGTCGAGGTGCTTACCACGCCGTTCCTGCCCGCCGGGGTCTTCGACACCTGGGGGCTGGCCGACGACGACCCGCGTCGCGCCACGGTGTCGGTGCTCAACCCGCTGGAGGCCGACCGGCCCCAGCTGGCCAGCACGCTGCTGCCCAGCCTGCTGGAAGCCTTGGCCCGCAACGTGTCTCGCGGCATGAATGACGTCGCACTGTTCGCGATCGCACAGGTGGTGCAGTCGGTGGGGCCGGCCGAGTTCCCGGCCGTCACGCCCGCCCGGCGCCCGACCGACACCGAGATCGCCGGGATCGACGCCGCCCTGCCGCGCCAGCCGCAGCACATCGCGGTCGCGCTGACCGGCCTGGCCGAACCCCGTGGACCGTGGGGCCCGGGTCGGCCGGTGGAAGCCGCCGACGCCATCGAGGCGGCACGGGTGATCGCCCGCGCCAGCGGCGTCGAGGTCACGCTGCGCTCCGCGGCCTACCTGCCGTGGCACCCGGGCCGCTGCGCCGAGGTGCTCGTCGGCGAGACCGTGATCGGTCACGCCGGCCAGCTGCATCCCGCCGTCATCGAACGCGCCGGCCTGCCCCAGGGCACCTGCGCGGTCGAGCTGAACCTGGACTCCATCGGAGTGTCCACGGCGTTGCCGGCTCCCCGAGTGTCGCCGTTCCCGGCGGTCTTCCAGGACCTGGCCCTGGTGGTCGATGAGAAGGTGACCGCCCAATCGGTGGCCGACGCGGTGCGCGAGGGCGCCGGTGAGCTGCTGGAGGACATCGCGCTGTTCGACGTCTACACCGGCCCGCAGGTCGGCGAGGGCCGCAAGTCGCTGGCGTTCGCGCTGCGCTTTAGGGCCGCCGATCGCACGCTGACCGAGGACGAGGCGAGTGCGGCCCGCGACGCCGCGGTCGCCCGCGCCGGCGAAGCCGTCGGCGCCGCCCTGCGGGGGTAACTTCTCCCTAAAGATCGACTTCCTCAGTCCAGTGCCAGCACCGAGCGCAGGGCGGTGTCGACGTCCTGCAGCTCGCCGGTGCTCAACCGTCCGACGAATTCGCCGAGGCGCTGCTGCGGATCGATCACGGTGAGTTGTTCGACCAGGACGCGGGTTGTGCCGCCGCCGATCTCAATCTCTGGGCGGAACGAGGCCGCGCGACGGCCGGTCGAGGTTGGCGCGACGATCCAGGTGGACAGCGGAAGATCGTCGGACTGCACCACGACCGCGTAGCGCGACCCGGACTGCTCGTGACCGCGTGAATCCTTGGGGGCCCGCAGGCGGTACACGTCACCACGCACGGAGCGCGTCCATCTCTGCCGCCATCGCGCACGAGGCAGCGACATCGTCGGGGTCGTTGCGCAGGTCCTCGGCTTCGGCACGCATGAGTGCCCGGCGGTGAGCGCGTTCGGCATCCAGGATGGCCGCGCGAGCGGCTTCTGATCGCGACCGGCCCTCGCTGGTCAGCGCGGCCAACGCCCGTTCCACCTCGCTATCAGTGCGGATCGTCAATGTTCCCATGGTTTATATCGTAGTCGAATATGTACGATAAAAACGCTTGCATCCTGTATTTCCACTCGTTAGACAAGCGCGGTCCTACACCATTTGCCGTGGCGCACCCGGGGTGCTCCGTGCTGGGATGGACCGATCGTCCGGGCTAGACAGCTTCGAGAGGCGCCAAGATGACCGAAACCTATGACGTCGTCGTCCTTGGCGCCGGACCGGTCGGGGAGAACGTCGCCGACCGCGTCCGCGCCGCCGGGCTGAGTGTGGCGGTCGTGGAACGTGAACTGGCCGGCGGCGAGTGTTCCTATTGGGCCTGCGTGCCCAGCAAGGCCCTGCTGCGGCCGGTGCTCGCCCTCGCCGACGCCCGCCGGGTGGACGGCGCCCGCGAAGCCGTCAGCGCGCCGGTCGACGCCGCCGCGGTATTCAAGCGCCGCAACTACTACGTGGGGGACTGGGACGACTCCGGGCAGGCCGACTGGATCGAGGGGATCGGCGCGGCGCTGGTACGCGGCCACGGCCGCCTGGACGGGCCACGACGGGTGGTCGTCACCACCGACGGTGGCGATGTGACCCTGACCGCCCGGCACGCCGTCGTCGTCTGCACCGGCACCCGCGCGGCCCTGCCGGATCTGCCGGGGATGGCCGAAGCCCGTCCGTGGACCAATCGCGAAGCCACCGAGGCCAGCTCGGTGCCTGGCCGCCTCGCCGTGGTCGGGGCCGGCGGGGTGGGCGTTGAAATGGCCACGGCCTGGCAGGGATTGGGCTCGGCGGTGACTCTGCTGGTGCGCGGATCGGGCTTGTTGCCGCGAATGGAGCCGTTCGTGGGCGAATACGTCGCCCGCGGGCTGGCCGACTCCGGTGTCGACGTGCGCACGGGTGTGTCGGTCGCCCGGCTTGCGCGTGACGCCGACGGCCCGGTGCGCTTGGAGCTGACCGACGGGAGCGAACTAGAGGTCGACGAAATCCTGTTCGCCACCGGCCGCACCCCGCTCACCGGCGACATCGGCCTGGAAACCGTCGGCCTGACTCCCGGCAACTGGCTGGAGGTCGACGACACCTGCCGGGTGACCGCCGTCGACGAAGGGTGGCTGTATGCGTGCGGCGACGCCAATCACCGGGCACTGCTGACCCACGAGGGCAAATATCAGGCACGCATTGCCGGCGCCGCGATCGGAGCCCGGGCGGCTGGGACGTCGCTGGACACCGCGCCGTGGGGCGTGCACGCCGCCACCGCAGACCATCACGCCGTGCCGCAGGTCTTCTTCACCGACCCCGAAGCGGCCGCCGTCGGGCTCACCGCCGAGCAGGCCGACCGGGCCGGCCACCGGGTGCAGGTGGTGGACGTAGAGATCGGTGACGCGGTGACGGGCGCAAAGCTGCACGCCGACGGCTACCGCGGGCGGGCGCGCATGGTGGTCGACGCCGACGAATTGGTCCTGCTCGGCGTGGCATTCGTCGGCCCCGGCGTGTCCGAATTGCTGCATTCGGCCACCATCGCCGTCGCCGGCCGGGTGCCGATCAGTCGGCTGTGGCACGCCGTGCCGTGTTTCCCGACGATCAGCGAGATCTGGCTGCGCCTGTTGGAGGCCTACCGCGATGCCGGCGCGGCCTGACCGTCGGCTACCGTGCAGCTTGCACGTTCGTGCCTCAACCCACTCGTAATTAGTTTGCATATAAACGCATAATCATGCAGAATCGCCGAGTGACCAAAGCGATCAAAGTGGCGGTGGCTGGTGCCAGCGGCTACGCCGGCGGGGAGATCCTGCGGCTGCTGCTCGGGCACCCCGCCAATGCGGACGGCCGGCTGAGCATCGGCGCGCTGACCGCCGCTGGCAATGTCGGCAGCACCCTGGGCGAACAACATCCGCATCTGGTGCCGCTGGCCGACCGCGTCCTCGAATCGACCGAGGTCGACACCCTGGCCGGACACGACGTGGTGTTCCTCGGTCTGCCGCACGGGCATTCGGCGGTACTGGCCGAACAGCTTGACGACGACACCCTGGTGGTCGACTGCGGCGCGGACTTCCGGCTGGGCGATCGAGGCGACTGGGAACGCTTCTACGGCTCGGCGCATGCCGGCACCTGGCCCTACGGCTTGCCGGAGCTGCCCGGTGGTCGTGACAAACTCATCAACGCCCGGCGGATCGCGGTGCCGGGCTGCTACCCGACCGCGGCGCTGCTGGCGCTGTTCCCGGCCGTCGCCGCCGGACTGGTGGAACCCGACGTCACCGTGGTCGCCGTCAGCGGCACTTCCGGTGCCGGCAAGGCCGCCAAGGTCGACCTGCTCGGTTCGGAGGTCATCGGATCGGCGCGGGCCTACAACATCGGTGGCGCCCACCGGCACACCCCGGAGATCAGCCAAGGGCTGCGCGCGGTCACCCACCGCGACGTCAGCGTCGCGTTCGTGCCGGTGCTGATCCCGGCCTCGCGGGGAATCCTGGCCACCTGCACCGCCAAGACCACAGCGTCGCTGTCCGAACTGCGCGCGGTGTACGAAAAGGCCTACCACGACGAGCCGTTCGTGCACCTGCTGCCCGAAGGCCAGCTGCCCAAGACCGGATCGGTGATCGGCAGCAACGCCGCCCACCTCGCGGTCGCCGTCGACGAGGACGCCTCGACGTTCATCGCGATCGCGGCGATCGACAACCTGGTCAAGGGCACCGGTGGCGCAGCCGTGCAGGCGATGAACCTGGCGCTGGGCTGGCCGGAGACCGAAGGACTTTCCGTCGTAGGAGTGGCGCCGTGAGTGACAACGTTCGGCTGGTGCGGGAGCAGGGTGTCACCGCACCCGGAGGGTTCCGGGCCGCCGGAATCGCCGCCGGCATCAAGGTTTCCGGGAATCCGGACCTGGCACTGGTGTTCAACGAGGGCCCGGATTACGCTGCGGCCGGCGTGTTCACCAGCAACCAGGTCAAGGCGGCGCCGGTGCAGTGGAGCCGGCAGGTGCTCAAAGCCGGCCGGCTGCGGGCGGTGATCCTCAACTCCGGCGGTGCCAACGCCTGCACTGGGCCGGGCGGTTTCCAAGACACCCACACCACGGCCGAAGCCGTCGCGGCGGCACTATCGGAGTGGGGCACCGAGACCGGTGCGGCCGAGGTCGCGGTCTGCTCCACCGGTCTGATCGGTGACCGGCTGCCGATGGACAAGCTGCTGGCCGGTGTTACCGAGGTGGTACAGGCCATGGCCGGCGGCCTGGTCGGCGGAGACGAAGCCGCCCGCGCCATCATGACCACCGATACCGTCCCCAAACAGGTTGCGCTGCACCACAAGGGAGACTGGACCGTGGGCGGCATGGCCAAGGGCGCCGGCATGTTGGCACCATCGTTGGCCACCATGCTGGTGGTGCTGACCACAGACGCCAAGGTCGACGCCCAGGCCCTGGACATCGCCCTGCGCCGGGCCACCGCGGTGACGTTCGACCGGCTCGACATCGACGGCAGCTGCTCCACCAACGACACGGTGCTGCTGCTGTCATCGGGCGCCAGCGAGATCACACCCAGCCAAGACGAGCTCGACGCCGCGGTGTTGGCTGTCTGCGACGACCTGTGCGCCCAGCTTCAAGCTGACGCCGAGGGTGTCACCAAGCGGGTGTCGATCACCGTCAGCGGCGCGGCCAGCGACGCCGACGCGCTGATCGCCGCACGGATCGTGGCCCGCGACAGCTTGGTCAAGACCGCGCTGTTCGGCTCGGACCCCAACTGGGGACGGGTGCTGGCCGCCGTGGGGATGGTCCCGTTCACCATTGACCCGGACCGGATCACGGTGTCGTTCAACGGCTTCCCGGTCTTCCAGGGCGGCGCGCCGATGCCGGGTGCCAGGGAAGTCGATCTATCCGGGCCGGACATCCACGTGACCGTGGAGCTCAACCTGGGCAGCGGGCAGGCCAAGGTGCGCACCACCGACCTGTCGCACGCCTACGTCGAAGAGAACTCCGCGTATAGCTCATGACCGAACAACTCAGCACGCGAGTCAAGGCCCAGGTACTGGCCGAAGCCCTGCCGTGGCTCAAGCAACTTCACGGCAAGATCGTCGTCGTCAAGTACGGCGGCAACGCCATGACCGACGACACCCTCAAGCACGCGTTCGCCGCTGACATGGCCTTCCTGCGCAACTGCGGCATCCACCCGGTGGTGGTGCACGGCGGTGGTCCGCAGATCAGCGCCATGCTCAAGAAGCTCGGCATCGAAGGTGACTTCAAGGGCGGATTCCGGGTCACCACACCGGAAGTGCTCGAAGTGGCGCGCATGGTGCTGTTCGGTCAGGTCGGCCGCGAACTCGTCGGCCTGATCAACGCGCACGGCCCGTACGCGGTCGGCATCACCGGCGAGGACGCCGCGCTGTTTACCGCGGTGCGGCGCAGCGTCAACGTCGACGGGGTCGCCACCGACATCGGGCTGGTCGGCGACGTCGACCGGGTCAACACCGCCGCGGTGCTGGACCTGATTGCCGCGGGCCGGATTCCGGTGGTCTCCACCCTGGCACCCGACCCCGACGGGGTGGTGCACAACATCAACGCCGACACCGCCGCGGCCGCGTTGGCCGAAGCGCTGGCCGCCGAGAAGCTGTTGATGCTCACCGATGTCGACGGCCTCTACACCGACTGGCCCAACCGCGACTCGCTGGTCAGCGAGATCGACACCGCGACGTTGGAGCAACTGTTGCCGAGCCTGGAGTCCGGCATGATCCCCAAAGTCGAAGCCTGCCTGCGTGCCGTGCGCGGTGGGGTGCCCAGCGCCCACATCATCGACGGCCGCGTCGAACACTGCGTGCTGGTCGAGCTATTCACCCACGCCGGCACCGGAACCAAGGTGGTAAACCCATGAGCCTGCAAGACCGCTGGGAAGCGGTGATGATGAACAACTACGGCACCCCGCCGCTGGCACTGGTCAGCGGCGACGGCGCGGTGGTGACCGACGAATCCGGCAAGAGCTATGTCGATCTGCTCGGCGGCATCGCGGTCAACGTGCTCGGCCACCGCCACCCGGCGGTGATCGAGGCCGTCACCATCCAGCTGAACACGTTGGGCCACACCTCGAATCTGTATGCGACCGAGCCGGGCATCGCCCTGGCCGAGGGCCTGGTCGACCACCTCGGTGCGCCGGCGCGGGTGTTCTTCTGCAACTCTGGGACCGAGGCCAACGAAGTCGCCTTCAAGATGACCCGGCTCACCGGCAAGACCAAGATCGTTGCCGCCCAAGGGGCATTCCACGGCCGGACCATGGGCTCGTTGGCGTTGACCGGCCAACCGGACAAGCAGGCACCGTTCGAGCCGCTGCCCGGTGAGGTCATCCACGTGCCCTACGGGGATGCCAAGGCGTTGGCGGAGGCGGTCGATTCGGGCACCGCCGCGGTGTTTTTGGAGCCGATCATGGGGGAGGGCGGCGTCGTCACCCCGCCCGCCGGCTACCTGGCCGAGGCCCGCGGCATCACCGCCGCCCACGGCGCCCTGCTGGTGCTCGACGAGGTCCAGACCGGGATCGGGCGCACCGGCGCCTTCTACGCCCACCAGCATGACGGCATCACCCCCGACATCATCACGTTGGCCAAGGGCCTGGGCGGTGGGCTGCCGATCGGTGCCTGCCTGGCGGTCGGTGCGGCCGGTGACCTGTTGACCCCGGGCTTGCACGGCAGCACCTTCGGCGGCAACCCGGTGTGCACCGCGGCCGCGCTGGCGGTGCTGCGGGCGCTGGCCGACGGTGACCTGATCACCCGGGCCGCCACGCTCGGCAAGACGCTGAGCCACGGCATCGAAGAACTGGGCCATCCGCTGGTCGATTACGTTCGCGGCAAGGGCCTGCTGGCCGGTGTGGTGCTCACCGAGCCCAAGGCCAAGGCCGTCGAACTGGCTGCCCGCGACGCGGGCTTCCTGGTCAACGCCGCCGCGGCAGGGGTGGTCCGGTTGGCGCCGCCGCTGATCGTCACCGAGGAGCAGATCGGCAGCTTCATCACCGCCCTGCCAGGGATCCTCGACACCGCGCAGGAGGCTGCATCATGATCCGTCACTTTCTGCGCGACGACGATGTCACCCCGGCCGAGCAGGCCGAGATCCTCTCTCTGGCAGCGGAACTGAAGGCCGAGCCGTTCAGCTACCGGCCGCTGGAGGGCCCCCGCGGTGTCGCGGTGATCTTCGACAAGAACTCCACCCGCACCCGGTTCTCCTTCGAGATCGGCATCGCCCAGCTCGGCGGGCACGCCGTCGTCGTCGACGGCCGCTCCACCCAGCTGGGCCGCGACGAGACCTTGGAAGACACCGGGCAGGTGCTCTCGCGCTACGTCGACGCCATCGTGTGGCGCACGTTCGCCCAGGACCGGCTGACCGCGATGGCCTCCACGGCTACCGTGCCGATCGTCAACGCGCTCTCCGATGAGTTCCACCCCTGTCAGGTGCTGGCCGACCTGCAGACCATCGCCGAACGCAAAGGCGCCCTCAAAGGTTTGCGACTGACCTATCTCGGGGACGGCGCCAACAACATGGCGCACTCGCTGATGCTCGGCGGCGTCACCGCCGGAGTGCACGTCACGATCGCCGCCCCGGAGGGCTTCACCCCCGATCCCGCCGTGGTTGCCGCTGCGCAGGCACGCGCCGCCGACACCGGCGCGTCGGTCACGCTGACCGCCGATGCGGCCAAAGCCGCGGCCGGCGCCGACGTGCTGGTCACCGACACCTGGACCTCGATGGGCCAGGAGGGCGACGGCCTGGATCGGGTGGCGCCGTTTCGGCCGTTCCAGATCAACGACGAACTCGTCGGCCTGGCCGACCCGGAAGTCACGGTGCTGCACTGCCTTCCGGCGCACCGCGGCGACGAGATCACCGACGCGGTGATCGACGGGCCGCGCAGCGCGGTGTGGGACGAGGCCGAGAACCGCCTGCACGCGCAGAAGGCGCTGTTGGTGTGGTTGCTGGAACGGTCACGATGAGCCGAGCCGACAGCACCGTTACACGAGTGGGCCGCCAGGCCCGCATCGTCGAGGTGCTGTCCTCTGCCGCGGTGCGCAGCCAGACCGAGCTGGCCAGCATCCTGGCCGCCGACGGCATCGAGGTCACCCAGGCCACCCTGTCGCGCGACCTCGAAGAGCTGGGCGCGGTGAAACTGCGTGGCGTCGACGGGGGAGCCGGGGTGTACGTGGTGCCCGAAGACGGCAGCCCGGTGCGCGGCGTTTCCGGGGGCACCGACCGGTTGTGCCGACTGCTGGCGGAACTGCTGGTGTCCACCGACGCCACCGGAAATCTCGCCGTGCTGCGCACCCCGCCCGGGGCGGCGGACTACCTGGCCAGCGCCATCGATCGGGCCGCGCTACCGTACGTCGTCGGCACCATCGCCGGGGATGACACCATCTTCGTGGCGGCCCGCGAGCCGATGACCGGCAGCGAGCTCGCCGCTACCTTCAACGACCTGCAATAAAACCCAAAAGCACAAAGCAAGGAGAACTCGATGTCCGAACGCGTCATCCTGGCGTATTCCGGCGGCCTGGACACTTCGGTGGCAATCAGCTGGATCGGCAAGGAGACCGGCCGCGAAGTCGTCGCCGTCGCCATCGACCTCGGCCAGGGCGGCGAGGACATGGAGGTGGTGCGCCAGCGGGCCCTGGACTGCGGTGCGGTGGAAGCCGTCGTGGTCGACGCCCGCAACGAGTTCGCCGACGAGTACTGCCTGCCGACCATCAAGGCCAACGCGCTCTACATGGACCGCTACCCGCTGGTCTCGGCCATCAGCCGGCCGCTGATCGTCAAGCATTTGGTCGCGGCCGCTCGGGACCATGGGGGCACCATCGTCGCGCATGGCTGCACCGGCAAGGGCAACGACCAGGTCCGCTTCGAGGTCGGCTTCGCCTCGCTGGCCCCCGAACTGAACGTCATCGCCCCGGTCCGCGACTACGCCTGGACCCGGGAGAAGGCGATCGCGTTCGCCGAGCAGAACGACATCCCGATCAACGTCACCAAGCGCTCGCCGTTCTCCGTCGACCAGAACGTGTGGGGCCGCGCGGTGGAGACCGGCTTCTTGGAAGACCTGTGGAACGCGCCGACCAAGGACGTCTACGACTACACCGAGGACCCGACCGTCAACTTCAACGCCCCCGACGAGCTGATCATCAGCTTCGACAAGGGCCGCCCGGTGGCCATCGACGGCCGTCCGCTCAGCGTGCTGGAGATCATTCAGGAGCTCAACACCCGGGCCGGTGCACAGGGCGTGGGGCGTCTCGACGTGGTCGAGGACCGGTTGGTGGGCATTAAGAGCCGTGAGATCTACGAGGCGCCCGGCGCCATGGTGCTGATCACCGCGCACACCGAACTCGAGCACGTCACCCTGGAACGCGAACTGGGCCGCTACAAGCGCGGCGTGGACCGCAAGTGGGGCGAGCTCACCTACGACGGCCTGTGGTTCAGCCCGCTCAAGCGGTCGCTGGAGGTGTTCGTCGAGGACACCCAGCAGCACGTGTCCGGTGACATCCGGCTGGTGCTGCACGGTGGCAGCATCATCGTCAACGGCCGACGCAGCGCAGAGTCGCTCTACGACTTCAACCTGGCCACCTACGACGAGGGCGACACCTTCGACCAGACCGCGGCGCGCGGCTTCGTCCAGATCCACGGGTTGAGCTCCAAGATCTCCGCTCGCCGGGACCTGGGCTGATTGTTACCGCGAGCAGACACAGAATCGCACCCGGGAGCCCCCGGGAGTGCGATTCTGTGTCTGCTCGCCGGAGGGAAGTGACCATATGAGCACCAACGAGGGATCACTGTGGGGCGGGCGGTTCGCCGAAGGGCCGTCCGACGCGCTGGCGGCGCTGAGCAAATCCACCCATTTCGACTGGGTGCTGGCGCCCTACGACGTGGCCGCGTCCAAGGCGCACGCGAAGGTGCTCTACGGCGCCGGGCTGCTCACCACCGAGCAGCGTGACGGCCTGCTGGCCGGCCTGGACAGTCTCGGCGAAGACGTCGCCGACGGCAGCTTCGGGCCGCTGGTCACCGACGAGGACGTGCACGGCGCGCTGGAGCGCGGCCTGATCGACCGGGTCGGTGCAGATCTGGGCGGCCGGCTGCGGGCCGGGCGGTCGCGAAATGACCAGGTGGCCACGCTGTTTCGGATGTGGCTGCGCGACGCGGTGCGCCGTGTCGCCGCCGGGGTGCTCGACGTGGTCGAGGCGCTCGCCCACCAGGCCGGCGCTCACCCGAGCGCGATCATGCCGGGCAAGACGCACCTGCAGTCCGCGCAGCCGGTGCTGCTGGCCCACCACCTGCTGGCCCACGCCCACCCGCTGCTGCGCGACGTGGACCGGATCCTCGACTTCGACGCCCGCGCCGCTATCTCGCCCTACGGGTCGGGCGCGCTGGCCGGCTCGTCGCTGGGCCTGAACCCGGACGCCATCGCCGCCGAACTCGGCTTCACCGCGGCCGCCGACAACTCGATCGACGCCACCGCCGCCCGCGACTTCGCCGCTGAGGCGGCCTTCGTGTTCGCGATGATCGCCGTCGACCTGTCCCGGCTGGCCGAAGACATCATCTTGTGGAGTTCAACGGAATTCGGCTACGCCGTGCTGCACGACTCCTGGTCGACCGGCAGCTCGATCATGCCGCAGAAAAAGAACCCCGACATCGCCGAGCTGGCCCGCGGCAAATCCGGCCGGCTGATCGGCAACCTGACCGGCCTGCTGGCGACGCTGAAGGCCCAGCCGCTGGCCTACAACCGGGACCTGCAGGAGGACAAGGAGCCGGTGTTCGACTCGGCGGCGCAGCTCGAGCTGCTGCTGCCGGCGATGGCCGGGCTGGTCGGCACGCTGCGCTTCGACACCGAGCGGATGGCCGCGCTGGCCCCGGCCGGCTACACCCTGGCCACCGACATCGCCGAATGGCTGGTGCGCCAAGGTGTCCCGTTCCGCATCGCGCACGAAGCGGCGGGTGCGGCGGTGAAGGTCGCCGAGCAGCGCGGCGTTGGCCTCGACGAGCTGACCGACGACGAACTGGCCGCTATCAGCCCGGACCTCACCCCGCAGGTGCGTGAGGTGCTGACGGTCGAGGGGTCGGTGGGCTCTCGTGACGCGCGTGGCGGTACGGCGCCGGTGCGGGTGGCAGAGCAGCTGGAGGCGGTCCGTGAGGCGGTCAGCCAGGCGCGCCGTCGAACTTCCGGGAATCCGCCGAACTAGCCCGCGGATTCGCGGTAGTAGGACGCCAGGTTCTCGGCGAGTTCGTCGAACAGGTCCTGGTTGAGTCCGAAGGCGTGCCTGACCTCATCGACCACGCGAGCGATTTCGTCGGGCTCCAGACCGAGCTCGTCGAGGCGGGCACGGTAGGCGTCCTTGTACGGCTTCGCCCGCACCGGAAACTCGTAGAACGACAGGCCCGCGCCGCCGAGTTCGAACGTGCGGTCCAGGACGCGCCCGATCGCCTGGCCTCCGGAGAGGTCCCCGAGGTAGCGCGTGTAGTGGTGGGCCAGCAACGCGCTGCTCGAAGCCGCGGCAATCCGGTCGCAGTAGGCCTGGGCGGCTGGCGAATCGATCGCGGCAACGGTTCCGCCGGCCCAGAACTCCAGGTCGGCCTCGATCGCTGCGAGCCGTTCCAGCGCGGGGTCGTACACCGATGCGACGAGATCGTCGTCGCGGTTCGCCCGCATCGCGGCCTCCAGTGCGGCATAGACCATCCGTAGCCGCAATAGGTAGTCGACGTAGCCTTGTTCGTTGACCTTGCCGCCCATCAGCTCCGACACAAACGGCGAGGCCTCGGCAGCGTCGTGCGCCGCTTGGGATCCTTCCCGCATCGCGGAGGACAACGATCGGACGGCATCGGGGTCAACCGGGGCCTTCAGCGGCATGGAGTGATCCGTTCCCTTCTTCGCGGGTGCTCTCGTTGGTCCAGCTTCCCGGCATCATCGGCGTGGTGACGCCGTTGCCGAATGTGTCTACCGCCAGCGTAGTGAGTCCGGCCGGGTCCGCCAGTCCAGACTTCGCTGTAGCACCGGTCGATCCGACCGAGGGGCTGCCCGAGGCACTGGCTCGGGTCTGTTGCTCCGGGTGCGGCGCAGCCGGCGCCTCGTCGTCGGTGGTGAGGAATTCGTAGCGGTAGCCGCGCTCTTTGATATCGGCGCCGCGGCGCCTGCGCGTCCTGGACTTCCTGCCGAACGTAGCCGCCGCCGCGGCGCCGGCGGCTTCGCTGGCGCTCCTTGGACGACGTGCGGCCTCCGCGGCCCGCTGCGGCATCGGTGGGCCGAAGCCCACGCCGGGGCCGCCGCCGGCAACCGCGTAGTACAGCGGTGGGGCGCCGGTAGCCGGAGGCGGATTCGGCACCGGCGGTGCTGGTGCGGGCGCCGTGCTTGCGGGCGCCGGAGCCGGAGCGGGAGGGCTGGACACGGCAGACGCCGGGGGAGTCGGAACCACGGCCGCGGCGGGCAGATGCTGTGGCGCGACCACGGGTGGTACCTGCATGGTGGGTACCTGGGCCAGATAGGCGAGCCCGGACAATCCCAATGCGATCGGGATCGCCGACGATCCTGCCGCCGGCCCCATGATCGCCGCGTAGATCGGCGTTCCCATCACGCCGAAGGTCGCTGCGTAGGCGAAGAGGTAAAACAGCGGCAGCCAGGTGGTTGCCGCCGCCGCTGGGTCGGTCGCAAAGTCGACGACGACCTGGTACAGGGTGCCGAGTGGATCCGACAGCACCCGCTTGAGCATGCGGTACATGCTGCTGAAATGCTCGGACCACGACAGCCATTCCTCGATGGGGTCGGTGAGGACGGCGGACCCCGCCTCACCGACACCCGGCTCGAGGACAGACGGCGCCGGCGCCGTCTGCGGTGTTGATGCCACGGTCGCCGCGGCGGCCGCCTGGTAGGCGCTCATGGTGGTGGCGGCCTGCAGCCACATCCGGATGTAGTCCGCTTCGGTGACCGCGATGGGGATTGCGTTGATACCGAAGAAGTTTGTCGCCACCAACATGCTCAGCGTCGCGCGGTTGGCGGCCAGTTCGGCGACGGTCGGCATGGCTGCCAGAGCCGCGGTGTAGGAGCCGGCCGCTGTCTGAAGCTGGGCGGCGGCGGTGGCGCTGTTCGCGCCGGCCTGCATCAGCCAGGCCAGGTAGGGTGCGTGGGCGGCAAGGTAGCGCGCCGCGCTCTGCCCCTCCCACATGTCGGCCTGCACGGTACCCAAGATTGCCGTGAGTTCGGCTGCAGCCGTGGTGTATTCGCTGCTCAGCGCGGCCCAGGCATCAGCGGCCGCCAGCAGTGTTCCGGCGCCCACCCCGCTGCTGAGCAGGGTGGAGTGCACCTCAGGGGGTAACGCCATCCAGATGGGTGTGGTCATGGTCGCGGGTTCACTCCATGCCAGTGCGGCCGGGAGTCCAGAACGGCTTGGTACGGATTCGGCGGCGATCCCAGCCGCGTTCGTTGATCAGGATTTTTCGCAGGGTTTGGATGGTGCGGGCCTCACCGGCGAGGTAAGCGATGCCGGGGTGGTCGGGAAGGTCGAGGGCGCGCAGGGCGTCGGCGAGGACGGGGGAATCTGCGGCGCTGGCGTCACCGCGCTCGACGTGGGTCACCGACCGCGCGAGCTCAAGGTGGTCGGCCTCGGTCGCCGCTTCGACGACGCCGTACACCTCCGTGTCGGGCCGGACCGACCGCAGCATGGCGGCGAACGCGACCGAGGCCGTCTCGTCCCCGGCGAACACGTGGTAAGAAGCGTCTTGGCGGACGACGAAGTTGCCCTGCGGCCGGGTGAAATCGACGTGATCGCCGAGCGACACGGCCGTCGCCCACCGCCGGGCAGGCGTTTCGGCGTCTGGATCGAAGCTGTGTTGGCACATCACGATGTCGAGCGTTCCGGCGTCGGGATCCGCGTCGTAGATGGAATAGGTGCGCAAGGCGTCGTGGGGATGCAGTCGCAGCACCGAATCGAGTAGACCGGCGACCTGCAGACGGACATGCTGGCCCGGTGTCCAGGTCATGCCCCGCAGGCGTGGACCGGTGAAGCGGATGCGGCGCATCGTCGGCGTCAGCTGTTCGATCTCTCCGACGGTTCCGGACAGCAGTAGCGCCTCGCGCAGGGTGCTGACCAGGGGTAACGAGTCGAGGAGCGGTGCCACAGGGCCCTCCCGGGAGTCGAATGCAATTAGGTATGCCTTACCTAATCGGCGACAGTAGCAGATCTGGCGCTGCGCTAGCGTGATGTGGATCAACGGCAGCCGAAAGATCTCGACCGCGTGGCGCCTGATGGCGGCGATCGCGCTCTGCGGGCTGCTGCCACAGTGCGCCGCAGGCGCACCGCCGCCACCCACCTCGGCGCCGGCAGCAACATCGCCGCGGAACGTCGCTCCCGAGCCCGCCACGGTGGCAGGCGTCACGGCCACCGAACTCGGCCCGACCTGGCACCGCGGCTGCCCGGTCACCCCCGCGCAGCTGCGGCGGGTCACGCTGACCTACCTCGGATTCGACGATCGGCCGCACCGCGGCGAGTTGATCGTGAACCAGGAGCTGGTTGCGCAGGTCATCGCCATATTCGACCGGCTCTACCGACTGGAGTTCCCGATCGAGCGGATGCAACCGGTGGCGCACTATCGCGGCGGTGACGACGAGTTGTCGATGGAAGACAACAACACCTCGGCGTTCAATTGTCGACGCATCCCGGGCTCCGGCAATTGGGCGCTACACGCCTACGGCCGTGCCATCGACGTCAACCCGCTGCTCAATCCGATGGTCGACCATGGCAGGTTCGAGCCGCGTAACGCCAGGGTCTACCTGGATCGCCGTCGGATCGAACCGGGTCTGCTGCATGCCGGTGACGCCGCGGTTCGCGCCTTCACCGACGCCGGGTGGCGCTGGGGCGGCACCTGGAAGTCGCCGGTGGACTACCAGCATTTCGAGCGGCGCTGACGCGACAAAAATCACACCCGCCACATTGGCACCGTCGAGCGACCACGCACCGAAGTTGAAAATGGATGTCGCCGGCGATATCACCGCCGCGGCGCCGACCGACCGATAGTGCATGCGCTATCCAAATCGGCAACACCCACATGCTTCTCTCGCGTTACCGCTGAGACTCAGGTGATGAAAGCGACTATTCGGGGTTAGTCGGGGTTAGTCGAGGAGCTCCGAGAGCTCCAGCCAACGGCCCTCCTGCTCGGCCACCTCGGCCTCCAGCGCCCGCAATCCCCTGGTGAGCTCCGCCAGGCCCAGGTGATCGGCCTGGTCGTAGGCGGCCAGCTCGTGATGCTTGGCCTCGATCTGCTCGGCCAGCCGCGCCAGCCGGCGATCGACGGCGGCCAGATCCTTCTGTGCCGCACGCAGTTCCGCTCCCGACAGCGCGCTCGGGCCATCGGCGGTCGCAGCGGCCGGCCGCGACACCGGTGCACGACGGGCGTCGGCGGCCAGCTGCAAGTATTCGTCGACACCGCCCGGCAGGTGGCGCAGCCGCCCATCCAGGATCGCGTATTGGTTGTCGGTCACCCGCTCCAGCAGATACCGGTCATGGGAGACCACGATCAAAGTGCCCGGCCAGGAGTCCAACAGATCCTCGGTCGCGGTCAGCATGTCGGTGTCGACATCGTTGGTGGGCTCGTCGAGCACCAGCACGTTCGGCTCGGCGAGCAACGTGAGCATCAACTGCAGCCGCCGCCGCTGCCCGCCGGAGAGCTCACCCACCCGCGCCGACAACTGGGCGCTGCCGAACCCGAGTCGCTCCAACAGCTGCGCGGGCGTCATCTCCTTGCCATCGACCTGGTAGTCGTTGCGCAGCCGGCCCAGCACATCGGCTACACGGTCTTCGGTGAGCGTCGCCAACTCCGCCGACTGTTGGTCCAACATGCCCAGTCGCACCGTCTTGCCGCGCTTGACCCGGCCGCTGTCCGGCACCACCGTGCCGGCGATCAGACCGAGCAGGGTGGATTTCCCGGCACCGTTGGCGCCGACGATTCCGGTGCGCTCGCCTGGTCCGATCCGCCATTCGACGTCGCGCAGCACCGGTTTGCCGTCGAAGCTGACCGACACATCCAGCAGGTCGATGACGTCCTTGCCCAGCCGCGCGGTCGCCAGCTTCATCAGCTCGACTTCGTTACGCAGCGGCGGGACGTCGGCGATCAGCGCGTTGGCCGCTTCGATGCGGAACTTCGGCTTGGAGGTGCGGGCCGGCGCCCCACGTCGCAGCCAGGCCAACTCTTTGCGTAATAGGTTCTGCCGCCTGGCCTCACTGGCCGCAGCCATCCGGTCGCGCTCCACCCGCTGCAGAACGTAGGCCGCGTAGCCGCCTTCAAAGGGTGCGACGGCTCCGTCGTGCACTTCCCAGGTGGTGGTGGCCACTTCGTCGAGAAACCACCGGTCGTGGGTGACGACCAGCAGGGCGCCGGTATTGCGGGCCCAGCGCTGCTGAAGATGCCGCGCCAGCCAGGTGATCCCTTCCACATCGAGGTGGTTGGTCGGCTCGTCGAGGCAGATCACGTCCCATTCGTCGATCAGCAAGGCCGCCAACTGCACTCGTCGGCGCTGCCCGCCGGACAGCCCGGAGACGGTTGCGTCCCACGCGATGTCGGAGACCAAGCCGTCGACGACGTCACGGATTCGCGGGTTGGACGCCCATTCATGGTCGGCCTGATCACCGACCAGCGACGCCCCCAGCGTGCTGTCGGGGTCGAGGGTGTCGGCCTGGTCCAGCAATCCGACCCGCAACCCACTACGCCGGGTGACGCGGCCCGCATCCGGGGTCGCGGCGCCGGCCAACAGGCGCAGCAGCGACGATTTGCCGTCTCCATTGCGCCCGACGATGCCGATCCGGGCGCCGTCGTTCACCCCGAGGGTGACTGAGTCCAACACCACACCGGTGGGGTACCGCAGGTGTAGGGCCTCGGCTCCGAGCAGGTGTGCCACCGCTGGAACGGTACTGCCTGCCCCTCGCCGAATGGTGAACCAGCCGGACGTACGGTGCTGATGTGCCAGAATGTGCACGATATTCCGGGATCGGGCGCGAAGTAGGGGAGCAGCGGTGGATCTGAACTTGTCGGCCATTACCCGGCCGGTCGAGTGGCTGATGGCCACCGCACAGAACGGCCTGGAGGTGCTGCGCTGGGGCGGCCTGGAGACCGGGACCGTGCCGTCACCGTTCCAGATCGTTGAGAGCACCCCGATGTACAAACTGCGGCGGTATTTCCCGCCGGACAGCCGACCGGGGCAACCACAGCCCGGACCGCCGGTGCTGCTGGTGCACCCAATGATGATGTCGGCAAACATGTGGGACGTCACCCATGACGAGGGTGCGGTCGGCATTCTGCACGACGCCGGGGTGGACCCGTGGGTGATCGACTTCGGCTCACCGGACCAGATCGAAGGCGGCATGCGCCGCAATCTGGCCGACCACATCGTCGGCCTGAGCCAGGCCATCGACACCGTCGCCGAGACCACCGGGCGTGACGTGCACCTGGCCGGCTACTCCCAGGGCGGCATGTTCGCCTATCAGACCGGGGCATACCGGCATTCGAAGAACATCGCCAGCATCATCGCGTTCGGGTCGCCGGTGGACACCCTGGCCGCGCTGCCGATGGGGCTGCCGCCCAATCTGGCGTCCGGTGTCGCCGGCTTCATGGCCGACCATGTCTTCAATCGGCTCGACATCTCGGGATGGCAGGCGCGCCTGGGCTTCCAGATGATGGACCCGCTCAAGACGGCGAAGGCGCGGATGGAGTTCCTGCGCCAGCTGCACGACCGCGAGGCCCTGCTGCCGCGCGAGGCGCAGCGCCGTTTCCTGGAGTCCGAGGGCTGGATCGCCTGGTCGGGTCCGGCGATCTCGGAGCTGCTTAAGCAGTTCATCGCCCACAACCGGATGATGACCGGTGGTTTCGCCATCAATGGGCAGCTGGTCACGCTCACCGACATCACCTGCCCGGTGCTGGCATTCGTCGGTGAGGTCGATGACATCGGACAACCGGCGGCCGTCCGCGGGATCCGCCGCGCAGCTCCCGACGCCAAGGTCTTCGAATATCTGCTGCGGGCAGGCCACTTCGGCTTGGTGGTGGGTTCCAAGGCCGCCGAACTGACCTGGCCGACTGTGGCGCGCTGGGTGCTGTGGCAGTCCGGGATGGGCCCGCAGCCGGTGGGGGTGGCGTTGATGTCCGCGCAGCCGTCCGAAGGCGCCAAGCGCGGCGTCGCGATGACGTCGCGGATCGCACACGGACTGGGTGAGGCCTCCGAGGTCGCGTTGACGCTGGCGCGCGGCGCCGCGGACGCCATGGTGGCGGCGCAGAAATCGGTGCGCACCATGGCCGTTGAGACCGCGCGCACGCTGCCCCGGCTGGCCCGACTCGGCCAGATCAACGATCACACCCGAATCTCGCTGGGCCGCATCATCGATGAGCAGGCCGCCGACTCACCCGACGGCGAATTCCTGCTGTTCGACGGGCGGGTGCACACCTACGAGGCGGTCAACAGGCGCATCGACAACGTCGTCCGCGGCCTGATCGACGTCGGGGTGCGCCAAGGCGTCCACGTCGGCGTGCTGATGGCCACCCGGCCCAGCGCCCTGGTCGCGATCGCGGCGCTGTCCCGGCTGGGGGCGGTGGCCGTGCTGATGCCGACCGACGGGGACCTGCTGCCCGCGGCTCGCCTGGGCGGCATCTCCGACATCATCGTCGACCCGGAAACCCTTGAGCTGGCCGGCGCGGCCGCCCGCGAACTGGACTGCCAGGTGCTGGTGCTCGGCGGCGGTGAAGCCCGCGACCTGGACCTGCCCACCGACATCGACGTCGTCGACATGGAACAGATCGACCCGGACGCCGTCGAACTGCCCGGCTGGTACCGGCCGAACCCGGGATTCGCCCGCGACCTGGCGTTCGTGGCCTTCGGCAACGCGGCCGGCGAGCTGGTAGCCAAGCAGATCACCAACTTCCGCTGGGCGCTCTCGGCGTTCGGCACCGCGTCGACCGCGGCCCTGGGCCCCAACGACACCGTCTACTGCCTCACGCCGCTGCACCACGAGTCCGGGCTGCTGGTCAGCCTCGGCGGTGCCGTGGTCGGCGGGGCCCGCATCGCACTGTCGCGCGGCCTGAACCCGGACCGATTCGTCGCCGAGGTGCGCCAGTACGGCGTCAGCGTGGTGTCCTACACCTGGGCGATGCTCGGCGAGGTCATCGACGACCCGAACTTCGTCTTGCAGGGCAACCACCCGGTCCGGCTGTTCATCGGCTCCGGCATGCCCACCGGCCTGTGGAACCGGGTCACCGAGGTGTTCGCCCCGGCCCACGTCGTGGAGTTCTTCGCGACCAAGGACGGTCAGGCCGTGCTGGCCAACGTCTCCGGCGCCAAGGTCGGCAGCAAGGGGCGCCCGCTGCCCGGCGCGGTGGATGTAGAACTGGCCGCCTACGACTGCGATCACGACCTAATCCTGGAAGACGAGCGGGGTTTCGTGAAGATCGCCGAGAACGACGAAGTCGGTGTGCTGCTGGCCAAGCCCCGCGGACCGATCGATCCGTCCGCCTCGGTCAAGCGGGGCGTGTTCGCCCCGGCCGACACCTGGATCTCCACGGAGTTCCTGTTCCGGCGCGACGCCGACGGTGACTACTGGCTGGTCGGCGGGCGCGCATCCAGCATCCGCACCGACCGGGGCATCGCGTTCCCGGTGGTCATCACCGATGCTCTCGGTGCCGTCACCGGCGTCGATCTGGCCGTTACCTATCGGGTGCCGACCGAGGGCGCGGACCTGGTGGTGTCGGCGGTGACGGTGCAGCCGGGCGCCTCGGTCACCGCCGCCGACCTCAGCGAGGCGGTGGCCGCGCTTCCGTCCGGCGTCGGCCCCGACGTCATCCACCTGGTGCCGAATCTGTCGCTGAGCACGGTGTACCGCCCGGTGGTGGGTGCGCTGCGTGAGGCCGGGCTGCCCAAGGCCGGACGCAACGCCTGGTACTTCGATGCCACTACCCGGCAGTTCAAACGGCTGACGGCCGCGGTGCGGGCCGAACTGGCCGGTGGTCGCCCATGATCGCTCAAGACCTGTTGGACATCCTGGTCTGCCCGGCCGACCGCGGTCCGCTGCTGTTGGTGCAGCGGTCCGGTGTTGGCGCGCTGTACAACCCGCGCCTGCGTCGGGCCTACCGCATTGACGACGACATTCCGGTGTTGCTGATCGACGAGGCCGAATCCGTCAGCGACGACGAGCATGCGCTGCTCATTGCCCAAGCGGGCCCGGCAGATCCCCGGTGAGATAACGCTGCACGGTCGGGGCGATCATCGCTACGACGTCCTGCGCCGGTAGTGAGGCGATCGGCTCCAGGCCGACGATGTAGCGGGCAACCACGACACCCATCAACTGGCTTGCGGCGAACTCGGCGCGCAGCACTCCAGAGCCGGCTGGCTCGTCGATCCGCGGGGCGAGTTCGGCAATCACGATGTCCCGGAAGAAGGAGCGTGCCAGTGGCACTTCGGTTCCGGTGAGCATGGACCGCATCGCCGCGATCAGACCCGTCCCGGCGTGGGAATCCCACAGCGGTAGCAGCAGTTCGGGCAGCGTGCGTCCGAGTTGCTCGACCGGTGTCTCGCGCAGCGGGCCCAGCACCGTCATCGGGTCAATCGGCAGCTCGACCGCAGCGGCGAACAGCTGCTGCTTGGTGCCGTGGTAGTGATGCACCAGCGCCGCGTCGACGCCGGCCTGCGCCGCCACCGCACGGATGGAGGTGTTCGCGAAACCGTTGCGGGCGAACAGCTCTCGGGCCGCAGCCAGGATCTTGTCCCGGTTGTCGGAGGCGCCCGACGGGCGTCCCGGTTTACGGGTGTGCGCCACGGCGGCCATCACGGCGTCCGTCGCCGAAGTGTGACCGCTGCCAGTCCCAGCGCAGCGACCGCGAACGCCAGCACGATGACGATGTCGCGCACCGCGACACCGGTCAGTTGCGGGTGGGTACCCACCTGCTGCAGCGCTTCGAGTGCATAGCTGGCCGGCATCGCGTTGCTGACCCATTGCAGCCATTCGGGCATCGCTGCGCGCGGCACGATGATCCCGGCCAACAACAGTTGCGGCACCATCACCAGCGGAATGAACTGCACGGCCTGAAATTCGGTGCGGGCGAACGCGCTGCACAGCAGCCCCAGGCCGACACCGAGCACCGCGTTGATGATCGCGATCCCAAACACCCACGCCGGGCTGCCGACGGTGTGGAAATCCAGCAGCCAGAATGCGACGACACACGCCAGGCTGGCCTGGGCGGCCGCCGCGATCGAGAACGCCGTGCCGTAGGCGGCGAGCAGGTCGACCCGGCGCAACGGGGTGGTCAGGATGCGCTCAAGGGTTCCCGACGCGCGTTCGCGCTGCATGGTGATCGCGGTGATGACGAACATCAGGAACAGCGGGAACAGGCCCAGCAGGATCAAGCACGCGGCGGTGAACGGCGACGGGGTACCCGGCGGATGTGCGGCGCCCGCGAACATGAAATACATCAGCGTGATGACCAGGCTGGGCACCGCCAAGATCATCGCGACACTGCGGTGGTCACCGGCGAGCTGACGCAGGATCCGCAACGTGGTTGCCGCGAAGGGCCGCAACTGCGGGAATCCGGTCACCCGGCTCGGGGCGCGGTGGTGCGCCGGATGATGGACAGGAACGCTTCCTCCATCGATCGACATCCGGTCTCCTCTCGCAGTCGTCTCGGGGTGGTGCGCGCCAGCAGCCAGCCCTCGCGCATCAGCAGCAGATCGCCGCAGTGGTCGGCCTCGTCCATCACATGACTGGACACCAGCAACGTGGTGCCGCGCCGGGCCAGCGCCGAGAACTGCTGCCAGAGTTCGGCGCGCAGCACCGGGTCCAGGCCGATCGTCGGCTCGTCGAGCACCAGCAGGTCCGGCCGACCGACCAGGGCGCAGGCCAACGAGACCCGGGCGCGTTGCCCACCGGACAGGTTGGCGCAGTAGTCGCCGCGGTGCTTGGGCAGGTCCACCGCCTCGATCGCGTCGTCCGCATCGCGGCTGTCGACCCCGGCGAGTGCGGCGAAGTACCGCACGTTGTCGATCACCCGCAGGTCGTCGTAGATGGTGGCCTGCTGGGGCATGTAGCCGACCCGATGGCGAAGCACGGGGGAGCCGGCCGGGTGGCCCAGCACCTCGACTCGGCCGTCGGTGATGAGCTGCGTGCCCACGATGCAGCGCATCAGGGTGGTCTTTCCGCAGCCAGACGGCCCGAGCAGGCCCGTGATGGTGCCCGGGGCGATCTGCACCGACAGGTCGTGCAACACCGGCCGCTTACCGCGCACCACCCGCAGGTGATCGATCGCGACCGCCGGACCCGACGCGGAGAATTCATCACGCGATGAAATCATCATGTGATGAATAATCTGCTCGGCGCGACGCCCTGTCAAGGGTGTTGAGGCCTCAGGGCAGAATCTCCCAGCGTGAGTGCTGCCCGGCTTGCCGTGGATCCGCTTGCGGCTGCCCAGCGGTTGCTCGGCGCCACTCTCACCTGCCGCGGCGTTGACGCGACGATCGTCGAAGTGGAGGCCTACGGCGGGGTGCCGAACGGCCCCTGGCCGGACCCGGCGGCGCATTCCTACCGGGGCCCCACCGCACGCAACGCCGTGATGTTCGGCCCGCCCGGGCATCTGTACACCTACCGCAGCTACGGCATGCACATCTGCGCCAACGTGGTCTGCGGCCCGGACGGTACGGCCGCCGCGGTGCTGCTGCGGGCGGCCGTGATCGACGCGGGGGAGTTGCTGGTCCGGGCCCGCCGCGGTGACGCTGTGCCGGGGATGGCGTTGGCCCGCGGCCCGGGCAATCTCTGCTCCGCATTGGGAATCACCATGGAAGACAACGGAACCGACTTGTTCGACCCTGGCAGTCCGGTGCACCTGAGGCTCGGCGGGACGCTGCCGGCGCAGGCCGGTCCGCGGGTCGGCGTCAGCCAGGCCGCCGACCGACCGTGGCGGCTGTGGGCGCCCGGGATGCCCGAGGTTTCGGCCTACCGACGCAGCCCGCGGGCACCGGCGCCGGGCGCCTCGGACTGATCCGGGAAAATCAACCCATGCCGACGACGATTCTCGACGAGCTGACCTGGCGCGGGCTGATCGCCCAGTCGACTGACCTGGACGCCCTGACCACCGACGTGACGGACGGGCCGATCACGGTCTACGCCGGATTCGACCCGACCGCGCCCAGCCTGCACGCCGGAAACCTGGTGCCGCTGCTGGCGTTGCGCCGATTCCAGCGGGCCGGACACCGGCCCATCGTGCTGGCCGGCGGTGCCACCGGTCTCATCGGCGACCCTCGCGACAGCGGCGAACGCACCCTGAACACCGCCGATACCGTGGCCGAGTGGTCCGAGCGGATCCGTGGGCAGCTGGAGCGCTTCGTCGACTTCGACGACGGCCCGACCGGCGCCGTGGTGGTGAACAACCTGGACTGGACCGCGCCGTTGTCGGCAGTGGAATTCCTGCGCGACGTGGGCAAACACTTCTCGGTCAACGTGATGCTCGACCGTGACACCATTCGGCGCCGCCTCGATGAGGGCATTTCCTACACCGAGTTCAGCTACATGCTCCTGCAGGCCAACGACTACGTGCAGCTGCATCAGCGGTACGGCTGTTCGCTGCAGATCGGCGGCTCGGATCAGTGGGGCAACATCATCGCCGGGGTTCGGCTGGTGCGACAGAAACTGGGCGCGATCGTGCACGCGTTGACCGTGCCATTGGTCACCGCCGCCGACGGCACCAAGTTCGGCAAGTCCACCGGCGGCGGCAGCCTGTGGCTGGATCCCGAGATGACCAGCCCGTACGCCTGGTACCAGTACTTTTTCAACACCGCCGACGCTGACGTGATCCGCTACCTGCGTTGGTTCACCTTCCTGTCGGCCGAGGAGCTGGCCGCGCTGGAGGAAGCGACCGCGGAGCGCCCGCACGAACGCGCCGCCCAACGCGCATTGGCGCGGGAGTTCACCACCCTGGTGCACGGGGAGGCGGCGACCGAGGCGGTGGAGTTAGCCAGCCAGGCGCTGTTCGGTCGGGGTGAACTGACTCGATTGGACGAATCCACCCTGACGGCGGCGTTGCAGGAGACCTCGGTCGCGCAGCTGGCGCCCGGAACCGCAGACACCATTGTCGACCTTTTGGTCGCCACCGGCCTGTCGGCAAGTCGGGGCGCGGCCCGGCGCACTATCGGCGAGGGCGGCGTCTCGGTGAACAATGTCCGCGTCGACAGCGAGGAATGGACACCGCAGCCCGACAATTTCTTGCATGGGCGGTGGTTGGTGCTGCGCCGCGGAAAGCGCAATGTGGCTGGTATCGAGAGGGTCCAGTGAGGGTCTAGCGACGCGCTCGTCAGCACAGGTTGATCTTGAAAAATCGTCCTGACCAGCGGATTTGACTCTTAGATTCCCCTCGCGTAACTTTATCCACGTCGCAGGGAGCGCCGGAAACGGAAGCCCCGAAGACGCCCCGGAGAGATTCGAGAGAATCGCGACGGATTCTGACTGTCCGCACTGCCTGCAAGCGGTTAAACACCGCGGGTAGGCTGCGCGCTCAGTCGGGCGTGTTGTTTGAGAACTCAATAGTGTGTTTGGTGGTTTTTGTTTGTTGTTGTTTTTGCCATGCCTTCGGCGCCCCGTGTTGGGGGTGTGGTGTTTTTTTGATGTCAGTTGTCGGAGACACCCCGACAGAACAGGAGGACACCCCCGCGGCACTGACCGCCTGAACCACCAACTCGAAGAATCACACGACGACGTCGTACACCACGCCCGTGGACTTGACCATACTCCGGTGCATCCAATCCGACACGTCCGGTGCTGGAAGTGATGTTCAGGATGACAAGCTTGGCTTGTGCTTCGGCGCTGGCCGCTCGTTCTCGCTTTCGTTCGCGACGGTCTTTCGTCGCGATGTATAAGGCAGCGACCGCGGCACCAATCGATCCGAATGCCGCGAGCGCATTGATGACGAGCCCCCAGTCAATCGAGCACATCCTGCGGAGACTAGCCCGACTCGGCCGGTGCCAACTGCCAATTCCAACTACCGGGCGGGGGACCTATGCGGACCCAAAGTCGGTGCTTGTCGGGCGTCAGGCCGTGCCAGCAGAATGGAACAGGCAACGCCGCGCCCACGACGGTTAATGCGGCGAAGGACGGCTCGGTGCCGCCGCGGATGCCTCCGCCATGGGCGGGCATCGGTGCTGGCTTCGGCGGTAGCGGCGGAGTGTGCGCGAACAGGCTCTCCGCATGACCATCTACAACGAGCACCTTGTTCCCCCGCCAGGCCGCCGCTCTGCTGCAGCGCGAATCATCGAGTGCACATCGCCGGATACGGCGGCACCGCCAGTCTGCCGAAATACCTTGGTGGACATACTGTTATCGATTACGTCCGAGCAGAATTCGGACCACGAGTTCGACGGCTTCCTGCCCACCGGCGCCGAAAAAACCAAGCCTTGACGCAAAGTGCCGAAGATGGGAGCAACTGATGACGGGCGGCGTGACGGTAGCGCGAACTTCCGGCGCCCGGCAAGCCTCCGCGAACGATGCGTATAGGCGATCCCCACATCGCGGTGCGGAGTTGCTCCGTCACTCTCACCCTCAGGCGAGCGGTCGCCCACTGAACGAGCATGTCGAACGTCTTCGACCCAGCCAGCGGATCGTCGACTACCGTCGTCTTGTCTTGCTATGTGATTAGGAGAATCCCGTGACGAGCGGCGTTGACCTGCCCATCGATCCGCGGGGAGTTCTTCTCATTGAACCGGATTCGGGAGACCCAAACGCGGTGTCGATGGAGCAGCTGACGATCCTGTCGGTCGAGGACTACTCCCGGTATCGGCAGGCCTACCGGGTGATCAACAACATCGCTGTTGGCGGCGTCTTCACGTACTTTCTTCTGTCTGCAAGCGACCTCCGCGCCAGAATTGCGGCTGCGAACCGAGGTTTTTTAGACCGCCGATTCGCGCCGCAGACGGGCCCAGTGGGCGCCCAACGCTGGGCGGGCAGTCTGCGTGCAGCTGTCTTATCGCTTGCGTCTGCTCTGACGTATCACCAAGAACAGATCTACCAACTGGCCAGCGAGCTACATTCGGACTGTCAGCAAGTCCATGCGGCCATCAAAGGCGTGTTCGGAAATCTTTACGAGACGAATCGCGGGTACCGCCTCTTGTACACGCTGAGGAATCTGATGACGCACCACACCATGGAAGTCGTGGCGTTAACAGCGCGCGTCCTCTTGGTGAAGGACCGTGTGGAATCCCGATTCAGGTTGAGAATCGACCGGGGAGTCGCGCTTCAATCGAATAGGCTCAAGGCAGCAGTAACGAGAGAGTTCCAGGAGATGCTGCACGACCCCGACATTGTTGATCTGCTCGATGAAGTCGGGCCTGCTCTGTCCAGCGCGAACCGGCAGCTTTACGAAATTCTCTATCCTGATCTGGGTTTGCACTGCGGGGCCGTCATGGAGTTCGAATCACTTTTTCAGGGGAGGATCGGTACTCGAGCGTTGGTCAGAAACTGGGATCCTGATGTGCCTGAAGAACAGCCTTCATACACTGCCTGGGCACCCGAAATCTTCGATTTCGCTGCGCGCTATTTGGTTGGTTGAGAATGGCTCCGCGTATTCGATCGAAGCGATGCTGGATGAGGGACTGTCAGATAGACGGTGGATCCGACGTCCATGCAAGTGGATCGTCGGTCTGGCTTCTTGCGCGACGCCAATCACCATTCATGCCATGGTATTCCGTTGCCGTTCGATCGTTCGCCCAGTGTTAATCCGTGACAGAACCCACCGTCGATAAATACCTCCGCAAGTCGAGTTTTGTGATCGAGTACCGATTGCTCACCGATGTCTAAGCGTGCCGGGGGTTTCGGCCACAGCCGGGTTACAAGTTTGTGGTGTTCGAAGGGATGTTCCAAATCGTGGAGCGGATGGTAGACGAGCTGGAACCACGCTACGCGCCCGTCTGCGAGACCGAACCCCATGGTCCTTGTCCGTCCGCATCCGCCCAAACCATCGGCTCGGGTTGTACGACGTAGGAGTACGTTTTCGAAAGGTGGATCGGGAAGTCCTGGCTTATAGGGTTCGGTGACAGCCAACCAGAGTGACGTATCTGTCGGGATAACACCCGCCTTAAGCGAATCGAGAACTGCGCGTGGATAGTTATTCCACGGTCTGTTACGGTCCCTCTCGGCGCGCGCTGAAAAGGCCGTGTGATTTGCACTGGGATGGGAGGTCAATGCGAGCGTCTTGATCAACCAACGAGCAGTGCTAGACACCGCGTCCTGATCTTCGATCGGCCGCATATCACGCAACAGTTGACGGAGGGGGCCTTTCGCGGTCTTCTCGAAACGTCTGTCGAGGTCGCCATTGCACCTTCGGCAGCACGGGAGTATGACTCGCCACATCTTCAAGCTGGTCGATAGGCGGCCTGCGCGCGTCCGAAGTGGTTCGTTGTTGATTCGCATCGTGAATGGACCGGTGTCGTCCCAAAGCCTGAGGAACCAGTTGGGTAAGACATGTTCTGGGGAGTCCGGGGTGCCGCCACAGAACACGCACCGTTCACGCACCGCAACAACGTTACGGATCTGACCGGTCATGGGTAACGCCTTAACCGCATAAGGCCACCCACGACAGGCCCACCCACGACAACGACCGTGAGCGGCCCCATAGGTCGACCTACCTTTGCCACACCGACCGCTTCAGGCCCGGCGAAATGATTACCGATGGCGTGTCAGCTCGGACGCGCCGCAACCACGTGGTTGAGTCGGGCTGGGGCGTAGGACCCTCGACCGAATGCGGTCGCTCCGGGGAAGGTGATAGACATGGCGCGCGTCGAGTGGACACGCCAGGAAGGCGACGACATCGAAGCCGTCGTCGGCATGTTCATCTGCCGCGACTTCCCCAACGCGGTTCGCGTCCGACCCAGTCAAGGCGATGGTGGCGTCGACATCTTCGTTCCGGGCCCCGAAGGCTTCGCCAAGCAACGCGCTGTCTACCAGGTCAAGAAGTTCCACTCCAACTTGACCAGCAGCCAGAAACGCAAGATCACCAGGTCGTTTGAAAACGTGGTCGCGGCCAGCAATAAAGAGGGTTGGGAGATCACCGAGTGGCATCTCGTCATGCCACTTGATCTCACCGACCACAACCTCGCCAATTGGCTTAAAGAACTCACCGCCGCTGCCGAGTTTCCCTGTGAAACTCACGGTCTTTTGTACTGCGATACCAAAGCTGCTCAATACCCCAAGGTCGTCGACTACTACATGCGCGACGGCAAGGAACGCCTTCAGGCGGCCGTGGACAACCTGACCGCGATCATCGCTCGCCGCGTTGATCGCCAACGGAATGAGCCCCTCGTGGCCACGGACGTTATGGCTGACCTTGCATCGATCTACAACGCGCTCAACGACCACGACCCCTTCTACCGGTACGAGTTCGGCGTCTCGGACAGTCCTCCGGCGCAAAACCGCTCATCGGGAGAGCCTGGCCTCGTCGCCGTGCACGCGATACGACACGACTCGGTGTGGATCGCGATCAAGATCTTCGCGCTGTCGCTCGAATCTCTGCGAGAGCGTCCTGTCGGTGGTCAGCTCCAGTTCTCTGTTCCAGAGGACGACGACGAACTGCGAGAGCAATTTCAGAAGTTCATCGACTACGGAGCGCCGCTGACAATGCCGCCGGGTACCGTCAGTGGCTCGCTTGATCTTCCTGGCGGCCTTGGTGGGGAGTTTCGGGGGGCCAGCCTTCAGGTGGTTGCAGCGCCCGAGGGTGGACACGCAGACACTGCCGAACTGATCGTTGCAATCGTCGAACCAGATTCTGACACGGTCATCGCGAGCACAACGATCAGGCGAATCGAGCAGTCCGCCGGCCAGGCTGGCGTCCGCAGCGTATTCGCCGACCAGGCCGCCCTTTTCACCCTGGAGATGCTGGTGCAGGCAGGTCGCCTCGACGGAACCATGAAACTCGACGTCGAGTACAACCTCGAGGGGCGCAGGCCCGGCCAGCTCATTGACAGCTTGAAAGTCTTGTCCGCGTGGCAATCTCCGAACCGCCTTGCGTTTGCGCCTACCTACGGCCCCAGGGACTACGGCGTCGTTGCCACTATTCCCACCGACCGAGCCGAGAACTCCGGACGCTGGGCACAGATTTGCGAAGCACTCGCCCAGCTTCAAGATCACGTTTCGGTGTTGCTCAAGATGCCTGCGGAAATATCCCAAGACGAGGCGCTGGACATCATTTTCGCTGCGAAACTTGTGTCAGGCCAAGCTGTCTCGGTGTCGAAGTCAGGGCCGTTCACTGTCTATCACGAAGGCAATCCGCCTCAGATCGCACGCTACGCCGCCCGTATGTACGAATTTATCGTAATTAGGGCCATCACAATTTCACTGGCTGGTCAGGAGATCGTGGTGGGCAAGGAAGCCTTGTTCTTCCCCGGGCGATACACCGAAATCGAGGACGGTTACTCCACCATCGAGCCGCTAAGCGACGGTGTGAGCATCCGTTACACCGGGGAACTCGAAGTCACCCGAGTGCTCTCGCGGTTCGCGCAGGTACCGGTTAGCATCGAGGACCCTGCGGGTGGCCAAGCCGTAGCGAAAGATCGATGCGATCCACTACCGGGTGCCTGAGGTAGCCGAAGTGGTTGATCCCGCGTCCGACGCGTCGATTTGAGCTGTAACCGTGTCCGGGGGGACTAGCCCACATGCCATACGCGTTACCGAGATCGCTGCTGGCCATGACCAGCTCGGTTGAGCGGCGGGGACGGATATCCCGCGGATCAGGTGGGGACGGCGGATCAGGTGGGGACGATGGTGAACGCCGGCACATGGCGAGGCCGGACATTGTCGAAGTCCCTGCGGTTCACAGTGGCAATCGTGGTAATACCCAGGCGTTCGGCGACGGCTACCAGCGAGGCGTCGGTGCCGCCCAGTCGTCGATCGGCGTATTGGCGGACGAGCTCGGACATCCGCCGCAGGTCGGCGTCAGTAAGGTCCACCGGGCGGAATTGGCATGTGGGCTCGCTGCCGACCGAATCGAGGAACTGTGCCTCGGCGATCGGACCGCCGAACCGGTCGATGAGGTAGCACGCCTCGGCAAGAACGGTGATCGGAAGGGCCAACTGGTCAGTCTGCTGCTCCAACCAGCGACGGCAGAGTTTATGTGCTGTGTCGGAGCGATCCGCCAGCGCCACGATGACGTTGGTGTCTACCAGAATCACGACGGCCGGTCAGCGGCCAAAGCCGTCGGCAAGCAGCTCGTCCACCCGCTGGGAGAGGTTGTGGCGTCCACTGTCGAAGCTCCCGACGAACCCAGGCAGCGGTCGGCGACCGGCGTCAGCGCCGACAGGATGGGACTGCGCAATCGGCTCGACTGCGAGTAGTGCACGCTCGGCCTGCTCGTCGTCCATAGCGTCGACAAGCAGGTGCAGCCGCTCGCGGGTGGTCATGGACTCATTGTGCCAGGCAACCCCGACATGCGATGCGTTTGTTGGTGCCCACTGCGTCGCCGCTGACTGCGAGTCCACGATTGTCGGCTGCTGCCCAGATGTCGGGTGTCGGGTTCTGGACCTCTCTGACTACGACGTTCATCCGCGAACCGCGATGGGAATCCCCTCAAATCCTTTGCCCGTGCGATCAGATGTCGGCCAGTCTCTGCTGCACCCCGACGAGGCGGCCCGTCCGGGAGCGCCGCTACAAGGAGCCGTGGATCAGCTCATCGATCCAGCTAACCGATAGATCTCCAGAATCGATTTAGCGCCAAGCCGTTCGGTGAATCGTAGCGAACGATAACTTCCGCGCGGAACGTGTTCTAGAAACACAGACCCAGCCTTTCCTGTTTGAACTACCGTGGTAGCCAATTGTGTTTGCCAGTCCGTCCGGGAGTCCGGTATGGCCAGCGTGTCTGATGATCCTGGCCAGTTGCGGAGGGCCAAACCGTCACGGCGAATTAAGAAAACACCATGGAGAAGTTGGAGGCGCTCAGCTTTACTTGCCTTCACCTTGAGTTCGCTCGGGCCGATACCCATCCGAGGAGGCATTGTGCACTTGGAACGCGGAACTATCGCCGGCCCCACCGCGGCCTCGGCAGCACTCAAGTCGCCCATGACGTTCAGCGCATCCACCCACCGCAGCGAAGGGACAACATCCATGGCTTCTCAGCACGACACCCGCGTACTCGCGCAACAGTGCGCTCCCAAGCGGGGGGGGGGGGGCGTCTCCCTGCCTAACTAAGCTTCGCCCCCTCGCAACTGCCGGCGCCGTTCTCTTGGGCGCTGGTCTTGTCGTATTTACCCCCCCCGAGTTTGGGGCATCTGCCTGGGCTCCCCACTCTTCGTGAGGTAACTCTCACCGCTGGCGACACCCTGCCGGATCTCCTAGCGCCGTGGATCGACCAGCTCAACACCGCGTCCGCTGACGCCACGACCCTGCTCAACAACTTCTTCCTGGCGCCCGGCGTGGGGTTGCAGCAGTTCCTCGCCAACCAATCCAACTTCTGGCAGCAGGTGCTCGACGACCCGTCGAACATCACCGCCGTGACCAACCAGGTCCAGGAGAACCTGGTGGCGTTGTTGACGGGTTACGGGCTGCAGAACGCCAGCTCCGCCACCACCACCACGGTGCTTCAGCACACCCTCCAGGGCGGAATCGTCGGCGGTCATGCTGTTCTCTTCGGACAGATTCCCGGTTACCTGCCCGCTGATCAGGTTGCAACACTGACGCCGATTATCGATTTCCTGGGGTCACCGGCCAGCGGCATCATTATGGGTGCGCTGGGCCCCGCGATCAGCCCCTGGATCGCGTTGCTGAACAGCGTCACCGACGGTGACGATTTCAACACCACGCTCGCCAATATGGTCGGCGCCTACTTCAACGGTGCCACCCTCAATCTGGACAGCCTGCTCCCGGCGATCAACGGTGCGGGGGTGTTCCCCACGGGCATGACCATGGATCATCTCGACTTCGCGTTTGGTGGGCTGCTTAGTCCCGGTGGCGTGACGGTCGGCCCCTATGGGGTGGATGGCACCGACGTCGCTGTACCGGCTGTCGGCGGCTCGATCTTCAACAGCGTCGGCCTGCACTTCAGCGGCGTTCCCGTCATTGGCAATCTCGACGCTCCCAGCCAGGCCATCGGCCCGATCGGAGCCTGGGAGGCCCTCGGGCAAACGATTGGCGCGCTGCTCGGTTCGGGCTGGACCGGCTATGGCGCGGTCGACGTGTCACCCCCTGCGCTCGGGATTGAGCTGCCCACCATTCCTAGTGACTTCTTTGACGACGGCGGCGTCTCCGGCTCGCTCGCCGCCGACTCGGTCAGCTGGTTACAAGACCTCATGACGGGATTGTTCGGCTGATCTACCCGGCAACCGCACCCCAGGCCTCAATCACCAACAGAAACTGTCTCACAGGAGAGGTATTCGCAATGAGTCGTCGTCACACCAATAGTCGGCAAGGCCGTCACGCTACGACCGGGGGGCAGCACCGTCACCGGATGATCGGTGCCGCAAGTGCGGTCGGTGCGTTTGTGGCCTTTGGGATGACGCCGCTGGCGTCCTTGCCGCCGGCACAAGCCGACGAACTCGACTGGCTGTCGGACCTGTTTGATCCCTCGACGTGGCTGACGGTCGATCCGACCAATGCGGTGTCGACGGGGTCCGACCTCAGTCAGTGGTTTGATCCCTCCGCGTGGGAGGCATTGCTGTCCGGCGCGGGCGAGCCTGGGACGCAGGCACTTTCGCTGGGTTTCGAGCCGCTGGCTGCCGATGCCACGTCCTTCGATCTGTCGCAGTTCTTCGATCAGTGGATCTACACCCCAATCCACACTGGCATTGAGGACTGGATTAACAGCCCCTTCGGTGAATCCATCGACAATGCCATCAACCAGTGGGCCGGCCTCTATCTGATCGGTGACGGGGCCGCCGGAACCGCCGACAGCCCCGACGGTGGTGACGGTGGATTGTGGTTCGGCGACGGCGGAGCGGGCTACAACGCCAGTGGTGCCCCGGGTGTCGATGGTGGTGAGGGCGGCGCCGCCCTCGGCTGGATCGGTAATGGTGGAGCCGGTGGTGACGGTGGCGCTGGCGCCGACGGTGGTGCCGGCGGCGCGGGGGGCACCGTCATGGGTGATGGCGGGATCGGCGGAGCCGGCGGCGTGGGTGTCGATGCTGGTGACAGCGGCGGCAATGGCGGTGACGGTGGTGCCGCGGTGGCCTGGCTGTTCGGTAACGGTGGGGCCGGCGGAGCCGGTGCTGACGGGGTCAACGGAGCCGCTGGCAGCTTCGTGGGCGCCGGCACCGGCCTCGGTGGTGCCGGCGGTAGCGGTGGCAACGGAGGTGAAGGCGGCAGGAGTGGGTTCCTTCTCGGCGACGGCGGAAACGGCGGAGTCGCTGGCACCGCCGGTAGCGGCGGCACCGGCGCCACCGGCACGGCTGGCGATCTCAATGGTGGTAGCGGCGGAGCTGGCGGTGCTGGCGGTGTCGGCGGTCTTGGTGGAACCAAGTTGTACGGCTCTTTCGGGCAGGCGGGCCAGGACGCGGATGGCGCTGACGGTGGCGCAGGCGGCGCAGGTGGCGACGCCTACCAAGTCGATGGCGTCTTCCAGGGCAATGGCGGTGCAGGCGGCAGCGGCGGTGCGGCGGGTGATGGCAACATCGGTGGCAATGGTGGTGCCGGCGGTTCCGGCGGTGACGGCGTCAACGGTGGTGCTGGGCTGGGCGGTGGAGCCGGTGGGGACTCCCTGGGGGCCAATACCGGTGGTGCCGGCGGTGCGGGCGGTGATGGCGGCGCCGCCACCGGCAGCCAAACCAGTAGTGGCATTGGCGGCATCGGCGGCAAGGGCGGTGCTGGTGGCGCGAGTGTCAGCGGCAGCGGCAGCGGCGGCGCCGGCGGCCAAGGTGGCAATGGCGGCGACGGCGCCATTGCCGACAACACTGTCCAGACCACCGGCGGCTCCGGTGGAATGGGTGGTACGGGCGGGGCCGGTGTCGGCGGCGGCGCCGCTGGTAACGGCGGAGATGGCGGTACCGGCACCTACCACGGCGGCAACGGCGGTAGCGGCGGTGTGGGTGGCCGCAGCAGCGGGAGTGGAGCCGGTGCCGCGGGCGGCGACGGCGGCGACGGCGGCGACGCTACCGGTTGGGATGATACGAACGGTACCCACCTTCCCGCCGGAACCATCTTTAGCCAGGGCGGCAATGGCGGCACCGGTGGCACCGGGGGCGGTGGCCTGAACGGGGTCACCGGTGACGGCGGTACCGGGGGCGACGGCGGCGCTGGCGCTGATCACGGTGTCAGCGTGGGCGGTAATGGCGGTAACGGTGGCGGCAGTGGTGGTCTCGCGCTCGGCGGGACAGGCACAGCGGGTAACGGCGGTGCAGGTGGTACCGGCGGTAACGGTACAGCGTCGGGCGGCAACGGCGGCGCCGGTGGTGCCGGCGCGTTGTGGCAAGGCCTGGGACCGTCTGGCAACGGCGGCGCCGGCGGTGATGGCGGCAACAGCGGCGGCGTCGCGACCCCAACCAACAACCTCGGGATCGGTCCCAGCCACGCCGGCAACGGCGGCGCCGGAGGTAGCGGTGGTCAAAATCTCAGCAATGGTGCTAGTGGCAACGGCGGAGACGGCGGTAACGGAGGCTCCGGAGCTGGAGGTGTTGACGGTGGTCACGGCGGCAACGGAGGCGGAGCTGGCAGCAATCTCGCCAGCACGGGTGCTGCCGGCGGTAGCGGCGGCGACGGGGGGCAAGGCGGCGCGGCGACAGGCACGGGTAACGGTGGCGCTGGCGGCAACGGCGGTGTTGGCGCTGGTGCTGGACGGGGTGCGGTTGGCGCTAAATCCGCCACCGCGGCAGGCGGTGACGGCGGTACCGGCGGTGCCGGCGGCACGGGTGGCCAAGGCGGTGCCGGGGGAACTGCGAACACCGGCGACGGCGGTGAAGGCGGTAAAGGCGGTAACGGGGGCCGTGGAGGCGCTGGCGGCGCCGGGGGTGCGGGCGGCGCCGACAGTAACGGCAATGGCCTTGACGGCGGAAACGGTGGTGACGCCGGCACCGGCGGCACCGGCGGGGCGGGCGGCGCGGGCGGCACCAGCACGGGCGGTGGCAGCCAAGGTGCCGGTGGTAATGGCGGCGCCGGTGGTAACGGCGGAATTGGCGGCAAGGGAGGTAACGCCGGCACTCCGAGCGGCAGCGGGACCACCGGACAACCCGGTGCCGGCGGGGCTGGTGGGACCGGTGGCAACGGTGGCGGCGCGGGCCCCGGCAGTCCCGCCGGCCAGCCCGGAAGCGCCGGCAATACCGGGGCCGACGGCCAGCCTGGCTCGTAGGCACGCGAAGGTCGGCTGAGGTCGTCGGGTCCATCGTTGGCCCGACGACCGAGGCCGTTGCGCAAGGGGTCGGAATGTGTGGGGACATCATGCCTACTGCGGACACTTTGGTGGAGTTATTGCGTCAGCAGGCCGCCCGGTTGGGGGAGAAAGCCGCATTTAGCTTTTCCCATCACGGCGATGGACATGATGGCCGTCAGCTGACATATCGGGAGCTGGATACCCGGGCGCGAGCCATCGGGGCACAGCTGCAGCGGTTGGATGCGGCCGGCTCGCCGGTGTTGGTGATATATGGCCCTGGATTAGACGGCATTGCAGGTATTTTCGGCTGCTTGTACGCCGGTGCCGTTGCGGTGCCGGTTCCTGAGCAGGTCGGGTCGCGGCTGGCGTCGGTGATCGCTGAGGTGGGGACGGGCTTCGCAGTGGCACCTCCGAGTATGCCTGCCAGCATCCGGTTGGTGGCAGACGCTACGGCCACCCGCGCCAGTGGGGAACCCCTGCTGTGGTGTGGCACCGAGGACGGCGACGCCGCCGCTTGGGTGGCGCCGGATGTCGACGCCGACAGCATCGCGTTGATTCAGTATTCGGCGGGCTCGACGCTTTTTTCGAAGGGTGTGGTGCTGACCCACGAGAACGTGATGATCGACCTGGAGGCCATCGGCGCGGCAGGTTTGGGAGATCAGCGCGATGTGGCGGTGTCGTGGTTGCCGACGCATCAGGCGCCGGGTCTGATTGGCGGGTTGTTGGCGACGATCTACCTCGGCGCCACCACCGTACAGATGTCGCCGTCGGCATTCATCCAGAGGCCGATGCGTTGGCTGGAAGCGATTTCCCGATGGCGGGCCACGATAACCCTGGCCCCGGACTACGCCTACCGGTTGTGCGTGCAGCGCAGCACCCCCGCACAGCGTGCGGCACTGGATCTGTCGAGTCTGTCCGCCGCGGCAATTGCGGGGAGTGAGCCGACACGGGCTGCAACGATGGAAGCGTTCGCGCGGACTTTCGCCCCGGCGGGATTTCAGCGCGAAGCGTTCATGCCGGTGTATGGACTGGCGGAGGCTACCTGGCTGGTCTCCGGTGGTTCCGAATCCGAAGGGTCGGTGGTCTGCCACGTCGATCGTGATGGACTGAGCTCTGGTTGGATCGCTGAGGCCCGCCCGGACGACCCTGCCGCGGTTGCGATAGTGGGGTGCGGGCGCCCGCGCCAGCCGGTAGTGGTCGTCGACCCCGAGACCCGGCTGGAGTGTGGGCCGGATGAAGTCGGGGAAATCTGGATCGCTGGTTCCGCTGTCGCCCGGGGTTATTGGAACGCGTCTGCCCAAAGTGACTACCTCTTCGAGGCATTCCTCGCCGACGGTGGCGGGGGACCGTTTCTGCGCACCGGTGACATCGGCTTCTTGCGGGGTGAGGAGTTGTTTCTCACCGGGCGATGTAAGGACCTGGTGGTCGTGCGCGGGGTGCACTATTACCCCCAGGAGCTTGAGGCGACCGTGGCGGACTGCCATGCGGCGTTGCTGACCGGGCGTGGTGCAGTGTTCGCCGATGAATCCGAGGAACTGGTGGTCGTGCACGAGGTCAGCTGTTCCATCGGTGGGGCCGAACTGGCGCTGCTGGTGCAGCGGATCCAGTCCGCACTCGCTGAAAGTTATGGAATCCAAGCGGTTTCGATCGTTCTAGTGGAGGCGATGCGGATCCCCACCGCTCCTGACGGTGCGATTCGGCGTGACGCGTGTCGCTGTCAGTTCCTGGACGGTGACATCGGCCCTTTGGCGCAATGGCGCGTAGACGGACCCGGCGCCAAACCGCGGGAAGCCAACGTGGTCGAACTCACCGCGGGGGCGCGTGCCCGAGGGCAACGAGTATCCCGCTCGTGATCCAGGGGAGGCGGATCGCGTGATGGCAGGTTTCGTCCCCGGTCGAGCCGCGCGTAGTGAACCCGGACTGGATCTGGCCGAACAGAAATCGTGGCAGAACTACTTGGCGACGGTGTTGCGCATGACCACTGTGCTCAACCGCCAGTTGACCGATCTTCACCAGTTGACACTGGCCGATGTGCAGCTGCTGGAGATCCTGGGCGACGCGGCGTCGGGCAGTGTTCGGATGGGTGATCTGGCCGGCGCGTTGGCACTGTTGCCGAGCCGATTGACCAGACAGGTCCGGCGACTCGAGGTCCGGGGCTTGGTGCTGCGAGCGGTGAACCCGCAGGACCGCCGATGCGTTGTGGTCACCATCACCGACATGGGGCGAAACTTGTTAGGGCAGGCCATGGTCACCTACGCGAATGCGGTACGGGTCTATTTCCTTGCGCCGTTGAGCCGCCCACAGGTCGGGGTTATGGCGGTTTCCTGTCGGCAAATCGGAGATGCGCTGAAACGTCGTGGGCGACCAGGACCAGCCCGACCCTGACTGAGTCGCAGTCCTTCGACCGGGGCGAGCCCACGCACCAGAAGCCCGGGCATGCTTCGCGCGGGTTCAGGTGTTCCTGGTCCGCGAACTTTCCTGGGAGGATGGGGTATTTCAGTTCGGCTGGACTGTCGCCGGTCCGGCCATGATGCACGTCCCGACGTGGACCGGTCGGTCTCTCAGGTCACTTTGGCAGAAATGGCAAGTCTGTTGGTCCCAGTCGGAACACGGCCTGCGCCGCTCCGCGCCTCCGGCCGTATTCCGACTGGCCTTTCGGATGTGGTTGCGTGAGGTGGATGGGTCGCTCGGTGGTGGTGGTGGTGGGTTTGTGTTCGCCCGCTATCGGCTTGGTGCCGGGCATCTTTCCGGTCCTGAGGGATGCGGCGCGGATCGGTACGTGACAGGTGAGCGGCGGTGCCGGCACCTATACGGAGGCCCCTCTCACCCGAGGTAGACATCTTGTGGCGGGCAACGAACCAATGCTCCGCCGTGATCCCTAAAAAATGCGGTCCTCGTCGTTGAGGGGACTCCCGCATCGGCAGCATCGCCCCCGAGAGTTCGGTCCCTCCGTGTGGTCGGTGCATTCGTCGGGCCTCATTGGCCAATCGTCATCTTCCAGCTGTTGGCGGTGAAGTCGTTCAGCGAGAGCCCTTTCTTCGGGATCAGCGATCATGTAGCCGCCTTCCACACGGACCCACTGCCCGGACACCACGAGCTCCATCGCAGTCAATGACGTTTCAGCGCTGAGGTAGCCATCGGAAATGAACCCGGGCGTGTCATAGCGCACGCTCGCCGTTACCGCGAAAGCATTCAGATCAAAAGCGGCACGTGACAGAACGACATGCTCGCCGGAGCGCTGTTCTACGCGGAAGAACTCTCGATGGTCCTCGTCCTCAAAGTGGCCACTAGTTACCATGATCTTCCTCTCGGAACGTTACCCGTAGCGCTGTTGCCCGCCTGCAAATCTAGCGCCGCGCTCCGCTGGCGTCATCTGCCTGCAGTGCGGCTATTGCGTCGAGCAGCAGCTCGGCAAGCAGCTCCGCGTAGTTCACGATCGCGAACCGATGCCGAACGGGAGCCCCGAAACAGCTTGTCCGTGACACGGCTCCGTACCCATCGCTCTGTCAGTCGAGAACCGCTTTTCATCCAATGTATTCGTCGCGAAGCAGCCCCAAGACGGCTTGAGTGTGCGTCCGCGACGGAGCCAACCGCATCGTTGGTCGTAGCGAGCCAGTCCGACCGCTTAGGGCTCGCCGACTCAGCGTCCCTTCGCGCGCCCCCCGAAGTAAGCGCCTAGAAACCCTGGCGCCAAGAGGCGCTCGGCAAGAGTCTCCCCGGTCTCGGGCAGAGTCAGTAGCCGAGCGCTGAAACTTAGGCGGTGAATCGCGTCTGCGCGGGCCTCTGGACTGAGGCGTAATGAAGCGATCGACTTGGCTGCTAGGAGCTCTTCCTGAAGCCGGCCGTCGAATTCTCCGCGTATGTAGCCGAAATGTCGTTCGAGAGGGTTAAGTTCGTAGTTGCTCCAGGGCCACGTCCCCCACTCCGCCATACCTTGAGTCAGTACACAGCGCACGCGATCTGGCAGGAACATGCTTTGCTCGGATAAGAACCACGCCAGGTACTCGGCGTATTCGTAGTAACGGACTGCTGGACCAAAGGCCGCAGCTTCGCCGGCGACAAAACGACAAGCGATGCCAGAAGGACTGTACGCGTCCAAATTCGGATCACGTAGCGCATATTCGTCATCGCACCGGGGGAGTGCGCTGTCGCTGGTCAGATTGCCGTGGCCTCTTTGCTGCCGACAGGCAAGCCCACGGGCGAGGGACGTCTCGTACAGTTCTTGGATCCGATCCTCGAATTGACCACCGAATCCGGGAATGGCCAGCTGAGGAGCGTAAGCGAGCATGTAACGAGGAAACTCATGGCAGACCTGCGCGAGGCCCGGGGTGCCATCAATGAAGGCGTGTACATCTTCGGGCCGCGTGATTTGCGTGATCGGCCGCGCCTCAGCAACCCTTCGCCATTCCATTTGAGCCGCGGCCCAGGCTAGCCGATAACCGCGCTCGTCTGGTTCCCGAGACGGCTCGGGTAGCGGAAAGCCCCACCGACCCCAGCCCATGGCTTCTTGAAACCCGCCTTCAAGGTCGTTTGACTCCGATGCAGCGGCAACATCAAGCCACCAATCATCCGTAACGATAGGCGGGTTGTAGCCCATGTCGATCAGTTGATCGCGAGCAATGATCAATGTCGAACCACGCGGACGGATTACCTCGCAGAGCTGACGTACGACCTGATCGATACCATTTACACTCGATGCCGCTACCTTATCGGCAAGAGGTGGCGAGAATGTTAGGACATCATCGCGCGTTACCCCATGCCAAATTGGTAGTAAGACACCCTGGCTTTCTATCTCGCGCGCCACCAAACCGTCGAGTTCCCACTGAGACCAACCCTTGGAGAAAAAGCTGTGGCTAAGGACGACCACTCCGTAACGGGATTGACTCAGGCCACGGTCAATCGACCGCCGGAGAGAATCTCCGATGCGAAGACTGAACTCGTCGTACCAAACCTCGATGTGCTCCTCGCGTAGCCTTTCTGCGAGCAAGCGAACGAAACCAAGCTTGTCCTCGCTTGCGTGGCAGATGAATGCGTCGAAGAGCATGGCCAGCCTCGTTCTCGAGATTTGCAGGCACGAACCTACCCGAAGGGTAAGACGTCTTGAACAGGTCCCAATAGGGTAGACACTTCATCGGGATACTCGTCTGCCCAGACGCTTAGAAACGCCCCGCGTACGATCACTTCTGCGAGCAGTCCCAGTCGCTCGCCGATTTGTGTGAACAGCAAATGGTGATCTCGACAGGTATCGCCCGTCCCTGTCACAACATCGACAACTTCGGATTGACGAGTGAGCGGCAGCTGCAAGGCTGCGGTCAAGCGGGCCGCAGCTGGCTGAATCCGCTCTAGGACACGGTAGTAGACGTACGTCTCGGGCATCTCGCCCGGCAGTCTAAATACTGTGGCCGATTCTGACTGCTTGGAGTCACCGTCGATGTAACACCTGGATGGGAATGGGGCGCTTGGATCGGCGTTGTGGTATTGGTTAATCTTGACCGCAGTTCCATCACCCTGCATGGCATGTATTTGAACAGCATCCAGCGCCACGGGTTTCGTAGAACGCCGCAATGCGACCTCAAGCCAGTTCCGGGCGAAATCGTCCTCAACAAATAGGGCTAACCGCGCCTCAATCTGACCGGTAACTGCACGAAGTGCGCGAATATCAAGCTTTCCTTGAACGATATCTCCGTTCAGACAGACCCAGACTGCATCCGTTGGCAACGGTATCAGCGCATCGTTACTGTGCGTGGTAAAAATTACCTGCGCCTTCTTTCGATGAGCGACATCGATTAGATAGTCGACCATCCGCACTGTCGCTACCGGATGAAGGCCATTCTCAATCTCTTCGATCAGTATCAATGAATTCTCGCCGGAGGCCTCGATATCCATCAACATTCGAATCACACTGGATTCTCCAGCGCCGAAATGAAACTCGGAGTAACCCGTGCCGGTACCTGTTTTTCCAGCCAGCAATGATACCTTGCCACTAGCGTCAACCTGGATACTCTCGAAGCTTGAAATATCCTTGCCGAGGATCTTTTTTGCGGCATCGGCAACTTCGGCCTTGAGGACAAAAATTCGGTCGGGAGGGACCGCAAACCCGGTGGAAGCGCACCGACGCAGCTCCACCCTTTCGTTTGCAGGAACTGTCCGCGCGACACCAAATGTCAGAACTTCGCGGCTGAGCGCGTCGCGATTCCATCGCTGGCGCCTGAAACTGGCAGTCCGTCGGAAGATCTCGCGTTGCTGTTCCTGCCGATCAAGCAGTTCGTACTCAATGCTCCAGTCCTGCATCGAGTCGTCGAATTTTCCACTCTTCGCGAAGAATTGACGCGGCTGAACCTCCTTATAGGCGCAACCCGCAGCGCCTAGCACCGTCGTCTTCCCTCCGCCATTTGGGCCGATAAGCGCGGTAACAGGAAAATCGAACCGCACCTCCTGCCCGTGAAAACCTCGAACACGAGTTAACGTCAACCTAGTCAGGAATTTACCGTAATTGGATTTGCGTACCTTGTCTTGAAGTTCAGCAATCACGCTCGACCGGATCTCGCTCCGCAGTCCGCGGGCAACAGAACTCGAGCGGAGCCCACTAGCAGTGGCGTCTGTGTCGATGTCGGTCACGAGATTATTGTCCACCATCTGGCTCACTCGATCCCAGTCAGCTACCCCGAGTTGGATGGACTTGGGCTCTGGCGACACCCGGTTGAGGCGACACGGCGGTGTACTTGATCCATCCGCTCGAAAACCGGCGTAGTTGTTCGGGAGGTTCGCTACAAGCGACGGGACTTGCCGCGAAGCACGTGACTGGAGACAACTCGTTCAGCAGTCCATCCGCGCCCGGCGGAGGGACTTGACACATGATCATCCTGGGCTGATGACGTTCGGCGCCATCATTCGATGACGGTCGGTCGGGGCATCCGTGTCGGGCGCATTGTCGCCATGTCCGGTTTGTGTCCGGTGGTCAGACAGGCGCCGTGCGTCAGTCGCGCTCAGTGCGCCGTATTTGACGCATGGATGTCGTTAAAGCGCAGGTCAGCACTCATTCCACCCACCTGAAAAGCGGAAGGTCGCCGGTTCGATCCCGGCCCTGGCCACTGAGAGCACCCACTGGCGACGGTGGGTTTTTCTGTGTCTGGGGCAGTTCGCTGTGTGCGAGGGCTGCGATGACCTTATTTGTGCTGTGTGTACGTCCGCATGGTGAAACCACGACTTTCCAATGGTTCGTTGCCAGCCAAGCCCGAAGACCGGCGAGCTGTTCGGCTCAGGGCTTCAGGCGCCTCCGTGGGGAACCCGCGGTACGCGCCCAATCTGGTCGCTTCGTGTCACCGATGCGGCCTACGCTCCAGCCCATGCCCGAGTCGAACGAGCTGTGCGACTGCCCCCGCGACCACTACCGCAGCATGGACGGCAGGTGCACTGAGCCCTCGCTGCGCAGTGAGGAGCCCGAGGCCCTGGCCAGGTACAGCTGGTGCGGGTGCTGCGTGGCGGACTGCCCCGATGTCCACGCCGAGCCTGATGCCGAGTTCCGTGCGGTCCCCGGGTCCGTGGTGGTCGCTGCCGAGTACGTGGCCACCCTGCATCCCGACCGCCAGAGGGACCTGCGGGAGCAGGCGGATCGTGGCGAACTCCGGATTGTGCCCCGGGTGGAAATGTTTCCGGGGTCGGCGTGATGAACCCTCGCTGATCATCCACTGCGTCCTTGAGTCGACGCTCGATCAAGCCACCGGACCTGGAAAGCCGTTATTTCGGATCGGAGCGGGTGTACGCACGGTCGGGATGAAATCAGTTCTTAGTCAACTGGGTTCGGGGCGGGTCAGCCTTCTGTCGTTGGCAGCGACTTCACGGGGCGGCGGGGAGATCATCCATCAGCTGCTGCAGGCCGCTCTGCTTGGCCGCCCGGAGCAGGCGTGCGATCGCGGCCTCCATGCATTTCCGGCTGGCCCAGCCGGCCTCGGCCGCGGCCTCATTCCAGCCGTCGCCTGCGAGGACGCGTTGTGCCGCATGAACGAGTCGCTCGCCACTGGGGCGCTCCGGCAGAGTGGCGACAGCGGCGAGGACCCGTTGCGCGCGGTCGCGGTGAGCGTTCGCGTTCGCCCACCCGGAGAAGCTGCCGGTCCGCCCCTCCGCGGCTGCATCCCAAGCTGGTCCGTCTTTCACGATCAGCGGGTTCGTTGCGCGGTTGCTGGGGCTCTCCGTGACCCACGCGGTGATCACGTGCTCGAAGGCGAGAACGATCCAGAGATACTTCTTGGATTCGAGTCTGCGCCGCAGCGACATGTAGGTGACACGGCCCGTACGCTTCGCAGTCTCGACGGTGACCACCTCCCAGCACTCGGGCTGGAAGTCGGTCAAGTGGTGCCGTGGAATCTCGCGTTCATCGAAACGCGCCTTAGCGTGCGGTATTTCCAGGTTCAGGCCACTCAGTCCTTTCAGTTGTTCGCGGGCATTGTCGAACAGTGGTGCGGGGCCGTATTTGGTGTGGAATCGAAGAACTGGCACCTTGGTCATGGCTGGGCCAGGCTGCCATCAGCCACCGACAACTTCGCTCGCCGCGGCGACGCACCAGGTCCGGCTACAAGCGTCAGGGTATGGCGCAGCCCGAGGCTCACGTGCCGGCGTTGATCCGCGGCCACCGGCTAACGCGCCCATAGACTGAGCCGCTGTGCACCCTGCCTCGATTCGACGAGCGTCACCAATCGTCGTCGCCGCGTTGATCGCCGCTGCCGTGCCGCCGACCGCTGCCGCAGCCAGTGACAAGATCCAGCTCGGCGGCGGGGCCGCGCTCGTGCTGCACGCCGACACGCTGTGCACGCTGACCGCCATGGGCCACGACAGCACCGGGCGGCTGATCGGTTTCACTGCCGCGCACTGCGGAGGGCTGGGATCGCCCGTCGTTGTCGAGGGCGCCGAAGACCACGGCGACGTGGGCACGGTGGTGGCCGCCGACGAGGGGCTGGGCTACGCGGTGATCGAGTTCGATCCGGTCAAGGTCAAACCGATCGGCGACTACGAAGGCTTTGGGATCTTCGGCCTCGGCCCCGCCGAGCCGAACCCCGCCGCACAGGAACCTGCCGCACCAGAACCCGCCGCCCCGGTAGTCGCCAGCCCGGAACCCCCGAGTGGGGAAACCGCCGAAGCGCTCCCCCCGGAACCCCCGGCCCACCAACAGCTCTGCAAACTCGGCCGGGGCACCGGCCTCAATTGCTACGACTTAGGGCCTGCCGGCGTGGACACCGCCGGTGAGGACTGGTGGCTGCCCGGCGACGACGGGGCGCCGGTCACCGTGGACAACCTGCTGATCGGCATGGTCCGTGACGCAACCGTCCCGGGGCCGCTGGAGCAGCTGGGCCCCGGGATCGTGATGGTCAAGGCGATCATCGATGACCTCAACGCCAAGGGCGGCCCGGGCGCCGGGTTCGGCCTCGGCTAAGCCGAGCCGGTTCCCGTGGCAGCCGGGACCGCGCCATCGGGCGACGCGGCCGCGGCGGTGCCTTCTGGTGCTGCGCCGGCCTCTTCGGTGGAGGGGATCCACACCGAGGGATCGTCAGCCGGGAAGGTGCCGCACTGCTCGGCGATGCCCGGGGCGGCCGACTCCTGCGTACGGAACAGCGCCGCGTAATAGGGGAAGAAGTTGGCGAGCTGATCCACCTCGGCCTGCCGGCCGGCGGGGTCCTTGGACAGCAGATTCTTCATCCGGGAGCGGACCTGGTCCTGCAGCACCGGGGGCTCTTTGCTGAACTTCGTCACGATCGCGTCATAGGCCGGCGGGTCGACGACCTTGGTCGCTGCCATTAGCTGGTCCACCGAGCACTGCGTGGTCAGAATCGGTTCCGGAACGGCATTCGGGTCGTCGGCTGCGGCGACTCCCGTGCCAAAGGCCAACAGGCCCACACTGATTGCTGCCAAACCCACTGCGCGGATGCGCCGATTCACGGTAGTCTTCACGCGGCTGGACGTTACCAGCCCGAACATTGCTGGAGGCGGGCTTCGTCCCGACAGCGCCGCCGACAGTGCTTCGCGCGCGCAGAGATCAGGGCCGCAACGTCTCCGGGCAGAGCTCGGCCTGCGCCGCCTGAATCTGGACGTCGGCGGCCTCAGGGCTGTAATAGAAGGTGTTGGTCAGCTGGCGCACCAGGTCGCCCGGCGAGATGCCGGAGCGGTAAGTGCCGGTGTGGCCATACATCCGCAGCTCGGCGCAGATGTAGTGCCCCGAGGTCACTTTGACGTGGTCGGCGACTGGGATCGCCACCGGTGCGGAGTTGACCCGGGCCAGATAGCTGGCGTCATCGGCGTGCGCCACGGGAGCGGCGGTCAGTGCCGTGGCGGCCACCAGGAGTGCGGCAATCCGGACGGTCACATGCATGACCTCTATGGTGCCACCGACAGCCGGTCGATGGGGCGACTCTCGGGGCGACCAAATCCCCACGCATCGCCGCCTGCCTGGTTAGGGTGCCAGCCATGGCAGTCAAGGATTCCCGCGAGGTGGTTATCGAAGCGAGCGCGGAGGAGATCTTCGACGTCCTCGCCGACGTCGAGTCTGTTCCGACCTGGTCGCCGCAGTACCAGAGCGCTGAGGTGCTCGACACCCACGACGACGGCCGTCCCCGTCGGGTGCGGATGAAGATCAAGGCGGCGGGCCTGACCGACGAGCAGGTCGTCGAGTACAGCTGGACTGACGACAGCGTCGGCTGGACGCTGGTGTCGGCCGGCCAGCTCAAGGCGCAGGATGCCAAGTACACGCTGACCCCGCAGGGCGATAAGACCAAGGTCCGGTTCGACATGGCCGTCGACCCGTCGATCCCGATCCCGGGCTTCCTGCTCAAGAGCACCCTCAAGGGCGGCATGAAGACCGCCACCGACGGCCTGCGCGATCAGGTCCTCAAGATCAAGAAAAGTCGCTGACTTTTCCGCTGCGATGAAATCCTGCCGCTGGCAGGGCGCGGCGCTACGCTCGATCTAGTGGCTGTTCGAGCATCGCGGGAAATTGTGATTGACGCGCCGCCGGAGAAGATCCTCGACGCGCTGGCTGATGTGTCTGAGTTGGCATCGTGGTCGCCGGTGCACAAGCGGATCGAAGTCCTCGACAAGTACGAGGACGGCCGTCCCCATCATGTGCTGGCCACCATCAAGATTCTGGGCTTGGTGGACAAGGAGATCCTGGAATACCACTGGGGCCCGGACTGGATGGTCTGGGACGCCAAGGCGACGGCCCAGCAGCGCGCCCAGCACGTCGAATACACCCTGACTCGCGAAGGACCCGACAGCACCCGGGTGCGCTTCGACATCACCGTCGAACCGTCTGGGCCGATCCCGGAGTTCATCGTGCGGCGCGCCAGCAAGCTGGTGCTGAGCATCGCCACCGAACGGCTGCGTCAGCAAATCATGGGCGAAGACGCCATTACCGAGTCGTAGCGGGCCCATCGCGCAGCGTCTCCAGCCGCCGGATCGCCTCGTCGATGGTGTCCTCACGCTTGACGAAGGTGAACCGCACCAAGTGATTCCAGACATCGGGAGTGGCCGCCTCCGAACCGGGCACGCAGAACGCCGACAGCGGGATAGCCGCGACCCCGGCCCGGTGCGGCAGCTCGGCGCAGAACGCCGTGCTGTCGTCATAGCCCAGCGGGCGCGGATCGGCGCACAGGAAATAGGTGCCGAAGCTGTCGTGCACCTCGAATCCGATGCCCCGCAAGCCGTCGGTCAACCGGTCGCGGCGCGCCTGCATGGTCGCGCGCAACGCCGCCACCCAGGCGTCCTCAGTGTTCAGCGCCAGCGCCACCGCCGGCTGAAACGGCGCCCCACCGACATAACTCAGGTACTGCTTGGCGGCCCGCACCCCGGCCAGCAGCTCCGCCGGCCCGCACGCCCACCCGATCTTCCAGCCGGTGCAGTTGAACATCTTCGCCGCGCTGGAGATGGTGATGGTGCGCTCCGCCATCCCTTCGAAGGCGGCCAGCGGGCGATGGGTCCGTCCAGCGAAGACCAGGTGCTCATAGACCTCGTCGGAGATAACCAGCAGGTCGGCCTCCACCGCGATGCGCGCGATCTCGGCCAACTCGGACTCGGTGAACACCATGCCGGTCGGATTGTGCGGTGAGTTGACGATCAGCGCCCGGGTCGCGGGACCGACAGCGCGGCGCAATCTATCAACATCCAACGCGAATCCGCGCCCGTCGGGCACCAGCGACACACTGACTCGTCGCGCCCCGGCCATGGCGACCACCGGGGAATAGGAGTCGTAGAACGGTTCGAGCAGCACCACATCGGAACCCGGCTCCACCAGACCGAGCACCGCGGCGGCGATGGCCTCGGTAGCCCCTACGGTCACCAGGACTTCGGTGTCGGGGTCGTAGTCGATCCCGTACGTGCGGGCGCGTTGCCCGGCGATGGCTTCGCGCAGGGCGCGGATACCGGGCCCGGGCGGGTATTGGTTGACACCCTCGGTGATCGCGGCCCGGGCGGCCTCGAGCATGGCGGGCGGGCCGTCCTCGTCGGGGAAGCCTTGGCCGAGGTTGACCGCGCCGATCCGTGCGGCCAGCGCCGACATCTCGGCGAAGATCGTGGTGGCATAGGGCTCCAGCCGTGAAACCATCCGCGCCGTCATGGGACCCGAGCCTAAAGGGCGTCGTCGCAGGGTCGAGCGTGAAGCTGGCTTCACGTTCAGGCCGTCGGCGTGAAGCCACCTTCACGTTCGGCGGAGACGAGCCCCCAGACGGACCAACCATCCGGTTGATAGGCCACCCTGTTAGGCTGGGAATTCGGGGACTACGCTCCGACCAAGACGCAGTCGATCCGCATCGAATACCAAATACTGAAGAGGAATCGCCCATGTCCGAAGAAGCCTTCATCTACGAGGCCATTCGCACCCCGCGCGGCAAGCAGCGCGGCGGCGCGCTGAACGAGGTCAAGCCGATCAGCCTGGTCGTCGGCCTCATCGAGGAACTGCGCACCCGCCACCCCGACCTGGACGAGAGCCTGATCAGCGACGTCGTTCTGGGCTGCGTCTCGCCCGTGGGTGACCAGGGCGGCGACATCGCCCGCACCGCGGCGCTGGCCGCGGGCCTGCCCGACACCGTCGGCGGCGTGCAGCTCAACCGGTTCTGCGCCTCCGGGCTTGAGGCCGTCAACGTCGCCGCGCAGAAGGTGCGCTCCGGCTGGGACGACCTGGTGCTGGCCGGCGGTGTGGAGTCGATGAGCCGGGTGCCGATGGGCTCCGACGGCGGCGCGATGTTCTCCGACGTGCCCTTCACCTACGACAACTACATCGCCCCGCAGGGCATCGGTGCCGACCTGATCGCCACCATCGAGGGCTTCTCCCGCGAGGACGTGGACAACTACGCGCTGCAGAGCCAGCAGCGTGCGGCGGCTGCCTGGTCGGGCGGCTACTTCGCCAAGTCCGTCATCCCGGTGCGCGACCAGAACGGTCTGCTGATCCTGGACCACGACGAGCACATGCGCCCCGACACCACCCTCGAGGGCCTGGGCAAGCTGCGCACCGCCTTCGACGGCATCGGTGCGATGGGCGGCTTCGACGATGTGGCGCTGCAGAAATACCACTGGGTCGAGGGCATCAACCACGTCCACACCGGCGGCAACAGCTCCGGCATCGTCGACGGTGCCGCCCTGCTGATGATCGGTAGCGAGAAGGCCGGCGCGTCGCAGGGCCTGACCCCGCGCGCCCGAATTGTGGCCACCGCCACCACCGGCGCCGACGCGACCATCATGCTCACCGGCCCCACCCCGGCCACCGTCAAGGCACTCGACCGGGCCGGGCTGACCGTCGATGACATCGACCTGTTCGAGCTCAACGAAGCATTCGCCTCGGTGGTGCTGAAGTTCCAGAAGGACCTGGGCATCCCCAACGAGAAGCTCAACGTCAACGGTGGCGCCATCGCGATGGGGCACCCGCTGGGCGCCACCGGCGCCATGATCACCGGAACCATGGTCGACGAGCTTGAGCGTCGCGGTGCCAAGCGTGCACTGATCACGCTGTGCATCGGCGGCGGCATGGGCGTGGCCACCATCATCGAGCGCGTCTGAGAGGGCTGGTAAAAAATGGCAGAGAACACCATCAAGTGGGACAAGGATGCCGACGGCATCGTCACGCTGACCCTGGATGACCCGACCGGGTCGGCCAACGTCATGAACGACCACTACCGCGAGTCCATGCACAACGCGGTGCAGCGCCTGATCGAGGAGAAGGACTCGGTCACCGGTGTTGTCATCACCAGCGCGAAGAAGACCTTCTTCGCCGGTGGCGACCTCAAGGCGATGATCCACGTCGGCCCGGCCGACGCCCAGGCCGTCTTCGAGCAGTGCGAAGGCATCAAGGCCGACCTGCGCGCCCTGGAGACCCTGGGTAAGCCGGTCGTGGCCGCCATCAACGGCGCCGCCCTCGGCGGTGGCCTGGAGATCGCGCTGGCGTGTCACCACCGGATCGCGGCCGACGCCAAGGGCAGCCAGCTCGGCCTGCCCGAGGTCACCCTGGGCCTGCTGCCCGGCGGCGGCGGTGTCGCCCGCACCGTGCGGATGCTGGGCATCCAGAACGCCTTCATGAACGTGCTGGCCCAAGGCACCCGCTTCAAGCCGGCCAAGGCCAAGGAGATCGGCCTGGTCGACGAGGTGCTGCCTACCGTCGAGGAGCTGGTGCCCGCCGCCAAGGCGTGGATCAAGGCCAACCCCGACGCCGGCGTGCAGCCGTGGGATGCCAAGGGATACAAGATGCCCGGCGGCACTCCGGCCACCCCGGCCCTGGCGGCGATCCTCCCGTCGTTCCCGGCCCTGCTGCGCAAGCAGGTCAAGGGGGCCAACATGCCCGCGCCGCGAGCGATCCTGGCCGCCGCGATCGAGGGCGCGCAGGTGGACTTCGACACCGCCAGCCGCATCGAGACCCGCTACTTCATCTCGCTGGTCACCGGCAACGTCGCCAAGAACATGATCCAGGCGTTCTTCTTCGACCTGCAGCACATCAACGGCGGCGGCAGCCGGCCCGAAGGCATCGCGCAGACCCCGATCCGCAAGATCGGTGTGCTCGGTGCCGGGATGATGGGCGCCGGCATCGCCTACGTGTCGGCCAAGGCCGGCTACGACGTGGTGCTCAAGGACGTCTCGCTCGAGGCGGCCCAGCGCGGCAAGGGTTACTCGGAGAAGCTGGAAGCCAAGGCGCTCGAGCGGGGTCGCACCACCGCTGAGAAGTCGCAGGCGCTGCTGGACAAGATCACCCCGACCGCCGACCCGCAGGACCTGGCCGGCGTCGACTTCGTGATCGAGGCCGTGTTCGAGAGCCAGGAGCTCAAGCACAAGGTCTTCCAGGAGATCGAGGACATCGTCGAGCCCAACGCACTGCTGGGATCGAACACCTCCACGCTGCCGATCACCGGTCTGGCGACCGGCGTGAAGCGCCAGGAGGACTTCATCGGGATCCACTTCTTCTCGCCGGTCGACAAGATGCCGCTGGTGGAGATCATCAAGGGCGAGAAGACTTCCGACGAGGCGCTGGCCCGGGTGTTCGACTACGTGCTGGCGATCAAGAAGACCCCGATCGTGGTCAACGACAGCCGCGGCTTCTACACCTCGCGCGTGATCGGCACCTTCGTCAACGAGGCGCTGATGATGCTCGGTGAGGGCGTGGAGCCGGCCAGCATCGAGCAGGCCGGTCTGCAGGCCGGCTACCCGGCAGCTCCGCTGCAGCTCTGCGACGAGCTCAACCTGGAGCTGATGCAGAAGATCGCCACCGCCACCCGCGAGGGTGTCGAGGCGGCCGGTGGCACCCTCGCCAAGCAGCGCAACGAAGAGGTCGTCGACAAGATGATCGAAATCGGTCGTCCGTCGCGCCTGAAGGGTGCCGGCTTCTACGAGTACGTCGACGGCAAGCGCACCGGTCTGTGGTCGGGCCTGCGGGAGACGTTCAACTCGGGCAGCTCCACCCCGCCGCTGCAGGACATGATCGACCGGATGCTCTTCGCCGAGGTGCTCGAAACCCAGAAGTGCTTCGACGAGGGCGTGCTGACCTCGACGGCCGACGCCAACATCGGCGCGATCATGGGCATCGGGTTCCCGCCGTGGACTGGCGGCACCGCGCAGTACATCACCGGCTACCCCGGCGGCAAGGCCGCCTTCGTGGCGCGGGCTCAGGAGCTGGCCGCCACCTACGGCGACCGGTTCAACCCGCCGGCATCGCTGCTGTAATCAGGTGACAACGTGGAATCCCCCGAAACCCCGCGGTTTCGGGGGATTCTGCGTTTCCTCGACCGCCAGGTGAGCGTTGGGGCGCTGATCGAGGCGGCGCTGTGGCTCGGCCTGGTCTACGTGATCGCCGGCGTGGTGTGGCTGTTCCTGCACCCCGACGGCGTCGAGCGGCTCCAAGCGCAGGCCGAGCGGCAGTACGGCATCCCGCCGGCCAGCGTCTACGAGGTGGCGACGGTGACCTCGGTGGCGCTGTGGCCGGTGATGCTGCTGCTGCCGGCCGACGTCTGCGTGCGCTGAGCCGCGCCGTCGGGCTTAGATCGCCCCCAGGTCTGCTGAAATCCAGTGCTGGGGACGCAGATAGATGACCACCTGCTCGCCCAGTTGGGCCAACGCGTACTCGAGGAACTTCTCGGCCCGATCGGGCGGCAGGTAGCGGTGGGCCAGTTCGGCGTGGAGGACTTCGGTGCCGGGCTCGATGCGGCTGACGGTGCCGTCGACGGCGACGTAGCGCAGTGTCGGCTCGGTACGCTCCACCATCAGCGAGAAGCTGCCGGCTGCCTCGATGAGCTTGGCTTTGCGCGACTCGGCCCCGGTCAACACCCAGGGCTCACCGCCGGGTGCGTACTGGTACCAGATCGGCACCGTGAGCGGACCTCGGCCGGCGCCGGCGTTCACCGACAGCGCCGCGATGTGCGGCTCGGCCAGAAACTGCTCGCGCTCGTCCTTGGAAAGACTCATGTTTCGAGGCTAGCCGCGAACGCCGGGCGTCGCCTTCAGATTGCCGGACCGAGCAGGTCGTCGGCGTCGCGGATGATGTAGCCGTAGCCCTGCTCGGCCAGGAACCGCTGCCGGTGTGCCGCGTATTCGGCGTCCAGGCTGTCGCGGGCGACCACCGAGTAGAACACCGCGCCGCCGCCATCGGCCTTGGGGCGCAGCAGCCGGCCCAGCCGCTGGGCCTCCTCCTGCCGTGACCCGAAGGTGCCCGAGACCTGCACGGCCACCGATGCTTCCGGCAGGTCGATGGAGAAGTTGGCGACCTTGGACACCACCAGGGTGGAGATCTCACCGCGGCGGAAGGCGTCGAACAGCTTCTCGCGCTCGGCGGTACGCGTCGAGCCCTGGATCACCGGGGCGTCCAACTGCTCGCCCAGTTCCTCCAATTGGTCGAGATAGGCGCCGATCACCAGGGTCTGTTCGCCGGGATGCTGCTTGAGGATCGAGCGCACCACCGCGATCTTGGAGTGCACCGTCGAGCACAACTTGTAGCGCTCCTCGGGCTCGGCGACCGCGTAGGTCATCCGCTCGCTCTCGGTCATGGTGACCCGCACCTCGATGCACTCGGCCGGAGCGATCCAGCCCTGCGCCTCGATGTCCTTCCACGGTGCGTCGTAACGCTTGGGCCCGATCAGCGAGAACACGTCACCTTCGCGGCCGTCCTCGCGGATCAGCGTCGCGGTCAGGCCCAGGCGGCGGCGGGACTGCAGATCGGCGGTCATCCGGAACACCGGCGCGGGCAGCAGATGCACCTCGTCGTAGATGATCAGCCCCCAGTCGCGGCTGTCGAACAACTCCAGGTGCCGATATTCACCCTTGGTGCGCCGGGTGATCACCTGATACGTGGCGATGGTGACCGGCCGGATCTCCTTGCGCTCACCGGAGTACTCGCCTATCTCCTCTTCGGTCAGCGACGTGCGCGCCACCAATTCGCGTTTCCACTGCCGGCCCGCGACGGTGTTGGTGACCAGGATCAGCGTGGTGGCCTTCGCCTTGGCCATCGCCGCGGCACCGACCAATGTCTTGCCGGCACCGCAGGGCAACACCACCACCCCCGAACCACCCGACCAGAACGAGTCGGCGGCCATCTCCTGATAGTCGCGCAGCTGCCAGCCGTCCTGGGCCAGCTCGATCGGATGGGCCTCGCCGTCGACGTAACCCGCCAGATCCTCTGCCGGCCAGCCGATCTTGAGCAGCATCTGCTTGACCCGGCCGCGCTCACTGGGATGCACCACGACGGTGTCGTCATCGAGGCGGGCACCGAGCATCGGCGCGATCTTCTTGTTGCGCAGCACTTCCTCGAGCACCGCGCGATCCAGGCTGACCAGGGTCAGGCCGTGCACCGGGCTCTTCACCAGCTGCAGGCGCCCGTAGCGCGCCATAGTGTCGACGATGTCGACCAGCAGCGGTTGCGGCACCGCGTACCGAGAATGGCTGACCAAGGCGTCGACCACCTGCTCGGCGTCGTGGCCGGCGGCTCGGGCGTTCCACAACGCCAGCGGGGTGATGCGGTAGGTGTGGATGTGCTCCGGGGCGCGCTCGAGCTCGGCGAACGGCGCGATGGCGGCGCGCGCCGAACCGGCCTGTTCGTGGTCGACCTCGAGCAGCACGGTCTTGTCGGATTGGACGATCAACGGCCCGTCAGTGCTCATGGGGCCCATTATCCGGGCTGCCCCGACATCCGTCGCTAGTGCGTTGCGTCGTCGTCGGGGGCCGACGACACCGAGGTGATGCGGTGGATCGCGAAATCCTTCATCTGCCCCGACGTCGAATCGAACGCCATCAGCCGCCCACCTAACACCTGGGTGGGAGCCACTTCGCGCTGGGTGGCCACCCCGGCGGCGTCGACGTAGCCGATCATCACCGTGGCCCGCTCCAGCGCGGCGCGCTTGAGCATGATCATCGCGGTCACCGGGTCCAGCCGGATGTTGTCGAACGGCGCCGACGTCACGGTGCGTAGCACCCGGACCAGCGCGGTCAGGCTGTCCTCACCGGGACCGGGGTGTGGCCGGTGCCCGCGACGCTCCGCGGGGGTGTGCACCCGCATCCCGCGCGGCCGGATGTCGACGATCGTTCCGGTGGCATCCTCGGCGGCCGGGGCGAAACCGGCGTCGCGCAGCGCGGCCAGTACGTCGGCGAGCGGAGCCTGCGCCACCGCCACCGTCGGGGCCAGCATCCGCAGGCCCAGCGTCTCGGCGGCCGGCACGGCGACCGCCTGGGCCAGCAGTGCGGGATCCTCGCAGCGCACGAAGGAGGCCGCCAACCCGATCCGCAGCTGCCCGTGCCGGCGTGCGACGTCGTCGATCAGATAGCTGAGGCCTTGCGGGACCGGGGTCTTGGAGTGCTTCTCGAAGAACGTCCGCAGTCCGGCACCGGTACGGCCCACGTCCAAGGCGGACCGGATGGTCTGTTCGGAGACTCGGTAGACCATTGCGGCGCCGGCCGATTCCACGGTGGCGACGACGGCCAATTCCTCGGCGAGTTCACGTTTCAGCGGCCCCGGCACCACCACGGTCAGGTCGGCCTGCACCAAGAAGTGGTCGATCGGCTCGGGCAGCGCCTTGGCCATCGCGGCCACTGCGGCGGCATCCTCGGCGTCGGAGGCAGCGCCGTCGGCGCCGGCGGCCAGCAGGATCCGCCCGGGGGAGCTGAGCGCGCCGCGGCCCAGCACACCCAGGGCGTGCGCCTCGTCGAGTAGTTCGCCCACCGGGCCGGGCTGGAGCCGGTTGGCCCAGCGCGGCCGGCGCCAGATCAGCGCCTGCGACGCGGCCACCGTGTCGACCCCGGCGCCTACGGGCAGTTCGGCGAGCATGCCCAGCAGCAGCCGGCGATCCAGCGGGGCGGCGGTGGAGAACAACGGGGTGGACAGCGCCGCCCGGGGTTTGCCGTCGGCGCCGCGGCTGCCGATCAGACCCGGCCGGGCCGGCAGATCCAGCCAGGTGGCGGCCAGCAGATGCCAGCGCTCCGCGGTGGACTGCTCGGCGAACCGGTCGGCGAGCACCGTCGGCGCCCAGGACGGGCCGTCGGCGTCGGGCCAGTCCCGTTGATCGACGCTCGCCGGGTCGGGAAAATCGGCCGCGATCAGCCGCGCGGTTGCGGCGACCTCCAGCAGCAGGCCCAGCCGGATCTCGTCGACCCCGGTGGCCTTGGCCAGTCGCTTGACCTCGCGCACACCCAGCCCGCCGCTGCGCAGCTCCGGTACCGGCGTTTCACCCAGATTGGCCAGGATCACGTCGAGTTCGCGCAACACGTCGATCACTGCGCCGGCCGCCGCCGCGTCGACATCGGCCGCGGTGGTCTGCGACACCACCGGGTCGGGCTCGTGCAACGCGATCGGGCCGGGCTGCTCGCCCCGCAGCACTTGACCGACGAGCCGCGGCAGGATCACCGTCTCGTCGTCGACGCGACGCAGCAGCCCGGCTGCCAGCAGCCTGGGCACCGGACGTTCCGGGGGTGCGTCGGGGGCGGCGTCGCGGGTGCGCCCGATCGGGGAGCCGGTCAGCAGCTTGTCCAACAGATCACGCTGCGGAGCGTCCAAATCGGCGATGGCTTCGTGAAGTGTGGCGATCTCGGCATCACCGTCTACCGGTTCTTCTCGGGTCACTTGACCCGGATGCCAGGGCAGGCCCGCGCCCGCCTCGGCGGCGATGCGCAGTAGTCCGCCCGGCTCATGCGAACCCCAACACAACGCCCGCTCGATCAGGTCGGTCAGCGCCTCGGTCACCGCGTCGGCGGGTGCGCGCTCGCCGAGCAGCGCCAGCAGATCGGTGACCGGCACGCCGGTGCCGTCGGCGTGCAATTCCAGCAGCGCATCGAGGACGGCGAGCCGCAGGAAATCCAGCTCGTCGGTAGCGGCCCGAACCGACTGGCGGGCCTGGGCTCGCGCCGCCAGGGCGGCGATGCTGCCGGGCGGGGGTTGGGCGAGGTCCGGCCGTAGCTTCAGAAGCCGGATCAGATCCTCATCGGGCAGGTCGGCCAGCCACGACCCCAGTGGGACACCCCGGGCGCGTTCGGTCATCGACGACCAGCGTAAGGCGACGACCAGCGTAAGGCCCAACCGGTGAACGTCTTCGATCGCGACCTGTCAGAATGGTGCCGTGGCTGGAAACCAGGACAACAAGAACCGGTACGTCGACAACGGTTGGCCGGAGACCGACGGCGAACCCGCCGTCAGCGAGCTGCGCACCGACCGGACTGGCGCACTGTCGCCGTTCGGGGACCTCGTGTTCCCGCTGCCGGCCGACGAGCTGCCCTACCTGCATCCGGTCACTGTCGTCAACCGGTAGCGGTGACGCCATGACCGGGCCGCTCTCACACCTCGATGACCGGGGCGCGGCCCACATGGTCGACGTCAGCGCCAAGGCGACCACCAAGCGCGTTGCGGTCGCCGGCGGCGTGCTGTGCACCACCGCTGAAGTGATCCAGCTGATCTCGGCCGGCGGACTGCCCAAGGGCGACGCGTTGGCCACCGCCCGGGTGGCCGGCATCATGGCCGCCAAACGCACCAGCGATCTGATTCCGCTCTGCCACCAACTGGCCTTGACCGGAGTCGACGTGGACTTCACCATCGGCGAATCCCAGATCGACATCACCGCCTCGGTACGCACCACGGACCGCACCGGGGTCGAGATGGAAGCGCTGACCGCGGTCAGCGTGGCGGCCCTGACCCTCTACGACATGATCAAGGCCGTCGACCGCGCCGCCGTCATCGACAACATCCGGGTGCTGAGCAAGGACGGCGGCCGTACCGGCGCCTGGGAGCGCTCGTGAGCGCCCGGACCGCCCGAATCATCATCGCGTCCACCCGCGCGTCGGCCGGGGTGTACACCGACCGCACCGGGCCGATCATCGCCGACTGGCTGGCGCAGCGCGGCTTCGCCGAGGCTCAGCCGGAGGTCGTGGCTGACGGCGAGCCGGTCGGCGCCGCCCTACGCGCCGCGGTGGCCGACGGGGTGGACGTGATCATCACCTCCGGGGGAACCGGCATTTCACCGACCGACGACACCCCGGCGCAGACGCTCACGGTGCTCGATTACGAGATCCCCGGCCTCGCCGATGCCATCCGCCGGTCCGGGTTGCCGAAGGTGCCGACCTCGGTGCTGTCTCGGGGTGTGTGCGGGGTGGCGGGCCGCAGCCTGCTGGTCAACCTGCCCGGGTCGTCCGGCGGGGTCCGCGACGGGCTTGGCGTGCTGGCCGACGTCTTAGATCACGCCTTGGACCAGCTCGCCGGCGGAGACCACCGGTGACGGCCCCCGCCGCGCTGATCCTGCGGGCCGCGATCACCGAGCAACCGATCGTGCTGTCCGAGCACGAAGAGCTGGTAGGCCACCGCGCCGCGGGAGCGATCGTGGGATTCGTCGGCATGATCCGCGACCACGACCACGGGCAACAGGTGCGGCGGCTGGAGTACTCCGCGCACCCGTCGGCGCAGCAGGTGATGGCCGAAGTGCTGGCCGAGGTGGCCGAGCAGGCCGTCGGGGTCCGCGCGTTGGCCGCCAGCCACCGGATCGGTGTGCTGCACATCGGTGACGCCGCTCTGGTGGCCGCCGTGGCGGCCGATCACCGCCGGGAGGCCTTCGAGGCCTGCGCGCTGCTTGTCGACACCATCAAGGCGCGGCTGCCGGTGTGGAAGCACCAGTTCTTCGCCGACGACACCGAGGAGTGGGTCGGCTCGGCCTGATGGCCGTGTGAACACAAAAAACGGGGGCCGGTGATCCGGCCCCCGCTTTCCGTAGGTGCGTTACATAACCCGGCTGGGCTGCTGCGCGAACGCGTCCAGCGCGTCGTTGCCGCTGATGTTCTCCGACCGGACGGCCTGCCACAGCTGCTGGTGGAAGCCGACCGACACCGCTTCCTGCCGGTTGCCGTCCTGACCGGGAGCCGGAGCCACCTCGTCGCCGGGAGCCGGGGCCTCGGGTGCCGGAGCCTCCGGGTTCCACCAAGGCGCAGGAGCCTCGGGGGCCGGCGGCGGGACATCCTCGGCGATCGGGGCCGGGGCCTCGGGCGCCGGAGCGTCCGGAGCGGGAGCCTCGGGGGCCGGAGGAAGGTCCTCGGCGATCGGGGCCGGGGCCTCAGGTGCCGGGGCCTCGGGAGCCGGAGCTTCGGGGAACCAGCCTGCGGGAGCCGCCGGTGCGGCGCCTTCCGCGGGAGCCGGACCCTCGGGAGCCGGAGCCCACCACGGTGCGGGCTCGGGCGCGGGCGGGGGAGCCATCGGGTTGTCCATGGCCACGGTCTCGCCGTTGACGTCCGGGTTGTCGATAGGGGCGTCGGCCGGCGGCGCTGCCGGGACCTCACGCTGCGATGCGCCGGACAGCCCGCGGCCGCAGACCGGCCAGGCGCCACGGCCCTGGGTTGCCAGCACGTGCTCCGCAACCGCGATCTGTTGCTCGCGGCTGGCTAGGTGTGCCGACGGGGCGTACTTGCCACCACCGTGCGAACTCCAGGTGCTCGGCGAGAACTGCAGCCCGCCCTGGTATCCGTTGCCGGTGTTGATGCCCCAGTTGTTGCCGGATTCGCACCGGGCTACGTGGTCCCACTCGTCATCGGTAGCCGCGGCTGCGGTCCCGGCGAGGGCCAGGCTGCCGCCACCGATCACAGCTCCGGTGAAAGCGATTTTGGCGATGTTGACGTTCGATTGGGTGGGCTTGCGATGCCGTCCACTCATACGGTGGTGAATTCCTCTCTGTCTACGCCTGCGAGGTCAGCGTCGGGTTCGGACAGGGGGGACTGCCCGGCCTTGATGCACACGGTGCGTCGTCGGCTTCACCCCAAGAGGCCGGTTAAGGCCTCAGGGCCGCTCTCGGCGGACCCGGTGGGTCCCCCGCCTCCATCCATCAGGTATTTGAGGTTTTCCTCTCCCGTTGGATGGAGCTCGGCGCTACGGGTGAAGAAAGGTGGATCGAACGGAAAATTTTCGATACACCCGGAGATGTACCGTAACCGGTCTTACCCGCTGAGTCACCCTTAGCGCTCCCGGGTGTTTTCATCGCTAGCTCTTCCAAAACCGCCAGGAACCGCCCACGTTTGCGCAGGTCAAAGCCCTCTCCATCAAGCTGTTGTCGGCTCGTAATCAATTCGTTATGTGACGTAGATCATGCTAACCGCCGGGTTTGATTCGGCGGTCCAGCTGCGCCTCTCCTTCGTCGAGGCTTGCTAACCGCCGGGTTTGATTCGGCGGTCCAGCTTCGCCTCTCCTTCGTCGAGGCTTGCTAACCGCCGGCGAACGGCGGCAGTACGTCGACTGTTTCGCCGGGCTGCAACGCCGCCTCCTGGTCGCGCACCGCGATCCCGTCGCGCAAGTAGGAGCACCGGCTCAGCACCGATGCCAGCCGCTCGTTCCGGGCGGCGAGGGTCTGGGCCAAGGCGGCCACTCCGCCCCCGAGGGGCACGGTGACGGTCTCCGATTCGGCTCCGGCTGCAGCCCGCGCCGCGGCGAAGTAGCGGACCGTCACCGCGACGCCGGTATGGGTGGCGTCGGTCTGATGGGTCATGGATCAGCCGCCGATCGCGCTCATCGGGCGGTCCGGCTGGATGAAATCCGGATCGTTGATGCCATGGCCAGCCTTCTTGGTCCACATCGCGGCCCGCCACGCCTGCTCGATGGCGTCGTCATCGGAACCGTCTCGCAGTAGGGCGCGCAGGTCGTACTCCTCGGTGGCGAACAGGCAGTTGCGAATCTGGCCGTCGGCGGTGAGTCGCGTCCGGTCGCAGTCTCCGCAGAACGGCCGCGATACCGAAGCGATGATCCCGAACGTGCCCGCCGGTGTCTTCGGGCTCTCATCAACGAGCCAGAGTTCGGCCGGCGCGGAGCCGCGCGGTTTCGGATCGGGCCGCAGGGTGAACTGGGCCTGCACCGTCTCTAGCAGTTGCTCGACGCTGAGTCCGGCGTCACGGTTCCAGTTGTGGTCGGCGTCCAACGGCATCATTTCGATCACCCGCAAGTGGTAGCCGTGCAGTAAGCAGAAGCGCAGCAGGTTGATGATGTCGTCGCCGGTGATCTTGGGATCGAGCACGGCATTGACCTTGATCGGCCGCATCCCGGCCTGCGCGGCCGCGTCCAGACCGGCGAGGACGTCGGGCAGGCGGTCGCGCCGGGTGATCTCGGCGAAGTGGGCGCGGTCGACGGTGTCCAGCGACACGTTGATTCGGTCGAGCCCGGCCGCCACCAGGGCGCCGGCCCGGCGGGCCAGGCCCAGGCCGTTGGTGGTCAACGCGATCTCGGGCCGCGGGCGCAGTGCCGCGGCGCCGGCCACCACGACTTCGAGGTGGCGGGCCAGCAGCGGCTCGCCACCGGTGAACCGGATGTCGGTGATGCCAAGTCGGTCGACGCCGATGCGCATCAGTCGAATCAGCTCATCGTCGCTCAGCAGGTGCTGGCTGGGAATCCAGTCCAATCCCTCGGCCGGCATGCAATAGGTACAACGAAGGTTGCAACGGTCGGTCAGGGATATCCGCAGATCGGTGTGCACTCGCCCGAAGGTGTCCACCAGCGGCCCGGTGGTCGGCATCTGCGTAGCGACGGCACGCTCCACGGCTTCATGGAAGGCGGCCTTCCGGGCCGCCTCCTGGTGGTCCGCGTCGGCGGCATCCGCATGCGGTGGCGGAGTGCGCAGACCCGCTTGCCTCAACGTCATATCCGTATCCGATTCGGTCGGCCGGGGAGCGACCGCATCGACGTCGGTGTCCGGTCCTGGTCTCCTCCAGCGGCTGCACCAGCCTACCGAGGAAACCTGGGTGTTTTACGGGTCTTTGTCCTAGTAGGATCGGCTGCTGACGCGTCCTGCGCAGGCGGGACGCTTCCTTTATGTCCCCACGTACGTGATCAAGCAAGACAAGCAGGTGAGACCAGTGCCGACCGGCAAGGTGAAGTGGTACGACGCCGCGAAGGGCTTCGGCTTCCTGTCCCAGGAAGAAGGTGAGGACGTCTACGTCCGCTCCTCGGCCCTGCCGGACGGTGTGGAGGGTCTCAAGGCGGGCCAGCGGGTCGAGTTCGGCGTCGCTGCCGGACGTCGCGGGCCGCAGGCGCTGACGGTGAAGCTGATCGACCCGCCGCCGAGCCTGTCGCGGACCCGACGTGAGGCGGCGCCGGCTGTCGAGCACCGGCATACTCCCGACGAGCTGCACGGCATGGTCGAGGACATGATCACCCTGCTGGAAGGCACTGTGCAGCCGGAGCTGCGCAAGGGTAAATACCCGGACCGCAAGACCGCTCGGCAGATCTCCGAGGTGGTCAAGGCCGTGGCGCGCGAGCTCGACGCCTGAGCCCAGCCGGTGCCGGCGATCCCCGCTGCGAAGTGGCGATCGTCGCTGACTGACTACTGAAATGACCGCAGCGACAGCACGCTGAGAAGACAACTGGTCTGACCACCAGACCTCCGGCCATTTTTCGTGCTAGGGTTCCGATCATGACCCTGCAGCCGATCACTCGTCAGTCGATACCCGACGAGATCTTCGCCCAGCTCGCCGGCCAGGTGCTCTCCGGTGACCGGACGCCCGGCGACACCCTGCCGAGTGAGCGAACCCTGTCCGAGGCGCTCGGCGTATCGCGTGCCGCGGTCCGGGAGGCGCTGGGCCGTCTCGACCGGGCGCGTCTCATCCAGGTCCGCCAGGGCGGGTCCACCGTGGTGCGCGACTTCCGCGCCGAGGCCGGTTTCGATGTGTTGCCGTTGCTGCTCGTGCACGGCGGCGACGTCGACCGCGCCACCTTGGCCGGCCTGGTCGAGGCACGCGCCATCATCGGTCCGCAGGTGGCCGCCCTGGCGGCGGCCCGCGCCACCGACGACGCTCGAACCCGGCTGCGTGCCATGGTGGACGAGCTGGAAGCCGAATCAGAACCCGTGCAACGCATGTGGCGTGCTCTGGCGTTCTGGGAACTCATCGTCGACAGTGCCGAGTCGATCGCGTTCCGGTTGCTGTTCAACACGCTGAATCAGGCATACGTGCCCGCGCTCGACGCGCTGGTCAACGTGATGGCTGCCGAGGTCACCGAAATCGAGCACTACCGATCGCTCACTGAAGCCATCGCCGTCGGGGATCAACGCGGCGCCCGGCTGGCCGCAGCGGCGCTACTCGACCTGGGCAGTGCCGCCTTCGCCGAGCTCGCCAACCAGTTGGAGGACCGCAATGACGCGTAAACAGCAGACGCTGCGTGCGGCCTTCGCTGAATTCATTCGGCACCCCAGTCCTTGGATGCTCGTCACGTGGGCGAGTGCGCTGTGGGCGGCACGCCTGACGGTGGGCGGCTGGTCGATCGGTGACGTCGTGATTGCCGTTGGGCTCCTTGCCTTTTCGCCGTTAGGCGAGTGGCTTATCCATACTGGAATCCTGCATTGGCGGCCGCGCACCGTGGCGGGCATCACGATCGACTCGCGTCTGGCTCGTGACCACCGTCTGCATCATCGCGACCCGCGCGATATTCCGCTGATCTTCGTTCCGTGGCCCAGCCTGATTGTGATCATCTCCTTGACTCCCTTGGTGTTGCTCGCCTTCGGTGACACCGGAAAAGGTCTGACGTTCGTGCTCACCATCGCGACGTTCCTGGTGTTCTACGAATGGATTCACTACCTCGTTCACACCGACTACAAGCCCCGCCACGCGATCTACCGCGCAGTGTGGCGCAACCACCGGTATCACCACTTCAAGAACGAGAACTACTGGTTCACCGTGACCAGCTCCGGCACCGCCGATCGACTGCTGGGCACCTACCCCGATCCGCGCACAGTGCAATCGTCGCCGACAGTGCGAAACCTGCATGCGCCAACGGTGACCGGCTGAACCACCGTTCCGCGCGTGGCCGCGGTAGCAGCATGGCGTTTGGTTTGACACCAACTGGTCAATCCCCGACACAGCATCCGGGGGTTCTGGAGGAGGTGTCCGATGACGCAGCAGGTTCAGGTCAGCGAGGAACAGGCACGAGCCGTTGCCGAGGAGTCTCGCGAGAGGGGTTGGGACAAGCCGTCTTTCGCCAAGGGGCTTTTCCTCGGGCGGTTTCCACTACCGCTCATCCACCCGATTCCGCGGCCGTCCGATCAGGACGCCGCGCGTATCGAGGAATTTCTGGGCAGGCTGCGGGAGTTCCTGGACACCGTCGACGGCGCGGTCATCGAACGTGACGCCCTGATCCCCGACGAGTACGTCAAGGGACTGGCCGAACTCGGCTGTTTCGGGTTGAAGATCCCCGCCGACTACGGCGGTCTGGGCATGTCGCAGGTCGCCTATAACCGCGCCCTGGTGATGGTGTCGAGCGTGCATCCCAGCCTCGGGGCGCTGCTGAGCGCCCATCAGTCGATCGGGGTGCCGGAACCGCTCAAACTGGCCGGCACCGACGAACAGAAGAAGAGGTTCCTGCCGCGCTGCGCGGCCGGGGAGGTCTCGGCGTTTCTGTTGACCGAACCGGATGTCGGCTCGGATCCGGCTCGGCTGGCCTCGACTGCCAGACCGATCGAGGACGGCGCCGCCTACGAGCTGGACGGGGTGAAACTGTGGACCACCAACGGCGTGGTGGCCGAGCTGCTGGTGGTGATGGCGCGGGTGCCCGACGGCGACGGCCACCGAGGAGGCATCAGTGCCTTCGTGGTGGAAGCCGATTCGCCCGGGATCACCGTCGAACGCCGAAACAAGTTCATGGGGCTGCGCGGTATCGAGAACGGTGTGACCCGGCTGCACCAGGTCCGGGTGCCCGCCGAGAACCTGGTCGGGCGCGAGGGCGACGGCCTGAAGATCGCGCTGACCACCCTCAACGCCGGGCGCTTGGCCATTCCCGCGATGGCGACCGGATCGGCGAAGTGGTCGCTGACGATCGCCCGGCAGTGGTCCCGGGAGCGCGTCCAGTGGGGAAGGCCGGTCGGCGAGCACGAGGCGGTCGCGAAGAAGATCGCGTTCATCGCCGCGACCAGCTACGCGCTGGATGCAGTGCTGGAGCTGTCCGGACAGATGGCCGATGAGGGCCGCAACGACATCCGGATCGAGGCGGCGTTGGCCAAGCTGTGGTCCAGCGAGATGGCGTGCGTCATCGCCGACGAGCTGTTGCAGATTCGCGGCGGCCGTGGCTACGAGACCGCCGAGTCGCTTGCGGCGCGCGGCGAGCGCGCGGTGGGGGTGGAGCAACTGGTTCGGGATCTGCGGATCAACCGGATCTTCGAAGGGTCCAGCGAGATCATGCGGCTACTGATCGCGCGCGAGGCCGTCGACGCACATCTCAGCGCCGCGGGGGACCTCGCCAACCCCAAGGCCGACCTGGGGCAGAAGGCCAGATCCGCCGCCGGGGCCAGCCGCTTCTATGCAAAGTGGTTGCCGCAACTCGTTTTCGGCGAGGGCCAACGGCCCACCTCGTACCGCGATTTCGGCGAGCTGGCCACGCATCTGCGGTTCGTCGAACGGCACTCGCGCAAGCTGGCGCGGAACACCTTCTACGGCATGGCCCGGTGGCAGGCCGGCCTGGAAAAGAAGCAGGGCTTCCTGGGTCGGGTCGTGGATATCGGGGCGGAGCTGTTCGCGATGGCCGCGGTGTGCGTGCGGGCCGAGGCGCAGCGGGTGGCCGATCGGGCCGAAGGACAGCAGGCCTATCAGCTGGCCGAGGCATTCTGCGAGCAGTCCCGGCTGCGGGTCGAGGCGTTGTTCGCCGCGTTGTGGACCAACACCGACAGTACCGACACCGCGTTGGCCAACGCGGTGCTGTCCGACCGTTACCTCTGGCTGGAGGACGGCATTCTCGATCCGTCCGAGGGCACCGGCCCGTGGATTGCCCACTGGGAGTCGGGCGCCTCAACCGAGTCGAACTTGGCGCGCCGGTTCCTTCCCGCCCCGTAGATCAGCTCCGACATCGAGCCCCTGGGCGCTATGCTGCGGCACCACGACCTGATCCGTCCGGAACGGAGGGAGCGTATGTCCACCCCCTACCTGCCACAGCCTCATCCACAAGGCCCCATTCCTGCTGGCCCGCCGAATTTCGGCCCCGCCCCGCAATCGACCGCGCCTCCCGTCGTGCCGAAACGCGCTCAGACTCACCAGTTTGCGTTCGACGGTGGCGCCGGCACCTACCTGGGCACTGCGGTCCTGGCCTTTCTGATCACCGTGCTCACTCTGGGGATCTGTTACCCGTTCGGCCTCGTGCTGCGGGAACGGTGGCGTGCCAAGCACTCCTACATCGAGGGCCGGCAACTCGTTTTCACCGGAAGTGCGTGGGGGCTGTTCGGCATGTGGTGGAAGTGGCTGATCTTGATCATTGTCACGTTGGGGATCTACGGGTTCTGGGTCGGACCACGTCTGGCTCGGTGGAAATGGGAGAACACCTCCTGGGCGCAGCACGCTCCGGTGTGAACCCGCCCGGGTAGCCCGGCACTGTCGACCGTCTGCGGTACTCGAATCGTGGCACTCTGGTAAGCATGGCCAGCTACCTCGCCGGCGGCGATTTCAAGCGCGACACTAACTACATCTCCACCCGCATCACCGCCGACGGCCGCGATGGGTATCCCGTCGAACCGGGTCGGTACCGGCTGATCGTGGCGCGGGCCTGCCCGTGGGCCAATCGCACCATCATCGTGCGACGGCTGCTCGGGCTGGAAAAGGTTATCTCCATAGGGTTTTGCGGCCCCACCCACGATCAGCGCAGCTGGACCTTCGATCTGGACCCCGGCGGCGTCGACCCGGTGCTGCAGATCCCACGGCTGCAAGACGCGTACTTCAAACGCATTCCGGACTACGCCAAGGGGATCACCGTTCCGGCGATGGTCGACGTGCCCACCGGTGCGGTGGTGACCAACGACTTCGCCCAGATGACTCTGGATTTCTCCACCGAATGGACGGCCTATCACCGTGATGGGGCGCCGCAGCTGTACCCAGAAGCGCTGCGCGAGGAGATCGACGAGGTGGCCCGGCGGATCTACACCGAGATCAACAATGGGGTCTATCGGTGCGGTTTCGCCGGTACCCAAGAGGCCTACGACGCCGCCTACGACCGATTGTTCACCGCACTGGACTGGGTCAGCGACCGCCTCGCCGATCAGCGATACCTGTTGGGAGACACCATCACCGAGGCCGACGTGCGACTGTTCACCACGCTGGCCCGGTTCGACCCGGTCTACCACGGACATTTCAAATGCAACCGGCAGAAGCTGTCCGAGATGCCGGTGCTGTGGGCCTACGCTCGGGATCTATTCACCACGCCCGGGTTCGGCGACACCACCGACTTCGTCCAGATCAAACAGCACTACTACATCGTGCACGCCGACATCAATCCGTCTCGGATCGTCCCCGACGGGCCGGAAGTGGCGAATTGGTTGTCACCGCATGGGCGAGAAGCGCTGGGCGGCAGGCCGTTCGGGGACGGAACTCCGCCGGGGCCGGTTCCGTCCGGCGAGCAGGTGCCGGCCGGCCACGGAGCTTGACCCGCCATCAATCCAGCGCGTGACGATTCCAGCGCGTGCCCACCGCCCACTCGGCGTGCGAGGCCGTGAACAGCTCGCCGGTTCTGGCGTCGACGATCAGGGTGGGCAGCTGCACCACCAGCCCGCGCAGCAGACCGCGCTGCGGATCCACGGTGGGGACGGTGACCGCCAGGGTGCTGCCCGCCGGATATGTCTCTTTGGTGGTGTCGGCCGGGTCGTCGTAGAGCCGCCACAGCTGCCACGGCGCTCGCCCGATGGTCTCGTCCACCGACAGCTGCACCGGATGACGCGAATCGACCGCCAACGTGCCCTGCGCTTCGGTCAGCAGGCACTCATCGAGGTTGAGCACGTTGCAGTACATGTATGGACCGGTGCGGGTGAGATGCCCGTTGGAGTATGCGCTGATCTGCGGCGGCAGCGGCTCCTCGGCCCGGGTGAACCACCAGGTGGCGAATCCGGCGAGCGCTGCGGTCACCACCGTCAGCGCAGCCACCAGCACGGCCGTCGAGCGTTTCACTCCTACATCACCCCTGTCTTGCCGGATCGAGGCGGGCACCGTCCTGCTCGATCAACACCGGCCGGTTGCCCCCCAGGCCGGGAATCAACGAGTCGCCGTGGAACGACAGGATGGTCTGGGCCAGACCCGGGATCAGCAGAGCGGTGATCGCGGTGAAGCCCACCCACAAGTCGGTATATACCAACACGCCCAGTGCGCCACCCAACACCCAGGCCAGTTGCAGGGTCGACTCGGTGCGGCCGAATGCCGATGCCCGTGACTCTTCGGGCAAGTCGTCCTGCAGCGCTGCGTCCAGCGACGCTTTCGAGATCGCACTGGCTCCCGACGTCACCAACGCGGCGATCGCCGCCATCACCAGGGTCCCGGCCACCGCCGCCGCCAGCGCGACGGCAGTCACCGCCATGGTGCAGCGCACCACCAGCACCGCGGGGCGTCCCAGTCGCAGTCGAGCGCTGGTGAAGTTCCCGGCGAAATTGCCCAGGCCGGCGGCCGCTCCGATCAGTCCGAGAATGCCCAGCTGTACCCAACCGCCGGCATTGTGCTGCTTGGCCACGAACGCCGGATACAAGAACAAGAACCCGACCATGGCCTTGATGGTGCAATTGCCCCACAGCGCGGCGATGATATTGCGGCCCAGCGGTTGCCGCAGTGGCTGGCTCAGCGCCCCGCCGGCACGCCGGACCTGTTCGGGCCAGCTTCGGGGCCGTTCGTCGAAGCGGTAGCTCAAGGTGGTCGGGATCTCGCCGGCCGTCACTTCCACCCAGCGCGGGATCCGCATCGACAGGACCGCCCCGGCCACCGAGACCGCCACGAGCACCAACAATGCCCCCGGTAGCTGTAGCAGCCGGGTGAAGATGTACTCGGCTGCCGCGGCGACACCGCCGCCGACGATGGTGCCGCCGAGTAGACCGAACATCGTCAGCCGGGAGTTGACCCGCACCAGATCGATCGACGGCGGCATGACCCGTGGCGTGACCGCACTGCGTAACACCGTGAACGACTTGGACAGCGCCATCATCGCCAACGCGCAGGGGTAGAGCACCCAGGAGCCGAAGGTGCCCGCGACCCCGTCGTAGTTGGCGATCAGCACCAGGGCCAGCAGGGTTCGCAGCGAGAACGACATGGCCAACGCCGCGCGTCGGCCATGCTGGACGCGATCCAGAGCGGGACCGATCAGCGGCGCGACCACCGCGAACGGTGCGATTGTCACCAGCAGATACAGCGCCACCCGGCCCTTGCTCTCGCCGGCCGCCGCCGCGAAAAACAAGGTGTTGGCCAGCGCGACGGCCATCGCCGCGTCCACCGCGAAGTTCGCCACCACCGGCCAGGTCAGTGCGGTCAGTCCAGATTTGTCGGCGCCGTCGGCGGTGGCGGCGCGTTGTACCAGCCCATACATTCGCGAGCCCATTTCGCGACTGCGCGCCGCGGCAGCTCGAGTGACCGTGACGCGATCGCTGGGACCTGAACCGCTCGGCGCCTCGGGGCGACGAGGCGTGCCGGTATGTTCGCGCAGCGGTGGCAGGTACCGGTTGTCGCTGGGCATGGGCTTGCGCTGCCGCTGGTCACCGGTGGTGTTGCTGGGGTAGTTGGCCATGCCGGGATGCTGGCCGGCCGAGCCGTTGCGCGTACCTCGGCCGGAGACCGGTGACGGACGGCTGCGCCGGCCCGGTTCGGGGAGATCACGACGCCGTGCAGACACATCCGCGATTCTTCCCTATGTCCGCCGCAGGACCGCGTAGGCCGTGATCGTGCCTGCATGTGGCTGATGGAGCCGCGCTGCGGCAGTATAGGGACGTCATTGAACGGAAGGGACCCGCGTGATGCGACCCAGCGCAGAATCAGCCACTGCGACCATCGCCGTGCCCACGGTGCTGGCCGAGGCCGTCGAGCACGCCCGCTCGGCCGTCGCCGAGTTCAGCGGCGCCGACACTGTCGGTGAGCACCTGGGGGTCGACTACGAAGACCCGACCGCCGCCACCCACCGGTTCGGTGCGGTGCTGCCCGGTTATCAGGGCTGGCAGTGGGCTGTCGTCGTCGCGGCGATCCCGGGCGCCACGGAGCCCACGGTCAGTGAGGTTGTGTTGGTGCCCGGCCCCACCGCCTTGCTGGCGCCGGAGTGGGTGCCGTGGGACCAGCGGGTGCGGCCCGGCGACCTGGGGCCGGGGGATCTGCTGGCGCCGCCCGCCGACGACCCGCGGCTGGTGCCCGGTTACACCTCGAGCGGCGACCCGCAGCTCGACGAGGTGGCCGGCGAGATCGGCCTGGGCCGACGCTGGCTGATGAGTCCGGTGGGTCGCGCCGAGGCGGCGCAGCGCTGGCACGACGGCGAGTACGGCCCGGATTCGGCGATGGCACGGTCCACCAAACGAGTCTGCCGCGACTGTGGCTTCTATTTGCCGCTCGCCGGTGAGCTGGGCACGGTGTTCGGCGTCTGCGGTAACGAGATGTCCGCCGACGGACATGTAGTCGACAACCGGTACGGCTGCGGTGCGCACAGTGACACTCCGGCGCCTGCGGGCACCGGTTCCCCGGTATACGAGCCCTACGACGACGGCGTGCTGGAGCTCGTCGATGTCGCGACGGCTCCTGCGGCTCTGCCGGCTGACGAGGTCAGCGAACCGGTTGACGAGCCGGCTGAGCCGGTGGCTGAAGTCGCGGCCGAGGCCACAGACGTGGCGGCCGAGTCGGCGGACGGGGCGTCGGACGCGCCTGATGAGGTGACCGAGGCGGCCGTCGAAGCGACCGTGGAGACCGAGATGGCGGAACCAACGGTGGAGCCCGAACCAGTAGCACCAGAGTCAGATGCCGCCGGCGAAACGGTCGACCATATTCCCGCCGAGCCGGCGGACCCGGAGGCAACCTGACGGCACCGCCGTTTTCGAGGTTGGCTCTACCGTTAGCGCTGCTGCCCGAGTCGTGCGCGACGATGAATCTCCTTGACTTCCGTCCAATTCACCTGCGGCCGAATGAGTCCCCGCCTGGCTAAGTAGCGGTTTCCCGCTGCGCGGTTACTTCTGGCAGCGCGCGACAACACCACTGCCATGCGTGCGGATGGTGTGAACGCGGAACCGACGAAGATCCAAGCGTCCCCGCGGCGCTCCAGGCGTCCCTGGATGCGCAGGGCTTTCAGGTGCCAGAGCTTTTCGTCATGCGAGTGGCAGAGTAGGTTGGCCGGGCCCTCGACGACGTCGAGGCCGTTCGGCCACGCAATGACCATCTCGCCCGTGGCGGGATTCAAGGGCAGAGCGGCCTGTCGGACGCTGACCGGATAGCCATAGGAATCGGCCGCCGTCACTACGCCGCCGATTTCCGAGAACGCCGCCAGTTCCCGGGCCGCGTCAGCCCACATAACTGAGCTCTTCGACGTCGACTCGACGCGGGCTTTGGCTGAAATCTCTGGTAGGCCAATGCAATATCCGGTATGGCGTTACCTGTATCGCAAGGCGTACATAGTAGAAGGGAAACAGTCGCCGACCGAGCCAACTGCTCATGAAGGCACTTGCCGGCTGTCGTGCGCAGACCTGCTCGAACAACCGGCGCAAGTCGCGATTCTCCCTCAGATCGGCGACGATGCGATCCTCGGCGATGGCGTCGCCTTGGACCAGGACCGCGCCTGGATTGTCGAAGCCTGAGCCGGTGGGCTCGGAGAACAACATGCTCACCTTCGGGTTGCGACGGATGTTGAATGCTTTCTGGGGCAGGCCGATGCTGGTACAGAGCAGGAAGCGTCCATCGGGAAGCAAAAGGGGGCAGATCGGCCAGGTCTGTGGCGAGCCGTCTCGAGACATCGTGGTCAACTCACAAGTACGAAAGTTCTCGATGATCTCGCGGGCTGAAGGCTCTGCGACGTCACGTCCTTGAACTCCGCGCCGTGTGCTCAGTGCCGTTGCCTGCGTGCCGTAGAGAACGGCTCGGTACCGATCTAACGTGCGGCGAGCGAGTAGCCGGACGGCGATGCGTTGCAGGAGCGGTATGTGGTTCAGGATTCGTCGGGCCTCATCTGCCGATGATGCATCGAAAGTCAAGCCGCCCAACACAAGACCGAGTCGGAAGTTCTTCCGCGAGATCAATTCGGAGCCGCGGGCGGCGCATTGCTGCCATTCCTCGACGGTCAGGTGTTGGTTGATGAGCGGGACGATGTTGCGCTCTTCATCGGCAAGGTGCTCGTCCACCCGTGCCGACAGATCCGCCACGGCATCGAGGAGTTGCGCAGCGAGCCCGGCATCGGCGGTGCGTACCCAGGACGTCAGAACTGACTTGACCTTGGCGTCAGCGGCGGCGATCGCGCGATGAGCTTGTTCCATACGCGCGACGGCTTCGGCGAATTCGGTTGCTCGGCAGTGCAGTTTCGGCCAGATCAACTCATCCTCAGCTGCATGGTGGTGGTGTAGTGCGGCCGTGATCAGCTCGATGTGCGAGGCGACGACAGCAGAGCGCGCGGTGTCGCCGGCCGTGACGTTCCGAATCAAGGTGGGAACGTCATGCAACTCGCTGCGGAATACCTTGTGAACGATCGCCATGTCGAACGCGTCCGTCGGCATGAGGGCCTCCTTCGCCGTCTCGGGCCGTGGGAAGGCCTTCGTGTCGGCGTAGAACCCGTGTCGCGCGCAGCTTGTGCGACACGATCACGAGATGATGGACTGCCAGGATGGACATATTTAGTTGCGGTGGTCATGTAATGAATACAGCTGAACTGTACTTAAATGGCTGAGGAAGTCAAGCCTCGACGGCAATATCGCTCCGCTGCGCGCACCCGGCAGCGTGAGGAGACACGTGCGGCGATCATTAGCGCCGCGACGGCTGGGTTCATCGAGAACGGCTACGCCACCACCACGATCGCGCAGATCGCTGCGCGGGCACAGGTATCGCAGGAGACCGTGTACGCCGTGTTCGGCACCAAGCGAGACATACTGCGCGTCGTGGTCGAACAGGCGTCGGCCGGAGCGCCCAGCACCGAAGCCTGGAGTACCGGGGACTGGCTTACCCGGGTGAAGGCCGAGCCCGACCAGCGTCGCCGCCTCGAGCTGATCACCGATGCGACCCGCGACGTTCTGCGCCGGGTGGCTCCGATCGACGAGATCGTGCGCTCAGTGGCAGCCTCCGACCCGGAGATCGCCGAGCTGCAGAGCGAACTTGAACGCCGTCGTCGTAACGACCTTCGCGGGCTGGTGCAACTGCTTGCCGAAGCCGGGCCGCTGCGGGTATCAGTCGACCAGGCGGTGGACCTGTGGTGGGCACTCGGTCACAGCACCGGCCCCTACCGCGCGCTGACCGTCGACCGCGGTTGGAGCCACCGACGGGCTCGGGCAGCGATCATCGATGTCGTGGCCCGAACTCTGCTCGCCGATGCCTAAGTCGACATCGGTCGCCACGGAGTGCCTAACCGAAGTTGAACAGGTACTCGCCCGGGAGCACAAAGATCATGTTGAAGGCGGTGTTGACCACCGCTCCCGGTAGGCCGAGCACATAGTTGACGATGTCCAGCGGGATGGTGGCCGCCTGGCTGAAGGCCATCCCGAAGTCGAGGTTGATCAGGCTGGTGACCACGTTCGAGATGTCGTTGTACAACGTAAACGGCAGGCTGATAAAGCGGTTGAACAGTCCTACGGCGGCCGCCACTTCCGCGTTGAACAGGCCGACGATGTCGAACGCGGCGGCAGCGCCGGGAACGTCCAACGCATTGGCGGCGCCGGGAAGGACTTCGGACAGGTCGACCGTGCCCGGCACGTTGAGTTCGTCGGCAATGCTGGACAGGTCGAAAGGCGCCAGCCCGGCGAGGGTGTCGAAGCTGTCGACGACCGCGTTGGCGGCCAGCGTCACCTCGGCCGACACCGCGGCTGCGGCGCGCGTGGTGATTTCGGGTGACGCGACCACCGGGGTCAGGCCAGCGGCAACCAGCGCGGTCGCTGCGATGGCGATGCTCGGCAGTCGCACTGCGGATTTCACGGTTTCCATGGATTCCTCCCGTATCTCCCCATTTCAGGGGACGCTACTCCGCCGCCACAGGAGCGTCAGGCGTTCTCTGCAGCGGCCTTGATCTTGCGCAGTGAAGCGTTCATACCTTCAACCAGCTCGCGTTCGAAGGTAGGCGTCCCGCCCATGAACTTGCCCACCAAAAACGCGGAGACCGCGGTGGTGTTGCCGTTCTCGACGTGCCGACTCTCGACCACCCGAGTGCCAGTGGCGGTCGGTTCGAGTTCGTAGGTCCACACACTGTGGTTCTCGGTGACGCGGAAGGCCAGCTTGCGCTCCGGGATGTACTCGGTGATGACGGAGCTGGTGGGCCAGTACATCCGTCCGCGCCGGTTGAAGTTGATCGTGCGGGTTCCCTGGCGCACCGCACCGAGCGGCTTCATCCACCGGCACTGCGGGCTCCATTCGGGCATCCGCCGGAAGTCGGAGATCAGTGCCCAGACCTTGGCCACCGGTGCATCGATGTCGACCTGTGCCGTCAACAGTGGGGCTGCCATGGCGTTCCTCCTCGAATCGTCGGGTCATTACTCTATTCGTGTTCCAGCCCGGTTTGGGCTCCGCGCGCGCCGCGTCGTGCCGCCCCGCGTTGCACCAGAAAAATTGTGGTGCCCACCATCCCGACGCCGAGGCCCGCCACGCTCACCGGCCGCCACCCTTCCAGTGCGGGCACCGTGAACGCGGCGATGGTCGCGCAGCAGAAACCGGTGACGCCGGCGCCGATTACCGGCCAGATCCGCAGCAGCGCGGTCGGCAGCGGTGGCGGCTGAAGGGAGGGCTCCGGGGAGTGCTGAGGGGTCATCGCCGTTGACGTTAGCGCCTCGCCGGTAAAGTTCCCGCAGTGGCCAGGGTCGTCGATGTTGTCGATATCGATGACCCCAGAGATTCCCGGCTGGATGACTTCCGCGATCTGAACAGCATCGATCGTCGACCCGATTTGCCCACCGGCAAGGGGCTGGTGATCGCCGAAGGGGTGCTGGTGGTCCAGCGGATGCTGGCATCGCGGTTCACCCCGCGGGCGCTGCTGGGCACCGATCGGCGGCTCACAGAGTTGGTGCCGGACCTGACTGCACCCGACGCCCCGGGCGTCCCGTATTACCGGGTGTCTGCCGAGGTGATGACCGCGGTGGTGGGTTTTCACCTCAACCGCGGTGTGCTGGCCGCCGCCTCGCGGGTCTCCGAGCCGTCGGTGGCTGACCTGGTCGCCGGGGCCCGGACGATCGCGGTGCTTGAGGGCGTCAACGACCACGAGAATCTGGGCTCGATCTTTCGCAACGGTGCCGGCTTGGGTGTGGACGCGGTGGTGTTCGGCAGCGGCTGCGCCGACCCGCTCTACCGGCGCTCGGTGCGGGTCTCGATGGGGCACGCCCTGCTGGTGCCGTTCGCCTGTTCGGCGGACTGGCCCGGGGACCTGACGATGCTGCGCGAGCAGGGTTTCCGGCTGCTGGCGATGACTCCGGACCCGCGGGCCGAGCTGTTGTCGAGCGCGATGGCGAAGGTGCGCGACGAACCGGTAGCGGTGCTGGTCGGCGCGGAGGGGCCGGGGCTGTCGGAGCGGGCGATGCGCGCCAGCGATATGCGGGTCCGCATCCCGATGTCGCGGGGAACTGACTCGCTCAACGTAGCCACCGCCGCCGCGCTGGCGTTCTACGAGCGCATTAGGCTGCCGGAATGACGTCGACCCCCAGTACGCCGTGGGGGACGGGTCTGACTGTTGCGGGGTTCGTCGCGGCGGTGACCGGCACCGCGATCACCGTGTTGAGCCTGGGCCTGCTGCGCGTCCACCCGGCACTGGCGATGGCGCTCAATCTGATTGCGGTGGGCGGGCTGGCGCCCACGGTATGGGGCTGGCGACGCACCCCGGTGCTGCGATGGTTGGCTTTGGGCGCCGGAATCGGCGTGGTGGGTGCGTGGCTGGCGCTGCTGGCGCTGGTCGCTCAGCGCTGACCGGTCGAGCGCACCCCGAGCAGGACGTCCTCCCACCCCGGGACTTCGGGCTTGCTGCGGCGGCCGCGGGTCCCCGCGCGTTGCTGCACCGGCTCCTCTTCGACCACCGCGGGGGCGGCCGGAGTCTCGAAGTCCAACTCGGCCACCGTGGCGACGGGCCGCAGCGGACGGCCGAAGCCGGGGTCGATCAACTCCATGGCCGCGTCGTCGACAGCGGTCACCGTCCCGCCATGCGCTCCCGGCGTGAACCAGAAGTGCGCGACGTTGTCCGAGCGCCCGGCCTTCCACGCCAGCTGCACCGTCCAGCGCCCGTCGTCATTGCGCCACGCGTCCCAGCTGCTGCTGTCGGAGCTCAAGCCCCGCGACACCAGCGCGGAGGTGACGACCTCCAGCAGGGTCGGTACCGCCGGGCCGTCGGACAGCACCGGGTGGGCAGCGGTTGCGAGCTCCGCGGCCCGGGATCGTTCCAGCAGCACCGGGTGTGCGAAGCGCTCGACGCGGGCGACGTCCACACCGGCGGCGGCAGCCACCTGTTCAACCGAGGCGCCGGCGCGGATGCGTGCCTGGATGTCTTTGGGGCGCAGCATGCTGCTGGCCGCATCACCCGGATTCTGTCCGACGCGGTGGCCCTCGCCGCGCACAGCGCCGCGCAACCGGTCGTCGATGCGGACCCGGAACATCTCGGTGTGGTCTTCGCCGTCTCCGGCGCTTTCGCAGATGATGTGCTTGCCGTCGACGTCGAGGCCGATGGCCCTCAGTTCCCGCATGACTTCTCCTTGCGAACGCCCGGTTACGTGCGGACTCTAGTCCAGTGAACAGCCCGGCTCGGCGTGACACGCGGGCGTTATAACGATCCGATCACGGCGGTTCAGCGAGCCTCGACGGAGGAGAGGCGAAGCTGGGACCGCCGCATGAACCCGGCGGGTTCAAAGAGGCGGGTCCGCCGAGCTCAGAGGGCATTGCTCAGAGCCGAGCTCAGAGGCGTTCGACCACCCAGTCCACGCACTGGGTCAGGGCGCTGACGTCGTCGGGTTCCACGGCCGGGAACATCGCGACCCGCAGCTGGTTGCGGCCCAGCTTGCGGTAGGGCTCGGTGTCGACGATGCCGTTGGCCCGAAGCACCTTGGCCACGGCCGCCGCATCCACCTCGTCGACGAAGTCGATGGTGCCCACGACCTGAGAGCGCAACGCCGGGTCTGCGACGAACGGCGTGGTGAACGACCGCTCCTCGGCCCACGAGTACAGCCGCTGCGACGAGTCCGCGGTGCGTTTCACCGCCCAGTCCAGGCCACCGTTGCCCAGCATCCAGTCCAGCTGCTCGGCCAACAGCGCCAGGGTGGCGATCGCCGGGGTGTTGTAGGTCTGGTTCTTTGTGCTGTTGTCCACCGCGATCGGCAGGGAGAGGAACTCCGGCACCCATCGGCCGGACGCGGCGATGGCCTCGATGCGGGCCAGTGCTGCCGGGCTCATGATGGACAGCCATAGCCCGCCGTCGGAGGCGAAGTTCTTCTGCGGCGCGAAGTAGTAGGCGTCGACCTCGGTGATGTCGACTGGCAGGCCGCCGGCACCCGATGTCGCGTCGATCACGACCAGGGCCCCTCCATCCCCACCGGGGCTCTTAGGCCGGCGCACCGGCACCGCGACCCCGGTGGAGGTCTCGTTGTGCGCCCAGGCGATCACGTCGACCGACGGGTCGGACTGCGGCTCGGGGGCGCTGCCCGCGTCGGCCTTGATGACGATCGGGTCGCCGACGAAGGGGTTCTTGGCCACCGCCGAGGCGAACTTCGCGCTGAACTCGCCGTAGGTCAGGTGCAGCGACCGCTTGTCGACCAGCCCGAACGCTGCGGCATCCCAGAAGGCCGTGGACCCGCCGTTGCCCAGGACCACCTCGTAGCCGTCGGGCACCGAGAACAGTTCGCGCAACCCGGAGCGGACGCGGCCGACCAAGTCCTTGACCGGCGCCTGACGGTGGGAGGTGCCGAACAGCGGCGCTGCGGTGGTGACCAGCGCGTTCAACTGCTCAGGGCGGACCTTCGACGGCCCGCAGCCGAACCGTCCGTCAGCGGGCTTGATGTTGTCCGGGATCGTGAGCTGCTCAGCCATGGTCTCTAGCGTAGACAGCGGGCGGCGCGACTTCGCAGGGCAGGTTTATTGTGACGTGGATCACCCGAGCCGCTCGACACCTGTCACGCCCACAGTGTTGATCCGGAGTCTGGACGGGTACCCAGTACCTGCGGTACCGTTGTACATAAGCCTACTAAATGTAAACGACTGCTGGAGGTGTCTCCAATGGCTCAGAAAGCCGCTCGAACCCGAATCGTGCGCCGGTGGCGAGCCAACATGGAAGTGACCGACGACGCGAACTACGTCGAGATCCTCAACACCTTGTCGGAAGGGTCGGTGCGCCGGAACTTCAATCCGTACACCGACATCGACTGGGACACTCCGGAGTTCAAGGTCACCGAGAACGACCCGCGCTGGATCCTGCCGGGTACCGACCCGATCGGTCGACACTCGTGGTACCAGGCCCAGCCCGAAGACGTCCAGATCAAGATCGGCATGTGGCGCCAGGCCAACGTCGCCAAAGTCGGGCTGCACTTCGAGTCGATCCTGATCCGCGGCCTGATGGAATACGCATTCTGGACGCCCAACGGCTCACCCGAGTACCGCTACTGCCTGCACGAGGCGGTGGAAGAGTGCAACCACACCATGATGTTCCAGGAGATGGTGAACCACATCGGCGCCGACGTGCCCGGGATGCCGCGGTTGCTCAAGTGGGTGCAGCCGTTCATTCCGCTGGTCGCCGGACCGCTGCCGATCCCGTTCTGGTTCGGCATCCTCGCCGGCGAAGAGCCCATCGACCACATCCAGAAGGCCATCCTGCGCGAAGGCAAGACCCTGCACCCGATCATGGAACGGGTGATGGCCATTCACGTGGCCGAAGAGGCGCGGCACATCTCCTTCGCGCACGAATATCTGCACAAGCGCATTCCGAACCTGCCCCGTCGCAAGCGGTTCTGGCTGTCGCTGTACGTGCCGATCGTGATGCGGATCTTGTGTTCGGCGATCGTGGTGCCGCCCAAGGCCTTCTGGACCGAATTCGACATTCCGCGCGAGGTCCGCAAAGACATCTTCTTCCGGTCGGTCGAGGCTCGACAGATGTTGCAGGACATGTTCGGCGACGTCCGGATGCTCTGCCACGACACCGGTCTGATGAACCCGATCGCCAAGTTGGTGTGGCGGATATGCCGGATTCACGGCGCACCGTCCCGGTTCCGCAGCCAGCCGCAGCGTGCGCACCTCACGCCCGTTGCCGCTTCGGTCGCGTAGCGCCGCCCTCAGGTCATGCCGCACGTAATTACCCAGGCGTGTTGTAACGACGCGTCGTGTGTGTTCGCCTGCCCGGTCAACTGCATTCACCCCACGCCGGACGAGCCCGAGTTCGCCACGTCGGAGATGCTCTATATCGACCCCGATGCGTGTGTGGACTGCGGAGCCTGCGTGCGGGCATGCCCGGTCGACGCGATCGTCCCGCACACCAAGGTGATGGCCGAACAGTTGCCGTTCATGGAGATCAACAAGTCGTTCTACCCGGAACGCCCTGCAGGGGTGAAGCTCCCGCCGACCTCCAAGCTGGCGCCCATCCTGCCGGCCGCCGAGCTGCATCAGCGCGGCAAATATCCGCTGACCGTGGCTATCGTCGGCTCCGGCCCGGCGGCCATGTACGCGGCCGACGAACTAATGACCCAGCAGGGTGTGCTGGTGAATATGTTCGAGAAGCTGCCCACCCCTTACGGGTTGGTGCGGGCCGGAGTCGCCCCGGACCACCAGCGCACCAAGCTGGCCACCCGGCTGTTCGACGAGATTTCCTCGCGTCGTGGTTTCCAGTTCTTCCTCAACGTCGAGGTGGGAAAGCACCTGAGTCACGCGGACCTGCTGCAGCACCACCACGCCGTGCTGTACGCCTCGGGTGCGCTGCACGACCGGCGACTCGAGATCGATGGCATGGGGTTGCCCGGAACGGGCACCGCGACCGGGATCGTCGGCTGGTACAACGGTCATCCCGAGTTCGCCGACCTGCCAGTCGATCTCAGCTGCGAACGGGCGGTGATCGTGGGCAACGGCAACGTCGCCCTCGATGTGGCACGCGTCCTCACCGCCGACCCGGACCGACTGGCCCGCACCGACATCGCCGACTACGCGCTGGCAACGCTGCGGGACTCGGCTGTTTCCGAAGTGGTGATCGTCGCCCGACGCGGCCCAGCGTCTTCTGCGTTCACCCTGCCCGAGCTGGTGGGGCTGACGCAGACCGCTGAGGTGGTCCTCGACGCCGAGGACCATGCCCGGGTGCGTGACGACCTGGCGAGGGTTCAGGACACCTTGACCCGGCAGAAGCTGGAGATATTGAGCAAGTTGGGTGACGCGTCGGCGCCGATCACCCGTCCCCGGATTCGATTCGCCTACGAGTTGACCCCGGCGCGAGTTCTCGGTGATGGCCGTTGCAGCGCAGTGGAGTTCACTGTCACCGGAACCGATCAGGTGCGACGCATCGACGCCGGCCTGGTGCTGACTTCGATCGGCTACCACGGAACGCCCATCGCCGACCTGCCGTTCGACGACGCTGCCGGCGTCGTCCCGAACGAGGGCGGTCGCGTGATCGACCCGGCGACCGGTGAGCGAGTTCCGGGAGCGTACGTGTCGGGCTGGATCAAGCGCGGTACCAACGGGTTTATCGGCTCCAACAAGTCTGACTCGCTCAAGACCATCCAGACGCTGGCCGTCGACTACAACGCAGGTCTGCTGACGGAGCCGATCGCCGGCCCGCGGGCAGTCGCCCGGATGGTGCACGCCCAGCAACCCGATGTCATCGACGCCGCCGGGTGGAAGGCCATCGACAAAGCCGAAATCGCCCGCGGCGAAGCACAAGACCGCCCGCGGGTGAAGTTCACCAGGGTGCCGGACATGCTCGACGTGGTCAAGGACCATTCGGATCTGCCGCTGCTGCAGAACCTGCTCCGCGCGCTGCGACGGGGCTGAACCGCCGCGCCTGCGGGGCGCTGGGGGCCTGGGGGCCTGGGGGCCGCCGAGCGTGTACTCAGATCGAAAAATCGCGCTGAATCTTGGGCTGATTACACGTTCGGCGCACGGGCGGCCGGGTCATGCGGCGGGTCAGGCTTGGGTGACGTGTTCCCAGCCCGCAACGGATTCCGCGCTGCGCGGCCCCGGCCCGACGTAGATCGCCGACGGGCGCACCAGCTTGCCCAGTCGCTTCTGCTCCATGATGTGGGCGCACCAGCCCGCGGTGCGGCCACAGGTGAACATCGCCGGCATCATGGCCGGGGGCACCTCGGCGAAGTCCAGGATCACCGCCGCCCAGAACTCCACGTTGGTCTCGATGGCCCGGTCGGGGCGACGCTCCCGAAGCTCGGCCAGCGCCGCCTGCTCCAGTGCGGCGGCCACCTCAAAACGCGGAGCCGACAGTCGCTTGGCGGTGGCCCGCAGTACTCGGGCGCGCGGGTCTTCGGCGCGGTACACCCGGTGGCCGAAGCCCATCAGCTTCTCGCGCCGGTCCAGGATGCCCTTGACCACCGCGCGCGCGTCGCCGGTGCGCTCCGCCTCGGCGATCATCGGGATCACCCGCGCCGGGGCGCCGCCGTGCAGCGGGCCACTCATCGCGCCGATCGCGCCGGACAGCGCCGCGCCGACGTCGGCGCCGGTAGAAGCGATCACCCGGCCGGTGAACGTCGAGGCGTTCATGCCGTGCTCGGCCGCCGACACCCAGTAGGCGTCGATCGCCTCGGTGTGCCGCGGGTCGGGCTCGCCGCGCCAGCGGGTCATGAACCGCTCAGTGATGGTGGAGCACCCGTCGATCGTCTGCTGCGACACCGCCGGCTCCTGGCCCCGAGCCGACTGCGCGACATAGGACAGCACCATCACCGACGCGCGGGCCAGCTGATCGCGGGCGGTGGCGTCGTCGGTGTCCAACAACGGCTCAAAGCCCCACTGCGGCGCCAGCATCGCCACGCCGGCCTGGGCGTCGACCCGGACGTCGCCGGTGCGAATCGGCAGCTCCAGCGGCTCGGCGGGCGCCAGCGGACGGCTGAAGTCGCCGTCGACCAGCAGAGCCCACACGTCGCCGAAGCCGACCTTGCCGGCCAAGTCCTCGATGTCCACACCGCGGTAGCGCAGCGCGCCGCCGTCCTTGTCCGGTTCGGCGATTTCAGTAGTGAAGGCAACCGTGCCTTCCAAGCCGGCGACAAAGTTCTCCGGGACCGCAGCAGTCATACCGTGGATTCTTCCACCCGGGCGCGCAGCGCTTGCTACCGGCCGGTAACGACGGCTGGTCTGCGGCGCGGCGTAGCGTTGTGCGGTGCACAGGACCGGCCCCGACAACGAGCACCTGGCGGCGATGCGAGTGGAATACCAGGAGAAGGACAACAGCGGCGACCTCGACGCGGACTGGCTCGAGGAAGGTTGGGAGGTTTTGCTGCGTAACTGGATCGGCGACGCCGAGCGCGCAGGGATCGCCGAGCCCAACGCCATGGTGTTGGCTACCGTCGAGGCCGGCCGTCCGGTCAGCCGCTCGGTGCTGTGCAATAACCTCGACGGATGCGGTGTGACGTTTTTCACCGACACCGACTCCGCCAAGGCTGCCGAGCTGGCCGCGACACCGTACGCATCGGCCACTTTTCCCTGGTATCAGCTGGGCCGCCAGGTCCACATTCGCGGGCCGGTCACGATGCTCGACGAGTCGGTCAGCGCCGAGTACTGGTCCCACCGACCGCGGGCGTCCCAGTTGGGTTTCTGCGCCTCGCAGCAGTCGCAGCCCATCGCGTCACGGGCCGCGCTGCTGGCGCAGTTGGACGCTGTGACGGCCCAATTCGCCGGCGCCGAGTCGATCCCCGCGCCGTCGAACTGGCGTGGCTACCGGATCGCCCCGGCGGTGGTGGAGTTCTGGCAGGGCCGGGAAGGCCGGTTGCACAACCGGATTCGGGTTACCGGCGGGCGGGTGGAGCGACTCCAACCGTGAGTCCGGTGCTGCGCAAATGAGAATATTCGCCGACACCACTCCGCTGCGCAGTCCCGATTTCCGACGGCTGTGGGTGGCCGGGATCCCGACCGTCATCGGGGCGAACCTGACCATCTTCGCGGTGCCGGTACAGATCTACGCGCTGACCCGCAGCTCGGCCTACGTCGGGCTGTCCGGTCTGTTCGCGCTGGTGCCGCTGGTCGTCTTCGGTCTGCTCGGCGGCGCCTGGGCCGACGCCATGGACCGCCGCAAGCTGCTGATCATCGCGTCCTGCGGGCTGGCGGCGGCCTCGCTGCTGCTGTGGTTCCAAGCCGCGGCCGGACTGGAGAACGTGTGGGTGGTGCTCGGTCTGCTGGCCGTCCAGCAGGGTTTCTACGCGGTCAACTCCCCGACCAGATCCGCAGCGATTCCGCGGCTGGTGGCCGGCGGCGATCTGCCGGCCGCCAATTCGCTCAACATGACGGTCATGCAGTTCGGGGCGATCGTCGGGCCCCTGCTGGCCGGGCTGCTGCTCGGCTGGGTCGACCTGTCCACCCTGTATCTGATCGACGCGGTGACGTGCCTGGTGCCGATCTGGGCGACGTTTCGGCTGGCGCCCATGCCGCCGAGTGGGTCGTCGGGCCCGTCCCGCTTCGGGATCGCGGCCGTGCTGGACGGATTCCGTTACCTGGCCGGCAACACCGTGGTGCTGATGTCGTTCGTGGTGGACCTGATCGCCATGATCCTCGGCATGCCCAGGGCACTGTTCCCGCAGATCGCCAGCGCGGACTTCGGCGGGCCCGTGGAGGGCGGCACCACCATGGCCCTGCTGGCCGCGGCGATGTCGGCCGGCGCGGTGCTCGGCGGGGTGTTCTCGGGGTGGCTGCCGCGGATCACCCGTCAGGGCCTGGCCGTGGTGGCTGCGATCGTGATCTGGGGAGTGGCCATGATCGGCTTCGGACTCGCGGTCGGCCACGGCGGAGGGCACGCGGGCCGAGCGCTGTGGGTGGCGCTGGTGTTCCTGGCGGTCGGTGGCGCCGCGGACATGGTCTCGGCGGCGTTCCGCTCGACGATGCTGCAGCAGGCCGCCTCCGACGAGATCCGTGGCCGGCTGCAAGGGGTGTTCACCGTGATCGTCGCCGGTGGCCCGCGGCTCGCCGATGCGGTGCACGGTGCCGCCGGCGCGGTCGTGGGGACGGCCGCGGCATCCGCCGGCGGCGGGGCCCTGGTGGTGGTGGGTGTGATGCTCGCAGCCCTGGCAGCGCCCGCTTTCCTGCGCTATCGCCGGCCCGGCGCTGTACACCGACCGCCGCCACCGGAACGTCGATAGGGGATACCTCGGCCCCGGGCGGGCGCGTCGGCCCGGAACCGACTACCTTTTCCTATACACGCCCAATCTTTCAGCCGAATAGCGCAAAGGGGTTCCTTGTGGCCGCAACCGATGACACCGCCACTCTCCGGTATCCGGGCGGCGAGCTAGAACTGCCGATCGTCAAGGCGACCGAGGGGTCCGACGCTCTCGCCATCGGTTCGCTGCTCGCCAAGACCGGCTACACCACGTTCGACAATGGCTACGCCAACACCTCGCCGGTCAAGAGCGCCATCACCTACATCGACGGTGACGCCGGCATCCTGCGCTACCGCGGTTACCCGATCGAACAGCTGGCCGAGAAGTCGACCTTCATCGAGGTCAGCTACTTGCTGATCTACGGCGAGCTGCCTACCTCTGACCAGCTGGCCGCGTTCACCGGCCGGATTCAGCGGCACACCATGCTGCACGAGGACCTGAAGCGGTTCTTCGACGGCTTCCCGCGCAACGCCCACCCGATGCCGGTGCTCTCCAGCGTGGTCAACGCGTTGAGCGCCTACTACCAGGACTCGCTGGACCCGTCGGACAACGACCAGGTGGAACTGTCCACCATCCGGCTGCTGGGCAAGCTGCCCACCATCGCTGCCTACGCCTACAAGAAGTCGGCCGGCCAGCCGTTCCTGTACCCGGACAACTCGCTGAGCCTGGTGGAGAACTTCCTGCGGATGACGTTCGGCCTGCCGGCCGAGCCCTATGAGGCCGACCCCGAGGTGGTCCGCGCCCTGGACATGCTGTTCATCCTGCACGCCGACCACGAGCAGAACTGCTCGACGTCGACGGTGCGGCTGGTGGGCTCCTCGCGGGCCAACCTGTTCACCTCGATCTCCGGCGGCATCAACGCGCTATGGGGCCCGCTGCACGGTGGCGCCAACCAGGCGGTGCTGGAGATGCTCGAGCAGATCCGCGACCAGCAGAACGGCAACGTCACCGACTTCGTGCGCAAGGTCAAGAACCGCGAAGACGGCGTCAAGCTGATGGGCTTCGGCCACCGGGTCTACAAGAACTATGACCCGCGGGCGCGCATCGTCAAGGAACAGGCCGACAAGATCCTCGGCAAGCTCGGCGGTGATGACGAACTGCTCAACATCGCCAAGGACCTCGAAGAGGCCGCGCTGACCGATGACTACTTCGTCGAGCGCAAGCTCTACCCGAACGTCGACTTCTACACCGGCCTGATCTACCGGGCGATCGGCTTCCCGGCCCAGATGTTCACGGTGCTGTTCGCGCTGGGCCGGCTGCCCGGCTGGATCGCGCACTGGCGCGAGATGCACGACGAGGGCGACAGCAAGATCGGCCGGCCCCGCCAGATCTACACCGGCTACACCGAGCGTGACTACGTTGGCATCGGCGGACGGTAACCACCATGACTAATCCGGCCAAGCCTCAGATCACCGTTCCGACCGGCCCGGCACCCGCCGACCTGGTCATCGAGGACATCGTCGTCGGGGAAGGCCCCGCGGCCGTCCCCGGTGGCGTCGTCAACGTGCACTACCTCGGCGTCGACTACGACAGCGGCGCGGAATTCGACAGCTCGTGGAACCGCGGCGAATCCCTGGAGTTTCCGCTGGACGGGCTCATCTCCGGTTGGCAGGACGGCATCCCGGGCATGAAGGTGGGCGGCCGGCGTCAGCTGGTGATCCCGCCGGAGCTGGCCTACGGACCCGCCGGAACCGGGCACCCGCTGGCCGGCAAGACCCTGGTCTTTGTGATCGACCTGCTCGGCACCCGCTGAGTGCGTGCCCGGCTGATCGGGGCAGCGCTGGCAACGGCGCTGCTCGCTGCGATCGGTTACGGCCTACTGGAACGCGCGGAGCAACCCGTCGCCGCCCCGGCAGTGCCAGTGCCAGGGCCGGTGTCGGTGTCGGTGACCCGTCACGGTAGTGAATTCACACTCGCCGGGGACGTCGCCGATCCGGCAGCCAAACGAGAGCTGTTGGACGCGGTGATTACCTCGAGTGACGGTGTCACCGTCGTGGATCGTCTCGCGGCGGTGCCCGGAGCGGTGACGGTCGACTTCTCTGGCGCGGCCCCGGTGTTCGAGGCGGCCGCGGGCATCGGCGATTTCACCCTTGCGATCACCGGCGACACCGTGACGCTGGGCGGGACCGTGGCGAAGACGGACGAGGCGGCCGCCGTGCAGGTCGCTGCCGAGGACGCCTGGGCGCGGGCGCGCATCGTCAACGAGCTGGCGACCAGCTCCCCGGGCGGGGAGAAGTCCACCAAAAACGACTAATAGCCTCCATTAGCAAATCGAAACTCCTACACTCGCGGTGTCCTGGACTCGCGGGTGTTTTTCGGTCTTCAAGGAGGATCCATGCCAGGCTCAGAAAACCCCACTGTGACTGGCTGGCGAAAGGTCTCGCGGTTCTACCGCCGGCCTCCCGGCTTCGGCTGGCTCCTGGCCCTTGCGGTAATTCCGTTGCTACTGGCGTTGATTGGTTACGGCATCACCGATCGTTCCAAGCTCGACATCAACGGGCCGAATATCAATCCACCGGACATCGCCGCGCCGTCACTGTCGGTACCGAGTGTGAGCCTGCCGGGTGTGTCCTTCGCCCCGTTGGCGATTCTGCGCAACGGCAATGTCATCACCCTCAACGGGGATCTGCCTGACATCGCCACTCGAACCGGACTGCTCGACATGCTCAAGGGAGTGTTCGGCAGCGGTGTGCAGTTGGTCGACAACCTCAACATCAAGGCCCGCGTCACCGCACCCGACCTGTCCAGCCTGGGAGCGGTGTTCAAGGCCGCCGTGTCCATGCCGGACTTCAAATTCAAGGTCGTCGGCGACACCGTCACGCTGATCGGAACCGCGGCGTCCGAGGCGGTCAAGTCCGCCGTCGAGGCGGCCGCGAAAGCGGCGTGGCCGAACCTGAAGTTGCTCAACAACATTGAGGTCTCGGCTGGCGAGAGTCAGGCGGCACCTAGTGCCACCGGGGCGCCAGCGCCAACACCGACACCGACGCCATCGCCGGCCCCGGCTCCCGCACCCGCGCCATCGGGAAGCGCCCCGGCTCAGACGCCGGCCCCGAGCCCGGCCGGTGACTGCGGCAATCTGCAGGACGACATCACCGCTTTGATGAGCACGCCGGTCAGGTTCGTCACCAACGGCTACACCCTGTCGGCGGGCACGCGGGACCAACTGAGCCGGGTGGCGGAGAAGGTGAAGGGCTGCCACAACGCTCGCGTCGCGGTCAACGGCTACACCGACAACACCGGCAACGACGGCATCAACGTGCCGCTGAGCACCGCCCGTGCCAAATCAGTGGCCGACTTCCTGGTGGCCCAGGGCGTCCCCGCCAACAGCGTCACGTCCAAGGGATTCGGCTCGGCCGACCCGGTCGCCAGCAATGCGACACCGGATGGTCGTGCCCAAAACCGTCGCGTCGCGATCACCGTGAGCTAAGGAGAATCTGCAATGGATTTCGTCATTCACTGGCTGTGGTATCTGCTGGCATTCGCGGTGGGCTCGGCGGTCGCCTGGTTACTCACCGTCGTCTCGATCCGCCGCACCAGCAAGGAAGAAGCCGTTGCGGCGCTTCCCGGCTCGCGTGAGATAGGAGCCCACTGATGCACGGCGTCAATTGCTGGTTGATGGGACTGTCATTTCTGTTGGGTCTGCTGCTGACATTCGCCTTCACCATCCGGCGGGTCAAACGTGAGGTGCCGGTATCGGCGGCATACGGGGCCGCCGGTGCGGCGGCGAGCGCACCCACAGCCCCCATCCCGACCGGCGGCGCGGGCGCCCGACCGGGCTCGGCGGCCAAGCCCCCCGGCGGTCTGTTGCCCTCGGAGGCCGAGACCACCGCGATGGCGATCGGCGGAGCGCCCTACGGCGTGGGTTCGGCACGCGCGGGTGCCGGCGGCATCGGCCCGGCCGGCTGGACGATCAAGGGCAACGAGGACTCGATGCTCTACCACACCACCGACAGCCCCTGGTATGACCAGACGATTGCCGAGGTGTGGTTCGCCGAGGAGAGCGCCGCCGTGGCTGCCGGATTCACCCGCTGGGACAAGGGCAAGGCCGCGCGCGGCCCCAGCGGTACTGCCAAGCTGGTCGCCGACGTCGAGGAGATGCCGCCCGGCCCGTACGGTCCGGGATCCACCAAGGCCGGCCCCGGTGGCAGCGGACCGCTGGGCTGGACGGTCAAGGGCAACGAGGACTCGATGCTCTACCACGCTCCGGCGAGCCCGGCCTACGACGCGACGATCGCCGAGGTGTGGTTCAAGGACGAACAGACCGCGGCGGCGGCCGGCTTCCAGCGCTGGGACAGCTGGCGCAAGGACAAGAAGAAAAAGAAGTGACGAGTCAGGCGTAGTGCGCTCAGCTCGGTGGCGGAAGCCGCAGCAGCAGACGTACCCCGCCCAGCGGGCTGTCTTCCAAAGACGCCGTGCCGCCATGCAGTTCGGCCTGTTGCGCCACCAGGGCCAGCCCGAGACCGGACCCCGAATGCGATGCCGTCGACCCACGGGAGAACCGCTCGAAGACGATTCGGCGCTCTTCCTCGGGAAGCCCGCCGCCGTTGTCGTCGATGGCGATCTCCACGCCTTCGCGTGAGGTCACCGCCGACAACTGCACCTGGGTTGCGCCGCCGTGCTTGACCGCGTTGGCGATCGCGTTGTCCACGGCCAGCCGCAGTCCGGCCGGCAGCCCGACGATGATGCAGGTCGGCGACGGCACCAGCGAGACGTTCAAGTCGGGGAAGACCCGCATCGCGTCGTGGGCCGCCCGGTCGAGCAGATCGGTGATGTCGACCGGCACGTGATCATCGGAGGTGGACAGTTCGCCCTGCGCCAACCGCTCCAGGGCCGACAGCGTCGCCTCGATCCGCGTCTGGGTCCGCACGACGTCGTGCAGCACCTCCTTGCGCTGGTCGTCCGGCAGGTCCAGGGTGGTCAGCACCTCGAGGTTGGTGCGCATCGCGGTCAGCGGGGTGCGCAGTTCATGCGAAGAGACGGCGGCGAAGTCACGCGCGGAGGCCAGTGCCTCTTGGGTGCGGTCGCGCTCTTTCCAGATCCGCTGCAGCATGCCGCGCATTGCCTCGGCGATCTCCACCGCCTCGGTGGCGCCGCGCACCTCGATCTCCGGCCGTTCGTCGCCGGCGTCGATCGATCGCGCCTGCTGCGCCAGCCGTCGCAGTGGTCGTACCGCGAATGCCGTCAGCAGCCAACCCAGCAGCGCGGCCGCTCCGATCGCGACGGTACAGAGCAGGATCACCCGTCGGTGCAGGTTGTTGGTGTCGGCGAGGGTGGCGTCGTAGGTGGCGCCGACGGCCAGCGACCGTGGTCCCGGCCCGGGGATGTCGACGGTGCGCACCCGGTAGCGCACGCCGTCGATCTCGGTGTCGGCGTAGCCCGGCTCCAGCTCCGGCAGCACCACGCTGGAGTTCGACGTCACTTGGTTGGCTCGCCGCAGGGTGATGACCGCGTCGGTGGCGCCGGCCGCCCGGGGCAGTTCACCCAGGCCGATCAGCGGAACGGTCAGCCCGGCCGCCTCGTCGAGCCGGCGGTCCAGCCAATACTTGCGGTCGTTGGTGATACCGACCCACACGATGGCGCCGATGATAACCGTTACGATCGCGGTGCCGATCGCCGTCACCAGCATCACCCGGGTCCGCAGCGACGGTGTTCTGGCGAAGATGCGCCGCAGCAGTTTCATGACGTTCACGGCCGCACTCACTGCGTTCGCAGGACGAAGCCGACCCCGCGCACGGTGTGCAGCAGTCGCGGAGCACCACCGGCCTCCAGCTTGCGCCGCAGGTAGCCGATGAACACGTCGACGACGTTGGTGTCGGCGGCGAAGTCGTAGCCCCAGACCAGCTCGAGCAGCTGCGCGCGCGACAGTACTGCGGTCTTATGTTCGGCGAGCACGGCCAACAGGTCGAACTCCCGCTTGGTCAGGTCCACGTCGACGCCCTTGACCCGGGCGCGGCGGCCCGGGATGTCGACCTCCAGCGGGCCCACCGTGATGGTCTCCGAGGAGGAGCTGGCCGCCGACCCGCGCCGCCGCAACATTGCCCGAACCCGGGCCACCAGCTCGGCAAGCACGAACGGCTTGACCAGGTAGTCGTCGGCGCCGGCCTCGAGCCCGGCCACCCGGTCGTCAACCGAACTGCGCGCGGACAGCACACAGACCGGCACGTCGTCACCCATGGCCCGCAGTGCCGTCACCACACTCACGCCGTCGAGCACCGGCATGTTGATGTCGAGCACGATGGCGTCGGGACGGGCTTCCTTGGCACTGCGCAACGCTTCGGCGCCGTCGGCCGCCGTCGCCACCTCGAAGCCGGACAGTCGCAGTCCGCGTTCCAGCGAGGCGAGCACGTCGGAGTCGTCGTCGACGACCAAGACTCGGGGTGAGGCAGCGGCATTGTCCATGGTGGCCATTTTGCCTGAACATGGCCACCAAGCGCGGGATGCGCCGCGGGTCGCTCCGATCAATCTAGGGTCGACTGCGTGAAACCGGCGTCCGCGCTGCGCGGCCTGCTGCCCTACCTGCGCCCCTACCGGGCTCGCTGGGTCGCCATGGTGACGGTCGCCGTGCTCAGTCTGGTCGCCACCGTGGTGATCCCGCTGATGACCAAGGCCGTCATCGATGGACCGGTGCAGCACCGTGACCAGCCCGGGCTGTGGGTGCTGGGGACGGCGGCAACCGCGCTCGGGGTCATCGAGGCGCTGCTGTTGTTCGTGCGGCGCTGGCTGGTCGCGCCCACCACCATGGGTGTGGAAGCCGACATCCGCAAGGATCTCTACGCCCGGCTGCAGATCCTGCCGATGACCTTTCACGGCCGGTGGCAGTCCGGCCAGCTGCTGTCGCGGGCCATGAACGACCTGTCCGCGGTGCGGCGCTTCCTGTCGTTCGTGGTGGTGTTCCTGGTGCTCAACACGGTGCAGATTCTGGCGGTCACGACGATCCTGCTGGTGCTCTACTGGCCGCTGGGCGCGGTTGTTTGCGCGTCGCTGGTCCCGGTGATGGTTGCCATCTCGCACTTCCGGCGCCAGTACACCCGGCTGACGCGCCAAGCGCAGGACCAGGCCGGCCAGGTGGCCACCGTCGTCGAGGAGTCTGCGTTGGGTCTGCGCACCATCAAGGCGTTCGGACGCGAGGAGTACGTGTTTGCGCGTTTCGATGCCCAAGCCGCAAAGCTGCGCGACCTGGGCGTCAAGAAGGTGGTGGTGTCGTCGAAGTTCTGGACCCTGTTGGAGGTGATCCCGAACTTCACGTTGATCGGGGTTATCGCGGTCGGCGCGTACGCGGCCGGGCACCAGCTGGTCACGATGGGCACCCTGGTCGCGTTCGTCACGCTGATGCTCTCGCTGATCTGGCCGCTGTCATCGTTGGGCTTTTTGCTGTCGGCCACCCAGGAAGCGATGACCGCCGCCGACCGGATCACCGAGATCTTCGATGCGCCCCTCGAGATCACCGACGGTGACGACCCCGTGCCACCGGCGGGCCGGTTGGAGTTGCGCGATGTCGGATTTCGGTTTGCCACCGGGGCGGGCACTGCCGCCCCATGGGTGCTGCGCGGGGTCAATCTGACCGTCGAACCCGGCGAGACCGTCGCTCTGGTGGGCGCCACCGGCTCGGGGAAGTCGGTGCTGGCGATGTTGCTGTCCCGGCTCTACGACGCGCATGAGGGCCAGATCCTCATCGGCGGCCGGGACATCCGCACACTGACGTTGGCTGCGTTGCGCTCGGCGGTGGTGACCGCCTTCGACGACCCCACCCTGTTCTCGATGTCGGTGGCGGAGAACCTGCGGCTGGGCCGGCCCGAAGCGAGCGACGCGGAACTGGCCCACGCCCTGGAGGTGGCGTCGGCCGATTTTGTCTACGAGCTGCCGTCCGGGCTGGACACCCGCATCGGGGAACAGGGCCTGAGCCTGTCGGGCGGGCAGCGGCAACGGCTGTCGCTGGCCCGGGCCCTGGTGGCGGCGCCGACGATCCTGGTGCTCGACGACACCTTGTCGGCCCTGGATGTGCACACCGAGGCCGCCGTGACCGATGCGCTGCGCCGAGCACTGCGAACCGGGCCGCAGCCGATCACCGGGCTGGTGGTGGCCAACCGGGCGTCCACCGTGGCGCTGGCCGACCGGGTGGCGCTGATCGAGGGTGGGACCATAACCGCGATCGGGACTCACGCCGAGCTGCTGGCCGAGGTGCCGCGGTACCGCTATCTGCTGGCAGCAGACGATGAGCTGGACGACGGCGCCGAACACCTCGTCGACTGGGCACGCGGGTGACGGCCGAGCCGGGCCGGGCCGCGGCGCGGGGTCTGCTCTGGTCGTTATTGCTTCCGTATCGGTTTGCGGCGCTGCTGATGGTGGTGGCGATTGTGGTGGAAAACGCTGCCCGGCTTGCGGTTCCAATACTCGCGCAGCGCGGAATCGACCGGGGCATCCCGCCGATCGCCGCGGACGGCTCGATCCGGCAGCTGAGTGTGATCGTGACGGCGCTCGCGGTGGTGGTGTTCACGCAAGCCATCAGCCGGATGCTCTTCCTGCAGTGGTCGGGCACGATCGGGCAGCAGATGCTGCTGGAGCTGCGGCGCCGCGTGTTCCGCCAGTTTCAGCGCCTGGATGTCGGGTTCCACGAGCGCTACACCTCGGGCCGGGTGGTCAGCAGGTTGACCAACGACGTCGACGCGATCCAGGACATGCTGCTCACCGGGTTCGACGGCCTGGTCGGCGCCGCACTCACGATGGCAGGTACGGCGGTGCTGCTCATCGTGCTGGACTGGCGGCTGGGCCTGATGTGCCTGATCGCCTTTCCGGTGCTGGTGGCGTTGCTGCGATGGTTCCGGGGCGAATCGTCGAAGAACTACGCCGCGGTGCGCGAGCATGCCGCGCGGGTGATTGTGCAGTTCACCGAGACCATGATCGGGATCAAGGCGGTGCAGGCCTATCGCCGAGAGGCCCGCAATCAGGAGATCTTCACGGAAGTCGCCGACCAATACCGCTCGGTGAACGAGAAGGCATTCAGACTGGTCGCGGTCTTCTCGCCCGGGGTCAAGCTGGTCGGCAACCTCACCACCGGTGTGGTGCTGCTCTACGGGGGCTGGCGAGTGTTGCACGGGCACATGACGATCGGCACCTTCACCGCGTTCCTGCTTTATCTGCGGATGTTCTTTGAACCGATGCAGGGCATCTCGGAGTTCCTCAACACCTTTCAGTCGGCCACCTCGGCGCTGGAGAAGCTGGCCGGGGTGCTGGCCGAAAAGCCCGCCGTCACCGACTCGGCTGGTCCGCAGACCGTTCCCGGTGGGGTGCGCGGTGAGATCGACTTGCGTGACGTGCATTTCGGCTACCGGGAAGGCCAGTCAGTGCTGGCCGGTATATCGCTGAACATCCCGGCCGGCCAGACGGTGGCGCTGGTCGGCAGTACCGGAGCCGGCAAGTCCACCATCGCCAAACTGATCGCCCGGTTCTACGATCCGGGGTCGGGAGCGGTGACGTTGGACGGCGTCGACCTGCGTGCGTTCACCCAGGCGGCGCTGCGCCGTCACGTCGTGATGGTCACCCAGGAGAACTTTCTGTTCACCGGCACAGTCGCCGACAACATCAGGTTCGGTCGTCCCGATGCGACTGGCGCCGAGGTGGCCGCCGCGGCGACGAGTGTGGGCGCCGACGCATTCATCACCGCCCTGCCCGACGGTTACGACACCGATGTCGCCAAGCGGGGCGGGCGGCTCTCGGCGGGCCAGCGTCAACTGATTGCGTTCGTGCGTGCCTTCCTCGCCGACCCGGCGGTACTGATCCTCGACGAGGCGACGTCTTCGCTGGACATCCCCGGCGAGCGGATGGTGCAGAAGGCGCTGCGCAACGTGCTGGCTGGGCGGACTGCGCTGGTGATTGCCCACCGGCTCTCCACGGTCGAGATCGCCGACCGGGTTCTGGTGATCGAGGGCGGGCGCATCGTCGAGGACGGGCCGCCGGCCGAGCTGATCCGCGCGGAGGGCCACTACGCCGCCCTGCACGACGCGTGGCTGCGCTCGTTGGCCTGAACGGCGGCATGCGCGCGCTTCGGGGCGGGTTAAATCCAGGTGAATTTAAATGATCCGACCTGCGAACATCGGGATGTGGGGCGCAAAGATCCCGCAAACGCAGGACTTTCCAAGCAAATTGCCCACTTAGGCTTTCCGACGTGATTGTCACATCGAACGCTAAGGCCGCCAAGAAGGCCGAAGCTGCCAAGGCAGCTGCGTGATCGGTTCGCCGACGGCGCAAGGGTTGGCCTTGGCGTCGGCCACCAGTTTCGGGATCAGCGACTTCGTGGGCGGTGTCGCGTCGCGGCGGGTCGCTGCGCTCCGCGTGGTGTTGGTGTCCACCCCGGTCTCGATGGTGATGCTCGGAATGCTCGCCCTGATCGGCGGCGGGCACATCACGACGAGCACGGTGGTCTTGGGCATGCTCGGCGGACTCACCCAGGCCCTGGGCATCTGGTGGTTCTACGCCGCCATGGCCGCGGGCCCGATTTCGGTGGTATCGCCACTGGCCGCAGTGGTCGACGCCAGCGTGCCGGTGTGCGTCGGACGGATGCTGGGGGAACGTCCCGGCATGCTCGCCAGCGCAGGTATCGCGGTGGCGCTGGGCGCGGTGGTGTTGATCAGCTGGCACGCCGGCGACGACGGCGTCCATCGGCCGGGGCTCACCCACCGCGTGCTCTGGTTGACGGTCGCCTCGGGGGTGGCCCTGGGGTTGAACTTCGTCTTCCTGGACCGCACTCCGTCGGATTCCGGGCTGTGGCCCCTGTTGTTCGCGCGTGCCGCGGCCACGGTTCTGGTGATCGCCGTCGCGGCGGCCAGTCGCAATTTGAAGGTGCCTTCGGGCACACCGCTGCGGCTGGCGTTCCTGATCGCACTGCTCGACACCGCCGCCAACGTCACCATGCTGTTCGCGTTGAAGCTCGCGCTGCTGTCACTGGCCAGCGTCTTGATCTCGCTGTATCCCGCCGCCACGGTGATCTTGGCGGTCGTCTTACTGGGGGAGCGGGTGCGTTTCCGGCAGGTGATGGGGATGGTGCTGGCGGGAGTGGCCGTAGCGATGATCACCGGTTAGGTGATCGCCTCCGCGAGACCGACGTTTTGCAGGTCGCCACTCACACTTTCGCTGCAAAACGTCGGTTTCGGTGATCAACCGGGCAACCCGATCCGGCGGTAGCGCTCCAACCGGGCCGCCATCCGCTGCTCTGCGGGCACCCCGCGCAGTGCCGACAGCTCGACGGCGACGGCCCGCGACATTCGCTTGGCGAAGTCGATCGGCTCCTCGGCGGCATCCGGGTGTTCGCCGACGATCACATCCACGATCCCGTGCGCCTGTAGATCCGCCGAACGGATGCCCTGCGCCGCGGAGAGCTCCGGAGCGTGGTCGGTATCGCGGAACACGATGGCACTGGCGCCCTCCGGCGGCAACGGCGCCAGCCAGCCGTGCAACGCGGCCAGCACCCGATCCGCCGGCACCATCGCCAGCGCCGGACCGCCACTGCCTTGGCCCAGCAGCACCGACACCGTCGGCACCTCAAGGGTGACCAGCTCGGCCAGACACGCCGCGATCTGCGCTGCCAGGCCACCCTGCTCGGCCTCCACCGACAGTGCAGGCCCGGGAGTGTCGATGACCAGCACCAGCGGCAGCCGCAGGCCCGCGGCCAACGCCATGCCGCGGCGCGCATCGCGCAGCGCGATCGGGTCGGTCAGCCGATCTGCGCCCCGCAGCTGCCCCAACACCACGGCGGGCTGACCGCCGAAGCGCGCCAACGCCAGCAAGATCGTGGCATCGCGTTCGGTGCTGCCGGTCCCCGACAAGAACACCCGCTCGGTGGCGCCGTGCCGCAGCAGAAACCCGACGCCCGGCCGATCCGGACGCCGCGACGCGCACACGGAGTCCCACGCCGGAACGTTGGGAATCGGCTCAGCGGCCGGCTTCGCCGGAGCCGGAGCCGGATCGTCGAGCATCACCTTCAGCGTCCGCGCGCAGGTGCGCCGCAGCCACTTCAGCGGGATGACGCCGTCGATCACCCCGTAGGCCTGCAGGTTCTCGGCGGTCTGGACGCCCGGCGGGAACGGTGCGCCATAGAGCTGTTCGTAGACCCGCGGCCCCAGAAAGCCCACCAGTGCCCCCGGCTCGGCTAGCGTGACGTGCCCCAGTGAACCCCAGGACGCGAACACCCCGCCGGTGGTGGGGTGACGCAGGTAGACCAGGTAGGGCAGGTGAGCGCGCTTGTGCAGTTCTACCGCGGCGGCGATCTTCACCATCTGCAGGAATGCGACGGTGCCCTCCTGCATCCGGGTGCCGCCCGAACTCGGCGACGCCAGTAGTGGCAGTCGTTCGGCGGTGGCCCGCTGGACTGCGGCGGTGATCCGCTCGGCGGCAGCTACCCCGATGGAGCCGGCCAGGAAGTCGAAGTCGCTGGCGATCACCGCGACCCGGCGGCCGTTGATCCGGCCCTCCCCGGTCAGGACCGCCTCGTCGCGGCCGCTGGCAGCCCGGGCCGCCGCCAGCTCGGCGGCATAAGCGTCACTGACCGGCACGGCCAGCGGCGCGGCGTCCCAACTGAGGAACGAGCCGCGATCCAGCACCGCATCGCGCACTTCATCGGCCCCGGTCCGGCTCACAGATCGAGGCTAATAGGCTGGTTCGTCATGATCGGTGTTACCCGCGATGAAGCCGTCACGACTATCGAGTTGCAGCGCCCCGAGCGCCGCAACGCGTTGAACTCCCAGCTCGTCACCGAGTTGCGGGAGGCGGTCTTGGACGCCGCCACCCACGACGTCCGGGCGATCGTGCTGACCGGGCAGGGCACCGTGTTCTGTGCCGGCGCGGATCTGTCCGGTGACGCGTTCGCTGCCGACTACCCCGACAAACTGGTCGCCCTGCACCAGAGCATCGCCGACGTCCCGGTGCCGGTGATCGGCGCCATCAACGGGGCCGCGATCGGCGCCGGCCTGCAATTGGCGATGGTCTGCGATCTGCGGGTGGTGGCCCCCGAGGCGTTCTTCCAGTTCCCGGTCGCCAAGTACGGTCTGGCGCTGGACAACTGGAGCATCCGGCGGCTGACCTCACTGGTCGGCTACGGGCGGGCCCGGGCGATGATGCTGACCGCGGAGAAGCTGCCCGCCGACGCGGCACTGCTCACCGGGATGGCCAACCGGATCGGCACCCTTGCCGACGCGCAGGCCTGGGCGCACGAGATCGCCGGGCTGGCGCCGCTAGCGCTGCAGCACGCCAAGCGGGTGCTCAACGACGACGGCGCCTACGAGGAGCAGCAGCCGGCGCACAAGGAGCTGTTCGACAAGGCTTGGGGTTCCCAAGACGTCATCGAGGCCCAGGTGGCGCGGGTGGAGAAGCGGCCGCCGAAGTTCCAGGGCGCCTAACCGGCGCCATCGAAACGGCGGAGCCCGCGGGCCGCCACCATAGACTCGTCGTCATGCTGCGTGGAGCACTTCGACTGGCGGGAACCACAGCGTCGCTGGTTGCTGGGGGCTGGACGCTACGTGCGCTGCGGGGCACGCCCACCGCGTTGGGCGCGGCGCCCACTGCGATCGATGCGGTGGCTTCCCGGTCCAGGAATTACCGCGACGGCATCTTCCACAACATCGAACGCGTGGCAATGGTCAACATGGACCGCGAACAACAGCGGCTGATGGTGCGCGAGCTGTTTGCCGACCGCATCGGGCGGCGGCCCACCACGCCGATTCCGCTGGAGGTGCCCGACTTCAGTGTCAACGTCGAGCCGCTGGCGATCACCTGGCTGGGACACGCGACGGCACTCGTGGAGATCGACGGCTATCGCGTGCTGACCGACCCGGTCTGGAGCGAGCGCTGTTCGCCGTCGGACGCGGTCGGTCCTCGACGGCTGCACCCCCCGCCGGTGGGGCTCGGGGCGCTGCCCGCGGTCGACGCGATCGTCGTCAGCCACGACCACTACGACCACCTCGACATCGATACCGTCACCGCGCTCGCCCGCAGCCAATGGGCGCCGTTCGTCGTTCCACTGGGAGTCGGAGCGCACCTGCGTGCCTGGGGCATCCCCTCCGAGCGAGTGATCGAACTCGACTGGGACGAGAACACCACGCTGGGGGATCTCACCGTGACCTGCACCCCGGCGCGGCACTTCTCCGGGCGATTCCTGACCCGCAACCAGACCCTGTGGGCGTCGTGGGTGATCGCCGGTCCCGAGCACCGGGTCTACTTCGGCGGCGACAGCGGATACACCGGTAGCTTCAGCACGATCGGCGCCCAGCATGGCCCCTTCGACGCCACGCTGTTGCCGATCGGGGCCTACAACACCGCCTGGCCCGACGTCCACATGAACCCGGAGGAGGCGGTCCAGGCGCATCTCGACTTGAACGGCGCGGCGTCGGGTCTGCTGGTGCCGATTCACTGGGGCACGTTCCGGTTGGCGCCGCACCGCTGGGCCGAGCCGGTGGAACGGCTGCTGGCCGCCGCCGACGCCGCGGGGATAGCAACGGCAGTGCCCAAACCCGGTGGTTCAGTGCGACCCGGCGCCGCCGCGCCCGCAGCGTGGTGGAGGCTCTAGCACCATGACCAGGTGGGCGGCTACGGCCGGGGCCACGGTGCTGGCCGTTGCGTTGAGCGCGTGCACTCCAGCGGCGACTCCGGCCATGCAGCAAGACACCCCGCCCAACGAGGTGTCCGGAGTGGACATTCCCGCGGGCCGCGTCGCTGCCGCGGTGGCCAAACTCGACGGCCTGGCGCAGCAGCTGATGACCAGCACCGGAATACCCGGGCTGGCGGTCGCGGTCGTCCACGGCGGGCAGGCCGTGTACGCCAAAGGCTTTGGTGTGCGCGACACCCGCAACGGTGACGGACCGGACAATGCGGTCAACGCCGACACGGTGTTCCAACTGGCTTCGATGTCCAAACCCGTCGGTGCCACCGTGGTGGCACAGCAGATCAGCGCGGGAATCATCGCCTGGGACACCCCGGTGGTGACGCAGCTGCCCTGGTTCGCGCTGTCGGACCCCTACGTCACCGACCACATCACCATCGCCGACCTGTACGCCCATCGGTCCGGGCTGCCCGATCACGCCGGCGACCGGCTCGAAGACCTCGGCTACGACCGCCGGGAAGTGCTGCAGCGGCTCAGATACCTGCCGCTGGCCCCGTTCCGCAACAATTACGACTACACCAACTTCGGGCTGACCGCCGCTGCCGAGGCGGTCGCCGCCGCCGCCGGCGTGCCCTGGGAGCAACTGTCGGCCGACGCGCTGTACCGCCCGCTGGGGATGGCCTCAACCAGCTCCCGCTACGCGGACTTTCTCGCCCGACCCAACCGCGCACTCACCCACATCAAGACCGACGACAGCTATCAGCCGCGCTACCAACGCAATCCGGACGCCCAGTCACCGGCCGGCGGGGTCAGTTCCTCGGTGAACGACATGACCAGCTGGCTGGCCATGATGCTGGCCAACGGCAGCCATGACGGCACCCAGATCATTGCGCCCGAAGCGATGCTTCCCGCGATCACGCCGCAGGTGATCAGCGCCCCCGCCGGAGTCGGCACTGCCCGGGCAGGGTTCTACGGCGAGGGATTCAACGTGTCGATCACCTCATCCGGGCGCACCCAGTACGGCCACTCCGGTGCTTTCCTGCTGGGCGCCGCGACCGCGTTTTCGGTGCTGCCGTCCCAAGACGTCGGAATCGTCGTGCTGACCAACGCCACCCCGATCGGGGTCCCGGAGACCTTGATCGCCCAATTCCTCGACCTGGTCCAGTACGGCGAGATCCGCGAGAACTGGCCGACGCTGTACCGACAGGCGCTGGCGCCGATGTCGCAACCCGAAGGCGCGCTGGTGGGTGCGGGGCCACCGGCCCATCCGGCTCCCGCCCGGCCACTGTCGCAATACGTCGGCGAGTACGCCAACCGCTATTGGGGACCGGCCACCGTCACCGAGGACCACGGTGCGCTCGATGTGACGCTCGGGCCGGCACGCAGGCGATTCCGGTTGAGCCACTACGACGGTGACACCTTCACCTTCGCCCTGCAGGGCGAGAACGCGTCGGACGGAACGATATCCAAGGCCACTTTCGCCAAGGACGCGGTGGAGCTGGAGTACTTCGATCACGACAAGCTGGGAAGGTTCACCCGTTGACGACAGCGCGAACCGCAGGCCTCACCGACGCGCAAGTCGCCCAGCGGCTCGCGCAGGGCCAGACCAACGACATCCCTGCCCGCGCCGCGCGCAGCGTTCTCGAGATCATCCGAGCCAACGTCTTCACCCGGATCAACGCGATCCTGGGTGTGCTGTTGGCCATCGTGCTCACCACCGGCTCACTGATCAACGGGCTGTTCGGGTTGCTCATCGTCTTCAACAGCGTCATCGGAATGGTGCAGGAGATCCGGGCCAAACAGACGCTGGACAAGCTGGCCATCGTCGGCCAAGCGAAACCGTTGGTGCGCAGGCAGTCCGGGACACAGCAGCTTCCGCCGGGACAGGTGGTGCTCGACGACGTCATCGAGCTGGGCCCCGGTGACCAGATCGTCGTCGACGGCGAGGTCATGGAGTCATCCGACCTGGAGGTCGACGAGTCCCTGCTCACCGGTGAGGCCGACCCGATCGGCAAAGATCTGGGCGACCAGGTGATGTCGGGCAGTTTCGTGGTCTCCGGCAGCGGCGCCTATCGGGCCACCCGGGTGGGTCGCGAGGCGTACGCGGCCAAACTGGCCGAGGAGGCCAGCAAGTTCACCCTGGTGAAATCCGAACTGCGCAGCGGTATCAACCAGATCCTGAAATTCATCACCTACCTGTTGATCCCGGCCGGGCTGCTGATCATCTACACGCAGTTGTTCACCACCGACGTGGGCTGGCGGGCATCGGTGCTGGCGATGGTGGGCGCCCTGGTGCCGATGGTCCCCGAGGGACTGGTGCTGATGACGTCGCTGGCGTTCGCGGTCGGGGTCGTGCGGCTGGGGCAACGGCAATGCCTGGTGCAGGAACTGCCCGCGATCGAAGGTCTGGCCCGCGTCGACGTGGTCTGCGCCGACAAGACCGGCACTCTCACCGAGAACGGAATGCGGGTATCGGAGGTCGCCGAACTCGATGGCGCCGAAAGCCTTCCGGTACATCAAGCACTGGCCGCGCTGGCCGCCGAAGACGCCCGCCCCAACGCCAGCATCCAGGCAATTGCCGAGGCGTTCCCGACCTCGCCGGGCTGGACGTCGAGCGCCTGCGCGCCGTTCAAGTCGGCCACCAAATGGAGCGGTATCTCCTTCTCCGAACACGGCAACTGGGTGATCGGGGCGCCCGATGTCCTGCTTGAACCGTCCTCGGCGGCCGCCGAGCAGGCCGAACGGATCGGGGCGCGCGGCCTGCGTGTCTTGTTGCTCGGGGTCTGCGACCAGCCCGTCGACCATCCCGAAGCGCCCGGACAGGTGACTCCGGCGGCGTTGGTGGTGCTCGAGCAGAAGGTGCGACCAGACGCCCGCGAGACATTGGATTATTTTGCCGCGCAGGACGTGTCGGTGAAGGTTATCTCCGGCGACAACGCGGTCTCGGTGGGCGCGGTGGCCGCCGAGCTGGGGTTATCCGGAGACGCGATGGACGCCCGCAAGCTGCCCACCGAACCGGATCGACTGGCCGGTGCACTGGAGGAACACACCGTGTTCGGCCGGGTGCGCCCCGATCAGAAGCGGGCCATGGTGCACGCCTTGCAGGCGCGCGACCACACCGTGGCGATGACCGGCGACGGCGTCAACGATGTGCTGGCGCTCAAGGACGCCGACATCGGGGTCGCAATGGGGGCGGGCAGCTCAGCGGCTCGCGCGGTGGCCCAGATCGTGTTGCTGGACAACAAATTCGCCACCCTGCCCTACGTAGTGGGCGAGGGGCGTCGGGTGATCGGCAACATCGAGCGGGTGGCGAACCTGTTTTTGACCAAGACGGTGTATTCCGTGCTGCTCGCACTGCTGGTCGGGCTGGTCGGGCTGGCGTCGGCACTGTTCGGCACCAAGCCGTTGCTGTATCCGTTCCAGCCGATCCATGTCACGGTTGCGGCGTGGTTCACCATCGGCATCCCGGCGTTCGTCCTGTCGCTCGCACCGAACAATGAGCGGGCGCACCCCGGCTTCGTACGGCGGGTGATGAGCGGGGCGCTGCCGGCCGGCGTCGTGGTGGGCATCGCCACATTCGCGTCCTACCTGGTGGCGTACCGCGGCAGCGAGGCCACCGCGGTCCAGCAGATCCAGGCTTCCACCAGCGCGTTGATCACTCTGCTGACCACCGCGGGATGGGTGCTGGCGGTGGTGGCGCGGCCCTATCAATGGTGGCGGCTGCTGTTGGTGATCAGCTGCGGGTTGGCCTACGTGGCGATCTTCGCGATGCCGCTGACCCGGGAGAAGTTCCTGCTGGATCCCTCCAACGTGGCACTGACGTTGCTGGCGCTCGGCATCGGCGCGCTCGGCGCGGCCGCCATCGAGGCGATGTGGTGGGCCCGGGGCGGCATGCTCGGTGAGCGGCCGAAGTTGTGGCAGGGGTCGGCAACGGCCACAATGGCCCAGCGATAAACCGCGACACAAGGGGAAAGCACGACATGGCCAAGCTCTCCGGATCCATCGACGTCCCGCTGCCTCCCGAAGAGGCCTGGGCGCACGCCTCGGATCTGTCCCGCTACAAAGAGTGGCTGACCATTCACCGGATATGGCGCAGTGTGCTGCCCGAGACCCTCGAAAAGGGCACGACGCTGGAGTCGATCGTCGAGGTCAAGGGCATGCTCAACAGGGTCAGGTGGACGATTGTGAACTACAAGCCACCCACCGGCATGACCCTCAACGGCGACGGCAAGGGCGGGGTCAAGATCAAGCTGCTCGCCAAGGTCGCGCCGGAAGGCGACGGCTCCAAGGTCAGTTTCGACGTGCACCTGGGCGGTCCGGCCCTGTTCGGCCCGATCGGCATGCTGGTGGCCGCTGCGCTCAAGGGCGACATCAACGAGTCGCTGCGCAAGTTCGTCACGGTTTTCGCGCCGAGTTAATCGGTTGCGCGCCGCGCCATCCCGCCATTAGGGTGGCGGACGTCCCCATACGGGACGGCCCTGCACAGGAGGTCATGGAATGACAGGCATCGTCGGTCTCACGCCGCTGTCCGCGCGCTGATCACCGCCGAGTTGCCGTAGTCCGGTCCCGGTTGTCAGCGCTCCCGCTGACCTTCCCGGAGACCGCATGTCCCTCCCGTTTTCTGACGCTCAGGCTGTCGTCACCCTGACCGATGTCGGCTTTACCTGGCCCGACGGCAGTGTCGCGCTGGCCGGCGTCACCGGCTCGTTCGGTATCGGCCGCACCGGCTTGGTGGGCGCCAACGGCGCCGGCAAATCCACCCTGCTTCGGCTCATCGTCGGGCAACTGCGGCCGACAACCGGGCACCTCACCACGGCCGGGCAGGTGGCCTACCTGCCGCAGCTGCTCACCCTCGATACCGACGCCTCGATCGCCGGGCTGCTCGGCGTCGCCGATCGACTCGCCGCACTGCGGGCCATCGAAGGCGGTGATGCCGCCGAGACCCATTTCGAGCTGGTCGGTGACGACTGGGACCTCGAAGCCCGCGCCGATGCGGCACTGCGCGACATCGGGTTTTCCTTGGGCGACCTCGATCGCCGAGTCGCCGAACTTTCCGGCGGGGAGGTCATGCTGGTGGCGTTGACCGGGCTGCGGCTGGCGGCCGCCCCGATCACCCTGCTCGATGAGCCGACCAACAACCTGGACCGCGGCGCGCGCACCGGGCTGGCGCAGTTGGTCGACACGTGGCCGGGTGCACTCATCGTGGCCAGCCATGACACCGCGCTGCTGGAGCAGATGGACTGCACCGCTGAGCTTTACGACGGGCGACTCACCACTTTCGGCGGCCCCTACAGCGCCTGGCGGGGCCACCTGCAGGCCGAGCAGGCCGCCGCCCGGACGGCTGCCCGCACCGCAGAGCAGGTGGTCAAGGTCCAGAAGCGCCAGCGTGTGGAAGCCGAGACCAAACTCGCCCGACGCAACCGGGCGGTCCAGGTCGCCCAACAGAACAAGCGCGCCGCGAAGATCGTGATGAACCAGAACGCTGCTAACGCCCAGGTCTCGGCGGGCAAGCTGCGCGGGCATCTTGACGGTCGGGTCAGTGACGCCCAAGCCGATCTGGACGCCGCGTCCGCCCGGGTTCGTCGCGAGGAACACATCCGCGTCGACCTACCCGATCCGGAGGTGCCCAACAGCCGCCGGCTGGCCGAGCTGCCGGGAGCCGACGGACCGATCATCGTGCAGGGACCAGAACGCATCGCCCTGGACGGCCCGAACGGGGTGGGCAAGACAACGCTGCTGGAAGCGCTGCTGACGGGCGATGCCGGGCGCCTGCTGACCGCCCGGGTCGGATACCTGCCGCAACGCCTGGATCACCTGGACGACACCATGTCCGCGTTCGACGCGGTGTCGGCGGTCTCCGGCAGGCAGCCGCAGGCGGTGCGCGCCCAACTGGCCCGGTTTCTGCTGACCGCGGACTGCGTGGCCCGGCCGGTCGGCACCTTGTCCGGTGGTGAGCGATTCCGCGTCGCGCTGGCCCAACTACTGCTCGCCGATCCGCCGCCGCAACTGTTGCTGCTCGACGAGCCGACCAACAACCTCGATCTGGACAGCGTCGGTCAGCTTGTCGAGGCGCTGGGTGGCTACCGCGGAGCCTTCATCGTGGTGAGTCACGACGACGAGTTTCTGGCGCGGCTCGGCCTGAGGCGAACGTTGACGATGCCGCGCAGCGGTGTGCTGGTCGATGCGAGCTAGTGTCACAACATGACTCGCTCGCGTCCTGGTTGGCTGATCGCACTGTGCGCGGCCCTGCTGTCGGCCAGTGCCTGGCTGCCGTGGTTGACCACGTCGGCCAACGGCGGCGGGCATGCCAGTGCGATCGGCGGCAGCGCCGGTGCCATCGCGTTGCCGCCCCGATTTGGTGTCGGCCAGCTGATCGTGCTGCTGGCCGCCATTCTGCTGGTGGCCGGCGCGATGGTGGCCCGGGAACTCTTCACCCGGCTGGCCGCGGCCGTCGCAGTGCTGGATTCTGCGCTCGTCGCTGCACTGGGCATCTGGTACTACCGGCTGAACGTCGCGGCGCCGATCGCCGCCGGATATGGCCTCTACATCGGCGCCGTCGCCGTAGTGGGTGCGCTGGGCTTTTCGGTGTGGGCGCTGGTCAGCGCAGTGCGGCGATGACCTCGGCGTGCTCGTGAGCCGGACACGTGCCGGGGCTGCCCGGGACTGTCACAATGCTGTGCGATGGTGACGTCATGACGCAGTCGAGGTCCGTAACGACGGCCGAGGTTCTTGAAAGGGCCCAAAGGTTTCCTCGGCTGCGCTATATGGGCTCGAAATACCAACTGCTGCCGCACCTGGAGCGGTTGTTTGCCGATCTTGGCGGCGAAACGGCCATAGATGCGTTCTCCGGCTCCGGGGTGGTCTCGTACCTGTTAAAGGCACAAGGGTTCTCGGTCACGAGCAACGATTTTCTCGCGTTCCCCGGCATGATCACCCGTGCGACTGTTGCTAACTCTTCTGTGCGACTCACTGCTGGCGACATCGACCTGATCTGCGGACCGGCTGCCGACGACCGTGACTTCATCCAGACCAAGTTCGACGGGCTGTACTACACGCCGGAGGATCGTGCATTCCTCGATTCGGCGTGGTCGCACATCGACCAGCTGAGCGGATTCAAGCGAGACATCGCAATCTCCGCGCTGGTGCTCTCGGCTGCTCGACGCCAACCTCGCGGGGTATTCACCTTCACCGACTCCACCAAGTACGCCGACGGACGCCGCGATCTTCGCATGACACTGCGGGAGCATTTTCGTCGTGCTGCCGCGGAGTACAACGCCGTGGTGTTCAGTAACGGAGGCAAGAGCCGGACGGTCACCGGCGATATCTTCGACCTGGACGTCGAGACCCCGGACCTGGTGTATCTGGACCCGCCCTACGCGCCGCCGCGTGACGACGCCGACTACATGAAGCGGTATCACTTCCTTGAAGGATTAAGTGTCTACTGGCGCGACGTCACGATCATGGAAGAGACAAAGACCAAGAAAATCGCGAAGAGATTCACCCCGTTTGCCTACAAGCGCACGATCGAGGACGCGCTACTGCGGACCTTTGAGCGGTTCGAGGATGCGGGCGCGATCGTGCTGTCCTACTCCTCGAACGCGCTTCCCGACGCCAGCCGCATCGTCGATTTGCTGGGCAAGGTGAAGGCTGACGTCCAGAAGATCGCCGTCGACCACAAGTACAGCTTCGGAACGCACTCGGCGGCCACCCGCCGCGACGTGTCCGAGTACCTGTTTGTCGGGACCAATACATGAGCGACGCCGTTCCGTTCGCTGATTACCTCGGCGGACTCGGCCGATTGAGCGCGCACATCGATCCCCTGGCCGCAACGCCGGAGACCGACGCGATCCGTCGCGCGGTCGAATCGCTGGCTGCCCTGCCGACGATCGACCGTGCGTCGCTCACGGACTGGGTGACCACCTATCCCCGTGACGTACCGGTACTGGCGCTTTTTGTCGGCCTTGGCCAGGAGAAGCTCAAGAATGCGCTCAAGCATGAATTCGATACCGCCGGCTGGGTGCTGCTCGCCCGCAACCGAGCATCAGAGCTGATCGATTGGCTCGACGACGCGTACTTTCTGGTACCGCAGACTGTTGCGCAACTACACGCGCAGTACGGGGCCGCGGACGTACTGATAGCGCGTGCGGGTACCCGGGCCGCAGCCGCAGCTGCTGGGCAGCAGGGGCGTCACGTAGAAGACGAGATCGAAGCCGTCGTCAAGGGACTCGGGCTGCCCTACGAGACGCGCACGCGTTTCGTAGGTCGCAGCGGTCGAACCGCGCCGTGTGACCTGGTCGTCCCCAACGGCAGTGCCGCAGAGATCGTCGTCGCAGCGAAGGGTTACGACTCGACGGGGAGCAAGCTCACCGACGCGGTCCGGGAAATCGAGGAGATGGCAGAGGTTCGCACCCCGCGGCAGTTCGTGATCGCGGTGATCGACGGGATCGGCTGGAAGAACCGCGTCTCGGACCTGCGGAAGATCCACCAACTCTGGAATGACCGGGAGATCGACGGCATGTATACCTTGGGCACGCTCGACCAGTTCCGCAACGATATCGAGGATGCTGCCCGGCTGCGAAAGTTCTTGTGAAAAACCCACTCTCGGGTATCGGCCGGCAGCGATCGCTGACTCACCGCAGTGCGGCGATGACCTCGGCGAAGGCCTCGGCATGTTCCTGCTGGACGGTGAAGTAACTGATCCCGTAGCGGCGGCGGCGTTCGCGCAGCGTGTCGGCCATCTCGTCAACCGACCCGGACAACACCGCGGGCGAGGCCAGCAGTTCCTCATCCGACAGTGTCGGCGCGAACCGGCGGGTCAGCGACAGATTGGGCGTCCCGGAACCGTCGGTCGGCACCGCCGTGATGGCCAGGTTCAGTTCGAGGGTATCGAACCGATTGCCGGCTGCCGCGCGGACGAAGTCGATCCGCTCGGCCAGCGAATCGTCGGCGCCGTCCACCCGCGACCCGGTCAATCCGATGATGTCGGCGTGGCGAGCTGCCGTCGTCAGTAGCCGGTCACCACTGCCGGCGATCAGGATGGGCACGCGCGGCTGGTGTGTCGCCACATATTTCGTCACGTGCTCGAGGTATTCGACGCGGCGACCGGCGCTGGGAAAGGGCAGCTCGGCGGCCTCGAACTCCGCGCGCACGTAGCCCGCCCCCAGACCCACCTCCAGCCGCCCGCCCGAGAGCACGTCGGTGTCGGCGATGTCGCGGGTCAGCAGCGCCGGCTTGTAGAAACAGGCGTTGAGTACGTAGGTGCCCAGCCGGATCGTCGACGTGGCCGCGGCAGCGGCGACCAGGACCGGGAAGGGGGCCGGGGCGCCAAGATGGTCGGGCACGTGCAGGACGTCGAAGCCGAAACTCTCCAGCCGCCGCGCGGTCTCGGCGAGTTCGGTCGTCGACCGGATCGGGTTCAGGCCCACACCGAAGCGAAACTGCTTGTCCACCAACTACCTCCTCAGCCGGCTTTGCCGAGTGCCGGCCCTACGGTCAGCGTGCCGGCCGGGCCGGTGCGGGCGGGGGAGCGGGACTGGGTGCCGGTGCCGGAGACCGGGTCTCGCTGCTCGGCGACTCTTCCGGTTGCGCCGCCGGGAATTCCCACTTGCCCGACAAGATGTCCTTGTCCGGTTGGTAGAGCCGGACCAGGTAGTTCCATCCCGGCGTGGTGGGCAGGCAGTTGGCTGTGTTGTCGTCCGAACAACCCCCGAACTGCACGGTCACCGATCCGTCGGCCGCTTTGGTCGCGGTGATGTTGTTGACCGAGTACGCCTGCTGCGGGTTCTCCGTGAAATAGCCGTTCTTGTTGTAGACGGTGACCGACCAGAACGCTTTCACCGGAACATCTTTGACGGTAAGGCGGTACACCGTGTTGCCGTCGTTGCGGGCCGGGGTGACGTTGAGGTACAGCGCCTCCTTCTCGGAGTTGCCGCCCCACGCCGCGGCCGCCCCGATCAGATGCCGCACCGGGTCCGTGTCGGCCTCGGTGCCGAACATGCCCCGGGTGTCGGGGATGGTCTGCGCCAGCTCCAACAACGCGTCGGTGACCTTCTTCTGGCTGATCGGATCCCACCGGGGCACGTCGAAGCTGCCGGTGTCGTCTTGTTGCGCGGTGATCGCGTCCTGCAGGCGGTGTGCTGCGGCCAGGTCGGCGGGATCGTTGGGATCGGCCAGGATACGAATGGCGACGGCCACATAGCGGGTTCCGACATGTTGCTGATCCAGGGTGTGTTCGCCGCCGCCGTAGAACATGTCCGTGACGTATTCGTCCTGGTTGATCACCTGCGCCGACATGTACCGCTGACCGGGATCGGGCAGGGTCAGCGTGACCGGACCGGCCTGCAGGTCGAACACCGCAGCTGAATACAAGGTGTCCCGGTTGGAGCGCACCACCAGCTGCCTGTCGACCGGGGTCACGTCGCGCATGTGGAAGAAACGGCCGAAACCGTTCTCGTTGACGATGTTGGTGAATTCCTGGTCGGTGACGGCCCGCACGAAGTTGTCTGGCGACACCAACACCATGCCGTTGGGGGTGCTACGGGGGGCCAGATGCGCCACCGGATCGGTGCCGGTCTTTGTCACCGTCAGCCCGCATCCGCTAAGGACCAGTGCCGCCGTCACCGCGCCGAACGCGGAAAGCCATCGCATGGACATGCAGCGCAACCTACCGGTCGATACCCGTTGATGTCGGCAACCGGTTTGGCGACACGATCGCCCCAAACTGCGCGACGCCTATTGCACCTCTTCCGGTCCGGAAGTATGGTCCCAAATAATAAAAATAAGCCGTGAGTACAAAGAGAAAATGATTAACGAGAGCGGGAGAGTAGTGGCCGTGGACATGACCGGCAACATCGAAGCGCAGCGCCCTTCGCGGGTTTCGTCCTGGCTCCGCTCCTCGGGCCACGGACGGCGATTGGGGACCGCCGCGGTGGTGGTCGGCGGCGCACTGTCGATGGTGATGGGCACCCCGTTGGTCGCCGCCGGAATCGCCGCACCTGCAGTGACGCTGACCGCGGGATACCAGCAGGCCCTCGATGCGCTGCTCGACGCCATGAAGCAGGCGCAGGCCTACGACCTGTCACTTCCCTATGCATCGCCCGGCGACGCGGACACGTTGATGACGATGCTGCGCAACACCAACTACCAGCTGATCACCACCGGATTGTCGCGGGTGACCGAGCTGTTCAACGGAGTGTTCTTCCAATCGCCCGAAGTGGTTGCGGGGAACGTCGCCGACTCGCGCCAGTATTTCGACTACTTCACCCCTGACATCAACTACCACGTCACCGCGGGGCTGGCTCCCGGTGCGACCTACGTGCTTACCGGAACCCTCGGTGGGGGGACCGAGCACATGTCGATCAGCACCATGGCCGTCACCGGTGCCACGGCCCACACCATCGAGGACCTGGAACTCAACCACGGCTTGGTGGTCGATCCCAATGGCAACTTCACCATCTACATCGGGCCGGAAGCGCCGGCGGGCGCGGTCAACTTCTTGGACTCCACTGATGCCACCGTCGGGGGTGCGGCGTCCCTGCTGATCCGCGACATGACGGGCGATTGGGCCAAGGGTCCGGCCAATATCAGCCTGCAATGTGTGGCCGACTGCCCGCCGTTCTTCTCCATCCCGGCCGGCGGATTCTTCCCCACCGACGGCGGCGGAACCGACGTGCCGACCGAGCCGGCCAAGATCGGCTCCGTCGACGACGTGTTGAACATGCTGTTCAACGCCTTCGCTCAGATCGTCGTGCCGTTCAACCAGCGCAGCATCGACGGTGGGGCGTCGGTGGGTATGGAGGTGCCCGCCAACACGATGATGACGCTGGCGCCGGAGACCAGCTATGGAGTCGGCCTGGAGTCCGCGGTCGTCACCGGCGGCAACTGGGACCTGGATCCCGGCGAGGCGCTGATCCTGAAGGTGCCCAACGTGGACGCGGCCTACAGTGGCATCGAGCTGATGAACGTCTACGGCGGTGCGCTGCCCTACGTGATGGCGCAGACCACGCTGAACAACACCACCACCTTCCACGCCGACGACGGCTACACCTATTACGTCATCAGCGCGACGAATCCGGGTGTGGCCAACTGGCTCGACACCGGCGGACTCGCCACGGGTGAGATCTTCGCGCGCTTCGAGAACGTCGACGATCGTGACGCCGCGATCGGCCTGGGGGTGACGGCGCAGGTGGTGCCGGTCGGCGACATCGCCCAGTACCTGCCCAGCGACACCCCGACCGTCAGCCCGGAGGAGTTCGCCGCCGACATGGCCCGGCGGGTGATGTCGTATGACTACGCGATGGACGTGTCCCGGATCCACGCACAGCCCGCCTGGGTGCTGCAGCATCTGGAGCTCAACGCACTGTCGGCGCTGATGGGCAGGGATAACTTTGAGTCGGTGTTCGGCAGCCAGCCCTCCACTCCGATCGAGCTGAGGTTCACCGACGCGCTGAGCCCGGACTGGGATGCCGTCATGCGCAGCATCATGGACCACCCGATGGAGAGCCTGACCTCGGTGTGGAACGCCCTGCCGGTGCTGACCAGCGACATCACTTTGCCGATCACGCTGGCGCTGGCCCAGACCGCCATGTCGGTGCTGATGCCGCAGATGTTCCTCACGGCCATCGACGACGCGCTGTTCAACCCGAATACCAGCATCTTGGCCGGGCTGCTCAACGCTCGTGACGACTTCGCGACGGTGATCTTCAGTGGCAACGACGACTGGCCGACCGAACTCAGTGCCCAGGCGGCCCAGCAGTGGGCGAACATGTCCGACCTGATCGCCAACACCCCGAGCTTTAGCCTGGCGGATCTGTTCGGCTGATCCCACCGTTGTGCGAGTCTGTCGACTTACTGTGGCCCTGAAATGTATTAGCTGGAGCTTCTTGACGGCCTAGCTATGCCTGAGGATTGTCGAAGCTATGGCTCTTCGGCGTCTGAGAATGGGGATGACGGGCGCGGCCAGCGCGTTTATAGCGCTGGGGTTGGGGCAGCTGGCGGCTGCGCCCGACGCCCATGCCGACGACTTCGACATGCTGATCGACCAGGTCCTCAATGCGATGACGAGTTTCCTGGAGATGGGCTCGGTGAGCACGGTGTTGGGGTCGCAGACGGACACCGAGCTCGTCAGCTGGCTGGGCAGCCTTGATCCGGTCGGCGCCGCCACCGCCGACGTGCAGGCGATGAGCCAGAACCTGTTGGTGAACCCCAGTTTTGAGACGGCCGATCCGTCCGGGTCGGGCTACAGCGGGGTGACCATCCCGGGCTGGACCGAGACCGGCACCCCTACCGTGATCGCCTACGGCACCCCGATGGGTTATCCGTCGCCGGTGTCGACTCCCATCCCCGCGTGGTCAAGCTTTCCGCAGACCGCACCGGCGGGCGCCGGTGACAACTTCGCCGGCGGCGGACCGGTGGGCACGTCGAGCATCAGCCAGACCGTCGACCTCACCGGCGCGGCGGGAACGCCGTATGCGCTGAGCGCGGATCTCGGCGGCCAGGGCTGGGACTCGTCCTCGGCCTCGGTGCAGGTCACCTTCTACGACGCCAACGGCGCCGTGGTGGGCACCGGCTCGCTCGCGCCGGTCTCGGTATGGGATCGCCTGGGCTTCACCGGGTTTGAGGACCGCTCCATCACCGGGACCGTTCCCGAGGGCGCCGTCTCCGCGCAGGTGACCACGACTTTCACCGACCGGGACTGGGTCCTGGGCAACTACAACGGCGCCTACGCCGACAATGAATCGTTCACCGTCGGCGATCCCAGCCTTACCGCGGCCCCGCTGGTCGCGCCGGCGTCCGATGTCGGCCAGCTGGACCACGTATTCGTCATCTACATGGAGAACAAGGGTGCCGCCGACATCGTCGGCAGCCCCAACGCGCCGTACATGAACAGCCTGATCAACACCTACGGCTATGACGACAACTACTACGCACTGGGCCACCCCAGTGACCCCAACTACTTCCGGATCCTGGGCGGATCGGACTTCGGCATCGACTACAACTCCGCTCTGAACTCCATCGACGCACCGAACCTCATGCAGGAAATGGATCGGGCGGGAATCTCGTGGGCCGGCTACGCGCAGAGCATGCCCAGCGCCGGTGACCTGGTGTCGTCCGGTGACTACTCCGCCGACGAACTGCCGTTCGCCCAATTCGGTTACGTCTACGGCAACACTCCTGATTACCTGCAGGAGCATCTGCTGCCGCTGACGCAGTTGTCCACCGACCTCAATGACCCGAGCACGTTCCCCGGATTCACCTGGATCGCCGCCAACGAGGACAACAACGGGGAAGGCCCGGTCGACTCGCTTAGTGGTGTTCTCCAGTTCATCGCCACCCAGCTCGGAGACCATCAGTACAACGTCGCGGCCGCCGACCAGTTCGTCCAGCAGGAGGTCTCCACCATCGAGGGCTCGAAGACGTGGACTGACCCGAACGAGAAGGACGCGATCATCATCGTCACCGACGAGGACAACAACAACCTCTCACTGGGCTTCGGTAACCAAGGCAATAACGTTCCGATGATCGTCATCCCGAGCGCGGGTGCCGTGACGTACGGGGGGATGCAATCCGGCAATTTCACCACCGACGCCTACTACAACGAGTACAGCCTGATGGCCACCATCGAAGACGCCCTGGGTCTGGCCCCGCTCACGGACAACGACACGTACGCCCAGGCCATGAACGCCTTCTGGAAGTAGTGGTCGAACCCCGGCACTAGCACCGGCACACATGAGTGCCCCTGTCGAGCGTCGGTTGATGGTTGACGGATCTGTTTCGGTTGATCCTTGACACTCGGGTTTAGTGCTTAGGCCGGACCGCGGGTGCGGAGGGCCCGTTTGTTTCTTACCTCATCAAGGGAGTGTCAAGGATCAACCGAAGCAACTGTCAAGCCTCAGCCGAAACACCGTCAAGCATCACCCGACACCGAAATGTCAAGCATCAACCGAGGTCATACACCGGCTGCTGCGCCCCCGGCAGGACTCGAACCTGCGACCACAAGATTAGAAGTCATGTGCTCTATCCACCTGAGCTACGGAGGCAATGCGGGTCCAGTTTATCCGCTGGTAGCGGTAGATCCGTCCCGACCGAGCAATGCCGCAGCGGCTGTTTCTGATTTACCCGCTGGTACCCGTCCAGCCAGTCGTGCTCGACGTGCGGGGAACGCCGGCCCGATCTGAGTCTGGCTGATCGGGTGTTTACCTGCCCGAACGGTCACCGTCTCGATCGTGACCTAAATGCGGCAATCAACCTGGCCCGCTGGGATCGCTCCCAGCCCGAGAAGGGCGGTGCCGAACAACCACCACAGTGGTTCGACATGCTTTAGCGTTGAATGGTGCTCGTGAAGACTGTGAAACAGAAGGGGCGCGTGGTGGCTGCGTCGGTGGGTCGGGCAGGCCAGGGCCGGAAGCCGCAGTCTGGAGCTCGGCGTGGGTGACCTTGTGGACGCCGACGGATTGCCCACCGAACTCGGTGCTCTCGACTACCTGTTGCACCGCGGGGAGGCCAATCCGCGTACTCGCTCGGGGATCATGGGTCTCGAGCTGCTCGATACCACCCCCGACTGGGACCGGTTCCGGAGCCTGTTCGAGAACGTCTCGCGGAAGGTGCTGCGGCTGCGCCAGAAGGTCGTGGTGCCCACGCTGCCGACGGCGGCGCCGCGGTGGGTGGTAGACCCCGACTTCAACCTTGACTTTCATGTCCGGCGAGTCCGGGTGCCCGAGCCCGGGGGCCTGCGCGAAGTGCTTGACCTGGCCGAGGTGGCCCTGCAATCACCGATGGACATCCAGCGTCCGCTGTGGTCGGCGACCCTGGTGGAGGGGCTAGCCGAGGGCCGCGCCGCCACCTTGATGCATCTGAGTCACGCGGTCACCGACGGAGTCGGCGGTGCCGCCATGTTCGGCCGGATCTATGACCTGGAGCGCGATCCGCCGGCGCGGTCGATGCCGCCCCAGCCAGTACCGCAGGACTTGTCGTCCAACGACCTGATGCGCGACGGCATCAACCACCTACCGATCGCGATGCTCGGCGGCACCCGCGATGTGCTGTTGGGGGCGCTGTCGATGGCGACCCGCACCGTGCGTGACCCGTTGTCGGCGGTGACCGGCGCCATCACCTACGCCCGGTCGGGCGCGCGGGTGATGAGTCAGGCCGCCGAACCCTCGCCACTGCTGCGCCGGCGCAGCCTGGCCAGTCGGACCCAGGCGATCGACGTGCGGCTGTCGGATCTGCATCGGGCCGCCAAGGCCGGCGGGGGATCCATCAACGACGCCTACCTGGCTGCCGTGTCCGGTGCGCTGGGGCGCTATCACCGGGCGCTGGGGGTGCCGATCGCGACCTTGCCGATGGCGATCCCGGTGAACCTGCGTGCCGATGCCGATCCCGCCGGCGGCAACCGGTTTACCGGGGTGAACCTGGCGGCCCCGGTCGGAGTTGCCGACCCGGTGGAGCGGATCAAGCGGATTCGGTCTCAGATGACCCAGCGCCGTGACGAGCCGGCGATGGACGTCCTCGGCTCGATCGCGCCGCTGCTGAGCGTCTTTCCGTCCCCGGTGTTGGAGAAGATGACCGAGTCGGTGGTTAGCGCAGACGTGCAGGCCAGCAACGTGGCGTTCTATCCCGGCGAAACCTACATTGCGGGCGCGAAGGTGCTGCGGCACTACGGAATCGGCCCGCTGCCGGGTGTCGCGATGATGGTGGTGCTGATCTCCCGGGGCGGCGAGTGCACCATCACGGTCCGCTACGACCGCGCAGCCGTCCGCGACGAGAGGCTGTTCGCCACCTGCCTGGTGGAGGGCTTCGACGAAATTCTGGCGCTCGCCGGAGATCCCGCACCGCGCTGCGTGCCGGCCTCCTTCACCGCTGGTGGCGAGTCATGACCGACGACGCAAAGTCTCAGCCGCCGCGCGACATGCGGCTGCCCGGATCGGTGGCCGAGATCGCGGCGAGCCCGCTCGGTCCCAAGATCGGCGCGTTCTTCGATCTCGACGGCACCCTGGTGGCCGGCTTCACCGCCGTGATCCTCACCCGGGAGCGATTCCGGAGCCGCGACATGGGGCTCGGGGAACTGTTCGGCATGATCCAGGCCGGGCTCAACCATCAGCTCGGCCGCATCGAGTTCGAGGAGCTCATCAACACCGCGTCGTCGGCGCTGCGTGGCCGTTCGATCAGTGACCTCGACGAGATCGGTGAGCGGCTGTTCGTCCAGAAGATCGCCAAGCGCATCTATCCCGAGATGCGTGCGGTGGTGCGCGCCCATCAGGCGCGTGGGCACACGGTGGTGCTGAGTTCTTCGGCGCTGACCATTCAGGTTGAACCGGTGGCTCGTTTTCTGGGTATCGCCAACACGCTCACCAACGCCTTCGTCACCGACGAGAACGGTGTGCTCACCGGCGAGGTGGTCGAACCGATTCTGTGGGGACCGGGTAAGGCCGCCGCGGTGCAGAAGTTCGCGGCCGAACACGACATCGACCTGCAGGACAGTTACTTCTACGCCGACGGGGACGAAGACGTCGCGCTGATGCATCTGGTCGGCAACCCGCGACCGACGAATCCCGAGGGCAAGATGGCCTCGGTCGCCCGGAAGCGCGGCTGGCCCATCCTGCAGTTCAGCAGCCGCGGCAGCGGAGTCGTCGGCCAGCTGCGGAACCTGGCCGGGCTCGGCTCGATCGTCCCGGTGGGCGCCGGCGCGATCGGGCTGGGCCTGCTGAGCGGCAGCCGGCGCCGGGGCGTCAACTTCTTCACCGCGTTGTTCCCGCAGGTGTTGTTGGGTCTCAATGGTGTGCGGCTCAACGTGATCGGCAAGGAGAACCTCACCGCAACCCGGCCGGCGGTTTTCATTTTCAACCACCGCAACCAGGTCGATCCGGTGATCACCGCCTCGCTGGTGCGCGACAACTGGATCAGCGTCGGCAAACGCGAACTGGAGCGAGATCCGATCGCCGGCCCGCTGGGAAAGCTGACCGAGATGGTGTTCATCGACCGGGACGACGCGGCGGCGGCCGTCGAGTCTCTACACGAGGTCGAGGAACGCGCCAAGCGCGGTCTGTCGGTGGTGATCGCGCCCGAAGGCACCCGGGTGGACACCACCGGGGTGGGCCCGTTCAAAAAGGGGCCGTTCCGGCTCGCCATGGCGGCCGGGATACCGATCGTGCCGGTGATCATCCGCAACGCCGAGGTGGTCGCCGCCCGGGACTCGATAAGCGCTCACCCCGGCACGGTGGACGTCGCGGTGTTCCCGGCGATCTCGGTCGAGGACTGGACGGTCGACACGCTGCCCGAGCGGATCGAACAGGTCCGCCAGCTGTACCTGGACACCCTGGCTGACTGGCCGGTCGACGAGTTGCCGGCCTGGTCGCCCAAGCCAACCGCACCGGTCAAGAAGGCAGCGGCCAAGAAGGCGCCGGCGAAGAAAGCCCCCGCCAAAAAGGCGCCGGCTAGAAAAGCTGCCGCCAAGAAGGCCGTCGCCAAGAAAGTCCCGGCCAAGAAAGCTCCGGCCAAGAAGCCGCCGGCTCCGAAGGGGGAGCAGTGACGACATCACCGGCCCCCGATCCCTCGGGGGCCACCACAACCGCTGACACGCTGGTCTTGGCCTACGTGAAGTCACCGGTGGAGGCCGACCTCGTTCACGAGTGGCTGGAACGGTACCGGGACGGCCGCCGCGGCGACCGTATCGACCTGTTGGAGCTCGACCCGTCGCAGCGCTCACCCGGGGCGATGGCGCGGCTGGTTGGGCACCTCGAACGCGACGAGCGGCGGTCGATCCTGCCGGTGCGGGTCTTCTGGATGCCCCGCGCCGAAGCCTCCGCCCTGAAGCGGGTGGCCGCCTTGCTGCCCGGCCGCAATCCGTATCGGCCCAGCGAACGCCAACAGCGCCAGATCCTGCGTACCGAGTCGTCGCTGGCCCGTGTGGTTGTCGGTGAGCCGGCTAGCGTCGCCGACCTGCGCAGTCAGTGGAGCGAGAACACCGTCGGTGAAAACCCCCGGGACTTCGCACATTTCGTCACGCGTCGGGCGGTGCTGGCGCTAGAGCGTGCCGAGAACCGGATCCTGGGCCCGCAGTACAAGTCGCCGCGGTTGGTGAAACCGGAGATCTTGGCGTCCACCCGTTTCCGCGAGGGACTGCAAGCCATTCCGGGTGCCACCGTCGACGAGGCCGGCAAGATGCTCGACGAGCTGTCCACCGGCTGGAGTCGGGTCTCGGTCGATATGGTCGCCGTCTTGACCCGGATGCTCAGCCGCGGCTTCGACCCCGAGATCGACTACGACGAGTATCAGGTCGCCGCGCTGCGCACCGCCTTGGAGAACCACCCCGCGGTGCTGCTGTTCTCCCACCGCTCCTACATCGACGGCGCGGTCATGCCGGTGGCGATGCAGGAGAACCGGCTTCCGCCGGTCCACGTCTTCGCCGGTATCAACCTGTCGTTCGGCTTGATGGGGCCGTTGCTGCGCCGCTCCGGGGTGATCTTCATCCGCCGCAGCATCGGCAACAACCCGCTCTACAAGTACGTGCTCAAGGAGTACGTCGGCTACGTGATGGAGAAGCGGTTCAACCTGAGCTGGTCCATCGAGGGCACCCGGTCCCGCACCGGCAAGATGCTGCCCCCCAAGCTCGGGCTGATGACCTACGTCGCCGACGCCTACTTGGATGACCGCACTGAAGATGTGCTCCTGCAGGGTGTGTCGATCAGTTTCGACCAGCTGCACGAGACCGACGAGTACGCCGCCTACGCCCGCGGCGGGGAGAAGACCCCCGAGGGGATCCGCTGGCTCTACCGCTTCATCAAGGCGCAGGGCGAACGCAACTACGGCAAGATCTACGTCCGTTTCCCCGAGGCCGTATCGATGCGCCAGTACCTTGGCGCCCCCGACGGCTCGACGGCGACCGACCCGGACGCCAAGCGGCTGGCCATGCAGAAGATGGCCATCGAGGTGGCCTGGCGGATCCAGCGCGTCACCCCGATCAGCGCGACCGGTCTGGTGTCGGCGTTGCTGTTGACCACGCACGGGCTGGCACTGACGCTGGACCAGATCCACCATTCGCTGCAGGCCGGCCTGGATTACCTGGAACGCAAGCAGACCCCGATCTCCACCAGCGCGTTGCGGCTGCGCAGCCGCGACGGGGTCCGCGCGGCGGTGGACGCACTGTCCAACGGGCATCCGGTCACCCGCGTCGACGGCGGCCGGGAGTCGGTGTGGCGGATCGCCCCCGAGGACGAGCATGCCGCGTCGTTCTACCGCAATTCGGTGATCCACGCCTTTCTGGAGACCTCGATCGTCGAGCTGGCCCTGGCGCACGCCGGTCGCGGCGAAGGTGACCGGTTGGACGCGTTCTGGACGCAGGCGATGCGGCTGCGCGACCTGCTGAAGTTCGACTTCTACTTCGCCGACTCCGCGTCGTTCCGCGACAACATCGCCGAGGAAATGTCCTGGTTCGGTGACTGGCAGGCCCGGGTCGGCGCGGGCGGAGCCGAGATCGACGGCATTCTGTCCGAGAAGACTCCGGTGACCTCCGACGTCATGCTGCGGGTGTTCTTCGAGTCCTACGCGATCGTCGCCGACGTGCTCTGCGACGCGCCGGACGACATCGGTGAGAACGAACTGACGCAGTTGGCCCTGGGGGTCGGCCGCCAGTACGTGGCGCAGGGACGCGTTCGCAGCAGCGAATCGGTGTCCACCCTGCTGTTTGCGACCGCGTGTCAGGTGGTCGCCGATCAGGGCCTGCTGAAACCCGCGCCGGATCTGGCGGGGCGCCGCAAAGCGTTCCGGGCTGAATTGCGAGCGATCCTGCAGGACTCCGACCACATCGCCCGCATCGCCCGGGAGGCGTTTGCCGCCCGGGACATGGAGGTGCGACGGCATTGGCGGGGATTGAGCAGGTAGCGCGGCGGGCTACAACGTCGCCTGCCTGGTATGCGGCGCGGTGGGTGCGCACCATACGCTGGGAGCCATGACGGCTACTTCGGCGACCCGCGGCCGCGCGGTGATCTTGGCGCCGATGCTGGTGGGGCTGGCGATCTTGGCCGGATGCATCGCCGCCGGAATCGGGGCGCTGTCGCTGGCCGATGCCCTGACTGCGACCGGCCTGCCCGATCCAGGGCCGGTGACCACGCTGGGACTGCCGTTCGTGCGGGCGGCCGGCGAGATGGCCGCCGTGCTGGCGGTGGGATCGTTTCTGCTCGCGGCGTTCCTGGTGCCGCCGCAGGAAAGCGGGGTACTCGACGCCGCCGGCTACCGCGCGCTGCGGTTGGGCACCGCAGCCTCGGGAGCCTGGGCGGTGTGCGCCGCGCTGCTGGTTCCGCTGACGATCTCCGATGTCTCCGGGCATCCGTTGTCTGAGTTCCTCGATCCGGCGACGGCTTGGTCGTTCGCCGGACTGGTCGACACCGCGTCGGCGTGGCGGTGGACCGCGCTGCTGGCCGCGGTGGTGACGCTGGTGAGCCTGCCTGTGCTGCGCTGGTCCTGGACGCCGGTGCTGCTGGCGGGTTCGCTGCTGACCCTGATCCCGTTGGGGTTGACCGGACATTCGGCCGCCGGCGGGTCGCACGACCTGGCGACCAACAGCCTGCTCATCCACCTGATCGCCGCGGGCCTGTGGGCCGGCGGTCTGCTGGCGCTGCTGGTACACGCGATTCGCGGCGGAGAACACGCCGACCTGGCAGCACGGCGATTCTCCACCGTGGCGCTGTGGTGCTTCGTCGCGATGGGCCTGTCGGGGGTGCTCAACGCGCTGGTTCGGCTGGCCCCTGCCGACTTGCTGACCACCCCCTACGGCCAGCTGGTGGTGGCCAAGTTCGTCGCCCTGTGTGCGCTTGGCGCCCTCGGTGCCTGGCAGCGCCGCCGCGGGGTGGCGGCACTGCAGGACGACCCGAACAAGCGCGCCCCGCTGATCCGGCTGGCTCTGACGGAGGCCGTCGTCTTCGCGCTCACCTTCGGCGTCGCGGTGGGGCTGGGCCGCACCCCACCACCCCCGCCGACGGTGCTCAACCCGTCGGTCCCGATGGTCAAGATCGGCTACGACTTCGCCGGCCCGCCGACCGTGGCGCGGATTCTGTTCGACTGGCGTTTCGACGTCGTCTTCGGTACCGCCGCGATAGTCCTGGCCGGGGTGTATCTGGCCGGTGTGCTGCGGCTGCGCCGCCGCGGTGACGCCTGGCCCGCAGGCCGCACGGCCGCCTGGATGCTGGGCTGCCTGACCCTGCTGTTCGCCACCTCGTCGGGAACCGGTCGCTACATGCCGGCGATGTTCAGCATGCACATGGCCGTGCACATGTTGCTGTCGATGCTGGTACCGATCCTGCTGGTGCTCGGCGGGCCGACCACGCTGGCGCTACGCGCGTTGCCGGTGGCCGGTCGCGGCGAACCGCCAGGGATGCGGGAATGGCTGCTGGCCGCGCTGCACAGCCGGGTCTCGCGATTCCTCACCAACCCGATCATTGCGGCGGTGATCTTCGTCGTCGGCTTCTACGGGCTCTACTTCAGCAGCCTCTTCGACTCGATCGCCGGCAGTCACGCCGGACACCTCGCGATGAACATCCACTTCATCCTCAGCGGCTACCTCTTCTATTGGGTGGTGATCGGCGTGGACCCCACCCCCCGGCCCATCTCGCCGCTGGCCAAACTGGCGGTGGTGTTCGCCTCGCTGCCCCTGCACGGCTTCTTCGGGGTCTTCTTGATGGGCATGCACAAGGTGCTCGGGGAGTGGTTCTACGGTGCGCTGGGTTTGCCCTGGCATACCGACTTGGCCGGAGACCAGCACCTGGGCGGCGGCATCACCTGGTCGGCAGGCGAATTGCCGCTGCTCATAGTGATGATTGCGCTGCTGGTGCAGTGGCATCGCAGTGACCGGCGCACCGCAAAGCGGCTCGACCGTGCGGCTGACCGTGATGACGACGCCGACCTGGCCGCCTACAACGCGATGTTGGCCGAGATGGCCCGCCACGATGGAACGGTGCAGCGCTGAACCCAGCGCGGGGTCCCGACTAGGCGATCTGACCGGCCGCGGCGCGTACCGCCGCGCGCACCCGATCGGCAACGACCTGCGCCGATGAGGTGTCGAGCTTGCCGTCAAGATGCAGGAATGCCAGGCCGTGCACCAATCCCCACACGGCGGTGGCCATCGCCTCCGAGTCGGCCGATGGAAACACCTGCCGCACAATGGAGTTCAGATACTCTTGGATCGCGGTGACCGCATCCACCCGCTCGGCGTTGCTCGGGTCGCACTGCTCGGTGAACATCACCCGGAACAAGCCGGGCCGGTCGAGCGCGAACTGGACGTAGGCGATGGCGATCGCAGCGAGGTCATCCGCCGTCTTCGGTGCGGGATGTGCGGCGAGCAGGTCGGAGGCCAGTTCGCGATAGCCGACTGCGGCGATCGCAGACAGCAGCGCGTTCCGGTCGGCGAAATGTCGGTAGGGCGCCGCGGTCGATACGCCGGCTCGGCGAGCGGCGGCACGCAGCGACAGTTCGGTGGCGCCGTTTTCCTCAAGGAGATCCATGGCCGCGCGTAGCAGGGTTCCGGGCAGGTCGCCGTGATGGTAGGTCTTGGTGGACGCTGACATCTGTGGCTACCCCGTGTTGACCATCTGTGGCTACCCCGTGTTGACGCCGCTTACATGAGCTCCTAATGTTAGCAGCAAGCATGAGTAAGCGCCGCTAACATCGGTGGCTTTTGCGGTGACGAATCAAAGGAGACCGTGCAGTGACCTCACCCCGAACGATCGTGATCACCGGCGCCAGTGACGGCATCGGCGCTGTTGCGGCCCGTGCCTTGGCCGGGCCGGAGGTCAATCTCGTTGTCGTCGGCCGCTCGGCCCAGAAATTGGCGCCGGTCGCCGCCGCTGCCGGTGCTACCGCGCTGACCGCTGACTTCGCCGATCTGGACCAGGTTCGTGCGCTGGCCGAACAGATCCGCGAACAGGTCGGCGCTATCGACGTCCTGCTGAACAACGCGGGTGGAACGTTCGCGCCGGGCCTGCGGACTGCCCAGGGGCACGAACCCAACTTCGGGATCAACCACCTCGCGCCCTTCCTGCTGACCAACCTGCTGCGCGATCGGCTGGCCGCCGCCGGTGGCGCACTGGTGCTGAACACCTCCAGCGTCGGCAACCGGTTCGGACACATCGACCTCGATGACCTGGACTATCGACGCCGGCGCGCCTTCGAGACACGAGCCTATGGGACCAGCAAGCTGATGAACATTCTGTTCACCCGCGGCATCGCCCAGCGCTGGGCTGGCGACGGGATCGTCTCGGCCGCAGTGCATCCCGGTCCGGTCGCGACGAGCTTCGGTCGGGACTCGTGGTTCGTCGGCCTGCTCTACCGCACTCCGCTGCGCCATCTCGCGACGATCACTCCGGCTCAGGGCGCCGCGCCGTTGATCGAGCTGGCCAATCGCGGCGCCGACCCAGAGATCAACGGCGTCTACTTCGACCGTCATCGCGCCAACGGCCGCGAGAATCGGCAAGCCCACGACCCCAAGCTCATTGACGGGCTATGGACCGTCTCCGCCGATCTCGTCGGCCTGGGCTGATAGCCACGGCTGGTGTCCGAATCGATCGATGTGCACCACGTCGTCGATCGGCGGACGCTGGGTCGGGCCGTATCGCCCGCGAGCCCAACCGATCGGGATGATGCACACCGGCACCATCTCGGGCGGCAGCTCCAGCACGCGGCGTGTACTGCGGACGAACAACAACGGCAGCGTCTGCAGTGAGGCGCCCAAGCCGACGGCTCGGCACGCCAGCAGCAGGTTCTGCACCGCGGGATAGACCGAACCGTAGAACGACGAGACCCTGATCTGCGGCCACCCGACCGGTCGGTGCTTGGGGGTGCGCCGGTAGCAGGCCACCACGAGGGTCGGCAGTTCGTGGTAGTGCTCACGCTGCCACTCGGACACCGCCAACTGGCGTAGCGTCGGCTCGTCAGTGGTAGCCCGCCTGGCAAACCACCCGAATAGCTTGAACATTCGTTGGTAGCTGCGCACCAGGCGCCGCTTCTGCTCGGCGTCATTGACCACGACAAATGCCCAGTCTTGGCTGTTCGAACTGGTGGGCGCCTTGAGCGCGAGCGCAAGCACCTCGCGCAGTAGTTCCTCGTCGACGGGGTCGAAGTGCAGCCGGCGAATCGCGCGCTGCGAGCGCATGGCCTCGGCGAGCGGCATGGTCAATCCCGCCAGTGCCTCGGCGGTGTCCGGGGGTACGAAGGGGCTCGGGGTGGTGTTCATCGTTTCGTCCTCGACGACACGAAATTCGATGCCGGCGTCGGCGAGGCGGCGCAGGAGGTTGTCGCCCATCGCGGCGACGGTGGTGAGCTGGCCCGAAGCTTGCGGGTTGGCGTCGAACGCCAGGGACATGGCCGACTCCGCCAGCATTTTCGCGGTCTCGCCGTAGCCGGGGTCGCCGCCGCGGACCTGGGTGTGCACCCGCTTTCCGCCGCCTTCGCCGATGAAGTCGACGGTGAACCATGAACTGGCCCTTCGCGACTCCGAAGGGCCCTCACCCTGCGGGATTCGCCTGCCGAGCGCGTGACGCAGTCGCGGCACCTGCGCGGCGGCGACGAACGCGCCGACGCCGGCGAGGGTAGCGGCCAGCGTGGTAGCCCGCTGGAGTCCCGCGTAGTGGGTGTAGGTGAAGTCGGGGCCGTAGTCGGCGCGGGCGGCGGCGGAGCGCTGCACGATCTGGGGGTCGACCGTGGGCAGGGGCAGCAGCCACACGCCGAGTACGGCATCGCGGCGCGGAACACCGATGCGGGCGCGCGTTCGGCGGCCATCGGTACGTGGCTCGGCTTTCTTGCGCGCGACCTCGACCTGGCGCATCTGTCGCAAGCGCGACATCTGTGCCAGCGCGGAGTGCAACGTGCCGCCGGAGATCATCATGTCGGCGCGCGCCACGCCGCGGACCGTCAGCGGCACCCCGTCGGGTAGGTGCTGGACGGTGAAGAAGGCGCCCAAATCATGTGGGATGGAGTCGAACCCGCAAGCGTGAACCAGCCGGGCGCCGGTCTGCACCGCCGTGGCGTGGTGGTTCAGATACATCCGGTCGATGAACTCCGGCTCGCCGGTGAGGTCGAGGTAGTCGGTGCCGGCCGCGGCGCACGCCGCCACCAGCGACTCACCGTGCTCCAGGTACGGGCCGACCGTGGCGATCACGACCCGCGCAGACTCGGCCACCGCGCGCAGCGAGTCGGGATCGTTGGTGTCGGCCAGGAGGAGCTGCAGTGCGGCGGCGGCCGGGTTGATTGCAGCGAGCCGGTCGCGAACGGCTTCGAGCTTGGCCTTGTTACGGCCGGCCAGGGCCCATTGTGCGTCGGCGGGAAGATGTGCGGCGAGATAGTCGGCCGTCAGACCGCCGGTGAAACCGGTGGCGCCGAAAATCACCAGATCGAAAGGGCGGCGGGGAGTTTGGTCAGGGAGGCTCATAGTCCATTCATCTTCGGGCGGGTGCGGTCACGCGGCTCGGGCGTGCAGCCAGTTCTGGTAGCGACGCAGTGCCCGGCGCCGCAAGAGGGCCTCCTGGGCGTAGGCGGCGAAGGGATGCACCGTGGGTCGGGGCCGTTTGCCTTTGCCCAGGCGGCGCAGCTGATAGCGGACTCGGGCCATGCTGATGGCTGACGCGACGGCTTTGTCCTTGGCGGTGACCGGGGGGAGTTCGACCGCGGCGTCGGTTCCGCGACGCCACTTGTTCGGCAGGTCGGGATCGACGGCCAGCGCGGTTCCCATGCCGACCAGGTCGATACCGCCGGCGAGGACTTCGTCGGCCACCGACCGGCGGACGATGCCGCCGGTCAGCATCAGCGGCAGCGGACTGGACTGGGCCAGTTCCTCGGCGAGGGTGAGGAAGTACGCCTCGCGGGCGCGAGTCCGCTCATCGGCCACTTGGCCGGTCATGGCGGGGCTTTCGTAGCTGCCGCCGGACAGTTCCACCACATCTACCCCCAGGGGCGCCAGCAGCCCGATCACCGTCGCGGCGTCGTCGGCGTCGAAGCCGCCACGCTGAAAGTCGGCCGAGTTGAGCTTGACCGCCACCGCGAACGCGGGGGATACCGACGACCGGACCGCGCGGACGATGTCGAGCAGCAGCCGCGCGCGGTTGGCCAATGTTCCGCCCCACTGATCGGTGCGCTGGTTCGACAGCGGCGAAAGGAACTGCGAGAGCAGGTAGCCGTGGGCGGCGTGGATCTCGACTCCGTCGAACCCGGCCTGTTCTGCACGCCGAGCGGTCTCGGCGAAGCGGGCCACGGTGGCGCCGATCTGCTCGGCGGTCATCTCGACGGGCTCGGCCAGCCGCTTGCTGTTGCGGCCGATATCCACCCGGATGGACGAGGGTCCCCATGCGACACCGGGCATATTGGCCATCACTTGGCGGCCCGGATGGTTGATCTGCATCCACACCCGCGAGCCGCCGCTGCGGGCCGCGGCCGCCCACTGCCGGAACGGCTCCAGCGGCGCCTGCGCGTCGAGTACGACGCCCGCCGGTCCGGTCAGCGCCTCGGCGTGCACCATCACGTTGCCGGTGATGATCAGCCCGGCGCCGCCTTGGCTCCACCGCCGGTACAGCTGGAAGAGTGCCTCGTCGGGCAGCTGGCCGGCGACTGCCATGTTCTCTTCCATGGCGGCCTTGACCAGGCGATTCTCGATGACTGAACCGTTGGCCAGGCGCAGGGGTGTGAAGATCGTGGCGGGCATCGCACTCTCCGGACGTAGGCAATGTTAACAGTGCTTACGTCAGCATAGGGGGCGAAGTAAGCGCCGTCAACATCAACTTGATCGCAAGTGTTGACGGTGCTTACATTGGCGGCCTACTCTGGCCCCGGCGCGTCCATATCTAGCGAGGAGGAGCCTCCATGCCATCGACCCAGCAGGACACCGTCGAGGTCGATCTGGGTGGACATCTGGTCTCGGTCCCCAAAGGTGGCCTCTACGACCGGTATCGGATGAACACCGATCTCGACGATGTTGCCGCCGATCCGCGGGTGAGCAGCGTCGACTTCTTCCGGCAGTTGCCCAAAGCTCGTGTCGAGTCACCGATCGGACCGACGCTCACCCCAAACTTCTACTACCGGATCAGCACCGCGCGGCTCGTCATGCTGGCCAGAACCAAGACCATCCGTCGCCAACTGCCAAAAGAGTTGGCGCCGTTAGAGATCGGGCCGGGACTGGGGTTGATCTCGGTGATGTTCTTCCGCTACGACGTGTGCGACATCGACTTCTACACCGAGGCCGCCATCGGAATCGCGGTGCGACCCGCACGGCACGGCCGGCTCGGATTCGTAGACCTGCTGGCCGGGCTGGGCAACGACCATCTCCACTCCTATGTCCTGTCGCTGCCGGTCAGCACCGATATCGCTCAGGTGCGCGGTCATGTCGGTTACGGGTTCCCCAAATGGGTCACCGGGCTCGACGTCGACATCGACGGTCACCAGACCACCGCTCGGGTGGCCAACGAGGCCGGCGAGACAGACCTGGCGTTATCGGTGGCCACTCCCGCCCAGACCCGATCCCGGACGGGTGAACGAGTCTCCACACTCACCTCGTATACGACGATCCACGGCGCCTGGCACTCCACCTTGAGCCAGACCAACATGCTCTCGGTCGGTACCGAACGCTTCCCGCGCAATCTCGACCTGCGGATCGGTCAGGGGCGGCTGGCCGACGACTTGCGATCGCTCAGACCGATTCGGACCGTTCAACTCGACGTCGCGTGTGAAGCTCAACTTGCCTTGCACATGCCCGTTCCCACGTCGGTCCGGAGCTGAGGCTATTCGTGCAGCCCCGCTTCGGCGATCGCCTCGGCCTCCTGCTCGGTGGCCACCGACGGTCCCGACCCGGGCAGGCGTTTGCCGGCCGTCTCCGGCGTGAACCACACCGTGATTGCGCCGATGACGCCCGCGCCCATCAGCAGGTAGGCCGGCAACATCACGTTGCCGGTGCCTGACACCAGCGTCTCGGCGACCAGCGGAGTGGTGCCGCCGAACACCGAGACCGAGATGTTGAATCCGATCGCAACCGCGAAATAGCGCACCCTGGTGGGAAACAGCGCGGGCAGCGTCGACGGCGTGGTGCTGTAGAAGCACAGCAGCATGACGCCGATGAGCAGCACGCCGAGCAGTCGCAGCGGGTAGCTACCGCCCTGGCGGATCAACAGGAAGGCGGGAACAGACCCCACGATCAGCAGAGCGCTGCCGGTCCACAGAATCGGCTTGCGACCGATGCGGTCGGACAACTTGGCCAGCGGCAACACGGCGACCAGCATGAACACCAGTGCCACCACGATCATCGTCAGTCCGCGGCTGCCGCTGATGCGACCGACCTGTTTGAAGTACGTCGGCAGATACCCGGTGAGCATGTAGTTGGTGACGTTCTCGGCCAGCACCAGGCCCATGCAGATCAGCAGGCCGTTGCGCTGCCCGGTGACGGTCTGCTTGAACTGCAGCCACCCGTTGCTGTGGTCGGCGTCGGGCGTCTCGCTGAGCTGCTCCAGCTCTTCAAAGGCCGGTGATTCGTCGATGCGCAGCCGCATATACAGCGTCACCAAGGCCAGTGGCACACCCAGCAGAAACGGGACCCGCCAACCCCAGTGCAGCATGTCGGAGACCGGCAGTTGGGTTTTGAGCAGGGTCACTACCGCGGCGCCCGTGATGTAGCCGCCGAGTGTGCCCAGCGGCAGATAGCCGGTCAGCGCGCCGCGACTGCGGTCTGGGGCATGCTCGCTGACGTAGGTCATGGCGCCCACGTATTCGCCGCCGGTGGAGAACCCCTGCATGATCTTGGTGACGATCAGCAGGATCGGGGCCCACAAGCCGATCTTCTCGTACGACGGCAGCAGCCCCGTGATGGTGGTACCGACCGCCATCAGGGTGACGGTCATGACTAAGACCCGTTTACGGCCGATGCGGTCACCGAGCGCGCCGAAGACGATGCCGCCGAACGGCCGCACCGCGAACGCTGCCGCCAGGGTGCCGAAGGTGGCGATCAGGCCCACCGCGCTGGAACTGTCACTGGGGTAGAACACCTGCGCGATGGTGGTGGCCAGGAAGCCGTAGATCCCGAAGTCGTACCACTCCATGAAGTTGCCGACGGCCGTGCCCGCGATCGAGCGCTGCATGGCCGCCGGGTCCGAGACCCGTATGTCGTCGCGTGCCCATGTGCTGCGGCTGGTGTGTTCACCGCTGCCGGACCGGCCTTTGGTATCCACCGCAAGCAACGTATACCAACCGCGCGCCCACTTCTCGTCGGCACGGTAAGAGCTACCAGGCGGGGCGGCGGCCTCTACGATGGCGGGCATGCGCAGGCTCCCGGGCGTCCTGACCGTGGTCAGCGTCGCCGCTGCCCTGGTCGGCGGTTGCTCATCCGACTCCCCAACGGTCCCGTCGGCTGCGTCGTCAACCGTTGCCGCGACTACGCCACCAACCTCGTCGACGCCCGCATCCACCACGTCGCCGTCGCGCACCTCGCCCAAGAAGTCCACCGAGCCCCTGCCGGACGCCGCGGCGATCCTCAAGGAGTCCAGCGCCACCACCGCCGAACTCGACAGCGTGCATCTGTCGATGGCGGTGACCGGCAGCATCGAGAACATGCCGGTCACAGCGCTCGACGGGGACGTGACCCAGCAGCCCGACCCCGCGGCGAAGGGCTATGCCAAGATCGCCTACCGGGGCGCGCCGGCCTATGTGGCGTTCGTCGTGTTCGGCGGCGACTTCTACGTGTCGCAGGAGCACGGCCGCTGGGTCGACTACGGTCCGGCCGCCAAGTTCTATGACGCGGCGAGCATCCTGAGCCCCGACACCGGGCTGGCCGGCCTGCTGACCGATTTCATCGATCCCGAGGTCGAGGGGCGCGAGACCATCGATGACGTCCACACCGTGCGGATCAGCGGCGAGGTATCAGCCGACGCGGCGAAGAAGATCGTGCCGCAGCTGCAGGCCACCAAACGGACCGCGTGCACGGTTTGGATCGACGAGACCGGCGACCACCACCTGGTTGCGCTGAAGCTGGCCTCCGGCGACGACGACGCCGTGGCGATCACCTTCTCGAACTGGAATGCGCCGGTGACCGTCGGCAAGCCGCGGGCCTAGCTTCCGCCGGGGTTATCCCCAATGCGCTGTTCTTCCCCAGTTGCCGTTGTGCGTGACGGCCGGCCCGGCGTCCTTGTCGGGCCTACCGCGCCCAATGGGTGCAGCACCGGCGAGCTCGTCAGGCCCGCCGCAACCAGGAAGGAAGCACCCCTATGTTCGAGACAACACTTACCGTGATCGGCAACATCGTCAACGACCCGATTCGGCGCCGGGTGGGCGAGCACGAACTCATCAAGTTCCGGGTCGCCAGCAATTCGCGCAAGCGCGCTGCCGACGGCAGCTGGGAGACCGGTAACTCCCTGTTCGTGACCGTCAACTGCTGGGACAGGTTGGTCACCGGGGTGGGGGCGTCGCTGAGCAAGGGGCTGCCGGTGGTCGTGGTGGGGCATGTCTTCACCAGCGAGTACGAGGACAAAGACGGGGTTCGCCGCTCGTCGGTGGAGCTGCGCGCGACCGCGGTTGGCCCCGATCTGGCGCGGTGCGCGGCTCGGGTGGAGAAGATCATCGCTGCCGGACCGGACAATCCGCCGGTTGCTGCCGGTAGCGACGACGCCGACGGCCCAGATTGCGTGGACGGCGAATCCGACGCCAGCGACGAGATGGCCGAGATGGCTGGGATAGCTCTGACGCCCTGACAGCAGCCGACAGCGCTGCCGGACGACCCCCTAGGATGGTTGGCGAGCAAATTCGCGAGACCAGGAGGCGACACCCCGGCATGGCTGAGTTCATCTACACGATGAAGAAGGTGCGCAAAGCACACGGCGACAAAGTCATCCTCGACGACGTCACGCTGAACTTCCTGCCCGGCGCCAAGATCGGTGTCGTCGGTCCTAACGGTGCTGGTAAGTCCAGCGTCCTGCGGATCATGGCCGGGTTGGACAAGGCGAACAACGGCGATGCGTTCCTCGCGCCGGGCGCCTCCGTCGGCATCCTGTTGCAGGAACCGCATCTGGACGAAACCAAGACCGTCCGGGAGAACGTCGAAGAGGGCGTGCCGATCAAGGCCAAGCTCAATCGGTACAACGAGGTCGCCGAGCTGATGGCCACCGACTACACCGACGAGCTGATGGAAGAGATGGGCAAGCTCCAGGAGGAGCTCGACTCCGCCGACGCCTGGGACATCGACTCGCAGCTCGAACAGGCGATGGACGCACTGCGCTGCCCGCCGGCCGACGAGCCCGTCACTCACCTCTCCGGTGGTGAGCGCCGGCGGGTGGCGCTGTGCAAGCTGCTGCTGAGCAAGCCGGACCTGCTGCTCCTGGACGAGCCGACCAACCACCTCGACGCCGAGAGCGTGCTGTGGCTGGAGCAGCACCTGGCCTCCTACCCGGGCGCCATCCTCGCGGTCACTCACGACCGCTACTTCCTCGACAACGTCGCCGAGTGGATCCTCGAGCTCGACCGGGGCCGCGCCTACCCCTACGAGGGCAACTACTCCACCTACCTGGAGAAGAAGGCCGACCGCCTGGAGGTGCAGGGCAAGAAGGACCAGAAGCTGCAGAAGCGGCTCAAGGACGAACTCGCCTGGGTGCGTTCGGGTGCCAAGGCCCGCCAAGCCAAGAACAAGGCCCGCCTGCAGCGCTACGACGAGATGGTTGTCGAGGCGGAGAAGACCCGCAAGCTCGACTTCGAGGAGATCCAGATCCCGGTCGGCCCGCGGTTGGGCAACACTGTGGTCGAGGTGGAACACCTGGACAAGGGCTTCGACTCCCGCCAGCTGATCAAGGACCTGTCCTTCACGCTGCCGCGCAACGGCATCGTCGGCGTGATCGGCCCCAACGGCGTCGGCAAGACGACCCTGTTCAAGACCATCGTCGGGCTGGAAGAGCCGGACAGCGGCACGGTCAAGGTCGGCGAAACGGTCAAGTTGAGCTACGTCGACCAGAATCGCGCCGGCATCGACCCGAAAAAGACGGTTTGGGAAGTGGTCTCCGACGGCTTGGACTACATCGAGGTCGGGCAGACCGAGATCCCGTCCCGGGCCTACGTCTCGGCGTTCGGGTTCAAAGGCCCCGATCAGCAGAAGCCCGCGGGTGTGCTCTCCGGTGGTGAACGCAACCGGCTGAATCTGGCGTTGACCCTCAAGCAGGGCGGCAACCTGATCCTGCTCGACGAGCCGACCAACGACCTCGATGTCGAAACACTCGGTTCGCTCGAGAACGCCCTCGAACAGTTCCCCGGCTGCGCGGTGGTCATCAGCCACGACCGCTGGTTCCTCGACCGCACCTGCACGCACATCCTGGCGTGGGAGGGTGACGACGACAACGAGGCCAAATGGTTCTGGTTCGAGGGCAACTTCGGTGCCTACGAGGAGAACAAGGTGCAGCGACTCGGTGCCGAAGCGGCGCGTCCGCATCGAGTGACCCACCGCAGGCTCACCCGCGACTAATGTTGGCCCGGTAGCGGCGCTGCCGGAGCTGACACACAGTCAGGAGGGGTGGGATGACAAAGTCCACCAAGGAATCAACCGCGTGGACAACATTTCCCGACCCCTCTGAGCCGCAGGGCATTCCTGCGTGGGTCTCGACCGCCTACGTCGAGACCTATCGCGGGTCGCACAGCGACTCTCTGGTCAGCGACGAACCATTGGGTGGCACCGATCCGGCCAGCCGGGCCGCCGCCACCGCCGTCGTGACCCCGGCGCTGCTGGCTGCGCACGCCCGGCTGGCGCAGCACCGGGTCGCCGGCGAGACCCGGGTTGCGGTGTACCCCGCCGACGATCCCGCCGGGTTCGGGCCGGCACTGCAGGTGGTCACCGACCACGGCGGCATGCTGATGGACTCGGTGGCGGTGCTGCTGCACCGGCTCGGGGTGGCCTACGTCGGGATTATGACTCCGGTCTTCACGGTGCGGCGCGATGCGGCCGGGGAACTGCGCTCGGTGGAGCCGAGATCCGCCGACGGCTCGGCGGGGGCCGAGGCCTGGATTCATGTCCAGCTCTCACCGACGGTCAATCGCAACACTCTGGCCGAGACCGAACGCCTGCTGCCCGATGTGATGGCCGACGTCCGCCAGGTCGCCGTCGATTCCACGGCGATGCGCGACGCGCTCAACGAGCTCGCCGCCGATGTCGAGGCCAATGCGCACGGCCACTACACCGCGCCGGACCGCCACGATGTCGCCGCTCTGCTGCAGTGGCTGGCCGACGGGCGCTTCGTGCTGCTGGGATACCAGAGCGGCGTGGTGCGCGACGGGCAGGTTCACATCGAAGACGCCGCTCGACTGGGAGTGCTGCGCCTGCGTAAGTCTTTGCGGCCCAGGCTCACCGGCAACAATCTGCTGACCCTTGCGCAGGCCACCGTGCCCAGTTACATGCGGTTCAGTTCACACACCTATGTGGTGGTGATCCGCGAGGATACCGGCGACAGCATCATCGCGCACCGCTTCGTCGGACTGTTCACCGCCGGCGCGATGAACGCCGACGTCTTCGAGATACCAGTCATCTCGCACACCGTCCGTCGCGCGCTGGCTTTGGCGGAGAAGGAGCCTGGCCACCCCGGGCAACTGCTGCTCGATATCATCCAAACCGTTCCGCGTTCAGAGCTTTTCGCGATCGATGCCGAGCAGTTGCTGAACATGGCGATGGCGGTGTCCGACCTGGGTGCGCGGCGCGGAACCCTGCTGTTCCTGCGCGGCGACCGGACCGGTCGCTTCGTGTCCTGCCTGGTGTACCTGCCCCGTGACCGCTACACCACCCCGGTGCGGTTGCATATGGAGGACATCCTGATCCACGAGTTCGGTGGGGTAGGGCTGGAATACAGCGCTCGTGTCAGCGAAGCGCCCTGGGCGCTACTGCATTTCATGGTCCGGATGTCCGACGATCCCGACGCCCGTTCGGTCGACACCGGCGAGGCCAACCGGGTCCGGATCCAGGCGCTGCTGGCCGAGGCCACCCGGACCTGGGGAGACCGGCTGCTCGAGACGGCGGCGCAGGACTCCATCGACGCCGAGGTGGCCGAACACTATGCGGTCGCCTTCGACGAGATCTACAAGCAGGCCGTCGCTCCGGCCGAGGCGGTCGGTGACATCGCGATCATCGAGCGGCTGACCGCCGACTCGGTCAAATTGGTGTTCTCCGACTACGGCGAGGCCGACGGAAGTCAGTTGGCCTGGTTTCTCGGTGGGCACGGTGCGTCGCTGAGCCAACTGCTGCCGATGCTGCAGTGCATGGGAGTGGCTGTCCTCGAAGAGCGACCGTTCACCGTCACCCGCGCGGACGGCCTGCAGGTGTGGATCTACAAGTTCAAGGTGTCCGCACACCCGACGATTGAGATCCCGGCGAGCGGAGCCGAGCGCGTCGACGCCGAACAACGATTCGCCGACGGCGTCACCGCGATCTGGGAGGGCCGCGCCGAGCCCGACCGATTCAACGAGCTGGTGCTGCGCGCCGGACTGAACTGGCAACAGGTGGTGGTGCTGCGCGGCTACGCCAAATACCTGCGCCAGGCCCGGTTCCCCTACAGCGAGAACCACATCGCCTCGGTGCTCAACGACTATCCGAGCATCGCGCGGGCCCTGGTGGCGCTGTTCGAGGCGCTCTTCGACCCGTCGCGCACGCATCGCAACCGGGACGCGCAGTCGGCCGCCGCTGACGTCGCAGTGGGCATCGACGCGGTGGTGAGCCTGGACACCGACCGCGTGCTACGTGCGTTCGCCTCCCTGATTCAAGCCACCCTGCGTACCAATTACTTTGTCACCCGCGACGATTCGGCTCGTGCACGTAACGTGCTGGCGCTCAAGCTGAATGCTGGCCTGATCGACGAGTTGCCGCTGCCCCGGCCGAAGTTCGAGATCTTCGTCTACTCACCCCGGGTCGAGGGTGTGCACCTACGGTTCGGCTTCGTATCGCGCGGCGGACTGCGCTGGTCGGACCGCCGCGAGGACTATCGCACCGAGATCCTCGGACTGGTCAAGGCCCAAGAGGTCAAGAACGCCGTCATCGTCCCGACCGGGGCCAAAGGCGGGTTCGTGGTCAAACACCCACCGACGCCCACCGGTAACCCGCTAGCCGACCGCGAGGCAACCCGCGACGAAGGGATCGCCTGCTACACGCTGTTCATCTCCGGGCTGCTCGACGTCACCGACAACGTCGACCACGCCACCGGCGCGGTCAGCGCGCCGCCGCAGGTCGTGCGCCGCGACGGTGACGACGCGTACCTGGTGGTGGCCGCCGACAAGGGCACCGCCAGCTTCTCTGACATCGCCAACGGGGTGGCCGAGTCCTACGGCTACTGGTTGGGCGACGCATTCGCGTCCGGAGGGTCGGTCGGCTACGACCACAAGGAGATGGGTATCACCGCCAAGGGTGCCTGGGAGTCGGTCAAGCGGCACTTCCGGGAGATGGGCATCGATACCCAGACCCAGGATTTTAGTGTCGTCGGAGTTGGAGACATGAGCGGCGACGTGTTCGGCAACGGCATGCTGCGGAGCCAACACATCCGGCTGATGGCCGCCTTCGACCATCGGCACATCTTCCTCGATCCCGACCCCGATCCCGCCCGGTCCTTCGCCGAGCGTCAGCGGATGTTCGACCTGCCCCGGTCCAGTTGGGACGACTACGACAAGTCGCTGATTAGCGCCGGGGGCGGCGTCTATGCGCGGGACCTGAAATCCGTGCCGGTCAGCCCGCAGGTCGCCGCAGTGCTGGGCCTCGGCGAGGACATCACCGAGCTCACCCCGCCGGTGCTGATCCGGGCGATCCTGCGGGCGCCCGTGGACCTGCTGTTCAACGGTGGCATCGGCACCTATGTCAAGGCCGAGTCCGAATCGGACGCCGATGTGGGCGACCGTGCCAACGACCAGGTCCGGGTCAATGGAAACCAGGTGCGCGCTAAGGTGATCGGCGAAGGCGGAAACCTCGGCGTCACGCCGCTGGGCCGCGTCGAATTCGACCTGGCCGGCGGGCGCATCAATACCGACGCCCTGGACAACTCCGCCGGAGTCGACTGCTCCGACCACGAGGTCAACATCAAGATCCTGATCGACGCCCTGGTCACCGTAGGCAAGGTCGACGCCGCGGACCGGCCCGAGTTGCTGGCGTCGATGACCGACGAAGTCAGCGCGCTGGTGCTCGCGGACAACACCGCCCAGAACGATCTGATGGGAACCAGCCGGGCCAACGCCGCGAGTCTGCTTCCGGTGCACGCCGATCAGATCCGCCACTTGGTGGCCGACCGGGGCCTCAACCGTGCACTGGAGGCGCTGCCTTCGGAGAAGGAGATCGCCCGGCGTGCCGAGGCCGGGCTGGGCCTGGCCTCACCGGAGTTGGCCACCCTGATGGCGCACGTCAAGCTGACGCTGAAAGCGGCGGTGCTGGCCACCGATCTGCCCGAACAGGATGTGTTCGCCGCCCGGCTCCCGCAGTACTTCCCGCGCGTTTTACAAGAGCGCTTCGGCCCCGAGATCCGTCAGCATCAACTGCGCCGCGAAATCGTCACCACCATGCTGATCAACGACGTAGTGGACACCGCGGGCATCACTTACGCCTTCCGGATCACCGAGGACGCGGGCGTCGAGCTGATCGACGCGGTGCGCGCCTACGTCGCGACCGATGCCATCTTCGGGGTGGGCGACCTCTGGCGCCGCATCCGCGCAGCCGGCGAGCAGGACTGCCTGCCGGTCGCGGTGACCGACCGAATGACACTGGACCTGCGGCGGCTCATCGACAGAGCCGGCCGGTGGCTGCTCAATTACCGCCCCCAGCCGCTGGCGGTCGGCGCCGAAATCAATCGGTTCGCTGAGCAGGTTGCCGCACTGTCACCGCGGATGTCGGGATGGCTGCGCGGCGACGACGCCGACATCGTCGCCAAACACATCCGCGAGTTCGAGGCCCAGGGCGTGCCCCGTGGCCTGGCCTCCGACGTCGCCCTGGGCCTATATCGCTACAGCCTGCTCGACATCATCGACGTCGCCGACATCACCGAACGCGACGCCGACGAGGTCGCGGACACCTACTTCGCGCTGATGGATCGCCTCGGTACCGACGGGCTGCTGACCGCGGTCGCCCAGCTCCCGCGCGATGACCGCTGGCATGCCTTGGCGCGGTTGGCGATCCGTGACGACATCTACAATTCGGTGCGGTCGCTGTGCCTGGACGTGCTGGCGGTCGGGGAACCGGACGAGGATGGGATGCAGAAAATCGCCGAATGGGAATCGACCAACGCCTCACGCGTGGAGCGGGCGCGGCGCACGCTGACCCAGATCTACGAATCCGACCAGCGGGATCTGGCGACCCTGTCGGTGGCGGCCCGGCAGATCCGCAGCATGACGCGCGGCGCGGCCTCATGAGCCCGGCAGGAGAATCCAACGGGCAGCCGGTGGGCTTTGTGGCGGCGGTTCCGGTGCGCTGGTCGGACATCGATATGTACCAGCACGTGAACCACGCGACCATGGTGACGATGCTCGAAGAGGCGCGGGTGCCCTTCCTGTCGCCGGCGTTCGCGGTCGACATCACCAGCGTCGGCCTGCTGATCGCCGAGGTCAAAGTCGGCTACAAGGGGCAACTGCGGCTGACGGACTCACCGCTGCAGGTGACGATGTGGGTGTCTCGGCTGCGCACGGTGGACTTCACCATCGGCTACGAGGTGCGCTCGGTGCACGCGGCCCCGGACTCCCGGCCTGCCGTGATCGCCGAGACGCAGTTGGCCACCTTCAGCATCGACGAGCAGAAGCTGGTGCGGCTGTCGGCGGACCATCGCGCCTACCTGGAGAAGTTCATCCGTTGAACGCGCTGATGCTCCCGATCAGTCTGCCGTGAGCATGGCGTCGAGCAGTCGTTGAATGACGATGCTCACGTCGGCACGCGTCTGCTCGGGGTCGTCGGCCGTCGCGATCAGCATCGCTGCTTCGTCGAGCGCGCCGATCAGCACGTGGGCGAGCGCGCGGACCGGCTGGTGGGGGAGTTGTCCCGCTTTCATCGCTTCACTGAGCAGCTGCTCGGTCATGCCGAGGCTGTAGCGCTGGGCCACGTCGCGAAAGCCGTCCCAACCCAGGACGTTGGGGGCATCGAGCAGCAGGAGTTGCCGCACCTCCGGATCGTTGGCCACCACCAGCCAGTTTTCCGCGGCTGCCCGTAACGCGGCGGCGGGGGTGGTTGATGCGGAGGCGGCCACCGCTTCGGCCAGGCGCGCCATCACGTCGGCTTCCACCGATTCCACGACGGCCAGGAAAAGCGCTGCCTTGTCCGGGAATTGGTGGTACATCGCGCCCCGGGTCACGCCGGCGGCCTCCGCGATCTCGGGGGTCCCCACGGCCGCGTAGCCACGCGCACCCCACAGTTTGCGGGCCGCGCTCATCAAGGCAGCACGGGTGGCGGCGGAACGCTCGGCTTGCGTCCGACGCTTGATTTCCGTACAGGCTGTCGGTAAGTTATCGGCAGGTTGCACGTAACTATGTTAGGAGCTGCCCATGCCCACCGTTGACATTGACGCCGGAACAATCCACTACGACACCGCGGGCCCGCAGGATGGCCGCCCGGTGCTGTTCGTCCACGGCTACGCCATGGGCGCCTCGCTGTGGGGGCCACTGAGCGCCCGCCTGGCAGCGCGAGGTCTCCGCTGCATCGCCCCGAATTGGCCGCTGGGCACACACCCGACGGCGCTGCGGGCCGGCGCTGATAGAACCCTGCCCGGGATCGCGGCCATGGTGGACGCGGTCATGGGAGCGCTCGGCCTCGAGGACGTGGTGCTGGTCGGCAACGACACCGGAGGCCTGATCAGCCAACTGGTCGCGGTCAACCACCCCGACCGGCTAGGCGCGCTAGTGCTGACCAGCTGCGACGCCTTCGAGCACTTCCCGCCGCCCATTCTGAAGCCCTTCGTGCTGGCCGCGAAGACGGCGATCACCTTCCGGGGAGTGCTCCAGCCGATGCGGCTGCGGATGGTTCGTCAGCGCGGATACGGCGCGCTTTCCCACGGCGACATCGACCACCTGGTGAAAGGGTGGGTCACACCCGCGCTGGGTGACGCCGCCATCGCCGAAGACCTCCGTCACCTCACCAAATCGCTGAACCAGCAGACCGCCCTGGACGCCGGGGCGCGACTGCACGAGTTCACCAGGCCGGCCCTGATCGCCTGGTCCGCCGATGACCTGTTCTTTCCGGTCGAAGACGGGCGGCGCCTCGCAAGTACGCTGCCCAACTCCCGCTTCGAACTCATCGACGGCGCGCGCACCTTCTCGATGATCGATCGGCCGGACCGGCTGGCAGATCTGGTCGCCGAATTCGCCAGCACCGCAAGCGGTCCAGGAGTCCGTGGCCGACCGTGAGATGACCGGCCGTTCAGACCAGCCACGCAGCGGTGTTCGGCGGCAAGGCGCCGCCGGTCGCCGGCGCGCTGGCCAGGATCAGCTGCCCTTCCGGAAGATCCACCGGGCGCTTACTGGCATTGAGTGCGCAGATCAGCCCGCCGCGCCGGAAGATGAGCATTCCGGGCAGGGCGTCTAGCCACTCGATCTGCGATCCGGTGAGTTCGGTTCTGCTCCTGCGCATCTCGAGAGCCTGCCGGTACAGCGACAGCGTCGAGCTGCGGTCGCTGCGTTGTCTCTCGACAGTCAGGTGCGCCCAGTCCGGCGGCATCGGCAGCCAGGTGTCGGGGTTGTCGGAGAATCCGAACGCCGGTGCGTCGCCGGACCACGGCAAGGGCACCCGGCAGCCGTCGCGACCGCGTTCGGTGTGCCCCGAGCGCTCCCACACCGGGTCCTGCAGGGCCGAATCGGGCAGCTCGACGTTGGGCAGGCCCAGCTCCTGGCCGTTGTAGACGAACACCGCGCCCGGCAGGGCCAACAACACCAGAGCCATAGCCCTGGCCCGGTCCAGCCCGACGGCCCCGCCGCCGTAGCGGGTGACCGCCCGCTCGACGTCATGGTTCTCCAGCGCCCAGGTGGCACTGGCGCCCACCAACCCCACCGCGGCCAGCGAATTGTCGATCGCACCGCGGATCTCGTCGGCATCGAAGTCGGCTTGCAGCAGCCGGAAGTTGAACGCCAGGTGCAGTTCGTCGGGCCGTAGATACTCGGCGAACTGATCGTTGTCGTGCACCCAGACCTCGCCGACGCTCACCGCGTCCGGATAGTCGTCCATGACCCGGCGAATCGCCCGGTGAATCGGGTGGACGCCGGGCCGGTTGAATCGCGGGTCATCGTCCTGATGGGCCAGCAGCTTCACATCGGTGACCGGCATGTCCGGCAGACCGGCCGGCTTGGCCATGCCGTGCGACACATCGATGCGGAAGCCGTCCACGCCGCGGTCCAGCCAGAACCGCAGGGTTCGCTCGAAATCGGCGAACACCTCGGGATTATCCCAGTTCAGATCCGGCTGTGACACATCGAACAGATGCAGGTACCACTGGCCTGGGCCGTCCGGCTCGGTGACCCGCGTCCAGGCCGGGCCGCCGAACACCGACACCCAGTTGTTGGGTGGCAGCCCGCCGTCGGGTCCGCGGCCGTCGCGGAAGAAGTAGCGGTCGCGCGCGGCACTGCCCGGCCTATGCGGCGGTTCCAGCTTCGCCTCTCCTCCGTCGAGGCTCGCTGAACCGCCGGGTTCATGCGGCGGTTCCAGCTTCGGCTCTCCTGCGTCGAGCCTCGCTGAACCGCCGGGTTTGGCGGCCAGTGCCTCGACGAACCACGGGTGCGCCGAACTGGTGTGGTTGGGCACCAGGTCCATGGTCAGCTTGATTCCCCGCGCGTGCGCGGCGGCCACCAGCCGATCCAGTGCCGCGAGGTCGCCGAAGAGCGGATCGATGTCACGCGGATTCGCCACGTCGTAGCCGTGGTCGGCCATCGGCGACACCGTCACCGGGTTGAGCCAGATCGCGTCGACGCCGATTTCGCGCAGGTAGTCCAGGTGTGCGGTCACCCCGTCGAGGTCGCCGACCCCGTCGCCGTTGCTGTCGGCGAACGAGCGGGGATACACCTGGTAGAACACACTCTGGGACCACCAGGGACTCTCGCGGGTGGCCATCAGATCGGCGCGTTGACCAGGAAGTCGGCCGCCGAATGCAGGTACTGCAGCAATTCGCCGCGGTGCGCATCGTCGAGGGTGTCGCTGTCGATCTCGCCGATGGCCGTCACCATGCAGCGCAGCCAGGCATCGCGCTGCAGCGGGCCGATCCGGTAGGGGATGTGGCGCATCCGCAACCGCGGGTGCCCGCGAAGTTCGGTGTAGGTGCGCGGTCCGCCCCAGTACTGCTCGAGGAACATGCGCAACCGTTCCTCGGCGCCATCCATGTCGTCGGCGGGGTACATCGGGCGCAGGATCGGATCCTGGGCGACCAGTTGATAAAACCGCGACACGATGGCGTGGAAGGTCTCCGCACCGCCGACGGCGTCATAAAACGAGGGTTCTTCTATCGGCTGCATCGCCCCCCATTGTGGGGCATCGTCGATGCCTGCCGGTGAACACACAGGAAATAGGCGTGCGACCAGCGCCGAATCATGGTGAACTGTTCGGCGGAGGTCAATGGTGCGACATCTAAACCGGCTGCAAGACCGGATATGAAACGTCGGGGCCACCGCACCCCCGGTGCCCCACCGGCGAGCCTGAGCGGGCTTGCCACCGCCCCATGCCTGCATTCGGTCGCCACTTCCGGTGCTGCGACCAGCAATGAAGCCGCATCGATCTGGACTCGTCGGCGAGTATTGCTGCTGAACTCCACTTTCGAGCCGTTGACGGCGCTGTCGCTGCGGCGTGCCGTGGTGATGCTGATCTGCGGTAAGGCCGACATCGTGCACGACGATCCGGCCGGCCCGGTCATCCACTCGGCGACCCGGTCGGTGCCGGTGCCGTCGGTGATCCGGCTGCGGAACTACGTTCGGGTGCCGTACCGGGCCCGGATCCCGTTGACCCGGGCTGCGCTGATGCACCGCGATCAGCACAGCTGCGCCTACTGCGGTGGCAAGGCCGACACGGTCGACCACGTCGTGCCGCGCAGCCGCGGCGGTGACCACTCCTGGGAGAACTGTGTCGCCGCCTGCTCGACCTGCAACCACCGCAAGGCGGACCGGTTGCTGGCCGAGATCGGCTGGACGCTGCGATTGGTGCCCACCTCGCCCAAGGGCCAGCATTGGCGGCTGCTGGCGGTGATCCACGATCTCGATCCGGTGTGGATGCGCTACCTCGGTGAGGGCGCTGCCTAAGCGGATCGCCCCATCCGGCCGGGTTCCCGCATCGTTCGATCAGCGGTGGGATACCGTCTACGGCGTGAGCGTGTTGGAAACCCTCGGCATCTTCATTGGCATCCCGGTGGCAATGTTCGCACTGCTGGCCGCCCGGACCCTGACGCAGAAGGGGCCGCGCGCGGCCACCTATCAGATGTCGGAGCGGTGGACACACCCGCCGATCCTGTGGTCGGCGACCGACGAGGCCATTGGCGGACATGGCCACGGCCATTCCGAGTTCAGCGTGGGGGGTGGAACCAGTGGCAACTGGTGAAGTCGTAACGATCGATCCGGCGGACCTGCCCTACGGCTTTGTGGTCACCAACAGCGGTCGGGTTTCCGGGGTTACCGAGCCCGGCGAGGCGTCGACGCATTACCCGTTCCCGGTCAAGGAACTGGTGGCTCTCGATGACGCACTGACCTACGCCTCGCGCGACACGCAGGCCCGCTTCGCCACCTACATCGGCGACCTGGGTTCCGACACCGCCGCGCGGGCCCGCGAGATCCTGGCGAAGGTGCCCACCCCCAACGACGCCGTGCTGATCGCGGTCTCGCCGGACCAGAAGGCCATCGAGGTGGTCTACGGCGCCGGCGTGGCCGGCCGCATTGCTCCGGCAGCGGCACCGCAGGGTGTGGCCGCGGCGGCCGCGGCGTTCCGTGACGGCAACTTGATCGACGGTCTGGTCAGCGCGGTGCAGGTGATCAGCGCCGGCGTGACCCCGGCCTAGCTGCTGGCTGTACCGCCGGACGATCCCGTGGTCGCGAGCGTGAACCTGCCCGGTCCACACGCAGGACCGGATGTCGTTTCGGCGCATGCTCTGGCTGCGGCCTCCCCGGCGCACCGCGCCTGGCTGGCGAACCTCGACCGGCGCGGTGTCGGACCGCGGGCGGTGACCGAAATCGTTCGTGGGCAGGGCATCACGCGGGACAGTTTCCGGGCTCTGGACGTAATGGAGCAGATCACCGACCCGGACGGCAAGAGCTTTTTCGTCATCCCCCGAACAGCCGGCGGCGACGCCGTGCGGCGCGCGGTGCTGCTGACCTACCTTCTCAATGCGGGCACCGGGTACGGTCGGCCCGGCGCTCGCAGCGACTTTCCCGAGACGCCGTACGGCGCCGACGAGATACGACGGATCATCGATCGCCAGCGCGCGAATCGCTGGAGTTACGCGGCGGTCCGCAGCATCTGCAATGCCGGCGGCTGCGTGGCCACGACCCCGAACGGCGTGTTGATGGTCGTGGGAGGCAATCGAATTCACGGGGCGTTCAGCCACCGTGGCGGCACCATGTGGGGTGATCTGTTCCTGATCAACGCCCAGCGGGTCTCCGATCCCGCCGGATTGCTGCGCGAGATCGTCGCATCGGGCCGCGTCGGTACGAGCGGACCTGACCTGGATGCGCTGTTGCATCACGAGGAGATCCACGCCCAGCAGTGGGCCGCCCTGGGGCCGGTGCGGATGCCCTCGCGCTACCTCGCCGAGGAGGCGAGGGCGCGAATCTTTGGCGGCGTCAACGGTTTCGAGAAGGACGCCGGCCTGCGCGACGGGGGATACCGCTGATCAAGCGGTGTCAACGCTGCGCGCGCGCAGTGACCGCTCCACCCCGGCCCGACCCTCGGTTACCAGCCTCCGCAGCGCCGGTGGCACCGAAGGATCGGCCAGGAAGGCGTCGGCGGCGTCCAATCCGGCCTGGCTGACATCCCACCCGGGGTACAGACCCACCACCACGGTCTGCGCGACCTCGCTGGATCGCCGTTCCCACACACCGGAGATCGCCTCGAAGTAGCGCGCGGTGAACGGCGCCAACAGCTCGCCCTGGCCGGGCTGCACGATTCCGCCGATGATTGCGCGACCGGTGATGTTGGCCAACGTGTCGTCCTCGATCACCTGCTGCCAGGCCGCTTCTTTGACGGCGGGCTGCGGCCGGGCCGCCGAAGCCTGTGCGCCCTGGCGTTGGCCGGCCGCGGTGGGGTCGCGCTGGATCTCGGCATCGATCGCCGCAGAGTCCAGCGCACCGCCGCGGGCCAGCGCCACCACGATCCGCCAGCGCAGGTCGGTGTCGACGGCCAGCCCGGACAGCCCTTGGGTAGCCGGGTCGGCGTCCAACAGTGCGGCCAGCACCGTAGTGTGCCGCTCGGCGAGCACCGAGGTGCACAGCGCGTTGACATAGGCCAGCTGGTGATCCGAGCCGGGCTCGGCCCCCCGGGCCAACTCCAGCAGCCGGTCGGCGAACGCGGGCCACCCGTGCTCGGCGGCCCAGTCCGGATCGGCGTAGAACCCCAGCGCGGTCTGCGCCTGCAGCAGCAGCCGCGAGGCGACGCCGACCTCGGCTTCGGCGCCGATGCCGCGCTGTACCAGTGCCAGGAAGTCCCGGGCGCGCAGCTCGGCTTCGCGGGTCATCTCCCAGGCCGCCGACCACACCAGCGTGCGCGGCAACGGCTCGGCGATGTCGGCGATGCGCTCCGTCGCGGCGGCCAGTGACTGCGGGTCCAGCCGCAGCGCGCAGTAGGTCAGGTCGTCGTCATTGACCAGGATCAGCTTTCCGCGCGAAACCCCGACCAGGCCGGGCACCTGGGTGCTGGGCCCGTCGATGTCCAGCTCCTCGCGGTGCACGCGCACCAACCGGCCGGAACCGGAGGGGTCGTCATCGTAGATACCGATGGCCAACCGGTGCACCCGCGTCTCACCGGCACCTGGGGCAGCACCACCCTGCGTCACCGCGAACCGGGTGAACCGGCCGTCGCCGTCAACATCGAAGTCCGCCTGCAGCGTGTTCAGGCCGGTGGTCTTCAGCCACTGCCGGCCCCAGTCGGACAGATCCCGGCCGGACGCCTTCTCCAGTGCCGCCAGCAGGTCGTCAAAGGTGGCGTTGTCAAAGGCGTGCGCGGCGAAGTAGTCACGCAGACCGGCCAGGAAGTGCTCCAGACCGACGTAGGCCACCAACTGCTTGAGCACCGAAGCGCCCTTGGCGTAGGTGATTCCGTCGAAGTTGACCTCCACAGCGGCCAGGTCGGGGATGTCGGCGGCGATCGGGTGCGTCGACGGCAGCTGGTCTTGGCGGTAGGCCCATGATTTCTCCGCGTTCGCGAACGTGGTCCAGGCGCTGGTGTATTCGGTGGCCTCGCTCTGGCACAGCACCGAGGCGAACGTCGCGAATGACTCGTTGAGCCACAGGTCGTCCCACCAACGCATGGTGACCAGGTCGCCGAACCACATGTGCGCCATCTCGTGCAGCACGGTCTCGGCGCGTCGTTCATAGGACGCCCGGGTCACCTTGCTGCGAAAGACGTAGTCCTCCAGGAACGTCACCGCTCCGGCGTTCTCCATGGCACCGGCGTTGAACTCCGGCACGAACAGCTGGTCGTACTTGCCGAATGCATACGGCACGCCGAAGTTGCGGTGGTAGAAGCCAAATCCCTGTTTGGTCTCGGTGAACAGCCGCTCGGAGTCCATGTGCTCGGCCAGCGATGCCCGGCAGAACAGGCCCAGCGGGATCTCGCTGTGTTCGTCGCGGTATACGTCGTCCCAACGGGCATACGGTCCGGCGATCAGTGCCACCAGATAGGTGCTCATCTTCGGCGTGGTCGCAAACGTGTGCATTCCGTCGCGCACCGCGGTGGTGGCGCCGTTGGAGATCACCTGCCAGTGCGGCGGTGCGGTGACGGTGATGTCGAAGGTGGCCTTGAGGTCGGGTTGGTCGAAGCAGGCGAACATCCGCTTGGCGTCCGCGGTTTCGAACTGCGAGTACAGGTACACCTCATCGTCGACCGGGTCGACGAAGCGGTGCAGACCTTCGCCGGTGTTGGAGTAGTAGCACTGCGCGTCGATCTCGACGGTGTTGTGCCCGTCCAGGCCGGTCAGTGTGACGCCGACGGCCTCGTCGTAGGCCGAGACATCGAGGGCGCGGCCGTTGAGGGTGGCGCTGTGGATCGTCGCGGCGGCGATGTCGATGACGGTGTCGCTACCGGCCAGTGCGTCGAAGGTGACGGTGGTGGTGGAGCGGAAGGTGCGCTCGCCCGGATTGCCGCTGCCATCGGTCAGGTCCAGGGCGATCCGGTAGTTGACGACGGTGACCGAAGCGGCCCGCACGGCGGCCTGGTCGCGGGTGAGGTTAGGAAGTGCCACGCCCGCCTACAGTAGCCGCCAGACCGTGCGGGCGGGCGCCGGACCGAGTTTAATGAGGCCATGCTCATCGCCGGTCTGACCTTCGCCGCGCTGGCCGCGGTGTTGCACGTCTACATCTTCGCGCTCGAGTCGCTGAGTTGGACTTCGCCGCGCACTCGGGCTGTCTTCGGCACCACCGCCGAGGAGGCCGAGACCACCAAGGCGCTGGCCTTCAATCAGGGTTTCTACAATCTGTTCCTGGCCATCGTCACGGTCGTGGGTATCGCCGCGGTTTCGTTGGACCACAACACCGTTGGGCTTGCGCTGATCTTCGCCGGCGTGGGGTCCATGCTGGCCGCGGCACTGGTTCTGGTGACGTCGTCGCCCGACAAGGCCCGCGCCGCCGTCGTCCAGGGCGCGTTCCCGGCGGTCGCGGTCGCGCTGCTGGCCCTGAGCCTGTAGTCGCGCGGCGGGCATAGATGTGCTCGGGGCCGCGTTAGAGGTTGCAGACGTGTCCATTGTTGGCTGAGAGGATCGCCATGCCCGTGAAATCGCAAGCCGAGTTCTGGTTCGACCCGCTGTGCCCGTGGTGCTGGATCACCTCGCGGTGGATCCTCGAGGTCGAGAAGGTCCGTGACATCGACGTCACCTTCCACGTGATGAGCTTGGCCGTCCTCAACGAGGGCCGCGACGACCTGCCCGAGCAGTACCGCGAGGGCATGAAGCAGGCGTGGGGCCCGGTGCGGGTGGCGATCGCCGCCGAGCAGCTACGCGGCAACGAGATCCTGCGGCCGCTGTACACCGCGATGGGAACCCGGATCCACAACCAGAACAACAAGGACTTCCCCGACGTCATCGCCGGTGCACTGGCCGAGGTGGGTCTGCCGGCCGAACTGGCCGACGCCGCCACCAGCGACGCTTACGACGAGGCGCTGCGGGCAAGCCACCACGCTGGGATGGACGCCGTCGGCAAGGACGTCGGAACCCCGACCATCCACGTCAACGGGGTGGCGTTCTTCGGGCCGGTGCTGTCTCGCATTCCCCGCGGCGAGCAGGCGGGGGAGCTGTGGGATGCATCGGTGACCTTCGCGTCCTATCCGCACTTCTGGGAGCTCAAGCGAACCCGGGTCGAGGCGCCGGAGTTCGACTGACGGTTGGCGGGGGAGCAGACCGGGTCTGAGACAATGACGCCATGCGCGTCTACCTCGGCTGCGACCACGCCGGCTACGAACTCAAAGAAGCGATCGTCGAGCACCTGAAGAAGGCCGGCCATGAGCCGGTCGACTGCGGGGCCTTCAGCTATGACGCCGAGGACGACTACCCGGCGTTCTGCATCGCGGCGGCGGCTCGTACGGTTGCCGATCCCGACAGTCTCGGCATCGTGATCGGCGGGTCCGGCAACGGTGAGCAGATCGCAGCCAACAAGGTGCCCGGGGCGCGTTGCGCGCTGGCCTGGAGCACCGAAACCGCGCAACTGGCCCGGGAACACAACAATGCCCAGCTGATCGGCATCGGCGGCCGGATGCACAACACCGCTGAAGCACTCGCGATCGTCGACGCATTCTTGAGCACCCCGTGGTCGGAGGCCGAGCGTCACCAGCGGCGCATCGACATCCTGGCTGCCTACGAGCGCAACCACGAGGCACCTCCGGTGCCCGGCGCGCCCGCCTGACCCGACCACAGACTGGCCTGACATGCCGGAGGGGCACATCTTGCACCGGCTGGCCCGGCTGCATCAGCGCCGCTTCGCGGGCGCGCCGGTCGCGGTGTCCAGTCCGCAGGGCCGCTTCGAATCCGGCGCCGCCGTAGTCGACGGGCAGCCACTGCTGCGTGCCGACGCGTGGGGCAAGCACTTGTTCCACCACTACGCGCGCGGGCCGATCGTGCACGTGCACCTGGGGATCTACGGCCACTTCACCGAGTTCGGCCTGGCTGACGGTGGCCTGCCCGAACCGGTCGGCCAGGTCCGGATGCGGATGGTGGGTGCCGACTACGGCACCGATCTGCGCGGTCCGGCCGCGTGCGAGGTGGTCGACGAGGCGCAGGTTGCCGACGTGATCGCGCGGCTGGGACCCGATCCGCTGCGCAGTGATGCCGACCCGTCACTGGCCTTCAAGCGAATTGCCAAGTCCCGCAAAACCATAGCTGCACTGTTGATGGACCAGTCGGTGCTGGCCGGGGTCGGCAACGTCTACCGCAGCGAGGTGCTGTTCCGGCATCGGATCGACCCCTACCGGCCCGGTGTGCAGATCGGCGAAGCGGACTTCGCCGAGATCTGGGCCGACTTGGTGGCGCTGATGAAGGTCGGGCTGCGGCGCGGCAGCATCGTCGTCGTCCGGCCCGAGGATGACCACGGCGCTCCGGCGTACGCGCCCGGCAAGCCGCGTACCTACGTCTACCGGCGCGCCGGCGACCCGTGCCGTCTGTGCGGGACTGCCGTGCGCACCGCTGAACTGGAGGGCCGCAATGTGTTCTGGTGTCCGTCCTGTCAGGGTGGCGGGTCGCCCACCTAGCGGGTCAGTCGTCGTAGACCGTTTCGCGCCGGGGCCGAAGCGCCACCCCGAGCGCCCGGTAGATCTCGTTGGACAACACCACGCTGCGCGGGTCGGCATTGGCCTGGGTGTGATCGAACCGGTTCATCACGTAGCCGTAGCCGATCCGGTGCTCCAGATCCGCGAACGCGAACGATCCGCCGAGGCCACCGTGACCGAAGATCCGCCGGTTGGGCCCGTTGACCCCCTCGGCGTTGAGCATGTAGCCCATTCCCCACCCGTGCTCGGCGACTCGGGGCCCGAGCACCAGGTCGGTTTCGGTGCCGCCCTGCAGCACCCGCAGGCGGTCCATGGCGGCCCGGCTGAGCAGCTTCTCCTGCACCAATGCGTTATAGAAGGTGGCCATGCCCAGGGCCGAGACCTGGGCGTTGGTGCCGGGGAACTCCAGTTGGCGCCAGAGCGTCAGGTCGTTGGTGGCGATCTCGTCGTCGGGGGCGAATCCCATCGCGACCGCCAGTCCCGCCTTGGGGTGGTCGTCCAACGAAGTCGGGCGTTTCGGTGCGCCGGCCGAGGACAGCATCTCCCGGATCGTCGGCTTGCCCACCGGATCGGCGCAGCGGTAGGGCTGCTGCTCGGCCGGCACCCCGATGTGTACCTCGGCGCCCAGCGGGCCGGCGACCTCCGTGCGCAGGTACTGGCTCACGGTCAATCCGGTTACCCGCCGGACGACTTCACCGATGATGAAGCCGTAGGTGGTCATGTGGTAGCCCTGCGCGGTGCCGGGACGCCACCACGGTTCGGCGGCGGCCAGGCGTTCGCAGACCAGATCCCAGTCGGTGACGTCGCGCCAGTGCATCGGTTCACGCGGCCCGATCGCCCCGGAACGGTGCGCCAGCACCATCGCCAGGGAGATGTCGCCCTTGCCAGCCTGGCCGAACTGCGGCCAGTAGTGGGCCACCGGTACTCGCAGGTCCAGCTCCCCGGCATCGGCGAGCCGATGCACGCAAGTGCTGGTCAGGCCCTTACTGCCCGACAACACGGTGCTCAGGGTGTCTTCCTGCCAGGGCCGCTGGCCGTCGACGTCGGCGGAGCCGGCCCACAGATTGACGACCAGTTCGCCGTCGACATACGCCGCGACGGCCGCGCCGAGCTCGTCGCGCTCGGTGAAGTTGCGCTCGAACTCGTCGCGCACCTTGGCGAAGCGCGGGGAGCACGTCCCATGTATTTGGACGTGCCGTGTGCCGCCCATGGCGTGCCTTCCTGCTAGGGAGCATCCCCTTCCGCGGGGGCGACGGGGCGATCGCACCCGCGCAGCTTGCTTGGAAGGATAAGTCCGCGGCGTCGCGCGAGTACAGCAGCCCCCGGCCGGCACGCGCCTGTTGAGCAGTTGCTTGTCGAGGGGGGAGACCGCCGCTGGAGTCCGCCGAACCGCAGGTCGGCGGACCCCAGGCGGGTCCTTGTGGAGCGGGCGACGGGAATCGAACCCGCGTAGCTAGTTTGGAAGACTAGGGCTCTACCATTGAGCTACGCCCGCATGAACAGCTAGAGCGAGACTGTACCGGCGTGGCGGACCCGAAATCCAATTGCCCCGCCGCGGTGGCTTCGTGGGGCGTTGGCAGCAGGTCATTGTGATCACCGATATGCCGGGCCGTAGGATCGCCTGGTCAGTGCGGGGTGTAGCGCAGCTTGGTAGCGCATCCGCTTTGGGAGCGGAAGGCCGCAGGTTCAAATCCTGTCACCCCGACCACTAGCGCGCGCCGCACCGGCACGACCGACCACGTCAACGATATCGAGGAGTACACCCGTGAAGAGCACCGTCGAGCAGCTGACCCCGACCCGGGTTCGCATCAACGTTGAGGTGCCGTTCACCGAGCTTCAGCCGGATTTCGAGCGGACCTACAAGGAGTTGGCCAAGCAGGTGCGGTTGCCGGGCTTCCGGCCGGGTAAGGCTCCGGCCAAGCTCATCGAGGCTCGCTTCGGTCGCGCCGCGGTGTTGCAGCAGGTGGTCAACGAGGCGCTGCCGAGCCGCTACAGCGAGGCGGTGACGAGCTCGGACCTCAAGCCGCTGGGTCAGCCCGACATCGAGGTCACCAAGCTCGACGACGGTGAGCAGATCTCCTTCACTGCTGAGGTCGACGTGCGGCCCGACATCGCCCTGCCCGACCTGGAGCAGCTGAAGATCACGGTGGATCCCATCCAGGTCAACGACGACGAGGTCGACGCCGAGCTCGACTCGCTGCGCGCCCGGTTCGGCACCCTGACCGGTGTCGAGCGCCCGGCCGCCGACGGCGACTTCGTCTCGATCGACCTGGACGCCACGATCGACGGCGAGGCGGTTGAAGGCGCTGCCACCGAGGGGCTGTCGCACGAGGTCGGATCGGGTCAGCTCATCGAGGGCCTCGACGACGCCATCGTGGGGTTGTCGGCCGGTGAGAGCAAGTCCTTCACCACCAAGCTGGCGGCCGGCCCGCAGGCCGGCAAGGACGCTGAGGTCACCGTCACGGTTCAGTCGGTCAAGGAGCGCGAGCTGCCGGAGGCCGACGACGAGTTTGCGCAGCTGGCCAGCGAGTACGACACCATCGGCGAGCTGCGGGAGAACCTCACCGAGCAGGTGAGCCGGACCAAGCGCATCCAGCAGGCTGAGAAGGTCCGCGAGGCGACGCTGGCGACCCTGGTCGAGCAGGTCGAGATGCCGTTGCCCGAGGCCGTCGTGCAGGCGCACATCGACAACGCGTTGCACAACGCGCTGCACGGTCTGGACCACGACGAGAACAAGTTCGCCGAGTCGCTGGCCGAAAAGGGCTCCTCGCGCGCCGAGTTCGACGCCGAGACCCGCAGCGAGGCCGAGAAGTCGGTGAAGACCCAGCTGCTGCTCGATGCGCTCGGCGACAAGCTGGAGATCCAGGTGGGCCAGAACGACCTCACCCAGCACCTGGTGCTGATGGCACGTCAGTACGGCATCCCGCCGCAGCAGCTGGTGCAGTTCCTGCAGCAGAACAACCAGCTGCCGGCGGTCTTCGCCGACGTGCGTCGCGGCATGGCGCTGGCCGCGGCGGTGCGTGCGGCCGCGGTCAGCGATACCGCGGGCAACGAGATCGACACCGCCGAGTTCTTCGGCACCGACGAATCAGGTGACGAGGCAGACGAAGCCGCCGAGGCTTTGGCCGCCGCTGAGGAAGCGGCCGAGGAAGCCGCCGAGGCCGAGGCTGCATCCGACGAGTGACGCTGTAAGCGAACGAAGCCGGTTCGGACCGCCCTGAGCCGTTCCGGTTGGTTAGGGTCGGTGCATATGAATCTCGAGAAAGCAGGTATCCCACTGTGAGCCAGCCCGGTCTGAATCTCGTCGACTCGGTTTACGAGCGGCTACTGCGAGAACGCATTATCTTCCTGGGGTCGCAGGTGGACGACGACATCGCCAACCGGCTGTGTGCCCAGATCCTGTTGTTGGCCGCCGAGGACCCGACCAAGGACATCTCGCTCTACATCAACTCCCCGGGCGGTTCGATCAGCGCGGGGATGGCGATCTACGACACCATGGTGCTGGCACCGTGTGACGTAGCCACCTACGCGATGGGGATGGCCGCCTCGATGGGCGAGTTCCTGCTTGCGGCGGGCACCAAGGGCAAGCGCTACGCCCTGCCGCACGCCCGGATCCTGATGCACCAACCGCTGGGCGGGGTGACCGGCAGCGCCGCCGACATCGCCATCCAGGCCGAGCAGTTCGCGGTCATCAAGAAGGAGATGTTCCGGCTCAACGCCGAGTTCACCGGTCAGTCCATCGAGCGCATCGAGGCCGACTCCGACCGCGACCGCTGGTTCACTGCCACCGAAGCCCTGGAATACGGCTTCGTCGACCACATCATCACCAGCGCCCACGTCAACGGAGCCACATCATGAACCCCGAAACCTTGCGAGCCATCGCACCGCAGGCGCGCTACATCCTGCCGTCGTTCGTGGAGCACTCCAGCTGGGGCGTCAAGGAGTCCAACCCGTACAACAAGCTGTTCGAGGAGCGCATCATCTTCCTCGGCGTGCAGGTCGACGACGCCTCGGCCAACGACATCATGGCCCAGTTGCTGGTGCTGGAGTCTTTGGACCCCGACCGCGACATCACCATGTACATCAACTCCCCGGGTGGTTCGTTCACCTCGCTGATGGCGATCTACGACACCATGCAGTACGTGCGGGCCGATATTCAGACCGTGTGCCTGGGTCAGGCCGCCTCGGCTGCGGCGGTGTTGCTGGCGGCGGGTACGCCGGGCAAGCGGATGGCTTTGCCCAACGCCCGAGTGCTGATCCACCAGCCGTCGCTGTCCGGAGTGATCCAGGGCCAGTTCTCCGACCTGGAGATCCAGGCCGCTGAGATCGAGCGGATGCGGACCCTGATGGAGTCCACCCTGGCCCGCCACACCGGGAAGGACCCGGAGGTGGTCCGCAAGGACACCGACCGCGACAAGATCCTGACCGCGGCCGAGGCCAAGGAGTACGGGATCATCGACACCGTGCTGGAGTACCGGAAGCTGTCGGCTCAGACGGCGTAGGCCCCGCGCCGAGCGTGTACTCAGCGCGAATTTTCAGCCGGATTTCCGCGCTCATTACACGCTCGGCGGGCTACGGCCGCCACGGCGGCAATCTCGGCCGGGCCCACCCGGCAGCAACCCCCGATGATGCGGGCACCGGCGGCAACCCAGGCCGGCACCAGGGCGGGGGAGAAGCGCCTCGGTCCCGCCCAGCGCCCCGACCTCCACTGCTCACCGCTGTTGGGGTAGACGATCAGCGGCTTGCCGGTGACTTCGCTGGCGATCTCGATCGCCGGCAGGACGTCGGCCGGGGCGCAGCAGTTCACCCCCACCGCGACGATCTGCGGCACCTCGGCGGCCACCGCGAAGGCCTCCGCGAGGGGCTGCCCGGCGCGGGTTTGGGTGCCGTCGATCGTGTAGCTGAGCCAGGCCGGAACGTTCGCCTCCTGGACCAGGCCCACCAGGGCCGCCGCCTCATCGAGGTCCGGCACGGTCTCCAACGCGAGCAGGTCGGCGCCGGCGTCGGCCAGGATCTCCAACCGGGGCCGGTGCCACGCAGACAGCTGTGTGACCGAAAGTCCGTACCGGCCGCGGTATTCCGAGCCGTTGGCGCGAGCGGCGCCGTACGGGCCGACTGACGCCGCAACCCAGCGCCCACGCGCGCCGTCGCCGGCTTGGCGGGCCAGGTCCACGCTGCGGCGCAACAGCCCGGCGGCCGCCCGTCGGTCGATCCCGCGGGCGGCGAATCCGTCGAAGCTCGCCTGATAGCTGGCGGTGGTCGCGATCTGCGCACCGGCGGCAAAGAAGGCCGCGTGAACGGCCGCGATGTCTTGGGGTGCTTCCACGAGCAACCGGGCCGACCACAGCGGGTCGGACAGGTCGGCCCCGCGGGCTTCCAGCTCCGTCGCCAGCCCCCCATCGGCGACGAGCACGGTATCGTCGGGCACGGCGAACCCCACGTTTGCCACTCTAGAGCTGGAAGGCTCCGCCCGGCTCACAGCCGGGTAACGCCCCCGAAACGCTCACGCCACGCCAGCGCGTCACACGCCGGCTGCGGCGCCTTGGGCTATATGTTCGTGGAGCAGGCAGACGGAGCCCGTGATGAATACCAACGACGCGATTCGGCCTTATCGGTCGCCTCGCACCGGAGTGAACGGGTAGCGTCGGAGCAGACACCGGCACCCCGACGACAGACGGCGAACAGGAAGTAGGTCCTAACGCACCATGGCGCGCATTGGAGACGGCGGGGACCTGCTGAAGTGTTCGTTCTGCGGCAAGAGTCAGAAGCAGGTCAAGAAGCTCATTGCAGGTCCGGGCGTCTACATCTGCGATGAGTGCATCGACCTGTGCAACGAGATCATCGAAGAGGAGTTGGCCGACGCCGACGACGTGAAGCTCGATGAGCTGCCCAAGCCCGCTGAGATCCGGGAGTTCCTGGAGGGTTACGTCATCGGCCAGGACACGGCCAAGCGCACGCTCGCGGTGGCCGTCTACAACCACTACAAGCGCATCCAGGCCGGCGAGAAGAGCCGGGACTCGCGCTCGGGTGAGCCGGTTGAGCTGACCAAGTCCAACATCTTGATGCTCGGGCCCACCGGCTGTGGCAAGACCTACCTGGCCCAAACGCTGGCCAAGATGCTCAATGTCCCGTTCGCAATAGCGGATGCGACGGCACTCACCGAAGCCGGCTATGTCGGTGAGGATGTCGAAAACATTCTGCTCAAGCTGATTCAAGCGGCCGACTACGACGTCAAGCGCGCCGAGACCGGCATCGTCTACATCGACGAGGTCGACAAGATCGCCCGCAAGAGCGAAAACCCCTCGATCACCCGCGACGTCTCCGGCGAGGGCGTGCAGCAGGCGCTGCTCAAGATCCTGGAAGGTACGCAGGCCTCGGTTCCGCCGCAGGGCGGTCGCAAGCACCCGCACCAGGAATTCATCCAGATCGACACCACCAATGTGCTGTTCATCGTTGCCGGTGCTTTCGCCGGCCTGGAGAAGATCGTCTCGGACCGGGTTGGCAAGCGGGGCTTGGGATTCGGCGCCGAAGTCCGGTCCAAGGCCGAGATCGACACCACCGACCACTTCGCCGAGGTCATGCCGGAAGACCTGATCAAGTTCGGTCTGATCCCCGAGTTCATCGGCCGGTTGCCGGTGGTGGCCTCGGTGACCAACCTGGACATGGAGTCGTTGGTCAAGATCCTGTCGGAGCCCAAGAACGCGCTCGTCAAGCAGTACACCCGGCTGTTCGAGATGGACGGGGTCGAGCTCGAGTTCAGCCAGGACGCGCTGGAGGCCATCGCAGATCAGGCCATCCACCGCGGCACCGGTGCGCGCGGTCTGCGGGCGATCATGGAAGAAGTCCTGCTGCCGGTCATGTATGACATCCCCAGCCGCAACGATGTCGCCAAGGTCGTCGTGACCAAGGAAACGGTGCAGGACAACGTGTTGCCGACCATCGTGCCGCGCAAGGCATCGCGCGGCGAGCGTCGCGACAAGAGCGCCTGACCCGGGGCGGCGCTCGACGCCGCGCAAAGTTACTCGCCAGTACCGAACTTCTCTTAGAGTTGGCGCGCGGGTGAACGTGATGAAAACCACATTTCCGGCTCAAGTTGACCGCGAACCCCAGTGTGACATCGACATTTAACACTGAGTAACCCGAATTTCGACACGGTGTGGCGTCGTATGGTCTATAAGAGCGGTGCAATAATCGGTACTGCCAGTGACAGAAAAACTTGTGGGTGCGCCAGCCGTGCTGCGCGGGCCCGGGTGGACAGTGATGGAAGGCGGGGCTGTGGGGCCGAGCGGTAACGGAGTCGGGTCGGCACCCGGTCGCCAAAAACTCGAGAAAGTCGTCATCCGTTTCGCCGGTGACTCCGGCGACGGTATGCAGCTCACCGGCGATCGCTTCACCTCCGAGGCGGCCCTGTTCGGCAACGACCTGGCTACCCAGCCGAACTACCCGGCCGAGATCCGCGCACCTCAGGGCACCCTGCCCGGTGTGTCGTCGTTCCAGATCCAGATCGCCGACTTCGACATCCTCACCGCCGGTGACCGCCCCGATGTGTTGGTGGCGATGAACCCCGCGGCGCTGAAGGCCAACATCGGCGACCTGCCGCGTGGCGGCATGGTGATCGTCAACTCCGACGAGTTCACCAAGCGCAACCTGGCCAAGATCGGCTACGAGACCAACCCGCTGGAGACCGAGGAACTCTCCGACTACGTCGTGGTTCCGGTCGCGATGACCTCTCTGACCCTGGGTGCGGTCGAGGCGATCGGCGCGACCAAGAAAGACGGCGCCCGGGCCAAGAACATGTTCGCCCTGGGCCTGCTGTCCTGGATGTACGGCCGGGAGCTGGCGAGCAGCGAGCGGTTCATCCGGGAGAAGTTCGCCAAGAAGCCCGATGTGGCCGACGCCAACGTGCTGGCGCTCAAGGCGGGCTGGAACTACGGCGAGACCACCGAGGCGTTCGGCACCACCTACGAGATCGCCCCGGCCAAGCTGCCGGCGGGCGAGTACCGCCAGATCTCGGGCAACACCGCGATGGCCTACGGCGTGATCGTCGCCGGCCAGCTGGCCGACACCCAGGTGGTGCTGGGGACCTACCCGATCACCCCGGCCTCGGACATCCTGCACGAGCTGTCGAAGTACAAGAACTTCAACGTGCTGACCTTCCAGGCCGAAGACGAGATCGCCGGCATCGGTGCGGCGATCGGCGCCTCCTACGGCGGTGCGCTGGGTGTCACCAGCACCTCCGGTCCCGGTTTGGCGCTCAAGGCCGAGGCGCTGGGCCTGGCCGTGATGACCGAGCTGCCGCTGCTGTTGATCAACGTCCAGCGCGGCGGCCCGTCCACCGGCCTGCCTACCAAGACCGAGCAGGCCGACCTGATGCAGGCGCTCTACGGGCGCAACGGTGAGTCGCCGGTGGCGGTGCTGGCGCCGTGCACGCCGTCGGACTGCTTCGACGCGGCCATCGAGGCCGTTCGGATCGCGGTGACATACCGCACCCCGGTGGTGCTGCTCTCCGACGGCGCGATCGCCAATGGTTCGGAGCCGTGGCGTATCCCGGACGTTGCCGCGATGGAGCCCATCGACCAAAACCTGGCCAAGGCCGGCGAGGACTTCGCGCCGTACGCGCGCGACCCGGAGACCCTGGCCCGGCAGTTCGCCATCCCCGGCACCCCGGGCCTGGAGCACCGGATCGGTGGCCTGGAGAAGGCCAACGGCTCCGGGGCGATCTCCTATGAGCCGGCCAACCACGACCTGATGGTGCGGCTGCGTCAGGCCAAGATCGACGGCATCAAGGTTCCCGACCTGGTCGTCGATGACCCGTCCGGGGACGCCGAGCTGCTGATGTTGGGCTGGGGCAGTTCCTACGGCCCGATCGCCGAGGCCTGCCGGCGGGTCCGACGCGGCGGCGTCAAGGTTGCGCAGGCGCACCTGCGTAACCTCAACCCGTTGCCGGCCAACCTGGGTGAGGTGCTGCGGCGCTACCCCAAGGTGGTGCTGCCGGAGATGAACCTGGGCCAGTTGGCGCTGCTGCTGCGCGGCCGTTACTTGGTCGACATCCAGTCGGTGACCAAGGTGACCGGCCAGGCATTCCTGGCCGACGAGGTCGAGGGGATCATCGACGACGCACTGGCCGGCACGCTGGCCGACCGGGAGAACGAGAAGGCGTCGCTGGCCAGGGCCGCGGCGGTCACCATTGCGGGTACAGCAGGAGCGAACTCATGACCACCACCGAAGCTGTCGGCTCGCTCGTCGGAACCGATCTGGGACTGACCGCGCTGAGCGGGGTCCCCACCACCGACGAGCCGCAGAAGTCCAAGGACTTCACCTCCGACCAGGAGGTGCGCTGGTGCCCGGGTTGTGGCGACTACGCCATCCTCAACTCCGTCCGCAACTTCCTGCCCGAACTGGGGGTGCGGCGGGAGAACGTGGTGTTCGTCAGCGGGATCGGCTGCTCGAGCCGCTTCCCGTACTACATGAACACCTACGGCGTGCACTCGATCCACGGCCGTGGCCCGACGTTCGCCACCGGGCTGGCGACCGCCCGTGAAGACCTGAAGGTGTTCCTGATCACCGGTGACGGCGACGCGCTGTCGATCGGCGGCAACCACCTGATCCACACGCTGCGACGCAACGTCAACATCACCATCCTGCTGTTCAACAACCGGATCTACGGCCTGACCAAGGGCCAGTATTCGCCGACCTCGGAGACCGGCAAGGTCACCAAGTCGACGCCGTACGGTTCGCTGGACAACCCGTTCAACCCGATCTCGCTGGCCCTCGGCGCCGAGGCGACCTTCGTTGGGCGGGCCCTGGACTCCGACCGCAAGGGCCTGACCGAGGTCCTGCAAGGTGCGATGGAGCACCGCGGCTCGGCGCTGGTGGAGATCCTGCAGGACTGCCCGGTGTTCAACGATGGCTCCTTCGACCTGCTGCGCAAGGAAGGTGCGGAAAGCCGCATCATCAATGTCCGGCACGGCGAGCGCATCGTGTTCGGCGCCGAGGGGGAGTACTGCGTCATCAAGTCCGGTTTCGGGCTCGAGGTCGCCAAGACCGCCGACGTCTCGGCCGACCAGATCGTGGTGCACGACGCCACCCAGGCCGACTCCTCGTACGCCTTCGCGCTGTCGCGGCTCTCGGAGCAGGACCTGTCGCACTTCCCGATGGGCATTTTCCGCAAGGTCAGCAAGCCCACCTACGACGATCTGGCTCGTGCGCAGGTCGCCGAGGCCCGGCAGTCGACCGCTAACGACACCGCCGCACTTCAGGCGCTGCTGCGTGGTCGCGACACCTGGACCGTGGACTGAGGCGAGTCTGAGGCCATGACTGCCGGTCGGTTGGCCGGAGTCGTGCTGGCCGGCGGCGCCTCGCGCCGGATGGGCCGCGATAAGGCCACTCTGACCGTGCCGGGCCGCTTCGCCGGTTTGACTCTGGTGGAACACCAGGTATCGGTGCTGGCGCAGCGTTGTGATCCCCTCTTCGTGGTGGCCGCCCAGGGCCAGGCGTTGCCCGATCTCGCTGCACAGGTGCTGCGCGACGCAGTGCCCGGGCTGGGTCCGTTGCCCGCGATCGGGCTGGGGTTGCATGCAGCGGCACAGGCCGGCGCCCCACGCGCCTTCGTCTGTGCGGTCGACATGCCTTTTCTGACAACGGATTTGATCGACGCGCTTACTTCTCCCGTGGCCGACGTCGTGCTGCCGCACGCTGATCGCGACCACTATCTGGCCGGGGTGTATCGCACCACGCTGGCCGACACCGTCGATTCCTTGGTCGCGTCCGGGGAACGCCGGGTGGGCGCGTTGATCGACGTGGCCGACGTCCGGCGGATCATGCTGGCCGACGCGTCCCCGCTGGCCAATCTCAACTCTCCGGACGATCTCGCCGATCTGCGCTGAGTCGCATAGCAGCAAATATGGTTTGTCGTTGCGAATAAAGCGTTATTCGGGGCGCACAGGTAATGAAATATATCGTCGTATTATCTGCGTGAGATACAAAAATTATTGGCGCGACGCGGAGTTTTCCACTCGGGGAGCTTGTTGTATGAGTCTGGAAACGCTTGTAGCGCAACGTAATTGGTTCGGGGCCTCGGGCGACGGTGGATGTTGAGACGAGCCGGATTGCAGCGCCTATTCCGCACGCGAAATTACGTGATGGTTCGGTAGAGGCGCAGCTTTCGCCTGCTTGACGCGCTGCGAGCAGTCCAGGCCCGATGACCTGCGACGAATGAGGTAGATGATGCTGCTGGGACCTCTGTAGCGGGCGATTCTCGGCTGAGGGGGCGATGAACCGTTCTCAAATTCCGGCATTTGCAGTGGTCCAGCCCACAAAAAACCCGTGATCTGACTCACGCTCATCGGCGCCGGCTGCTAGGTCGACAGAACACCGAAAGCGGGTGCTGACCTGCTATGACCATTCCCGACCGCAACGTGATGGTTTCGTGATCTAGCCGAAATATTCGCGTCATGCGGTTGGACTTGTCGTATGAACGTTTCGTAAGTTTCCTCTCGCCCTAATGCAAGGCAAACAAATTGAATCGACGGAACCGCGTGTGAGCGGGGCCGCGGGCGGCCCCTCAAACGTCTCCGCGGTGCCGGGTGTCATCCCGGCGGGCGTATCTGCCCCCGCTGTCGTGCCTGACCTAGACGGCACGTCTCGAAGACCACTCCCGCCTGAAGCCCAGGCATGCCGGCCCACTGCCGTGGGCGCACTTCGGCGCGCGCACTGCGAAAGGAACGATGTTGAAGAACGTCCGCAAGCCCCTGACCCTGGCCGCGATCGCCGGCGCCCTGATCACCGGCGCGGTCGCCCTGTCCGACGCCACCGCCAAGGCGGACAGCGTCAACTGGGACGCCATCGCGGCCTGCGAGTCGGGTGGCAACTGGTCGATCAACACCGGCAACGGCTACTACGGCGGACTGCAGTTCAACGCCGGCACCTGGCGTGCCAACGGTGGCAGCGGCATGCCGCACAACGCCAGCCGTGCCGAGCAGATCCGGGTTGCCGAGAACGTTCTGCGCAGCCAGGGCATCGGTGCCTGGCCGGTGTGCGGCCGTCGCGGCTGACCATCCCTGTAGCGCTATCGACGACGGCGCCGGGCGACCAGCCCGGCGCCGTCGCCGTCGGATAGGGGCTCGGGCCGGCGAGTAGCGTCGGGCGCGTGCCTGACACGCCTCGTGAGCTCGACATCATCCTCTATGGGGCCACCGGTTTCGCCGGGAAGCTGACCGCCCAATACCTGGCCCGCGCCGGCGCAGCCGCCCGGATCGGGTTGGCCGGCCGCTCGGCGGAGCGGGTGCGCGAGGTCCGCGACGGTCTCGGATCGCCAGCCCAAGACTGGCCGATCGTGGTGGCCGACGCCGACAAGCCCGCAACCCTGGGGGCGATGGCGGCCCAGACCCGGGTGGTGATCACCACCGTGGGTCCCTACACCCGTTATGGCATGCCCTTGGTCGCAGCCTGCGCTGCGGCCGGCACCGATTACGTCGACCTCACCGGCGAGACGCTGTTCGTGCGGGAGAGCATCGACCGCTACCACAGGCAGGCCGCCGACAACCAAGCTCGCATCGTGCACGCCTGCGGCTTCGATTCCATCCCCTCGGACATGAGTGTGTACGCCTTGTATAGGGCTGCCTGCGACGACGGCACCGGGGATCTGCTAGACACCGACTTCGTTGTGCGGGGCGCCTCCGGTGGGGCGTCCGGCGGCACCCTCGCGACCATGATTGAGTTCCTCAGCGCCGCCGCCAACGACCCGAAGGCCCGACGCCAGCTGTCGGATCCCTACACGCTCAGCTCGGATCGGTCCGCCGAGCCGCGATTGGGCCCCGAGCCGGACCTGTCCTGGCGGCGGGGCCAAGACATCGCGCCGGAACTCGACGGAATCTGGACCGCCGGCTTCGCCATGGCACCTGTCAACACCCGCATCGTGCGGCGCAGCAACGGACTGCTGGACTGGGCCTACGGTCGCCGCTTCCGCTACGCCGAGCACATGAGCGTCGGCTCGTCGGCCGCGGCACCTGCACTGTCTGGACTGGCCACTGGAATGGGCAAGGCGACCTTCGGGGTCGGCGGCCACCTCTTGCGGCTGGTGCCGGCCGGATTGCTGGAACGGGTGTTGCCCAAGCCGGGCACCGGCCCCAGCCGGAGCCGTCGCGAGAACGGCTACTACCGCATCGAGACCTACACGACCACGAGCAGCGGGGCCCGCTACCGGGCCGACATGGCGCAGCGGGGCGACCCCGGCTACCAGGCCACCTCGGTGCTGTTGGGCGAGAGCGCGCTGGCGCTGGCGCTGGACCGCGACGCACTGTCGGACCACTACGGCGTGCTCACCCCGGCGGCCGCGATGGGCGATGTGCTGCTGGCCAGACTGCCCGCAGCGGGTGTGACGCTCGAGGTTTGTCGGCTGCGCTGACCGGGGCTCAATTGGCCGGTGCCGGGCACTGATCTTTCCGCTAATGTCGTTTTCGACCGCTGCTCCTAGCAGCACCCAGCAACGAAGGTGGAATCATCATGGCCGGCCTCGACGATCTCTTCGCTCAGATCCCCATCCAGGACATCGCTAACCAGCTCGGCGCTGACTCGGGTGAAGTGGACAGCACCATTCGGACCCTGGTGCCGGTACTGGTCGGCGGGTTGAGCCAGAACGCCCAAGACCCGAGCCAGGCCGACAGCATCGTCAACACCGCCGCCACCTTCGCCGCCCAGGGGCTGCTGGACAACGCGTTCGGTGCCAGCCAGTCCGAAGGCCAGCAGGTGATCTCCACCATCTTCGGCGGCAACAACACCAGCGAGGTCGCCTCGGCACTGTCGGGTGCCGGAGCGGGCAACAACGACCTGCTGCAGAAGCTGCTGCCGATCATCGCGCCGATCGTGCTCGCCTACATCGGCAAGCAACTGACCGGCCAGAAGGCCGAGCCGGCCCAGCAGCAGGCCTCCGGTGGCGGTCTCGGTGACGTCCTGGGCAGCATCCTGGGTGGTGCAGCCGGCGGCGGAGGCAACAAGTCGATGGGCAGCATCCTGGGCAACGCGCTGGGCGGCAAGACCGGGGAGGCGATCGGCGGAATCCTCGGCGGGCTGCTCGGCGGTAAGAAGTAGCTCGTCAGCACAAAGCCCTCGGACCGACCAGGTCCGGGGGCTTTGGCGTCTCTCGGGCAGTCATTCCTAGAATCAAGCGGTGACTGACACTTCCAACGCCGCCAACGCCGATCACCTGCCCAAGTCATGGGAGCCGGGTGCGGTAGAGGACGCGATCTACCAGCGTTGGGTGGATGCCGGCTACTTCACCGCTGATCCCACCAGCGACAAGCCCGGCTACTCGATCGTGCTGCCCCCGCCGAACGTCACCGGCAGCCTGCACATGGGCCACGCGCTTGACCACACCCTGATGGACGTGTTGACCCGTCGCAAGCGGATGCAGGGCTACGAGGTGTTGTGGCTGCCCGGCATGGACCACGCCGGCATCGCCACCCAGAGCGTGGTGGAACGCCAGCTCGCCGTCGACGGCAAGACAAAAGAAGACTTCGGCCGCGAACTGTTCATCGAGAAGGTGTGGGACTGGAAGAGGGAGTCGGGCGGCACCATCGGGGGCCAGATGCGCCGCCTCGGCGACGGCGTGGACTGGAGTCGCGAACGCTTCACCATGGATGACGGCCTGTCGCGGGCGGTCCGCACCATCTTCAAGCGGCTCTACGATGCGGGGCTGATCTACCAGGCCGAACGACTGGTCAACTGGTCGCCCGTGCTGGAGACCGCGATCAGCGATCTTGAGGTCAAGTACGACGACATCGAGGGCGAGCTGGTGTCGTTCCGGTACGGCTCGCTCGATGACACCGAGCCCCACATCGTGGTGGCCACCACCCGGCTGGAGACCATGCTCGGTGACACGGCGATCGCGGTGCATCCCGACGACGACCGGTACCGCGACCTGGTGGGCAGCTCACTGCCACACCCGTTCTCCGACCGGCAGATCGCCGTGGTTGCCGACGCACACGTGGACCCCGAATTCGGCACCGGCGCGGTCAAGGTCACGCCCGCCCACGATCCCAACGACTTCGAGATCGGTCTGCGCCACCGGCTGGACATGCCGACGATCCTGGACAAACGCGCCCGGATCACCGGCACCGGAACACAGTTCGACGGCATGGACCGCTTCGAGGCGCGCGTCGCGGTGCGCGAAGCGCTGGCCGCGCAAGGCCGCATCGTGGCCGAAAAGCGGCCCTACCTGCACAGTGTCGGGCATTCCGAGCGTAGCGGTGAGGTCATAGAGCCGCGGCTGTCCATGCAGTGGTGGGTCGACGTCTCCTCGCTGGCCAAGGCCGCCGGTGACGCGGTTCGCGACGGCGACACCGTCATCCATCCGAAGAGCCTGGAGCCGCGCTGGTTCGCCTGGGTCGACGATATGCACGACTGGTGTATCTCGCGGCAGCTGTGGTGGGGGCATCGCATCCCGATTTGGCACGGGCCCAACGGCGAAAAGGTTTGCGTCGGACCGGATGAGACCCCGCCTGAGGGCTGGGAGCAGGACCCCGACGTGCTGGACACTTGGTTCTCCTCGGCGCTGTGGCCGTTCTCCACGATGGGCTGGCCAGACGCCACGCCGGAGCTGGAGAAGTTCTATCCCACCAGCGTCTTGGTGACCGGCTACGACATCTTGTTCTTCTGGGTGGCTCGGATGATGATGTTCGGCACCTTCGTCGGTGGCGACGCTGCGCTGCCCGACGCCCATGTTCCGTTCCGTAACGTGTTCTTGCACGGCCTGATCCGCGACGAGCACGGCCGCAAAATGAGCAAGTCCAAGGGCAACGGGATCGATCCACTGGACTGGGTGGAGACGTTCGGCGCCGATGCCCTGCGGTTCACCCTGGCCCGCGGCGCCGGCCCCGGCAGCGACCTCTCGATCGGAGAGGACCACGCCCGTGCGTCGCGCAACTTCGTCACCAAGCTGTTCAACGCGACCCGATTCGCGCTGATGAACGGCGCCTCGCTGGCGCCATTGCCGAGCATCGATGAGCTGACCGATGCCGACCGCTGGATCCTGGGTCGCCTGGAAGAGGTTCGCGCCGAAGTGGATTCGGCGTTCGAGGGCTACGAGTTCGGGCGGGCCTGCGAGGCGCTGTACCACTTCGCCTGGGACGAATTCTGCGACTGGTACGTCGAATTGGCCAAGACGCAGCTGGGGCAGGGACTGACCCACACCACGGCCGTGCTCGCGGCGGTGCTGGACAGCCTGTTGCGACTGTTGCACCCGGTGATCCCGTTCGTCACCGAAACCCTGTGGCAGGAGCTCACCGGTGCAGAGTCTCTGGTGATCGCGGACTGGCCGGCCCCGTCGGGCATCGCCTTGGACAAGGTTGCCGCGCAACGGATCACTGACATGCAGAAGCTGGTGACCGAGGTGCGTCGCTTCCGCAGCGACCAGGGTCTGCGCGACCGGCAGAAGGTCTCGGCCCGGTTGACCGGCATCGACGACGCCGACCTGGCCACCCAGGTGGCCGCGGTGGCCTCCCAGGCCTGGCTGACCGAACCGGGGGAGGGCTTCGCGCCGTCGGCCACCGTCGAGGTGCGACTGACTCGCGGCACCGTCGTCGTCGAACTGGACACCTCCGGGACCGTCGACGTCGTCGCCGAACGCCGCCGCCTGGAAAAGGACCTGGCCACGGCGCGCAAGGACCTCGATGCCACTTCGGCGAAGCTGGGCAACGCCGAGTTCCTGGGCAAGGCACCTGAGGCTGTGATCGAGAAGATCCGGGCCCGCCAACAGCTGGCCCGCGACGAGGTGGAGCGCATCACCGCGCGTCTGGCAGGCCTGGCGTGACCGATCAACCGATCGGCACCTCTGAGCCCACTCCGGACGAGATCGCGGCACTGCTCCAGGTCGAGCACCTGCTTGATCAGCGGTGGGGTGAGTCCAAGATCGAGCCGAGCCTGACCCGCATCAACGCCTTACTGGAACTGCTCGGCTCGCCGCAGCGCAGTTACCCGTCCATCCACGTCGCCGGCACCAACGGCAAGACCTCGGTGGTGCGGATGATCGACGCGCTGCTGACGGCGTTCAGCCGCCGCACCGGGCGCACCACCAGCCCGCATCTGCAGTCGGCGGTCGAGCGCATTGCGATCGACGGCCAACCGATCAGCCCGGCGCGCTATGTGGAGACTTACGCCGAGATCGAGCCCTTCGTGCAGATGGTCGATGCGTCCTCGCAGGCCGACGGCGGGCCGGCCATGAGCAAGTTCGAGGTGCTCACCGGGATGGCGTTCGCGGCGTTCGCCGACGCCCCAGTCGACGTCGCCATTGTGGAAGTCGGACTGGGCGGCCGCTGGGACGCCACCAACGTCGTCGATGCTCCGGTCGCCGTCATCACCCCCATCGGCATCGACCACGTCGACTACCTCGGTGAGGACATCGCCGGGATCGCCGCGGAGAAGGCCGGCATCATTCACCGCTCCTCGGACGAACTGACCGACACCGTGGCGGTGATCGCCCGCCAGCTGCCCGAGGTGATGGAGGTGTTGCTGGCGCAGTCGGTGCGCGCCGACGCCGCGGTGGCACGGGAGACCTCGGAGTTCGCGGTGCGCACTCGCCAACTCGCGGTCGGCGGGCAGGTGCTGGAACTGCAGGGCTTGGGCGGGGTGTACTCCGATATCTTTCTGCCGCTGCACGGCGAGCATCAGGCCCACAACGCGGTGCTGGCGCTGGCAGCGGTGGAGGCGTTCTTCGGGGCCGGCGCCGAGCGTCAGCTCGACGTCGAGACCGTTCGGGCGGGGTTCGCCGCGGTGCGCAGCCCGGGCCGACTGGAGCGGATGCGCAGTTCGCCCACGGTGTTCATCGACGCCGCGCACAACCCGGCCGGCGCCGCCGTGTTGGCCCAGGCCCTGGACGAGGATTTCGACTTCCGGTATCTGGTCGGTGTGGTCAGCGTGCTCGGTGACAAGGACGTCGACGGCATTTTGGCAGCCCTGGAACCGGCCTTCGATCGAATTGTGGTGACCCATAACGGTTCTCCGCGTGCGCTGGACGTCGAGACTCTCACCGTGGCAGCAGCGCGGTGGTTCGGTGACGAGCGAGTGGTCACCACCGAAACGCTCGAGGATGCAATCGACACCGCCACGGCACTGGTCGACGAGTACGACTCCGAGGGAGACGCGTCCGGGGCCGGGATCGTCATCACCGGCTCGGTAGTCACTGCCGGCGCTGCTCGCTCTCTGTTCGGGAAGGACCCGGCATGACCCAACAGCCTGATGCTCCCGACCCGTGGCGGGGTTTTCGCGGCGTGATGGCCGCAACGCTGATACTCGAGGCCATCACGGTGCTGCTGGCGCTGCCGGTGGTCAGCGTCGTCGGCGGCGGTCTGACACCGTTCTCGCTGGCATATCTGCTCGGCCTGGCGCTGGTGTTGCTGCTGTTCGCTGGTATCCAGGGCCGCAGCTGGGCGATCTGGGCCAACCTGGCGCTGCAGCCGGTGCTGGTGGCCGGGTTCGCGATTTACCCCGGCGTGGGCATCATGGGCCTGGTGTTCACCGCGGCGTGGGCGCTGATCGCCTATTTCCGTGCCGTGGTCCTGCGACGCTCGTGACGGAACCGGCGACCGGGCCGGTACGCTATCGCCCGTGCCGCTGGCGATGATGCAGGGCGGAACGATGGAAGAGGAGCGGCGCTGCATGACTGAGCGGACTTTGGTGCTGATCAAGCCGGACGGCGTGAACCGTCGGCTGGTGGGCGAGATCATCAACCGCATCGAGAAGAAGGGGCTGACGTTGGCGGCCCTGGAGCTGCGGCCGGTGCAGCAGGCCGTGGCCCGGCAGCACTACGCCGAGCACGACGGCAAGGCGTTCTTCGCCTCGCTGCTGGACTTCATCACCTCAGGTCCCGTGGTCGCCGCCGTGGTCGAAGGACCGCGCGCGATCGAGGCGTTCCGGCAGCTCGCCGGCGGCACCGACCCGGTGGCCAAGGCCACCCCGGGCACCATCCGCGGCGACTTCGGTCTGGAGACCCAGTTCAACCTGGTGCACGGCTCGGACTCGCCGGAGTCGGCCGAGCGTGAGATCGCGCTGTGGTTCCCCGACCTGAAGCCGTCGGCGCCGACGGCCCCCATGACGCTGGCCTGACATCGGAGTTAGCGCCTTTCGTCCGGCCCCTGTGGATTGTGTGGGATACTGACTAACGGGTGAACGTCACCGGACCGGTGTCCGACACCCGAATGAAGACTTCGACGAGTGCGACGGTCGCGATATGTGATGCGGCGCCGATCGCCGGTCTTCATTCAGCCAGGCACCGAGTCGGTTCAACCCGAGCCCCTCGGAGCGAGACCACCACAAGCCCGGGGAAGTGAGCCGGGCCCATAACGAGAAGTCCTCGCGTGGCCGCGTCGCAACGACGCGCCCGGGGGCTTGAGGAGACGTACGTGGCAGACCCCTCTCTTTTTAAAGGCCCTGACTCAGAGGCACCGGCAGCGCCGGGCGAGCACGAAGAGTTACCCGATCGACTGCGGGTGCACTCGCTGGCGCGGGTGCTGGGCACCACCAGCCGGCGCGTCCTGGACGCGCTGACCGAGCTGGACGGCCGGGCGCGCAGCGCCCACTCCAGCGTGGATCGTGTCGAGGCGGTGCGGGTCCGCGACCTGCTGGATTCGTTCGCCGAGCCTGCGGTCTCCGGGTTGTTCCAGGAGGCCGGCGAGGCCGAGGCAACCGGTGAGGTCCCCGACGAGCCGGAGTCTCGGCTGCTGCTCGAGACGGCCCCGGAGCCGGCCGCCGTACGGGCGGACTACATGCCGTTGTTCGTCGCGCCCCAGCCGGTCGCCTTTGAGCGCCCGGTACCCCGCGTCGTCGAAGAGGACGCCGACGATGATGAAGACGACGACGACCTCGCCGGCTCCGACGCCGATGCTGACGCCGATGACGAGAACGGCGACCGCCCGGCCAACCGGCGCCGCCGCCGTGGGCGCCGTGGCCGTGGCCGTGGCCGCGGGTCCGAGGGTGCGGCAGCCGAGGACGCCGACGACGAGACCGAGGACGACGACTCCGCCGCGGAATCGGAGGAGGCCGACGACGCCGAGGACGCCGCCGATGATGAGGGCGGCTCGGCCGAGGACGTGGGCAACCGTCGCCGTCGCCGTCGCCGTCGGCGCAAAGCCGGAGCCGGTGAGGAAGAGGACGCCGGGTCGTCGGACGACCCACCCAACACCGTCGTGCACGAACGGGCTCCGCGCGCCAAGTCCAGCAGGTCCGCCAAGAGTGACCGCGGCACCGGTGACGACGAGATCCAGGGCATCACCGGCTCGACACGGCTGGAGGCCAAGCGGCAACGCCGCCGCGACGGCCGCGACGCCGGGCGCCGTCGTCCGCCGATCCTGAGCGAGGCCGAGTTCCTGGCCCGCCGCGAGGCCGTCGAACGCCGGATGGTGGTCCGTGACCGGGTCCGGACCGAGCCGCCGCACCAGGGTGCCCGCTACACCCAGATCGCCGTGCTGGAAGACGGCGTGATGGTGGAGCACTTCGTCACCTCAGCCGCCTCCACTTCGCTGGTGGGCAACGTCTACCTGGGCATTGTCCAGAACGTGCTGCCGTCGATGGAGGCCGCCTTCGTCGACATCGGCCGGGGCCGCAACGGCGTGCTGTACGCCGGTGAGGTGAACTGGGAAGCCGCCGGTCTCGGTGGCGCCAACCGCAAGATCGAACAGGCGCTCAAACCCGGCGACTATGTCGTGGTGCAGGTCAGCAAGGACCCCATCGGACACAAGGGCGCCCGGCTGACCACGCAGGTGTCGCTGGCCGGTCGCTACCTGGTCTATGTACCGGGCGCGTCGTCGACCGGCATCAGCCGCAAGCTGCCCGACACCGAACGTCAGCGTCTCAAGGAGATCCTGCGCGAGGTGGTTCCCGCCGACGCCGGCGTGATCATCCGCACCGCGTCGGAGGGCGTCAAAGAAGAGGACATCCGCTCCGACGTGGAACGCCTCCAGGAACGCTGGAACCAGATCGAGGCCACCGCGGCCGAGACCAAGGGGAAGGCCGCCGGGGCGGCGGTGGCGCTCTACGAAGAGCCCGACGTGCTGGTCAAGGTGATCCGAGACCTGTTCAACGAGGACTTCTCGGAGTTGGTGGTCTCCGGTGACGACGCCTGGGCCACGATCAACGAGTACGTGGGCTCGGTGGCCCCCGAACTGCTGCCGAAACTGACCCGCTACCAGTCGCCCACCGGCCCGGATGGCCAAGCCGGCCCGGACGTGTTCGCCGTGCACCGCATCGACGAGCAGCTGGCCAAGGCGCTGGACCGCAAGGTCTGGCTGCCTTCGGGCGGCACGTTGGTCATCGACCGGACCGAGGCGATGACGGTGGTCGACGTCAACACCGGCAAGTTCACCGGCTCCGGGGGCAACCTCGAGGAGACGGTGACCAAGAACAACTTGGAGGCCGCCGAAGAGATCGTGCGGCAGCTTCGCCTGCGTGATATCGGCGGCATCATCGTCATCGACTTCATCGACATGGTGCTGGAGTCCAACCGGGACCTGGTGCTGCGTCGGCTGACCGAGGCACTGGGCCGCGACCGGACCCGCCATCAGGTCTCGGAGGTGACGTCGCTGGGGCTGGTGCAGCTGACCCGCAAGCGGCTGGGCACCGGGCTGATCGAGGCGTTCTCGACGAACTGCCAGCACTGCGCCGGGCGCGGCATCATGCTGCACGCCGACCCGGTCGACTCGGCCGCGCCGGGACGCAAGACGGAATCGGGCGGCGGCGGCACCACCACCAGCAGCCGCCGCAGCAAGCGTTCGAAGAAACCGAAGGTCGACGAACCGGCAGTCGTCAAGGTTCCGGTGCACACGCCCGGTGACCACCCGATGTTCAAGGCGATGGCCGCGGCCAGCGACCGGCACGACGAGTCGGACGACGAGCACGAGACTGCGCCCGACGGCGACGAGCTGGTGGTGAACCTCGCCGAGCAGGACGCCGAAGGCACCGAAGAGGCCGAGGGCGCCGACGAGGTGGCCCAGGAGTCCCTGGAGTCCGACGTGGCCGATGAGGACCTCGGCGACGACGATGATGACGCCGACGACGAGGATGTCGACGACGATGACGACGAAGTCGATCTCGACGATGATGATGACGAAGATTTCGACGACGACCTGGATGTCATCGATGAGTCTGATGAGTCCGACGGAGACGACTCCGACGATGCAGAAGACTCCGAGGACTTTGATGGGCCCGACGAGCCCGAGGTGGCAGTTGCGGTGGTCGAGCGTCCCCGACGTCGGCGTGCGGCGGCCCGGCCGGCCGGGCCACCGATCTAACGTAGTGCCGGTTTGACCCCTTAGCCGCTGGTCACGTACCCTTGACCAGTTGTCGCCAGGCGGGAATAACCACAGCTCGGCGGACAGAACCCCAGACACCTGCGCAAGTCCCGATGGCGTGCGCGCCCGAGAAGCAGAGGTAGAAACCAACGATGGCGACGTACGCAATCGTCAAAACCGGCGGCAAGCAGTACAAGGTTGCCGTTGGTGACGTGCTCAAGGTTGAGAAGATCGAGTCCGAGCCGGGATCGTCGGTCTCGCTGCCGGTCGCGCTGGTTGTGGACGGTGCCACCGTCACCACCGACGCCGCCAAGCTGGCGAAGGTCGCGGTCACCGGAGAGGTCCTGGAGCACACCAAGGGCCCCAAGATCCGCATCCACAAGTTCAAGAACAAGACCGGCTACCACAAGCGGCAGGGTCACCGTCAGCAGCTGACCGTGCTCAAGGTCACCGGAATCAAGTAGCAGCAGGAGGCAGCGAGATGGCACACAAAAAGGGCGCTTCCAGCTCACGTAACGGGCGCGACTCCAACGCCCAGCGACTCGGCGTCAAGCGGTTCGGCGGCCAGGTTGTCAAGGCCGGCGAGATCCTGGTCCGCCAACGGGGAACCCACTTCCACCCCGGCGTCAACGTCGGGCGCGGCGGCGACGACACCCTGTTCGCCACGGCACCCGGTGCGGTCGAATTCGGTGTGAAGCGCGGCCGCAAGTTGATCAACATCGTGCCTGTCGCCCGCGACTAGTCGCTGGCGTAACTGGGCGCCGTTCGGCGCCGGATAGGTAGTAACGCCATGTCCCGGTTCGTCGACCGCGTTGTCATCCATGTGCGGGCCGGCGACGGGGGCAACGGCTGCGCCTCGATTCACCGGGAGAAGTTCAAACCGCTCGGTGGTCCTGACGGTGGCAACGGCGGCCGCGGCGGCAGCGTCGTGCTGGTCGTCGACCCCCAGGTGCACACCCTGCTGGACTTCCACTTCCGGCCACACATCGACGCGGCCTCCGGCAAGCAGGGCCAGGGCAACAACAAGGACGGCGCGTTCGGCGCGGACCTGGAGATCAAGGTGCCCGACGGCACCGTCGTGCTCGACGAGCACGGGCGGCTGCTGGCGGACCTGGTAGGCACGGGTGCCCGCTTCGAGGCGGCAGCCGGCGGACGCGGCGGTTTGGGCAACGCGGCACTGGTGTCGCGCGCCCGCAAGGCGCCCGGCTTTGCACTGTTGGGGGAGAAGGGCGAGACCCGCGACCTCACCCTGGAACTCAAGACCGTCGCCGACGTCGGGCTGATCGGATTCCCCTCGGCGGGCAAATCCGCGCTGGTGTCGGTGATTTCGGCGGCCAAGCCGAAGATCGCCGACTATCCGTTCACCACACTGGCGCCGAACCTGGGCGTGGTCTCGGCCGGAGAGAACACTTTCACCGCGGCAGATGTGCCCGGGCTCATTCCCGGTGCCTCGGCCGGTCGCGGGCTGGGCTTGGACTTTCTGCGGCACATCGAACGCTGCGCCGTGCTGGTGCACGTCGTAGACTGCGCGACCGCCGAGCCGGGCCGCGACCCGCTCTCCGATATTGAAGCGATCGAAGCCGAACTGGCCGCCTATACCCCGACCATGCAAGGGGATTCGACGCTGGGCGACCTGGTCGACCGGCCGCGGGCGGTGGTGCTCAACAAGATCGACGTGCCCGAGGCGCTGGAGATGGCCGAGTTCGTCCGCGACGACATCGTGGCTGAGCGCGGTTGGCCGGTGTTCATGGTCTCCACGGTGAGCCGTGTCGGCTTGCGGCCGTTGACCTTCGCGCTGGCCGAGATGGTGACGGCGTACCGCGCGGCGCAACCGGAGCCGGTGGCGCGCCGCCCGGTGATCCGTCCCGTGCGCGCGGGCGAGACCGGATTCACCGTGGAATCCGACGGTGAGGGCGGCTTTATCGTGCGCGGGTCGCAGCCCGAGCGCTGGGTGCACCAGACCAACTTCGACAACGACGAAGCGGTCGGCTACCTGGGCGACCGGCTGGCCCGACTCGGGGTCGAGGACGAACTGCTGAAGCGCGGCGCCAAACCGGGCTGCGCGGTGACCATCGGCGAGATGACCTTCGACTGGGAGCCGGCAACGCAGGCCGGGGTCGACATCACACTGTCCGGCCGCGGCACCGACACCAGGCTGGAGCGCACCGACCGAGTGGGTGCCGCTGAGCGCAAGGTGGCACGCAAGCAGCGCCGAGAGCATCCGGAGGACGAGTGACCGGCAGTGCTGCGCGCGAAGCGATTCGCACCGCGCGCACCGTCGTGGTCAAGATCGGCACCACCGCGCTGACCACCGAGTCCGGCATGTTCGACGCCGCCCGGCTGGCCGGGCTGGTCGAGGCGATCGAGGGCCGAATGAAGTCCGGCTCGGACGTGACGATCGTGTCCTCGGGGGCTATCGCCGCCGGGCTGGAGCCGCTTGGATTGGCCAAGCGGCCAACCGATCTGGCCACTAAACAGGCCGCCGCCAGTGTGGGCCAGGTGGCGTTGGTCAACGCCTGGAGTGCCGCCTTCGGCCGGTTCGGCCGCACCGTCGGGCAGGTGTTGCTGACCGCCCAGGACGTCTCGATGCGGGTGTCGCACACCAATGCCGCCCGTACCCTGGACCGGCTGCGCTCATTGCACGCGGTGGCGATCGTCAACGAGAACGACACGGTGGCTACCAGCGAGATTCGGTTCGGCGACAACGACCGCCTCTCGGCGCTGGTGGCGCATCTGGTGGGCGCCGACGCGCTGGTGCTGCTCTCCGACATCGACGGCCTCTATGACTCCGATCCCCGCAAGGGCCCGGCCCGCCTGGTCCCCGAGGTAGCGGGACCGGATGATCTCGCCGATGTGGTTGCCAGCGAGGGCAGCCACCTGGGCACCGGCGGCATGGTGTCGAAGCTGTCGTCGGCACTGCTGGCCGCCGATGCGGGAGTTCCGGTGTTGCTGGCCGCGGCCAGTGAGGCCGCTGCCGCGCTTTCGGACGCATCGGTAGGCACCGTCTTCGCACCCCGGGCGCAACGGATGTCGGCACGCAAGTTCTGGGTCCGCCATGCCGCGGACGCGGCCGGGATGTTGACGCTGGACGCCGGGGCCGTCGAGGCGGTACTGGCGCGCCGACGCTCCCTGCTGCCGGCCGGGATCACCGCGGTCGCGGGCAGGTTCTACGGCGGCGACGTGGTCGAACTGTGCGGCCCGGACGGGGCCGTGGTGGCCCGCGGCGTGGTCGGTTACGACGCTGCGGAGTTGGACGCCATGATCGGCCATTCGACCGCCGAGTTGGCACCGGACGCGCGCCGGCCGGTCGTGCACGCCGACGACCTGGTCGCGGTGTAATCCTTGGGCGCAGGTCACCTACAAGACCCGGGTGCCGCCGGCGTGTGGCCGGTCCGCATTGTTGCCCAGCCGGCGGAAATGGCGGCGCCGCAGGATCGAGAGCTCCCACGATCGCTCGGCTTGGACCGTGTAGTGGGCGCTATTTCTCGGTTGGCTTGAGATACAGCGTGCCCCAAACGATTTCAGTTAGGGCAGTGGCGAGCTCGGCATCGTAGTCCGCGTCGCGGACCGGCAGGTTCTGCTGGCAGACCCGCTCCACCATCCAGGTGAGCGCGTTTGCGGTCGCGGCAACGGGTAAGTCGCGACGAATGGAGCCGTCGGCCTGGCCGTCTTCGATGACCTGAGCCACTCGGCCGGAGATGCCGGTCAGCAGGTCGCGGTAGGTGGCGCCCACCAGCGGGTCGTAGCCGGCCATCTCGCTGAGCGCGATCAGCAGCGGTTGATGCCGCCGATAGTTGGCGATGATCGAGGTCATCGCGGCGTGCACATCGTCGGGATCGCGGCGCTGCGCCACGCCCCACCAGCGCTCGGCCCCCGAGGCGAGATCGCCGAACACCTGGCCGGCGAGCCGGCGCAACAGATGACCCTTGTCCTCGAAGTAGATGTAGAAGCTGGCGCGCGAGATGCCGGCCTCGGTCGCGAGGCGGTCCACGCTCAGTTCGGTGAAGCTGGCGCCGGCGCTCATCAGTCGCTCGGTGGCGTCGAGAAGCTGCCGTTCGATCTCCTCGCGCCGCTCTTGGCGGCTGGCGGGGGGCTTGCGGGTCACAGAAGCCACAGCGGTCAGCGTAACGGCAAACCCGACGTCTTGACTAGACACTATGTCTAGACCTACTGTCGGACCGAGCCCGGTGTGACCGGGGCCATACGCCGAGGAGGTCTCGTGACCGCACCATCCGCCGCGCTGCGCAGCTACGACGCGGTCGACCTGTCCTCCCGCGCGTTCTGGTCCAGTACCGCTGAAGAGCGGGAGCGCTCGTTCGCGGTGCTACGGGCCGAGCGTCCGGTGAGCTGGCACCCCCCGGTGGAGGACGCCATGCTCAACGACCCCGACGATCCCGGCTATTGGGCCGTCACCCGCCACGCCGACATCGTCTCGGTGAGCCGGAACAACGACGTGTTCTTGTCGGGAAAGGGCGTGCAGTTCGAGAACTTCCCCGAGGAGTTGCTGGAGACCACGCAGTCTTTCTTGGCCATGGATCCGCCGCGGCACACCAAACTGCGCAAACTGGCCACCGCGGCGTTCACTCCCCGCCAGATCAGACGCATCGAGGACTCGATCAAGGCCAGCGCCAAGGCAATCGTCGCCGAACTCAAGGCCGCCGGCAGCGGGGCGGACTTCGTCGAGCACTGCGCCAAGGAACTGCCGCTACGCACGCTGGCGGACATGGTCGGCGTGCCGGAATCCGAGCGCGCACAGGTGGCCCATGCCGCCGATGCGCTGGTGTCGACCAACGACCCGGTATTCCTTGACGGGCGCGACCCGCTGGCGGTGATGGGCGAAAACATCATGTACCTGCACCAGGTGGCGGGTGCGCTGGCCGCCGAGCGCCGGGAGCGCCCCGGCGACGACCTGTTCAGCAGCCTGGTGAACGCCGAGGTCGACGGCGACCGGCTCACCGACGCCGAGGTCAGCGCCTACTTCGTGCTGCTGTCGGTGGCCGGCAATGACACCACTCGCCAGACCACCAGCCATGCACTTAAGGCGCTCACCGACTTCCCTGGGCAACGTTCCTGGCTGCTGGAGGATTTCGACCGCCGGATCGGGACAGCGGTCGAGGAGTTCATCCGCTACGCGACACCGGTGATGACCTTCCGTCGAACCGCCGCAACCGATTACGAGCTCGGCGGGCAGACCATTCGGGCCGGCGATAAGGTGGCCATGTTCTATGCGTCAGGCAACTGGGATGCGGCGGTGTTCGACCATCCCGATCGCCTGGATCTGAGCCGCGACCCCAATCCGCATCTGGGCTTCGGCGGCGGCGGGCAGCACTACTGCCTGGGGACCCATGTGGCGCGTGCCCAGCTGCGCGCCCTCTTCGGTGAGTTGCTCCACCAACTGCCGCGCATCGAGGCCGGTGATCCGGAGTACTTAGCGGGCAGCTTCATCCACGGCATCCGGGCCATGGCTTGCACCTTCTAGGTCCGTGCCGAAGTGCCGGCCGGTGGCGTCCTTGCCGATCGCGGTCAGCACGATGACGGCGAGCAGCGTCGGCACCACCGTGACGACCAGGGCGTACGGGTAGCCGTGGGCGGCCGCCAAGTGCTCCTGGATCGGCAAGTTGAACGCAGCGAAGAGATTGCCCAGCTGGTAGGTCACGCCCGGGTAGAAGCCGCGGATCGCATCCGGCGACATCTCGGTCAGGTGTGCCGGGATGACGCCCCAGGCGCCCTGCACGCAGATCTGGATCAGGAACGAGCCCAGGCACAGCATGCCCGCGGTGTGCGACAACGCGAACAGCGGCACGATCGGCAAGCCCATCACCGCGGCCCAGATGATCGCGTAGCGCCGGCCCAACCGCTGTGACAGCGAGCCGAAGATCAGCCCGCCGATGATCCCGCCGATGTTGTAGATCACCGCGATCCACTTGGCCGTGACATGGGACAGACCTGCCCCGTCGGGTGAGGTCAGAAACGTCGGGTAGATGTCGTGGGTGCCGTGGCTCATCCAGTTGAACGCCGTCATCAGCAACACTAGGTAGCAGAACCGGCGGATCACCTTGGCGTCGGTGAAGACATCGCGAATCTTGGTGTGGGTCAGCCGCATCCGGTCCTGGGTGGCCTGCCATATCTCCGACTCCGTCACCCGGTAGCGGATCAGCAGGCTGACCATGGCCGGCAGGATCGACAGCCCGAACAGCCAGCGCCAGGACAACCCCAGCACGTCGTTCACCAGGAGCGAGGCCAGGGTGGCGGCCAGGTAGCCGAACAGATAACCCTCCTGCAGCAGCCCGGAGAAGAACCCGCGGCGCTCGGGCGGGATCTTCTCCATGGCGAGCGCGGCGCCCAGTCCCCATTCGCCGCCCATCCCGATCCCGTAGAGCAGACGCAGAATCACCAGCACGGTGAAGGTGGGCGCGAACGCGCACAAGAACCCCACCGTCGAGTAGAAGACCACGTTCACCATGAGTGGTATTCGTCTGCCGACCCGGTCGGCCCACAGCCCGAACAGCAGCGCCCCGAGTGGGCGCATCACCAGCGTGGCCGTGGTCAGAAACGCGACCTCGGTCTTGGTGTGGCCGAAGGTCTTGGCGATGTCGGCATAGACGAACACCACGATGAAGTAGTCGAATGCATCCATCGACCAGCCCAACACGGCGGCGAGGAACGAGTTGCGCTGGTCGGGGGTGAGCCGCTGCTTTGTCACCGGAGCATCGTGCCGGATTTCGGAGCGATTGTGTGCCGCTACTGACGGATTACCGCGACGAGATTTCGCAGGCCAGCTCCGAAGCCATCAACGCCAGTGTCGGCGAACAACCGCCGTCGATCTTGACGTCGGCCAACTCATCGCCGCGGGTGGGGCCGCGGTTGACGATCGCGACCGGGACACCGCGCGCGGCGGCGTGGCGAACAAACCGGTAGCCGGAGAACACCGTCAGTGACGAACCCGCCACCAGCAATGCCTCTGCGTCATCGACCATCGAATAGGCTTGAGCGACGCGTTCTTTGGGGACACTTTCGCCGAAATAGACGATGTCGGGCTTGAGGATCCCGCCGCAATGCCGGCAGTCGACGAAGCGAAATGACGCGGTATCGGTGACGACGGCGTCCGCATCGGGCGCCACGGCGATACCGCCGAGCCTCCCCGCCCGGTCGATGAACCCGGGGTTGAGCTGCTCGAGCTGCTCGTCCAGCGACGCTCGGCTCAAAGATTGCCCGCAACTCAAGCAGACCACCGTCGCGTAGCTGCCGTGCAGATCCACCACGTGTCGGCTTCCTGCTTTGGTGTGCAGCAGATCGACGTTCTGGGTGATCACCCCGGTCACCACACCCGCTGCTTCCAGCGCGGCCACTCCCAAGTGCCCGATATTGGGTGCGGTGTCGGCCATGTGGCGCCAGCCGATGTGGTTGCGAGCCCAGTACCGCTGACGAAACACCGGGTCGCCGGTGAACTGGGCGATGGTCATCGGGTTGGTCGGCGGCGAGTCCGGGCCACGATAGTCCGGAATGCCGGAATCGGTGGAGATGCCGGCGCCGCTGAGCACCGCGACCCGCCGGCCCGCCAGCAGCGTCAGCAGGTCGCAGACTGTCGGCTCGGTTCGGCCCATCCGGCTAGCGTAGGCACTTCGCGGCGGTCGACGTCTCAGCAGCCATGTTGCGGCACATCATCTCCAGTGCGGCGGCACCCAGTTCGGCGTCGATGTGGGCGACGGCGTCGACCGGTATCACCACCGGAAGGTGCCGTACATAGGCGTCCAGGGCGGTATAGAGGATGCATTGCTCGGTGACCTGGCCGGCCAGAATCAACCGACGGGTGCCGAGCCGGCCGAGCAGGTACTCCAGCGGGGTGGAATAGAAGGCGCTGTGTCGCACCTTGGTCATCAACCGGTCGCCGGCCACCGGGGCGACGGGCCGAACCAGCTCGGGTCTGTTGCCGTTCAGCGCCGACGCGGCGATCTGGGCGAATCCACCGGTGAAATCGCCGTAGTTGTCGTTGACGTAGATCAGGTCGACATCGTTGGCGGCCCGGCTGCGTTCCACCAGGTCGGCCAGTGGTTCGACGATCTGCGCGACGTTGTCGGCCAGTTGCTCGGCGTCGGCGTGGCGGTAGGCGTTGAGCATGTCGACGACCACCACCGCGGTTTCGGTCATGCCCTGGTGATACCCGAAAGCTGCACGTTGACACAGTCCAGGCGACAATGGGGGCAATGGAGCATTCTGGGGACTTCTACAACGCCTACCGGCATGGGTTCGCGCGGGTTGCCGCCTGCACGCACCGCACCGCGCTCGCCGACCCGGCCGTCAACGCCGAGTCGGTGCTACGGCTGGCGCGCGAATGCCATAACGACGGCGTCGCGCTGGCCGTATTTCCCGAGCTCACCCTGTCGGGATACTCCATTGACGACATCGTGCAGCAGGACAGCCTGCTCAGTGCCGTCGAGGCGGCGCTGCTCGGCGTGGTCGCGGCGTCGACGGAGCTGCTGCCGGTCTTGGTGGTGGGGGCACCGCTGCGCTATGCACACCGCGTCTACAACACCGCGGTCGTCATCCACCGCGGGCGCATCCTGGGCGTCGCGCCGAAGTCCTACCTGCCGACCTACCGGGAGTTCTACGAAGGCCGCCAGCTGGCTGCCGGTGCCGACGAACGCGGACTCATTCGGCTGGGCGGCGTAGAGATCCCGTTCGGGCCGGACCTGCTGTTCGCCGCGACCGATCTACCCGGGTTCGTGTTGCACGCTGAGGTGTGCGAGGACATGTTCGTGCCGGTGCCGCCCAGCGCACAGGCGGCCCTGGCCGGCGCGACGGTGCTGGCCAACCTGTCCGGCAGTCCGATCACCGTCGGGCGCGCCGACGACCGCTGCCTGTTGGCCCGGTCGGCCTCGGCGCGCTGCCTGGCCGCGTATGTCTACGCCGCCGCGGGCGAGGGGGAGTCGACCACCGACCTCGCCTGGGACGGCCAGACCATGATCTGGGAGAACGGCACGCTGCTCGACGAAAGCGAACGGTTCCCCAGCGGCCCGCGCCGATCGGTCGCCGACGTCGACCTCGGACTGCTGCGCTCGGAGCGGCTTCGCATGGGCACCTTCGACGACAACCGCCGCCACCACCGGGATGCGGTGCAGGCGTTCCGGCGGGTGGAGTTCATTCTGGACCCGCCGGCCGGAGACATCGGGCTACGGCGGGTGGTCGAACGATTCCCGTTCGTGCCGTCGAATCCGCAGCGCCTGCAACAGGACTGCTACGAGGCCTACAACATCCAGGTTTCTGGACTGGAGCAGCGGCTGCGCGCACTGAACTGTCCCAAGGTGGTCATCGGGGTGTCGGGCGGACTGGATTCGACGCACGCCCTGATCGTCGCGGCTCGGGCGATGGACCGGGAAAACCGGCCGCGCAGTGACATTCTGGCGTTCACCATGCCCGGCTTTGCCACCGGTGAGCGCACCAAGGCCAATGCCGCCGCACTGAGCAAGGCGCTGGGAGTGACGTTCGCGGAGATCGACATCCGCGAGACCGCGAAACTGATGCTGTCCGAACTCGGGCACCCGTTCGCGCGCGGTGAAGCCGTCTATGACGTCACGTTCGAGAACGTCCAAGCCGGTCTGCGCACCGATTATCTGTTCCGGATCGCCAACCAGAACGGCGGCATCGTGCTGGGCACCGGCGACCTGTCCGAGCTGGCGCTGGGCTGGTCCACCTACGGGGTGGGCGATCAGATGTCGCACTACAACGTCAACGGTGGAGTGCCCAAAACCCTGATCCAGCACCTGATCCGGTGGGTGATCAACTCCGGGGAGTTCGACTCCGACGTATGCGCGGTGCTGGCCTCGGTGCTTAACACCGAGATCAGCCCGGAACTGGTGCCGGCGACTGACGGCGAAGAGATTCAGCGCAGCGAGGACAAGGTGGGCCCGTACCCGCTGCAGGACTTCGCGCTGTTTCAGGCGCTGCGGTACGGATTCACCCCTGCCAAGACCGCGTTCCTGGCCTGGCATGCCTGGCATGACGTGGAAGCGGGTTCCTGGCCGCCCGGATATCCGGCGGACAAACGCCAGGCCTATTCGTTGGCGGATATTCGGCGCTGGCTGAAAGTCTTTGTGCAGCGGTTCTATTCGTTCAGTCAGTTCAAGCGCTCGGCGCTGCCGAACGGGCCGAAGGTGTCCCACGGCGGTTCGCTGTCGCCGCGGGGAGATTGGCGGGCTCCGTCGGACATGTCGGCGCGGATCTGGCTTGACGAGATCGAACGGGAGATTCCGCAGGAGTAGGGAGGAGCACTGAGGATGGCCGACATTAGAAGGTTTCCGTTGTCACCGGCGTTGCAGCGGGCCATGACCCTGCTCAGCGATCCACCGTCGGACCCGCAGGTGAGCCGCGGCTATCTCGACCTGCTCGACGGGGCAGGGGAGCGGGCCGCGCAGCAGAACACCGGCGCCATCCAGCGGTTGTGGGCCTCAAGGTTCGGGTCGATGTTCTACGACAACGCCCAAGCGGTGGCCCGCCGCCTGCTCGAAGCCTGGCAGCACCCGATCGACTGGCTGGAGATCCCGGCCGGCGGGGTGGCGCTGGACGTCGGCTGCGGGCCGGGCAGCATCACCACCTCGCTGGCCCAAGCGGTCGGCCCAGAAGGTTTGGCACTGGGCATCGATGTCTCAGAGCCGATGCTGGCCCGGGCGGTGCGGGTGCAGGCCGGCTCGCAGACCGGCTTCCTGCGCGCCGATGCTCAGCAACTCCCGCTACGCGACCAGACTGTTGATGCTGTGGTCTCTATCGCTGTCCTGCAGCTGATCCCCGATCCGGTGGCCGCGCTGGGCGAGATGGCGCGGGTGCTCAAGCCCGGCGGGCGCATCGCACTGATGGTGCCCACCGCCGGATCGGCCTCCCGGCTATGGCAGGTGCTGCCCAAGGCCGGCGCGCGGGTGTTTGACGACGACGAGATCGCCGACACCCTTGAACTCCAAGGTCTCACCGGCGTGCGGGTCAAGAACTTCGGCACCATCCAGTGGGTGCGGGCCAAACGGGACTGATCGTCTGGCAGGGTGTGAATCATGCCCACCGTCCTGATCGAGGTCCGCCGCCACTACGAGCCGGCCGAGGAAGTCGCGATCATCGACGCCGTGCACGGCGCGCTCGTGACCGCGTTCCAGATCCCGGCCAAGGACAAGAACGTGCGGCTGGTCGTGCATGAGCCGCACCGGTTTGCGGTTCCGGCGCAGCTCTCCAAGCCCGAATGCCGCACCCTGATCTCGATCGACTGCTTCTCCGGCCGGTCGCTTGAGGCCAAGCGTCTGCTTTATGCCGGAATCGTCGAAAACCTTGCTGTGCTGGGCATTCCCGCCGACCACGTGATGATCACCCTGCATGAGGCGGATCGGGAAAACTGGGGCATCCGGGGCGGGCAAGCCGCATCCGATGTCGACCTGGGATTCAACGTCGGAGTCTGAACGCATCCAGTGCTGCGCTGATCGCCTCGGCACTCGGTGCGCAGTCCCCGGCACCGGCCACCAGGGTGGCCAACGACCCTGCCACGCAAGCGCGCTGCACTGCGCGTTCGATCCCCCCGGGCCATTCGGTCGCCAGCACCCCGGCGAACACGTCACCCGCGCCCGTGCTGTCGAGCGCCTGAACCACCGGAGCCGGCATCGTGCGAGTGCCGCCGGGCCCGCAGTAGCGGGCGCCATCCGCGCCGAGGGTGACCACCCGGTGCGCCACCTTGTGGCGAAACCGCTCGGATTCGGATTCGTTGACCACCGCGACGTCAACCTGCTCGATGAGCCCCGCCATATCCGTGGCGGGCGGGGACACGTTGAGCATCACCGTCGCCGCGCCCGTGTGAGCCACCTCGGCGGCCGCGGTGGCGACCGGGATCGGAATCTCCAGCTGCATCAGCAGCACGTCGCAGTCGGCGATCAGGTCGCGCTGACCGGAATCCAGCGCCCACGTGCTGTTGGCGCCGGGGGCCACCACGATGGTGTTCTCCTCGGACAGGTCCACCGTGATGACCGCCGAGCCGCTGGGCCCGGGCATCGTCGTCAGGCCGTCGGTCCCGACACCGTTGCTCTGCAGGTGCCTGCGCAGCAGCAACCCGGCGTCGTCGTCACCGACCGCGCCCACCAACTGCACCTGCGCCCCCGCTCGTGCCGCGGCCACCGCCTGGTTGGCGCCCTTTCCGCCGGGGTAGCTGCTTCGCGCCGTGGCCAGCACCGTCTCGCCCCGGGCGGGCAAGGTGGCGACGTTGAACACGGTATCGAGGTTCACGCTGCCCACTACGCACACCCGCGTCACCACGCAGTCCAGCTTCGCATTCGCAACCGTGGAATGTCGTGCATCCCCTAGTGTGAGACTCCATCCGACAACCGGTGAAGGGAGCCGCCGAGTGGACTCGGCACCGTCGACAGTGACCACGGCGAGTGATGAGCGCCGGCGCTGGCGGTTGCTGGCCCGGCTCAGCATTCAGACCAAGCTGATGTTCATCCTGCTGATCACCAGCGTGGCCTCGGTCGCGGTCGTGGGATTCGTCGAGTTCCAGTATGGCGCACAGGAATTGCAGCATGCGGCCACCAGCAAGTTGGTGCAGGCACGGGAGGCGCAGCGACGTGCGGTCACCGGACTGTTCGCCGAGATGACCAACTCCCTAGTCGTTTTCAGCGGGGGAGCGACCGCAGCTACCGCACTCAAGTCATTTACGGCTGGATTCGACGAGCTCGCCGCCGCTGCAATCACGCCCGAACAGCAGGGGGCGATAGAGGCTTATTACCAGGACCACTTCACCAAGGCGCTGGGCAAACGGACCGGCGAGCAGCCGGACATCGCCGCGTTGCTGCCCACGGCGAACGCGCAGCGTTACCTGCAGGCCCGCTACACCGCAGGCTTTGTCGCGGAGCCGAAGAAGTCCGACGACTCTGGTGACGGCAGTGCCTGGTCGGCGGCAAATGCCCAGTTCAACAACGTCTTCGCGGAAATCGTCCAGCTCAACGAGTACCTGGACGCGTTGCTTCTAGACACCCGAGGCAATGTGGTCTATTCGGTCAACAAGGGCGTGGATCTGGGTACCAACGTGCTCACCGGTCCCTACCGTGAATCCGGTCTGCGTGACGCCTATCGCAAGGCGTTGGCAGCCAACGCGGTCAATTTTGTGTGGATCACCGATTACCAGCCTTACCAACCCAACTTGGACACACCCACCGCCTGGTTGGTGTCTCCGGTCGGTACCAAGGGCGTGGTCGAGGGCGTGTTGGCCTTGCCGCTGCCCAGCGCCAAAGTCAATCGGATCATGACCGCCGACCGTGAGTGGGAGGCCGCTGGGCTGGGTCACACCACCGAAACCTATCTGGCCGGTCCGGACCACCTGATGCGCTCCGATTCGCGACTGTTCCTGGAGGATCCGGAGCGGTATCGCCGGGAGGCGGTGGCGGCGGGGACCTCGGAGGCGACGGTGGAACGCGCGCTGCGGCTGGGAACCACTACCTTGGTGCAGCCGGTCGGCGGTCCGGGACTGGAGGCCGCACAGCGTGGCCAGACCGGCACGCTGACCAACGGGCATGCCTATCTGGGAAACCGCGAGCTGACTGCGTACGCGCCGCTGACCGTGCCCAACTCGGACCTGCAGTGGTCGATTCTGGCGACCAGGGACTACTCCGACGCCTACGCCGCGGTCACTTCGTTCAGCAAGCGGGTGGTGCTTGCCACCACCGGCGTCATCTTCGCCATCTGCGTGCTGGCCATGCTGCTGGCGCGACTTTTCCTGCAGCCGATCCGCCGCCTGCAGGTCGCAGCCCAGCGGATCAGCGCCGGTGACTACAGCGCCGCGGTGCCGGCCCGGACGGCCGACGAGATCGGCGAACTGACTAAGGCGTTCAACGACATGAGCTACAGCCTTCGCACGAAGGAGGAGCTGCTCGATCAGCAGCGCAAACAGAACGACGAGCTGCTGCTGTCACTGATGCCGGAGTCGGTGGTACGACGTTATCGCGGGGGCGAGCAGGCCATCGCGGAAGAGCATCACAACGTCAGCGTTGTCTACGCCGAACTGCATGGGATTGACCAGCTGTCCTCCGAGCTCTCCGCGAGCGAATTGGTGACAACCGTCGACGATCTGGTCAGACAGTTCGACGCGGCGGCCGAAGCCGTTGGGGTCGAACGAATTCGCACCATGTACAACGGCTATCTCGCAGGTTGCGGCTTGACCACCCCGAGGCTGGACGGGGTGCACCGTATCGTCGAGTTCGCGTGCGAGATGCAGCGCATCGTTGATCGGTTCGACGTCAAAACCGGTTACCGGCTGAGCTTGTGGGCCGGGGTCAACACCGGAGAAGTCGTCAGCGGTCTGGTTGGCCGGTCCGGGGTCACTTATGACCTGTGGGGCTCTGCTGTCAACCTGGCCTACCAGTTGCGCAGGGTCACACCGGAATCCGGCATCTACGTCACCGCCGGAGTGCGCGACATGCTGGACGGTACCGCGGAGTTCTCGCTGGCCGGCACCCTCACGATAGGTGACGCCGAGGAGCAGGCCTGGCGATTGGCTTCGAGATTTTCCGAGGCACCGTGAACGTCTTCGGGGCGTGGTTGTACTGGGCGGTCGGTGTCGCGATCGGCCTCCCGGTGGGCCTGGTACTGCTGACCGAAGGGCATGTGGCGCTGGCGCGCAGAGGCAGCCACCTCGCCCGACCAGTGGCTCTGGCGCGTAATTACCTGTTGCCGCTGGGCGCATTGCTGGTCTTACTGGCGCAGGTCGCCGGCGTACCGGGACACGATCCGATGCTGCGGATCATCTACACCGCGTTCGGCTTCGTGGTGTTGGTGGTACTGCTGTCCGGGCTGAACGTGACCTTTTTCCAGAGCGCTCCAAAAGGCTCCTGGCGCAGCCGGATACCGACCATCTTCGTCGATGTCGCACGATTCCTGCTGATCGGTGTGGGTCTGGCGCTGATCCTGTCGCACGTCTGGGGTGCCAGGATCGGCGGCCTGTTCACCGCGTTGGGTGTGACGTCGGTGGTCATCGGCTTGATGTTGCAGAATTCGGTCGGCCAGATCGTTTCGGGTCTGTTCATGCTGTTCGAGCAGCCATTCCGGATCGGTGACTGGCTTTCCACCCCCACCGCACGTGGCCGGGTTGTTGAAGTGAACTGGCGGGCGGTGCACATCGGCACCGCTGACGGGCTGCAGGTCACGCCGAACTCGGTTCTGGCCGGAACCTCGTTCACCAACGTCAGTCGATCCGGCGGTGCGCACCGGGTATCGATCACGACCACCTTCGCCGTCGTGGATCCGCCAGACCAGGTGTGCGCGTTGTTGTCACGGGTTGCGACCGCTCTACCGATGCGAACCACCGGCGAGGCACCGGATTCGGCGGCACTCGGCGGTGGCCAGTACCGCACCACGGTCGCGCTGGGCTCGCCGGCCGACGACGGCGCGGCGCAGACCACCTTCCTGAGGTGGCTTTGGTACGCCGCCCGACGGGCGGGACTGCACCTTGACGAAGCCGAAGATGTGTTCTCGACACCGGAACGAGTGGCCGAGGCACTGCGGTCAGTAGTGGCACCCGCGCTTCGGTTGACCGATGACGACCAGCGCGCCCTGGAGCCGTACGCCACGGTGGTCCGTTACGGCAGAGACGAGGCCCTGCAACGGGCTGGCCAGGTGCCGACCGCGATGACCTTTCTGACCGAGGGCAGCGTCCGGCTCACCAGTGCGGATCCAGCCTGGCCGGACGCCACGCTGCGGCACGGTGCGTTTCTCGGCGTCACCACGCTGACCCGGCAACCCAGTCTGTTCGACGCGCACGCCGTGGAGGAAGTGACCGCGGTAGTCATCGACCGGGAGAACATCGAAGAACTGGTGATGACCAAGCCGTTGTTGCTGCAGGAGCTGGGCCGCATCATCGATCAGCGGCGTCCCGCGGCATCTGCATAGCAGGGGACGGTACAGCGAGGCCGTTTTACCTGATCGGGCGTTCGCCGATACTCTGGCACGATGAGCGTCCCCGTGCTTCCCGACCTGCGCCAAGAGGTCCATGACGCCGCCCGCCGCGCGAGGGTCGCCTCGCGTTCCCTGACGGCGCTGTCCACCGCTGCCAAGAACAGTGCGCTGAACGCCGCAGCCGACGCGCTGCTGGCCCACGCCGACGACATCTTGGCCGCTAATGACCGCGACGTTGCCGCTGCCCGTGACGCCGGCACGCCCGAGGCCATCTTGGACCGACTGGCGCTGACCAAGTCCCGGGTTGACGGGATCGCCGCCGGACTGCGTCAGGTCGCCGGCCTGCCCGACCCGGTCGGCGAGGTACTGCGCGGCTACACCTTGCCCAACGGGCTGTTGCTGCGTCAGCAGCGCGTCCCACTCGGCGTGGTGGGCATGGTCTATGAGGGCCGGCCGAACGTCACCGTCGACGCATTCGGGCTGACACTGAAGTCCGGCAATGCCGCGCTGCTACGCGGCAGTTCGTCGGCGGCCCACTCCAACCAGGCGTTGGTGGACGTGCTGCGCGGTGCTCTGGAGGCCGAGGACCTGCCCGCCGACGCGGTGCAGCTGCTGTCGTCGGTTGATCGCGCCACCGTCACCCACCTGATCCAGGCCCGCGGACTCGTTGACGTGGTGATCCCGCGCGGCGGGGCCGGGCTGATCGAGGCCGTGGTGCGCGATGCGTTGGTGCCCACCATCGAGACCGGTGTCGGCAATTGCCACGTCTACATCCACGAGGCCGCCGACCTCGACATCGCCGAACAGGTGCTGTTGAACTCCAAGACCCGCCGGCCCAGTGTCTGCAATGCCGCCGAGACGCTGCTGATCGACAAGGCGATCGCCGCATCCGCGGTGCCACGGCTGGTGGACGCGTTGACCGCCGCCGGAGTAGCGGTGCATGGAGACGCCGACGCCGCCGCTGACGAGGACCACCTACGTCGCGAGTACCTGGCGATGGACATCGCGCTGTCGGTGGTCGACGGGCTAGAAGGCGCGATCGATCACATCAACGAATACGGCACCGGTCACACCGAGGCCATCGTCACCACCAACATGGCGGCCGCCCAGCGATTCAGCGAGCAGGTCGACGCCGCGGCGGTCATGGTCAACGCCTCCACCGCCTTCACCGACGGCGAGCAGTTCGGCTTCGGTGCCGAGATCGGCATCTCCACCCAGAAACTGCACGCCCGGGGGCCGATGGGGCTGCCGGAGCTGACGTCGACCAAATGGATCGTGTGGGGTGACGGCCACACCCGTCCCGCCTAAGGCGCCTCGAAGGAGCTACATCCGCATGGAAAAACCCGCCGTTCCCGCCACCCCGGCCCGCCAAGCGCCGCTGTTTTCCGACATCGACGACGTCGCCCGGCGGCTGGCCGAGACGGGCTACCTGGCCGACACCGCCACCACCACGGCGGTGTTTCTGGCCGACCGGCTGGGCAAACCCTTGCTGGTGGAGGGTCCGGCCGGGGTCGGCAAGACCGAACTGGCCCGCGCGGTGGCCGCGGCCACCGGTTCCGGGCTGGTGCGGTTGCAGTGCTACGAGGGCGTCGACGAAGCCCGGGCGCTGTATGAGTGGAATCACGCCAAGCAGATTTTGCGCATCCAGTCGGGGTCCAACGGCGGTGACTGGGACGCCACCAAGATGGACGTATTCTCCGAGGAGTTCCTGCTGTCGCGTCCGCTGCTGACCGCGATCCGGCGCACCGATCCGACGGTGCTGCTGATCGATGAGACCGACAAGGCCGACATCGAGATCGAGGGTCTGCTGTTGGAGGTGCTCTCCGACTTCGCGGTCACCGTCCCGGAACTGGGCACGATCACCGCCACGCGCACCCCGTTCACGGTGTTGACCTCCAACGCCACCCGGGAACTGTCCGAAGCGCTCAAGCGCCGCTGCCTGTTCCTGCACATCGACTTCCCAGACCCGGACCTGGAACGCCGGATTCTGCTGTCGCGGGTACCCGAGTTGCCCGAGCATCTGGCCGCCGAGCTGGTGCGCATCATCGCGGTGTTGCGCGGCATGCAGCTCAAGAAACTTCCGTCGGTGGCCGAGACCATCGACTGGGGCCGCACCATCTTGGCCCTGGGCATGGACACCATCGACGATGCCACCGTCGCTGCCACCCTGGGGGTAGTGCTCAAGCACCAATCCGATCAGGTGCGGGCATCCGGCGAGCTGCGACTGAACTGATGGTCGTCTGATGGTTCGCCGCACCCGCCCGTCGCAACCTCTTGCCCCGCACGGAATTCCGGGGCACCTGGTGGGGTTCGTGGAAGCGCTGCGCGGACAGGGGATTTCGGTGGGTCCCTCCGAGACCGTCGACGCTGGACGGGTGCTGACCGCGATCGGGCTCGACGACCGGGAGGTGCTGCGGGAAGGCCTGGCCTGCGCGGTGCTGCGTCGGCCCGACCATCGCGACACCTACGACGCCATGTTCGATCTGTGGTTCCCCGCCGCGTTGGGTGGGCGCACGGTGGTCGTCGATGGCGACGAGCAGCCGTCCGACGACGTGCCCCTGCCGGAGGACGCCGAGGACATGCGGGCAATGCTGCTCGATCTGCTGACCGAGAATCCCGATCTCGCCGACACCGATCCCCGATTGTCGGCGATGATCGCCGCCATCGTTGGTGCCTACGGGCAATACCGCTCCAGCCGGGGCCCGTCCTACTCGGCCTACCAGGCGCTCAAAGCGCTGGCGCTCGACGAGTTGGAAGGCAAGTTACTGGCCGGGCTGCTCGCGCCTTACGGCGACGAGCCCAGCCCCACCCAGGAACAGATCGCCAAGGCGATGGCGGCGCAGCGGATCGCTGCACTGCGCAAGCTCGTCGACGCCGAGACCAAGCGGCGCACCGCCGAGCAGTTGGGGCGCGAACACGTCCAGATGTACGGCATTCCGCAGCTGAGCGAGAACGTCGAGTTCCTGCGTGCGTCCGGCGAACAGTTGCGTCAGATGCGCCGGGTGGTGGCGCCGCTGGCCCGCACCCTGGCGACTCGACTGGCCGCGCGTCGGCGACGCTCCCGTGCCGGGACCATCGACCTGCGCAAGACCCTGCGTAAGTCGATGTCCACCGGCGGAGTGCCGATCGACGTGGTGCTGCGCAAGCCGCGGCCCGCGCGGCCCGAGCTGGTGGTGCTGTGCGATGTCTCGGGCTCGGTCGCCGGGTTCAGTCATTTCACTTTGCTTCTGGTTCATGCTCTGCGGCAGCAGTTTTCCAGAGTTCGCGTCTTTGCGTTCATCGACACCACTGACGAGGTGACGCACCTGTTCGGGCCGGAGGCCGACCTGGCCGTGGCGATCCAGCGGATCACCCGGGAGTCGGGGGTCTATACCCGCGACGGCCACTCCGACTACGGCAATGCGTTCGTCTCGTTCGCCGAGAACTATCCGAACGTGGTGTCGCCCCGCAGTGCGCTGCTGGTGCTCGGCGACGGTCGCACCAATTACCGAAACCCAGGGGTGGAGGTGCTGTCGCACTTGGTGACCGCCAGCCGGCACGCGCACTGGCTCAACCCCGAGCCTCAGCATCTCTGGGGCAGTGGCGATTCCGCGGTTCCGCGGTATGCCGACGTGATCCCCATGCACGAGTGCCGCTCGGCCAAACAACTGGCCGGCGTCATCGACGCCCTGCTGCCTGTCTAACCCCGACGGCGTGGTCCGGCGTTAGGACTCGTCAGCGGGTCCGCTCGTATACCAACCAGCGCAGCTCCATCGGGCTGTCGCTGCGCGAGGTCCGGAACGCGTCGAGCCCGGTAGCCCACCCGATGTACCAGCTGGTGGGCGGCCAGGCGCCGTCGGGCAGATTTGCCTTCTCGTAGTCGTGCGCCGATTCGTCGGAACGTAGCTCGAGTGGCAGGCCGGCTGCGGCGGCCGCCATATCGTTGCGGGTAAACAAGCTGGAGTAGATCTGCTGGCAGAATTCGCGGGCCGCCTGGTCGGGCTCGTAGCCGTCGTTCGCCAGGAAGCTGTTGAACACCAGCTTCCCGCCCGGAGCCAGACTTCGGGCGGCGAGCTCGAAAAGGTCGCGCACCTGCTGCGTAGACCGGAAATCGGTCAGTACCTCCGAAAGCACCATCATCTGGTAGTCGTCGCGCAGGTCGTCGGCGTCGGCGAACACGTCACGCACGATGACTCGCACGTCCAACGATTCCCGTTCGGCCTCGGCCTGAAGGATCGCGGCGAATTTCGGGGTCATCTCCACGACGTCGACCGGATGCCCACGGCGTGCCAGGGCTAGGGCGTTCCGGCCGGTGCCGCCGCCGATCTCAAGCACCCGATGAGTGGCTGGATCGTCCGCTTCGCTCGAGATCTGCCAGATCCGGGCATCGGGATGGGAGCCGAACAACGGTGGTTCTCGCGTCGCGAGCCAGTACTCGTATGCCTGCGCGAGGGAGCTCCACTGGGCGCGGACCGTGTAGTTCAGGGTGGCGCCGATCGGGGCGTTGTAGGAGATGACGATGTGCGAACGTGGCGATGCGGAGTAGGCCTGAGTCAGTTGACCGTGCAACACCCCTTTGAGACTGGCGAGTTCGAGATCACTGAAGGGCTTGCCCAGGCCCGAGAACACCGTGGCGCACATTGACACGTATTCGTCGACCATGCTCGGCACGGCCGGCAGCCTGATCTCGCCGGTGATCTGTGCCCGGGTGTAGAAGCGCCTGAGCATGGCGTCTTTGGTCGCCTGGGTGCGATCAGTCGAGTTCACCGGAAAACCTTCCACAGACATCTTCTACACGATCGGCATCGGCTTCGCGGCAGCAACGGGGTGTTGCGCCACCGATGAGAGTATGCCGAAGCGGAAAGCTGCCCGGCGCGTCGGCCGACTACGCCGCAAGCGAGCGGTACCACCAGCACGCTCACGCCGACGAGGACCCCAAGTAAGCTGGCCTATCGTGCGAAAACGGCGGCTTGGAGTCATGGGTGGGACGTTCGACCCCATCCATCATGGGCACCTGGTCGCCGCCAGCGAGGTGGCCGATCTGTTCGAGCTCGATGAGGTGGTTTTCGTGCCAACGGGCCAGCCATGGCTCAAGGAACGCCGCGTCACTGCCGCAGAGGACCGTTACCTGATGACGGTGATCGCCACCGCGTCGAACCCACGGTTCTCGGTGAGCCGCGCCGACATCGATCGCGGCGGCCCCACTTACACCAAAGACACCTTGCGCGACCTGCAAGAACAGAACCCCGACGCCGAGCTCTACTTCATCACCGGTGCAGACGCGCTGGCCACCATTCTGTCCTGGCAGGATTGGCCGGAGATGTTCGAGATGGCGCGGTTTGTGGGGGTGAGCCGGCCCGGCTACGAGCTCAACGGCGACCATCTCGCCGAGGCGCTCGGCTCCCTGCCGCCGCATGCCTTGACGCTGGTCGAAGTGCCGGCACTGGCGATCTCTTCCACCGATTGCCGCCGGCGCGCGGCAGAATCCCGCCCGATCTGGTACCTGGTACCAGACGGGGTGGTCCAGTACGTGTCCAAGCGCCGCCTCTATCAACCGACCCCCGGAGACCAACAATGACCGCGACACCCGAGGCCGTGCGGATGGCCACCGTGGCGGCCGGCGCCGCCTCGAACAAGCTGGCCGACGACGTCGTCGTCATCGACGTCTCAGCGCAGCTGGTCATCACCGACTGCTTTGTCATCGCCTCGGCCTCCAACGAGCGCCAGGTCAACGCCATCGTCGACGAGGTCGAGGACAAGATGCGCCTGGCCGGCTACAAGCCGGCACGCCGCGAGGGCACTCGGGAGGGGCGCTGGACTCTGCTGGACTACATCGACGTCGTCGTGCACATCCAGCACCAGGACGAGCGGGACTTCTACGCGCTGGACCGGTTGTGGAAGGACTGCCCGCTGGTGCCGGTGGACTTAGCGGACTCAGCCGGTGAGTCGGCGCCCGAGGACGCCTCGTGAGGATCCGCAGGTTGATCCTGCTGCGACACGGCCAGACCGAGTTCAACGCCGGCAGTCGGATGCAGGGGCAGTTGGACACCGTTCTCAGTGACCTGGGTCGGGCGCAGGCGGAGGCGGCGGCGGAGGTGCTGCGCAAACGGCACCCGCTGCTGATCGTGTCTTCGGACCTGTGGCGGGCCTACGACACCGCCACCGTGCTGGCCGAGCACAACGGGTTGCAGGTCCGGGTCGACACCCGGCTGCGGGAAACCCATCTGGGTGACTGGCAGGGATTGACCCACGAACAGGTCGACGCCGCCGCACCGGGCGCCCGGTTGGCTTGGCGTGACGACGCCCGATGGGCACCCCACGGCGGGGAGAGCCGCATCGACGTGGCCGAGCGCAGTGTTCCGTTGGTGCGCGAGCTGGTGGCCGGGGAGCCGGACTGGGGCAGAGCCGATCACGCCGATCAGCCGGTAGTGCTGGTCGCCCACGGCGGGCTGATCGCCGCTCTGACCGCGGCGTTGCTGCGGTTGCCGGTGGAGAACTGGCCGGTGCTGGGGGGGATGGCCAACGCCAGCTGGACCCAGCTCAGCGGATACTCCGACAGCCCGGATTCCGCCCAGGACGACTTCGCCGATGTGCGGTGGCGTCTCGACGTCTGGAACGCTTCAGCACAGGTGGCCGGCGATGTCCTCTGACGCACGGACGCCCGCGCAAGCCCGTCCCACGCTGCTGGTCTTCGCTGACTCGCTCTCCTACTACGGGCCCACCGGCGGCCTGCCCGCCGATGATCCACGGATCTGGCCGAACATCGTTGCCAGCCAGCTGGACTGGGACGTCGAACTGATCGGTCGGATCGGCTGGACCAGCCGAGACGTCTGGTGGGCGTCCACCCAGGACCCACGGGCGTGGGCGGCACTGCCCCGGGCCGGGGCGGTCATCTTTGCCACCAGCGGGATGGACTCACTGCCCTCGGTGTGGCCGACGGCAGTGCGTGAATTGATCCGTTATGTGCGGCCGGCCTGGCTGCGGCGTTGGGTCCGAGATGGCTACGGCTGGCTGCAGCCCCGGTTCTCGCCGGTGGCGCGGGCGGCCCTACCGCCGCACCTCACCGTGGAATATCTTGAGATGACTAGGGGAGCAATCGATTTCAACCGTCCGGGTATTCCCATCGTGGCGTCGCTGCCGTCGGTGCACATCGCTGACACCTACGGCCGCGCCCACCAGGGACGGGAACCCACGGTGCGCGCGATCACGGCCTGGTCGCGGGAACACGATGTGCCTCTGGTGGACCTGAAGGCCGCGGTGGGCGATGAGGTCATGAGCGGGCGTGCAAATCCTGACGGCATTCATTGGAACTTCGAGGCGCACCGGGCGGTCGCCGACCTGATGCTCAAGGCCCTGAGTGAGGCCGGCGTCCCCGGCCCGTTGGTATGACCGCCTGATGAGCGTCGTCGTCATCACCGATTCGTCGGCCTGCCTGCCGCTTGAGACGCGTGACCGCTGGGGTATTCGCACGGTACCGCTGCACATCCTGCTCGAGGGAGCCGATTTGCGTGACGGTGTCGACGACGTGCCCGCGGACATTTATGCGCGCGAGCGTGTCACCACCTCGGGGGCGGGGCCGGAAGAGCTGGCGGAGATCTACCGGAATGCGCTTGACTACAGCGCGGGCTCTGGGGTGGTGGCGGTGCACATCTCCTCGGCGTTGTCCGGGACGTTCGGCACCGCAGCACAGGTAGCCGGTCAGATCGGGCCCGGCGTGCGGGTGGTCGACTCGAAATCGGCGGGTATGGGCACCGGGTTCGTGGCGCTGGCCGCCGCTCGGGCGGCCGCCGACGGTGCCGACCTGAATGCCGTTGCGGCCGCGGCCGATGCCGCCGTGCAACGCGGTCACGCCTATATGGTGGTGCAACGCCTCGACAATCTGCGGCGCAGCGGCCGGATCGGCAGTGCTGCGGCCTGGCTGGGCACCGCACTGTCGCTGAAACCGCTGCTCGCGGTAGATGACGGAAAACTTGTTCTGGCCCAACGCATCCGCACCGTCAGTAAGGCCGTCGCGTCGATGATCGACCGGGTTTGCGATGTGGTCGGAGATCGCTCAGCGGCGCTGGCGGTGCATCATGTGGCTAATCCACAGGGGGCCCAAGAGGTGGCTGGCGCGCTGGCGGAGCGGTTGCCGGTCTGTGAGCCGGCGGTGATCACCAGCCTGTGCCCGACGTTGGCCCTGCACGTGGGGGCTGGCGCGGTCGCGGTGTGCGTCGATGTCGACCCGGTTGGGGGCTGAGCGCGTCAACGCCGGCGTTGCCTACTGCGTGGGCGTGGCGAATCTGTCGGTGTCGGTGGACTCTTCACGCGGGGTGTGTGCTGCGATCCCGCGAATGTTCTTGTTGGGACCCCACGGTCGGACCACCTGCGGCCACCAGAACCACTTGCCCAGCAACGTCGCGATCGACGGCATGAAGAACGCGCGGACCACGAAGGTGTCCAGCAGCAGCCCGATCGCCACGGTGGTGCCATACATACCGATGGCCTTGAGATCGCTGAAGAACATGATGCCCATGGTGGCCGCGAACACCATGCCGGCCGAGGTCACCACGCCGCCGCTGCCTGCCATCGCTCGGATATAGCCGGTCTTGAGCCCGGCGTGTATCTCCTCCTCGAAGCGGGAGACCAGCAGCAGGTTGTAGTCCGAGCCGACGGCCAGCAACACGATCACCGCCAGCACCAGCGTCACCCAATAGATGTGCTGGCCGAAAATGTGCTGCCAGATCAACACCGAGATACCGAAAGACGCGGCGATAGAACTGGATGCGGTGCCGAGGATGACCGCTGCGGCCACCAGGCTTCGGGTGATCATCATCATGATCAAGAAGATCAACGTCAGCGACGCGACGATCGCGATCATCAGGTCGTACTTGGCGCCGTTCTGCATGTCTTCGTAGAGGGCGGCCATGCCGCCGATGTAGACCTTGGCGTCCGCCAATGACGACTGCTTCAGGGCCTCCTGCGCAGCGATCCGCTCCGGCTCAACCCGTTTGATGCCCTCCGCGGTCGCCGGATAGGTCTGGTGGGTGACGAAGAATCGCGCCGATTTTCCGTCCGGTGACATGAACAGCCGAAGACCGGTTTGGAAGTCCTTGTTGTCGAACGCTTCTGCCGGCAGATAGAAGAAGTCGTCGTTCTTGGAGTCGTCGAAGCTTTGACCCATCATGATTTGGGTGTTGCTCAGGTCCTCCATCTGATCGATGAACGCCGAGAACGTCGAGTGCACTGTGAGTACCAGGCCGCGCATGATTCGCATGGTGTCGACCACGGCCGGCAGTAGTTCGACCGCTTGCGGCAGCAGGCGCGCTGTCTTGGTGATGTCGTCGGACAGGTAATGCAGTTGCTCGGCGAGTTGGTCGATGCCGTCGGTGGCGTCGAAGGTGTTGCGCAGCGCGTTGCACATCGGGATGTCGAAGCAGTGCGGCTCCCAGTAGAAGTAGCTGCGCAGCGGACGGAACTGATCGTCGAACTCGGCGATGTGGTCGCGGATCCGGTCGGAGACGTCCACGGTGTTCCGGGTGACCTCGGCCGTGTCGTCGAACGTCCGGTCGACCTCCTGGAGATAGCCGTACATCTGGATCAGCAACTCGATGTCCTTGTCGAGTTGCTGCGAGATGGTGTCGATGTCCTTGATCCGGTCCTTGAGCGTCTTCATGTTCTGGATCATCAGCTGGTTGGAGACGCTGAGTTGAAAGGGGATCGAGCTGTGCTGCAGCGGAATTCCCAAGGGGCGGGTGATGTCTTGGATCATCCCGATCCCGACCACCCGCATGATGTTCTTGGCGACTCGGTCCAGCACCAGCATGTCGGCGGGATTGCGCATGTCGTGGTCGGATTCGACCATGGTGATGTCCGGCGCCATCCGGGCAGCCGAGAAATGTTTCTCCGCTGCGGCATAAGCCACGTTGACCGGGGTGTCGGCGGGCAGGTATTTGCGGTCGTCGTAACCCGGTTTGAAACCTGGCAGGGCCACCAGACCGATCATGATGATGGCCAGGCTGGCCACGGCGATCGGCCCGGGCCAGCGCACCACCGAGACGCCGGCCCGGCGCCAGAACCCGCCCGGCTTGGCCTTTTTGGGTTCGAGCAGACCCAGGCTGGTCACCACCACCAACATGGCCGGTCCCAGGGTGAGCGCGGCGCCGACCACCACGAGCATGCCCACGGAGACCGGAATGCCCATGGTGTGGAAGTAGGGCAGCCGGGTGAAGTACAGCATCGCCGACGCCCCGGCGATGGTCAGACCCGAACCCAGCACCACCGGGGTGACACTGCGAACGGTGGTGTAGTACGCGTCGACCCGGTCCTCGCCGACCAGCCGGGCTTCCCGGTACCGGCCGATGAGAAAGATGCCGTAGTCCGTGCCCGCGGCGATCGCGAGCATCACCATGATGTTGACCGCGAACGTGGTCAGGCCCATGACGTCGTTGTAGCCGAGGACCGCGACGACACCGCGGGCGCAGATCAGCTCAAGCAGGGTCAGAAACAGCTGGGTCAACATCGCCGACACCGACCTGAAGACGATCAGCAGCATGATCGCGATAGCGGCGATGGTGAACAGCGTGATCTTGACCAGGCTGGAGTCGCCGATCTCGCGTAGATCAGCGGTCAGCGCAGCCGGTCCGGCGACATAGGCCTTGACCCCGGGCGGCGCGGGCGTGTCATCAATGGCCTGGCGGACTGCGACAACCGAGTCATTGGCCTCGGTCATGCCCTGGTTGCCTACCAGGTTGAGCATGATGTAGGCCGCTTTGGCGTCGGAGCTCTGCACGCCTGCCGCGGTCAGCCGGTCACGCCAGAAGTCCTGGGCGTGCTCGACATGGTGTTTGTCGGCGACCAGCTTCGCGACAATCTCGTCGTAGTAATGATGGGCGGCATCGCCGAGTTCGTCGTCGCCGACCACCACCATCATCACGGTGCTGTTGGACTTGTACTCCTGAAAGTTCTCGCCGACCAGCTTGCTGGCAATCATCGACGGCGCATCGACGGGCGCCAGCGGCGCGGAGTGCTCCTCAGAGATGACTTCCAACTGGGGAACAAGGACATTCACTAGCACCGTGAGCACGATCCAGGCGATGATGATCGGCACCGCGAAAATGCGCAGCATGTGCGCGAAGAAAGGCCGCTTGACGTGCGGATCCTGGTGGCTGTCCAGCTGCTCTTTGATCCGTTTGATCATCCGGACTTCACCAGGCAGAAGGTCTGGGCGTTCAGGCCGGCGGCGCGGCGTTCGTCGAGCAGCCGGTCGTCGATCTTGATTCGGCAGCCGATCTCACCGGTGTTGCCCTGAACGATCATGTTGGCCATGACGGCGGGCAACACCGTGACCACCGTGTAGGTCCACGGCAGCGGCACGCCCGTGAGCTGATGGACGTTGGCCTCGGCGTCCCAGTAGTTGATGTCAGCGGTGGTGCCGGGTGGCCCGAAGGCCTCGTAGGCGACGTATTTCGGGTTGAACTGGACGATTTCGATGCCGGCGCCGGCGTGGGGATTGAGGTCTTCGGAGGCGAACACTTTGTGCAGCCGGCTGACGACCACACTCGAGACCGCGATGACCACGATGAAGACCAGCGGAATCCAATGGCGTCTGAGCATGCCGGTGACCGAGATTTTCCCCATCTCACCGCCTTCCGCCTGCTGATAGTGCGGTTGAACGTCGGCGCTGGACGGCCTGCTCTCCGGCTTCGCCGGAAGCATCGATGGTTCCGCGAATCGCGCCCTTCGGCAGCATAACCTTCGACTGGCTAAGGAATGCAAGATCTGCTGTCTCGGCGCCGGGGGGACTGGCTGTCTCGACTCGAGTTCAGCGCCAACGCCGCGACTTCAGTAGCATGGCCGCTGATGCACGCTCTGGGAAAAGTCGTCCGATTCGGTGCGGTGGTCATCGTGGCAGCGCTGGCGCTGGCCGGGTGCAGCGGTAAGGGCACGTCGGGCGCGTCCTCGCAGGAGTCGTCGGCCCCTGGGGCGTCGTGGACTCGCCCCGACGCGCCGCCCGATCCGCTCACTCTGCTTCGCGCCGGTGACCTCGCGATCGCGCAGGTGCCGGACAGCGTGTTGATCTTCATCGAGAGTCAGACCAGCGACGCCGGTACCTGGAAAGCCAGGGTGGTCACTCGCGACGGCACCGAACACCAGGTCAAGATCGACTCTGACGGGGTGTCCGTGCTGGTCGGCCCCGTCGTGACCGACGACAGCGACGCCGACAAGGCCAAGCGGCGCGCCAATGTGGACGGCACCCATCTGGACTACCGCAGCGCCGTGGAACGGGTACTGCGGGCAGTGCCCAACAGTTCGATCACCGAGCTGAGCCTGCTCGACATGAACGGCACGGTCGTCTGGGAAGCCGACGTGTGGGACGACAAACTGGCCGAGCGCGACGTCACGGTCGACGCGGCAACGGGGGCGGTCACCGCGAACCGGCAGGCCTGATTCGGCGGTCCAGCTTCACCTCTCCTGCGTCGAGGCTCGCTGATATAGATCAAGTTGGTCCTTCTCAAATGCCTCCGGAGGTGTCAGGAAGGGATCTGTAACTGATTCCTTGTTGGGCCCGTGTGTTGGACCTCGAACAAACCACCATCACCGAGATCATCAGGCACACCCCATCATCGCCCGCACCCAGCAATCAGACGTTCACCCCGGCTGGCGTGTTACCGACCCAGGCTCCTAGCCGTCGCTAACCGCCGAGCCCCGCGTCGCGCCCGGCCAGGGTGGTGATCGCCGACCAGTCCAGCTGTCCGCCGCCGTTGGCCAGCAGGGCCAGGAAGCGGTCGCGCAGCAGGCTGCCCAGCGGCAGCGGCACCGTCAGCTCCTCGGCGGCCTGCAACGCCAACCGGACGTCCTTGAGCCCGAGGGTGGCGGCGAAACCGGCCGGCTCGAAGCTCTTGCGGGCGATCAGGTCGCCGTAGGTCGCATACGCCGGAGCGTTGAACAGCGTCGAGGTGAGGATGTCGACGTAGGTCACCGGGTCCACCCCGGCCTTCTCCACCAGCGCGATGGTCTCACCGAGCGACTCGATGACGGTGGCGAGCATAAAGTTGCCGGACAGCTTCACCAGGTTGGCGGTGTACGGCTGCTCGGACACCACAAAGGTGCGCTGACCGATCGCGTCGAAAAGCGGCGCCACCAGGTTCAGTGCCGCCGGCGCGCCGGCCGCGATCACGAAAAGCTTTGCCGCAGCGGCGGCGTCAGGCCGGCCGAAGACGGGTGCGGCGATATAGGACTGCCCCGCGTCGGCGTGCGCGGCGGTGAGCCGCCGGGCCAGCGCCATGCTGATGGTGCTCGAGGAGATGTGTGTGCCGCCGGGCGGCAAGGACGCCACAATCCCGTCCGGTCCGAGCGCGACGTTCTCGACGGCCTCGTCGTCGGCCAGCATGGTCTGCACCACGTCGCCGCGGCAGGTGTCGGCCACCGTGCGCGCCGACGTGGCGCCCTGCTGTGCCAGGGTGGCCACTTTGGCCGATGACCGGTTGTAGGCGGTGACGGCGTGACCTGCCTTGAGCAGGTTGGCGGCCATGCCGCTGCCCATGTTTCCGAGTCCGATGAATCCGACGTGCATGATGTCTACCTTGCCCTGTATGTCTGTATGACGGAATGCAACGGTTGAGGAGGACGTCTGGTGGGTGTGTACGCGGTGACCGGGTCGGCATCCGGCATGGGACGCCAGGCGGCGGACAAGCTGCGGGCGGTCGGTCACACAGTGATCGGGGTCGACCTGCGCGACGCCGAAGTCGTTGCGGACCTGTCCAGCCCGACCGGGCGATCGGCCGCCGCCGATCAAGTGCTGGCCCAGTGTGGCGGCCGCCTCGACGGCGCGGTCATGGCGGCCGGGCTGGGCCCGAAGCCGGGCCCGGGCATGGCCCGCACCATCTTCGAGGTGAACTTCCGCGGGGTGGTGGATCTGCTCGACGCGTGGCGGCCGGCGCTGGCCGCCGCTGAGCTCGCCAAAGTTGTGGTGATCGGCAGCAATTCGTCGACCACCATTCCGGCCGTTCCCCGTCGGGCGGTGCGTGCCCTGCTCGCCGGCAAGACGGCCCGGGCGGTGCGAACGGTGAAGCTGCTGGGCCCCGCGGCGCCGTCGATGGCCTACGGCGCATCGAAGATCGCGGTGACCCGCTGGGCACGCCGGCACGCGGTCACGCCGGCGTGGGCCGGCGCCGGGATCCGGCTCAACGTGCTGGCGCCCGGGGCGATCCAGACCCCGCTGCTCGACGAGTTGTTGGCGATACCCCAGCAGGCCAAGGCTGTTCAGTCGTTCCCGGTGCCGGTCGGCGGGTACGGCGATCCGGCACAGCTGGCCGACTGGATGCTGTTCATGCTTTCGGACGCCGCAGAATTCCTGTGTGGCAGTGTCATTTTCGTCGACGGCGGCACCGACGCCTACTTCCGCAGCGATGACTGGCCACGCAGTCTTGGTATCTCGGGGGTGCCGCGCTACCTGCTGCGGATGAGGTCGTTTCGAGCGACGTCGAAACCCTAGGCGTCAGGCCTGCTCGACGGTCACCGCGATACCGTTCACCGCGCCGTTGCCCGACGGCTCGTCGATGAATGTGGGCGGCGCCAGGATGTTGTTGTTCACGCCCGGCGCGCCGTTGGCCACCGTCAGGCGGGTGCCGGCCTTGCCGTGACCCCAGCCGTGCGGCATCGACACCACGCCGGGTTTGATCGCGTCGGTGACCTCGACGGGAACTTCGACGCGCCCCGTCGCCGAAGCCACTACGGCGCTGTCCCCGGTCGTCAGGTTGCGCGCTGCCGCATCGTCAGGGTGGATCAGCAAGGTGCAGCGGTCCTTGCCCTTCATCAACGGCGTGAAGTTGTGCATCCAGGAATTGTTGGAGCGTAGGTGACGTCGACTGACCAAGACCAACTCATCGGCCCGACGATCCAGCCGCGCGGCCAGCCGGGGCAGGTCGTCGAGCAGATACTGCGGCGCAAGCCGCACCTTCTTGTCCGGCGTGCTCAGGATGCCGGGTACCTGCGGCACCATCGGGCCGAAGTCGATGCCGTTCGGGTGAGCTTTGACCATGTCGAGTGTCAGCCCGTCCGGGTTCTCGCCGTATCGATCGCCGAATGGCCCGGTGCGCAGTGTCAGGTCCAAGATCCGTTCCGGTCCGCCGTGGTCATAGCGGGCGCGGATCTCGGGTCCGGTCAAGCCCTGTAGATAACACATGACGTCGAAGAAGCCATCGTCGAGCGCGGTGACATCGACATCTTCGGCAGGGGTCCCAGTGCACAGACCGGTCAACCGGATCAGGATCTCCCACTCGTCGGGACGGTCGGGGTCATCGGGGAAGAACACCGCCGGCGAGTAGTTGCTGACGCTGCTGATGGCGAACTGCAGCAACAGGTCATCATGGTGCGGCTGCTCCAGCGGTGAGAGTCCGGGCAGGAACACGTCGGCGTGCCGGGTCGTCTCGTTGAGCCAGCAGTCCACCGCGATCATGGCGTCCAGCGTCGGCAGCGCCTCATCGAGCTCGTGGCCGGCCGGGCTGGACAACACCGGGTTGCCCGCGACGGTGATCAGCGCCTTGACTTGGCCTTCACCCGGGGTGGTGATCTCCTCGGCCAGGCACGACACCGGGGTCTGGCCGAGCACCTCTTTGGCGCCGCGAACGCGGCTGCGCCACCGGCCGAATTCCGGTCGACCACCCTCTAAACCGGGCAGTTGTTGGGTGGTCAGTGACCACGCCGTCGCCCGCGGGAACATCGCGCCCCCCGGGCAGTCGAAATGGCCGGTGAGGATGTTGACCACATCGACCAGCCAGCTCGCCAGACTGCCGAATTCCTGGGTGCACAAGCCGATTCGGCCATACACCACACCCTTGTCGGTGTTGGCCAGTTGCCGCGCCAACTCCCGGATCCGGTCGGCACTGATCCCCGTTGCCGGGGCCACTCGCTGCGGCGACCAGTCCGCGGTGATCGCCCGCATGGCCTCGACGCCGTCGACATACTCGCCAGCAACGCCCAGCCGAATCAGATCCTCGTCGAACAAGGTGTGGATCACGGCAAGCAGCAGCGCGGCGTCGGTGCCGGGGTTGATCGGCAGCCATTCGTCGGCTTTGGCGGCGGTGGCGGTGCGAACCGGGTCGATGACGATCACGGTTCCGCGACGGCGGATGTCCGCGATGATCGCGTTGATATTCGGTGCGGCCAGCAGCGAACCCTGCGACACCGCCGGATTGGCGCCCATGATCACCAGCAGGTCGGTGTGTGCGATGTCGGGTACCGGAATGGCCCACCAACCCCCGTACATCAGGTGCGAGGTCAGGTTTTTGGGCCACTGGTCCACCGTGCCCGATGAGTAGCTGGTCGGGATGCCGGACATTCCCAGCAGCATCCCGATATAGCGGCCCAGGGAGAACGTGTGCGCTGTCGGATTGCCGATGTAGGAGCTCACGGCGGCGATGCCGTGATCGGCGATGATCGGTTGCAGCAGTTCGGTGCAGCGGCGGAAGGCGGCCTCCCAGCTGACCTGGCGCCACTCGCCGTCCACCTTGATCATCGGCACTCGGATGCGGTCGGGGTCCTCGTGGACCGCGCCGAGTGAGGCGCCTTTCGGGCAGAGGTGACCACGGCTCCAGACGTCGTCGCGGTTGCCGCCGATTCGGGCGACTCGGCCGCCATCGACGTGAATCTCTAAGCCGCACATGGCTTCGCAGAGTGGGCAGGTGAGCAGGTGGCGACCGTCTTTGCCGGTGTCGGCCAATGGCCCGAGCGTCATGTCGGCGATGCTAGAAGTTTCGCGGTCGCATTGGCCGGGACCGTCCCGCTCAGTGGGCCAAAGCTTTTATCCCATTCACTGAGACAACTGGTTCTTTCCTCACGTTTTCATCAGCTAGCGTCCGGCGCTGTGAGTCCGATCACAGCGCTGAAACCATAGAAACGGAGACTGCCATGCCGCACTTTGTCGCCCGCTCTTTGATCATCGCCGGTGCCGCCCTCGCCGGCGCCGGCATGGTCACCGTCACCCCGGTAGCGGCGCCGCCGGCCGTGGCCTCGGCCGCGGATGTCCGGCTTGCCGCTGGTGAGGCTCAAGACATCCTGCTGGAGTTCGTGCGGCACGGGACTTCGACGGACAACGTGAATCTCATCAACGGCACCCTCGCGCCCGGAGCGCACCTGACCGGTGATCCCTACCCGGCCGCCTACAACGGCCAGCTCCAGGCGGAACAGGTGGGGCAGAGCCTCTATGACCAGTACGGTGCGACGGGCGTGGACGGGATCTTTGCCTCCGGGCTGATCCGGACCCAGGAAACCGCCGCGCCGTTCGCGGACTTGATGGGCATGAACGTCACCAACCTGTCCGGCCTCAACGAGATCAGCGCCGGCATATGGGAAGGCATCCACGCGTCGACCGGGGATGAGTTCAAGAACATGGCCTTCATGTACCTGGCTGCGCCGATCGCATGGACCTACGGGCTCTACTGGGTGCCGCTGCTGGGTTCCTCGGATTACAACGGAATGGCGTTCGAAGACCGCTTCGGCGGGGCCGTCCAACAGATCTACGCCACCAGCATCAACGCCGACGACCCCACCTATCAGGATGTTGCCTTCTCGCACGGCGCGGCGATCATGGCGTGGGTGCAGATGAACGTCGACAACCCCGACCCGTCGCTGATCTGGACCCACCCGCTGACAAACACCAGCCAGGTGGTGCTGGAGGGCAACCCCACCGACGGTTGGACGCTGGTCAGCTGGGACGGGATCGACGTCGCGCCGGCGGATACCGCGACGCAACTGTTCGTCGCGTTCCGGGATCTGATGACGGTGCCGCAGATGGCGATGTTCCACATCCAGCAGGCGCTGCTGAGCATGGATTCCACCCAGATCACCGATGCCTTTTCGACCGGCTTCACCGATGTCTGGAATGAGATGGTGCAGTTCCCGCAGACGGTGTGGAACATCGTGATGGATTCGTTCGATTCCAGTCCGGCCGCGGCCGTCTCCACCGACATCGCCGGATCGATGGCCGACCTCGCCGCGGTGATTTGATCGCTGTGCGCCTCACGGGCGGCCCAGCGACGGGCCGCCCGTGAGCCTCGATCCTCAGATCGCCGAGTTGTTGCCGGTGCTCAACGCGGGATTTCCCCGCGTCGAGACGATGACCGGTCCGCAGGCGCGAGCGGCAATTCGTGCCCGCCTGCAGGTGCCCGCCGAGCCGGAGCCGGTGGGCGGCGTGGCAGAGCGCACCGTCGCCGGCCCCGCGGGCCCAATCCCGGTCAGGATCTACCGGCCCGCAACCGCGCCCGATGCCGGCTTGCCGGTGGTGGTGTTCGCGCACGGCGGCGGATTCGTGTTCTGCGGCCTGGATTCTCACGACGGACTCTGCCGGGCCATGGCGAACGGGCTGGGCGCGGTGGTGGTGTCAGTCGACTATCGGCTGGCGCCGGAGGCGCGCTGGCCGGCGGCTGCCGACGACGTCTACGCGGCGACCGCATGGGCGGCGCGGAACGCCGAGCGGTGGGGTGCGGATCCGGGCCGGCTGGTGGTCGCCGGGGACAGTGCCGGCGGGAATCTCGCCGCGGTCACCGCGATGATGGCCCGCGACCGTTGCGGACCGGAGATCGCTTGTCAGGTACTGATCTACCCGGTGATCGCCGCCGACTTCACGACCGTCTCTTACCAGAAGTTCGGGGAAGGCTTCTACAACACCGCTGCCGCCATGGCTTGGTACTGGGACCAGTATCTGCCCGGCGTTACCGACCGCACCCACCGCTACGCCTCGCCGATCCAAGACGTACGCGCCGGGCTGCCCTCAGCCGTGGTGATCACCGCGGGCTGTGACCCGCTCTGTTCTGAAGGGCAGGCCTATGCGGCGGCCCTGGCAGCCTCGGGCGTTGCGACCACCCACCGCGACTATCCGGGTGCCATCCACGGGTTCTTGACCATGCCGATGTTGCAGCTGGCTCAGCGCGCCCGACAGGCGTTATGGGCCGACATGGCGGAGTTCCTGAGGGGCTGAGGTTCGGCCCAGCCCGGGTACCGCTCAGCGGGACTTCCGCTTGAACCACTCCACTGCGCTTCGCACACTTGACCCACTGACCGTTCAGGGGAGAACCATAGTGTCGCCAATGATCAGCATCGCCGAGGCGTCTGGACGCGCGGCCGCGGCAACCTCATTGTGGCGTGCAGAACGGCTGGGCCGTCCTATCGAGTCCCTGTGCGATATGTCCCCAGGACTGAATATCGATGACGCATATGCGATTCAGCGGCGCAACATTGCGCGCAGAGTCGACGCCGGATCGGCGATCTGCGGGCACAAAGTCGGACTGTCCTCCCCGATAATGCAGCAGATGATCGGGGTGTACGAGCCGTGTTACGGCCACCTGCTCACCGACATGATGGCCGACGACGGCGATACGGTGAAGTTGTCCGGACGGTACCAGCCCCGGATCGAAGTCGAGGTGGCATTTGTGCTCGGGGACAGCCTGCCTGGGCGGCGTTGCACTGAACGCGATGTGCTGGCCGCCACCGACTACGTCACCGCAGCCATCGAGGTGATCGACAGCCGCATTCAGGACTGGCGTATCGGCATTGTCGACGCGATCGCGGACAATGCCTGCGCCGCGCGATTCGTGCTGGGCTGGCAGGGCTGTCCGCCGGGGGCCGTGGACCTGACCGACATCGACGCCGTGCTCTACTCCGGTCACGCTGGACGCGAGGTTGTCGTCACCCGGGGAAACGCCGGTATGGTGCAGGGCAATCCGGCCGCGGCCGTGGCTTGGCTGGCCCGCACGGTCGCACGATCCGGGGTGCGTCTGGAAGCTGGTCACACCATTCTGTCCGGAGCGTGCACCCCTGCCTTCGATGTCGGTGTGGGCGATCGATTCCGGGCTGAACTGGCCGGTATCGGAAGCGTTTCCGTCGAATTCTGGTGAACCGCTGGGCCTAATGCGGCGGTCCCAGTTTCGCTTCTCCTTCGTCGAGGCTCGCTGAACCGCCGGGCTCAATGCGGCGGTCCCAGCTTCGCTTCTCCTTCGTCGAGGCTCGCTGAACCGCCGGCTCAGGATTCGATAACGTCGAATCCCTTGTAGCCGGCCTCTGCGACCGCGGCGATGATCTGCCCGTACACGCCGAAGCCACCGATGAAGGGCATGAAGACCCGCGGCCGGCCCGGGATGTTGGCGCCCAGATACCACGAGTTCGCTTGCGTCATAAGGGTGCCTGCCGCGCGTTGCGCGCATTCGGCACCCCATTCGGCGGCTGCGTCCCGGCGTGCCTCCAGCGCGATCGCATCGTGGGCGCCCAGATAGCCGATCGCGTCGGCGATCCAGTCGACATGCAACTCCGAATGCAACACCATGTTGGCCAACACCGAGGGGCTGCCGGGTCCGGTGAGGTTGAATAGATTCGGGAAGCCCGGAATCCCCAGTCCCAGGTAGGTGTTCGGGCCATTGGCCCATGCGTCGTTGAGGGTCTGACCGTCGCGGCCCACGACCCGCAACTTTTCGACCGATCCGGTCATCGCGTCGAACCCGGTCGCGAACACCAGAGCATCCAGCTCGTAGTGCGCATCGGACGTGTGCACACCCGCGGCATCGATCCGTTCGATTGGCGTGGCACGCAGATTCACCAGGGACACGTTGTCCCGGTTGAAGGTCTGAAAGTAGTTTGAGTCGGTGCAGATTCGCTTGGTGCCGATCGGGTGGTCCTTGGGGATCAGCAGTTCCGCCGTCGCCGGATCGTCGATGACCGCGCGCACCTTCTCCTCCCAGAACATCCGTGCGGTGTCGTTGGCCTCGATGGTGGTGGTTTGGTCGGGGAAAGTCTTGGCGAACAGCACGCCACCGAGCTGCCAGCGCTTCTCGTAGGCGTCACGCAGTTCTTCGGCGGATGCTTGTACCGCCAGCTTCGGGTGGGGTCGGTGCGGTGAACCGCCACCGCTGTCCATCGAAAGCTGCCGGCGTTCGGCATAGCCGGCCTTCTGGGCCTGCCTAGTGGCGTCATCGAGCGGGATATTGCCGGCCGGCACGCTGTAGTTTGCGGTGCGCTGGAACACGTTCAAATGTGCGGCCTGCTCGGCGATAGGCGGAATCACTTGAATACCGGACGAACCGGTACCAATCACGCCTACCCGCTTGCCGGTGAAGTTGACGCCTTCGTGCGGCCAGCGCCCGGTGTGGTAAATCTGCCCGCCAAAGGTCTCGAGCCCGGCGATCGCCGGAATGTTCGCATTCGACAGCGGGCCCACCGCAAGCACACAGAACTTGGCTGACACGACGTCGCCGCCGTCGGTGCGGACCTCCCAGCGCTGCGCCGTCTCATCGAGGATCATCTCGGTGACCCGGGTGCCGAACCGGATGTGCCGTCGCAAGTCGAAACGGTCCGCGACGTGGTTCAGGTAGGCCAGGATCTCCGGCTGGGTGGCGTACTTTTCGGTCCAGTCCCATTCCTGTTGCAGGTCATCGTCGAACGAGTACGAGTAGTCGACGCTTTCCACATCGCAGCGAGCCCCGGGGTAGCGGTTCCAGTACCAGACGCCCCCCACGCCATCGGCGGCCTCGAACGCCTGTACCGACAGACCGTCGCGGCGGAATCGGTGTATCGCGTAGAGCCCGCCGAAGCCGGCGCCGATCACTACGACATCAACGGAGCTGGTCATGGGAGGAAGCTACCGATGCCGGAGGGCCCTGGAACAGGGCTTGTCCCGCTGGGTGGGAATTGAGCCGGGCGTGATTTCCCGGTGTGGTTGTGTGCACTAGGTGAGGCTGGTGAGGAAAAGGAGATTGTTGCCATGAAACCGGATTCGGACCGACTCTGCGCCGTGGTTGCCCTGGTCACCGGCGGTGCTCGAGGGCTTGGCGCGGCATTCGCCCGCCGCATCGTCGAACTGGGCGGCAAGGTGGTTATCGCCGACTTGCTCGACGACGAGGGCGCCGAGCAGGCCAAGGAGCTTGGGCAGAATGCGCGCTACACGCACCTGGACGTCACTGACACCGCGCAGTGGGACGAAGCGGTGTCCTACGCGAACGCCGAATTCGGATCCCTCAACGGCCTCGTCAACAACGCTGGCATTGCGACCGGACAGTTCATCGAGCACGAACCCGTCGACCACTTCCGTACGGTGCTGGAGGTCAACCTGGTGGGCGTGTTCAACGGAATTCAGGCCGTGATCGGCTCCATGCGGGACGCCGGCGGCGGTTCGATCGTGAACATCTCCTCGGCGGCCGGTCTGATGGGGCTCCCGCTCACCGCGGGTTACGGCGCCTCCAAGTGGGGCGTGCGAGGACTGACGAAGATCGCGGCGACCGAACTGGGCGCCGACCGGATCAGGGTCAACTCGGTGCACCCGGGCATGACCTACACTCCGATGACCGCCGAAGTCGGTATTCAACTCGGCGAGGGCAACTACCCCAACACCCCGATGGGGCGGGTCGGTGTCCCCGACGAGATCGCCGGGGCGGTCACGTATCTGCTGTCGGATGACGCCGCCTACGTGACCGGCGCCGAGATCGCCGTGGATGGCGGCTGGACTGCGGGTCCCACCGTGAAATACGCGATGGGCCAATAGGGCCGCTGGTTTCAGCCCCTCGGCCGCCAGCTGCATGGGAGTGTGGAGCTATGGCAGCTGCTGGCCACGGGGACCCGCCGACGTCGATGGTTGCTCGGGTCGCACTGATCATGAACGTGTTCGAGCCTGGCGAGTGTCTGCGTCTGGATCAAGTGGTCTCGCGCACCCAGCTGCCACGTTCGTCGGTTCATCGCATCCTCAACCAGCTGCATTCCGTGGGGCTGCTGCGCCACCGCGCCGACGGATACACGCTGGCGGCCTCATCACTTCCGGTGACCCGGATGGTCGAGTACTCCCAGCTGCGTGCCGTCGCCTCGCGGACACTCGAACGGCTCCACGCAGATACCGGATTGGTGGTCCACCTAGGCGTGCTGCTCGGCGGTGAGGTCGTCTATCTGGACAAGGTGGCCGGACGCAGCGCAGTCGTGTTGCCGACCCGAGTCGCCGGCCGTACCCCCGCGAACGCCAGTGCCCTGGGCAAGGCGATGCTCGCGCAGCTTCCGGCGGAGGAGGTCGACTCGGTGTTCAGCGGGCCGCTGAGCAAGCTCACCCGGGCCACGATCGTGGACCTGGCCACCCTGCATCAGGAGCTGACCCGAATCCGGTCCCGGCACGGCCTGGCCTACGACAACGAGGAATTGGCGGTCGGTCTGTGCAGTGTCGCCGCCCCGATCCGCACCAGCGATGGGGAAGTGGCTGGCTTGTCGCTGACCGGTACGTTGCCGATGCACCGGTTGCAGCGCACCGCACCGTTCGTGATGCGCGCCGTCGGCCGCATCTCCCACTATCTGGGCCGAGCCGATCCCGAAGCGGCGGTGCGGGGTTCGCAAGCTCCGGTGAGCGAAACCGACACCATGTTGTCGCGGGTGCTGCGCACCCTGACCTCCGACGCGTGGGTGTAGCTCGGCGGGCCCGGCTCACAAGATGAATTCGTCGACCTTCAAACCGAACGCGAACTGACCGACGACCGACAGCACTCGTTCGGCGTCGTTGGACACGTGCATGCGGGCCGTCTGTACATCGCGCCAGACCCGCTCCACCAACCCGTCGAGGTCCGGTCCCGACCGCTCGACGAACCAGCGGACCACCTGCGCCGCGCGTTCGAACGCCACCACCTGGTCTCGTCTGCCGCGCAACAACAGCGCGGCGTCCGGGAATGCGTCGTGGTCCGCGCAGCTCATGAATTCGCTTATATTGCGCTCGATTTGCCGTATCGATAAGTGCACTCCGGTACTCGCGGTCGCTATCGCGTCTAGGGGGCCGGTGAAGGATGGTCGGCGCGCGGTAAGCAGCCCGAGAGCGGCACCGATCACCGGCACGGTCCCGGCATGGGTGTACAACACCGTCTGCGGAAGTCGGTAGAGCGGTGCCAGGCCGGCGCGCGGCTGCTGGCTGACCCCGAACGTGCGGTAGTGGGGCACGATGGCACGGGAAACCACCACTTCGTCAGCGCCGATACCGCGTAGACCCAGGCCGTTCCAATTCGGCTCGATCGTGAAGTCCTCGCGGGGCACCAGCGCGACGGTGAAGTCCTGGGCGGCGCCGTCCTCGCCGACGAGCACCGCCCCGGCCATCAGCCATGAGGCGTGTTGCGCGCCCGCGCAACGGCTCCACCGGCCGGAGAGCCGAAATCCTCCGCTGGTCTGTTCCAGCCGCCCAGTGGGCGCGTAGGACTCGCAGAGCAACGCTCGTGGGTTGTCGGCCCAAACATCGTGCTGCGCCCGTTCGTCGAACAGTGCCAGGTGCCAGGCGTGCACACCCAACATCGCGGCCAGCCAACCCGTGGAGGTACATGCCGCCGCGATGTCGCGACTGGCGGTCAGGTACTCGTCCGGGTGGGCCTGCGCCCCGCCGAATGCGGTGGGCCGCAGTATCGCGAAGAACCCGGCCTCGTGCAGGCCAGCGATGATGTCGGCATCGACCGCGCCATTGCGGTCGACATCGGCCGCCGCCTCGGCAATCGCGGGAAGTAGTGCGCGGACCGCCTCGACGGTCATGCGAGGCTGACGACGCGCTGCAGGTCTGCGGCTTTCGGGCCTAGCGCCTCAACACCCGAAAGCCGTTTCATGCGATCAGCCTAATGAACTGCGGCACAACCGCTGCTTCCTTTCGGTCAAACTTGGATACCATTCCTCATCGCGCACAAGGAGGTGGGAATGACCCGACCGTCGACTGTGCACAGCGTCGCGCGCGAGATTCTCGACGTGGTGGCGCCGGTCGTTGCTGTCGAAGGCGAAAAGTGGCCGTCGACACCGCAATTGACGGCGGTGATGCAGCAGTGTGGCGGATGGCGAATGTTGCAACCGGTGCGCTACGGAGGCCCTGCGGTCACGGCCGAGGAGTTCCTCGTGGCGGTCTCGGAGTTGGCGGCGCTGGACGCATCGCTGGGATGGCTTACCGCGATGTTCAACGCGGCGGCCCACGAGGTCGGCAGCCTGCCCGGCGCGGTGGCCGACGAAGTATGGGGCGGTGACAGCACGGCGCTGATCGCACCGGGCTACTGCTCGGAAGGACGTCTGGTGCTCGCCGGTGCGGAATCCCAACTGACCGGCTGTTGGCACGCGGTCGGCGGCGCGGATTTCGCGGATTGGCTCCTGTTGACCGCTGACGGTGACGATGGCCGTTACCGGGTGCTGCTGCCCCGCGCGCAGGTGAACGCCGAGCCGGTGCGCAACCCGTCCGGACTGCTCGGGATAGACATCTGCGACGTCAAAGTGTCTGACGTTGCCGTGCCAGCCCGCCGCATCTTCCCGTCTTCGGCGTCGGCGCTGCCCGGCGCGGGGGCGGCAGCGACGGTGATCGGGGCGGCCGATGGGGTGTGGCACCGGCACGTCGGGGAGATCCGCCAGCGACTGTCGGCCTCCTACGGCAGCGAGGAGGTCATGGATCGGCCATCGTCGACGGCCCATGTGGGTCGTGCTGCCTGCGATATCGACGCCGCCAGACTCCAGCTCAGTGCAACGCTGCCGGCGGACGGTGGTAGTGCCGACGCCGAGATGGTGCGCACGGCGGCAACCGCACAGCTGCAGGCCGCCGCACGAGCACGTGATGCGGCCGATGATCTGCTGGCCAGCAGCCGGCGTCATGCGCTGGCCTCCTCGGATCCGGTCAGCCGGCTGTGGCAGGGCACGCACGCGTGCTTCGGGCTGACCGCGCGGCTGCTGGACGGCCTGTCAGACGGCTTCGTCGACTGACTCGGGTGCGGTCGGTGCCAGGGCCGCCAACTCCGCGAGTGCCCGGGGCAGACCGTCCGCGATCTGCCACGCGTCGGAGACATGGTCGCCGCAGACGAGCGTGCAGATAGTCATCTGGTCCTCATAACTCCACCCGGTGAAGTTCAGGCCCATGGGAAACACCACCGGGCCCGTCGAAATGAGCTTCTCGATCGGTGCTCCAGCCCAGTACAGGCGGCGCTGTGGACCCCGCATGTTGGATGCGATCAGGCTGAAGGTGGGTCGGCCCGTCATCCGTTCACTGACCAGTGGCAACGCGCGTGAATAGAACCAGAACAGCGGCCAGTACTCCATCCAGTCGTGCTGTAGCAGGGCATCTCGCTCCGCTTGCACTTCGCGGGCCGTCCTTGTGGCGTCGGCGATGGCATGAAGACGCTCGGCCGGATCGGCGATATCGGTCGCGAGCACCACGTTCCACCGCGCGACGTGGTTGCCCCAGTCGGTCCCAGCGCCGGGCGGGCGCATCGACACCGGGACCACCGCGGTCAGCGTCTCGACGGGCAGTTCGCCGTTGCGGTCCAGGAATTCGCGCAGCGCACCGCTGCACACGGCCAGGAACACATCGTTGACCGTGACGCCGAAAGCCTTGCCGACCTGTTTGATGGTCGACATGTCGCAGCTGTGGTAGGCAAACCTGCGGCTGGTCGTCAGTGGCGCGTTAAACCGCGTTCCGGGTGCGGAGAATGCAGCGGCGTAGCCGGGCTTACCGGACTTCTGGCGACGGCGCATGATGCCGGCCACGCGCACACTGCGGGCAATGATGCGCGGGAAGTTCAGTGCGGCGTCGGCCTGATGGCGCAGCACCATCGGCAGCCATGTCGACAGCGCCGGGCGCCGTTCGACCGCCGGTGGCGTGGACGGCGGTGTGGGAACCGGGGCGTCGGGGTCGGTGCTGTAGATGGTCTCGAGGAGCCGCAGGGAGGCCATGCCGTCGGCAATGGCGTGGTGAACCTTCAGGACGAAGGCCACCCGCCCGTCGGCGAGACCGTCTACGTACCACAGTTGCCAGGGCGGGCGGTGCCGCTCGGTATCGGATTCCAAGATCTCGCCGATTACCGCCGCGAGTTCACAGTCACCGCCGGGTGCCGCCGCGGTCGTGTGTTTGACGTGGTAATCGAGGTCGATGCTGGGGCGCGCGACCCACCAGGGCCGACCGAACCCCAGGCGCGGCATCAGCAACTGCCACTGCAGTGGTTCGACGTGTTGCACCAACGCTGGAACCGCGGCCCGGACCGTCTCCAAGGTGACCGCCTCACGTCCCTGGCTCGGGTCGAGCACGACCGCCTTGATCGTGTATTGCGGCTGCACCTCGTTCTCCCATGCGAAGAAACTGTTGTCCTCGCCTTTCAGGCGACGCATCTCTCACCTCACTGGCTGGATTGGCTGGCACGCGCGTCGCTTCCACGGCGCCGTGGTGTGTGGCATGAGTCACTGTGGCATGCAGCTGTGTCGGGAAAGACCGTTTGTCTCACCCAGTGAGACGCAGCGGCTCGGGTGCGGCCAATGCCGCAATATTGTGCAGCTTGTGAAGCCGAGAAAACCCCCTGGACCAGGGCGGCTGGCGTTGCGGACCGCTGACCCGCTCCAGGTCGGGGATGTGGTCTGCCTGCAGCCACTCGAAGGGAGTGCCCGATGAGCCGACCGACCCCCGATTCGATGAAGCGCGAGACCGCCGACCGGATGGGTGCGGCGTTCGCGTCGATCGCTGCTGGCAATGGCAACGCAGCTGAGGTCCGGGCCAAACTGAAGGCCAGTCGCCGGCCGGCTGTCCCGGTGCCGGTGGCGCGAATCGAGGATCGCCTCATTCCGGGCCCGGATGCGGCGACGTCGCTGCCGGTGCGGATCTACTACCCGGCCAGTACGGGCGCATCCGGTGAACGGCCGCCGGTGCTGGTCTACTTCCACGGCGGCGGATTCGTGCTGTGCGACCTCGATTCACACGACTCGTGCTGCCGACGGCTGGCGAATGGATCGGGGGCCGTGGTGGTGTCGGTCGACTACCGGTTGGCGCCCGAACACCCATTCCCTGCGGCCGTGCATGACGCCTGGTCTGCCACCGAATGGGTGGCCGGTCACGCCGACGAACTCGGCGCCGACGCGGCGCGGCTGGTGATCGCCGGGGACAGTGCCGGCGGCAATCTCGCCGCCGTGGTGGCCATGCTGGCCCGCGATCGAGGCGGACCGAAGATCGCGTTGCAGGTGCTGATCTACCCCGTCGTCGACCAGCGACGGAAGTCGTCGACGGCCAGCCAGCACGCCAAAAATGGCGTGCTCACGGGGTCGCATATGCAGTGGTTCACCGAGCAGTACCTCGGCCGTGAAGGCGACCGTACCAACGTGCTGGCGTCGCCGATTCTTGGCGAATTCGCCGGGCTGCCACCTGCGCACGTTGTGACGGGAGCGCTGGACCCGTTGTGCGAGGAAGGCGAAGACTTCGCGGCCCGGCTGCGCGGCGCTGGAGTTCCGGCCACGGTACGGCGCTATGACGACGGCTTCCACGGCTTCTTCAACCTGGCCGACCACTTGCCGTTGGCTCGTGAAGCAAACGAGGACGTATGTGCCGTCCTGCGCAATGCCTTGGGCAACAAGACATCTGACCATCTGTCACAGGCCTAACAGAAGAAGAAAGGGCGCCATGAAACTGCAGAACAGCCGGGTGCTCATCACCGGCGCCAGCCGCGGGCTCGGCAAGCGCATCGCCGAAGTGTTGACCGCGCATGGTTGCGCAGTGGCACTGGTGGCGCGCGACGGTGCCGCCCTGGAGGTATTGGCCAAAGAACTGGGCGGCCAGGCCTATCCGGCCGACCTGGGCGACCCGACGGCAGTGGAGGGCCTCGTCGACCGGGTCGAGGCAGACGGTCCGGTGGACATCTTGATCAACAACGCCGGCGTCGACCACGTCGGCAGGTTTCACGAGGCGAGCCCCGAACAGATACGGAATCTGCTGCAGGTCAATCTGGCCGCGCCGATGGAACTGTGCCGTCAGGTGATACCTGGCATGGTGCGCCGCGGTCGTGGCCATATCGTCAACGTGTCGTCGATGGGCGCCATCTCCCAGGGGCCCGGGCTGACCCTGTACGGGTCGTCGAAGGCGGGGCTGAGCCACTTCACCGCTGGGATCCGCGGAGAGTTACGGGGCAAGCCGGTCGGCACCACGCTGGTGCAGATCGGCGAGGTCAAGACGGACATGATCGACCACATCCGGGCATTCGGGCCGGCCCGGCGCACCATCGAGCGGTCTATTCGGTGGCGGATGATTCCCCGCGAATCGCTTGACCCGGTGGCGGTATCGGAGGCCATTGCGGGGGCGATCGAGCGCAACCGCCGGCACGTCATCATGCCGCGAAGCATTGTTCCGATGGCGAAGTTCACCGAGTTCCCCCGGCGCGTTTCGGAACTGATGTTGACCGGTATCGATCAGGACCGTGACTGATGGCAGGCGTGGATCTGACCGGGAAGGTCGCCATCATCACCGGAGCGGCACGCGGTCAGGGCGCCGCTGAGGCCCGGTTGTTCACCGAGCTCGGTGCTCGTGTGGTGCTCACGGATGTGCTGGCCGACGAAGGGGAGCGCATCGCCACCGAACTCGGGGCCCGGTTCGTGCGTCACGATGTCGGCGACGAGGCCGGGTGGAAGACCGTGGTCGATACTGTGGTCGGTGAGTTCGGGCGTCTCGACGTGTTGGTCAACAACGCCGCGATCTGCCAGTCGATTCCGCTCGTCGAGCAGTCCGTTGCGGGTTTCGAGGCGATGCTGCGGGTCAACCTCATCGGGGCGTTTCTGGGCGTCAAGGCGGTGGTGAAGCCAATGCAGGCCAGCGGCGGCGGGTCGGTGATCAATGTGTCATCGCAAGCCGGATTGCAGGGTCTGGCCGGCTACAGCGCCTACGGGGCGTCGAAGTGGGGACTGCGCGGCATGACGAAGGTCGCCGCAATCGAGTTGGGGCCCTATGGGATTCGAGTCAACTCGGTACACCCCGGCATGATCGACACCCCGATGGTCGCGCATCTGGGCATCCAGCCCGGGCCGGGCCGACACCCGGCAGCACCGCTGACCCGCATCGGGCTGCCCTCCGAAGTCGCCGATGTGGTCGCCTTCTTGGCCTCGGATGCCTCGGCGTATGTGACCGGAGCCGAACTGGCCGTCGACGGCGGGGCGAGCGCGGGCAAGATCCCGACCCCGACACCGTGACCGGCGGCCCCCGGCGTTAGCGTGTCTAAAGAGTTTCGGGGACTTTTGAGGAGACACATGCCGGCAGAGCTGAGCCACGACGAGACCCTGCGCGAGGTCACCACCGAGCAGGGGGTGCTGCGCTACCACGAGGCCGGCGACGGGCCCACGCTGCTGTTGCTGCACGGCTCCGGGCCGGGGGTGACCGGGTGGCGCAACTACCGCGGCGTGCTGCCCGCGTTCGCCGAGCACTTCCGCTGCCTGGTGCTGGAGTTTCCCGGCTTCGGCGTCAGCGACGACTTCGGCGGGCACCCGATGGTGACGGCGTTCGGCGCGGTGCCGGCGTTCGCCGAGGCGCTGGGCCTGGACCGGTTCAGCATCGTGGGCAACTCGATGGGCGGCGGCGTCGGGATCAACTTCGCGACCGCCAATCCTGACAAAGTCCGCAGACTGGTGACGATCGGCGGGATCGGCACCAACCTGCTGACGCCGGGGCCCACCGAGGGCGTCCGGCTGCTGCAGGACTTCACCGACAACCCCAGCCGCGAATCACTGGTGCGCTGGCTGGAGTCGATGGTCTACGACCCGGCCGTGGTGACCGAAGAGCTGATCGAGGAGCGCTGGGCGCTGGCCACCGACCCCGAGACGCTGGCGAGCGCCCGGCGGATGTACGGCAAGAAGGCCTACAACGCGATGATGCAGATGATGGCCGCATCCAAGGGGCCGATGCCGTGGGCGATGATGCACCGGGTGCAATGCCCGACCCTGATCACTTGGGGTCGCGACGACCGGGTCAGCCCGCTGGACATGGCGCTGATCCCGATGCGGACCATCCCCAACGCCGAGCTGCACGTCTTCCCCAACTGCGGGCACTGGACCATGATCGAGGCCAAGGACGCCTTCGAAAGCGTCGTGCTGGACTTCCTGCGACGCGACTAGATCAATGCCAAAACACCGCGGCGACGGTCTCCCGTCGCCGCGGTGTTTTGCGTTGTTCTGTCTTCAGAAGGTGAAGCTGAACAGGGCGTGGTCGTAGAGGTCCAAGCCGTTCAGCAGGTCGTCGATGGTCGCGTCGCCGACGCCGAGGTTGCCCAGCAGCTGGTCCAGGGTGCTGTTGAGCACGCCGTCCAGCGCGGAGGTGTTCAGCAGGCCGGAGATCAGGCTGTCCAGGGTGTTGCCGGAGAGCCCCAGCGAGTCCAGGAGGCCCCCAATCGTCGCGCTGGGCGCGATCAGCCCACCGAGCAGACCACCCAGGGCGGCGTCGTCGATGCCCAGGCCGCTGAGCAGGCTGTTGACCGACATGTTCAGGCTCGGCGTCACGGCGCCGAGCATCTGGTCGAGGGTGGCGTTGCCGAAGCCCAGGACGTCGAGTGCGCTGCTGACGTGGATGCCGCCGAGTGGAATGTCCGGATCGGTGAGCAGTGTCACCAGGCCGGGGAAGACCGGGGCGTCGGTGAGGCCGAGCAGTCCCACGAAGCCGCCGACGGTGGTAAGTCCGTTGAGGCCGGGCACCAGGCCGATCAGATCGAGGAACCCGGTGAGGCTGGCGGGGTTGGCGCCCAGATCGGTGAGCAGGTCGCCGGTCTGCACGTTGTTCAGGCCCAGGCCGCTCACCAGGTCACCGAAGGTGATGTCATTCAGGCCCGGTACGGCGTTGCCCATGGCGGTGAGCAGCGGCGCCAGCTGGCTCAGCTCCATGTTGCCGAAGCCCAGGCCACTGACCAGCTGATTCACCGTGGTGTCGCCCAGGCCCAGGCCGTCGACCAGGTTGGTGAGCAGCGCGCCGACGTTCTCATCGCCCAGTCCCACGCCGGTGACCAGGTCGCCGAGCGTGATCCCGTCCAGGCCCAGCCCGTTGAGCAAGCCGGTGAGCAGGGGCAGGAGGTGCATGTCGGACAGTCCCATGCTGTCGGCCAAGTCGCCGAGGGTGGCGTTGCCCAGTCCGAGGCCGTCGACCAGGCCGGGCAGCAGGGTGCTCAGTTGGTCGTCGCCCATCCCCAGGAAGTCGACGATCTGGGCCAGCGTGACGTTGCCCAGGCCGAGCAGGTCGGCCATCGGGCCCAGCGGGAACAGTCCGACGGTGCTGCCGTCGATGACGAGGAAGCCGAGATTGATGACGTCGTCGCCAGCTGCTGATGACGCCGCCGTCAGCGCCACTGCCTGGTGCTGTATCTGGGGAAGTTGCGGGGCGACGGGCGCCACGGAGATCAACGCCGCGGTGGCTACCGCGAAGGTGCCGGTCAGAAGTGGCTGGAAGGTGCGTTGCATGGTTTCCCCCATCTCGATCGCTGAACTGCGACTTAAGATTTCCATTGTTAGTGAATGAGCGTAAGCATATAAACGCGCATCAGTCAACGAGTTCTCTGATGAAAGGGTGATTTGGAAGGGGCTCGCCGGCTGCGTCCCGCGGCTGGGAAGCCGGGCGGGCGGGCAAAACGCCGGTGGTGGAGCCCCCTGTCAGGATTGAACTGACGACCTAACGTTTTAAAGGCGCTCGTTCCGTGAGTTTCCGCCGACTGGGCGACACCGACAGCGCCGGCTTGCGCCTCTGCCGGCTCGAGTCGGCGGGAGCGGGCCGCTCGACGACATCACCTCGTCGTACAATCGCCGTGGCTCATTGAGCCGAACCCGGCCGCGTTAGCTCAGTTGGTAGAGCGTCGCTCTTGTAAAGCGGATGTCGAGAGTTCGAGTCTCTCACGCGGCTCCATTTCTGTCGGCACTGATGGATAGCGTTGCCAACAGCCGCACCGCCGACGCTCTTGGAGGCCTGGCTCGACACCGGAGTCTGTGGTCGCACGTCGTACCTAGGCAACTATGTCCGGGACCACGAGCAGCACGGCGGTTGCTGTGCGATCTGCGGCATCGAGGGCAAGTGGAACGGCGTGACCTTGACGCTGATCATCGATCACCTCGATGGAGATGCAAGCAACAATCGTCGTGAGAATCTGCGGCTCGTTTGTCCCAATTGCGACAGTCAGCTGCCGACGTACAAAGCGAAAAGTCGCGGCAACGGTCGCTACTACCGGCGACAGCGGTACGCCGATGGCCGGTCCTATTGAGGCACCGGCCTCCGTTCAGGGGCCGTCGGCACTTGGGACATCGGTGTCGATCACCCGTTGGGAGCGCACCGTCCGGGGCGACGAGCGGCGGCTGGATCGGCGAGGCAGTAGCGGGATGCGTTCGGCGATATTGCTCAGCGGATTGACCACCATGGTCAGCGCGATCACCGCCTCCTGCAGGGTCTCGATTGCCGGTTCCAGAGCTTCCATCCCGGGGGCCAGTCGGCTCAGGGTGTCGGCGACGCCGGCGAGCTGCTCCAGGGGCCCGTTGCGGGCGGTCAGCTTGTCGATCAGCCCGCCTTCGGACAGCAACCGGTCGGCCAGGCCGTCCTCGGCCAGCAGCCGTTCGATCAACCCGTCTTCGTCGGTCAGCTGATCCACCAGGCCGCCGGGCTGCAGGGCCCGCTGGAGCCCGCCACCCTCGGCGGTGAGCCGGTCGATCACTCCGCCCGGTCCGGTCAGTTGGTCGACCAGGCCGCCCGGCGCCAGCAGCCGATCGGCCGGCCCGCCCGGCGCCAGCGCACGCCCCAGCGGCGCGTCGTCGTCCATCAACTTGGCCAGCCGGTTGGCCCGGGCGATGGTGTCATCCAGGCCCAGCATGTGGGCCATCGAGCTGTTTGCGCCCTGCTTTCCGGCATCGCCCAGGGCCTGGCGAGCCAGTCCCAGCGCTGTCGTGGCGACGCCGAGACTGGCGTCGGCGATCGACAGACCGATGCGCGCCGGGGCGGTGGACACGGCAATCAGCTGTTTGACCAGGCTCACCAGGTCAGTCTAGGGGGCATTGGGAGCAGCTATCAGCTAGTTTGATTGACAACAAACGTACAGCCAATATCCAGGTCATTTTCACCGGACCGCGAGGGAATTGACGCTATGGGAGCAACAGCCGCGCAAGACGCCGCACCGGAGGCCCGAGTTCTCGTCGTTGATGACGAGACGAACATTGTGGAACTGCTGGCGGTCAGTCTCAAATTCCAGGGCTTCGAGGTCTACACCGCCTCCAGTGGACCGGCGGCGCTGGACCGCGCGCGTGAGGTCCGCCCTGACGCGGTGATTCTCGACGTGATGATGCCGGGCATGGATGGCTTCGGGGTGCTGCGCCGGCTGCGCGCCGACGGCATCGACGCGCCCGCGCTGTTCTTGACCGCGCGCGACTCACTGCAGGACAAGATCACCGGGCTGACCCTCGGTGGCGACGACTACGTGACCAAGCCGTTCAGCTTGGAGGAGGTGGTGGCGCGGCTGCGGGTCATCCTGCGCCGGGCGGGTAAGGGCGCCCAGGAGCCGCGCAACTCCCGGCTGACGTTCGCCGACATCGAACTCGATGAGGACACCCACGAAGTGTGGAAGTCCGGCCAGCCGGTGTCGTTGTCGCCCACCGAGTTCACGCTGTTGCGGTACTTCGTGATCAATGCCGGCACGGTGCTGAGCAAGCCGAAGATTCTGGACCACGTCTGGCGCTATGACTTCGGTGGCGACGTCAACGTGGTGGAGTCTTATGTCTCCTACCTACGGCGCAAGATCGACACCGGCGAAAAGCGCCTGTTGCACACGCTGCGTGGGGTCGGCTATGTGCTGCGCGAGCCGCGATGAACGCGAGGTGCGACGAACGACTGTGGCCGGTGAAGGCCGGGAACGGGTTATAGGTCGAAAGATATGGGGACGGTCAAACCCCTTCGGGACATCTTGCCGCTGAAAGTCAGTTTGGTGGCTGCCACTCTGGCCATGGTGGCCGTCGGGCTGCTGGCGCAGGGGTACGCCGTCAACACGATCCTGCGGCATCGCCTGATCAGCAGGATCGACGCCACGCTCATCGACGCCGCCCACGGCTGGGCCGTGGAACAGCGCGGGCGGCTGCCGTCGAGGGAGGGTGAGGACCCCAGTCCCGGCCGGCCGCCGACGAGCTTCTACGTCCGCGACGTAGACCCCGACGGCAGCATCTGGACCGTCGTCAATGACCAGAACGCCGAGCCGTTGCTGCCGCCGGACAACGATGTGGGATCGGTGCCGATCACGATCGGCTCCGTCGACGGGTCGGGCGTGCAGTGGCGGGCGTTGTCGGTGCACGGCGAGAACGGCAGGCTGATCACCGTCGCCCGGGATCTGTCCGATCCCCGGGCCACGCTGCGCTACCTGGCCTGGTCGCGGGTTGCGATCGACGTCGCGGTGCTGCTGGTGTTGGGCGCCGCCGGTTATCTGGTGGTCAACCGCAGCTTGCGGCCGCTCGCTGAGGTCGAACGGACCGCGGCGGCGATCGCTGCCGGTCAGTTGGACAGTCGTGTGCCCGAACGTGATCCGCGTACCGAAGTCGGACGCCTCACGTTGGCACTCAACGGCATGCTGGCGCAGATCCAGGAGGCCGTGGCCTCCTCAGCGGACTCGGCGGAAAGCGCGCGCGTCTCCGAGGAACGGATGCGGCGGTTCATCACCGATGCCAGCCACGAACTGCGCACCCCGCTGACCACGATTCGCGGCTTCGCCGAGCTGTACCGGCAGGGCGCGGCGCGCGATGTGGAACTGCTGATGTCGCGCATCGAAAGCGAAGCCCGCCGGATGGGACTGCTCGTCGAGGACCTGCTGTTGCTGGCCAGAACCGATGCTCAGCGTCCGCTGGAGCGCCATTGGGTCGACCTGTTGGTGTTGGCCACCGACGCGGTGCACGATGCCCGGGCCACCGCACCGAATCGCGCCGTTGAACTCGAGGTCTTCGACGGCCCCGGAACCCCCGAAGTGCTCGGCGACGAAGCGCGGCTGCGGCAGGTGCTGAGCAACCTGGTCTCCAACGCGCTGCAGCACACCCCGGACGGGACCGCGATCACCGTGCGGGTCGGCACCGAGGGCGATGACGCCATCCTCGAGGTCGTCGACCAGGGGCCTGGGATGAGCGAGCAGGATGTGGAGCGGGTCTTCGAACGGTTCTTCCGGACCGACTCATCGCGGGCGCGGGCCAGCGGCGGCACCGGGTTGGGGCTGTCGATCGTCGACTCGCTGACCCGAGCGCACCACGGCTCGGTGACCGTCAGCTCGCCGCCGGGGCAGGGCTGCACCTTCCGGGTCTCGCTGCCGCGTCTTGCCGACACCTCGGCCCGCGCGGCCGAGTTACCCGCCGAGATCGTCTGAGTCTCAGCCCAGTTCGGCCAGTGCGGCCTTGATCTTGGCCTGCGCATCGTCGAGCGATTCTGCTGACGGATTGCGATCCACCCCGGTGAAACCGAAGTCGGACAGGCTGCGGGTCGGAAAGACGTGGACATGCAGGTGAGGAACTTCCAGGCCCGCGATGATCATGCCGGCCCGCTCGGTGTCGAACGCTCGGCACACCGCTTTGCCGATCTTCTGGGCCACCGCCATCACCTGGCCGAAGGCGGCGCCGTCAATGTCCTGCCACCCGTCGAGCTCGGCGCGGGGCACCACCAGCGTGTGGCCTTGGGTCATCGGCTCGATGGTCAAGAAGGCGACGACGTCGTCGTCCTCGTAGACGAATCGGCCCGGCAGCTCCCGGTTGATGATTTTGGTGAACACGGTGGTCATGGGATCAGCATATGCGCCGACTGCCAGATTAAACGGCCGCTGCTGCGTATTATCGAGGACGAGCTGATACCTATCGCGCGGGCTTGCCACGCTAGAGGCGGAGGAGATGAGATGTCATCTGTCGCAACCTTTCTCAGCAGTCCTAAGGCAGTGGGAACCTGGAATCTGGATCCGGAGCAATCAAGCATCCGCTTCGAGAACGGAACCATGTGGGGCGCGCTGAAGGTCCGGGGCGCGTTTACCGAATTCAGCGGCAGCGGCGAGATCAAGGACGACAAAACGGTGACGGGCAGGGTTGATATCAAGGCCGCCTCGATCAACACCGGATTGGGCACCCGTGACCACGACCTGCGCCGATCAAACTTCTTCAACACCGACCATTACCCCGACATCACCGTCGTGGTCGCCGGTGGAGAGCCCGCCGGCGGCGACGTCGCTCGGCTGGACGCCGAGCTGACTGTCAAGGGCATCACCGGACCGTTGCCGTTGAAAGTCGAGGTGACCCCGCTCGAAGACGGCGGGGTACGGCTGACCACCGAGGCGACCGTCACCCGCAAGCAGTTCGCGGTGGAAGGCAACTTCCTGGGCATGGTCGGCAACCGGACCAGGCTCAAGGTCAGCCTGGTCTTTCGGCCGGCCTAATTCCTCTGTTGACTCTGCGCCTACCAGGCAAAAGTGCGAGTAGGTTGCCTGGTCAGCGCAGAGTCAACCGATGACTTACCGGTCCGCGTCGGTGTAGCGGATGATGCCGCGAATGTTCTTGCCGTCCAGCATGTCCTGGTAGCCCTCGTTGATCTGCTCCAGCTTGTACTGGCGGGTCACCATGTCATCGAGGTTCAGCTTGCCGACCTTGTACATCGACAGCAGCTGCGGGATGTCGTACTGCGGGTTTCCGCCGCCGAAGATGGTGCCCTGCAGGTTCTTCTGCAGCAGCGTCAGCATCGCCAGGTTGAGCGTGACCTGGTTGTCGAGCATGGATCCCATCGCGGTGAGCACGCAGGTGCCGCCCTTGGCGGTCAAGACCATGTAGTTGTCGACGTCTGCGCCGTGCACCTCGCCGACCGTGACGATCACCTTGCGGGCCATCAGGCCGGCGGTGACCTCCATCATGCCGCCCATCGCGGCGAAGATGTCGGGGTAGACGTGGGTGGCGCCGAACTTCAGCGCCTGGTCGCGCTTCCAGTCCACCGGGTCGATGACGAAGATGTTGCGGGCACCGGCGTTGACCGCGCCCTGCAGTGCGGACATACCGACCCCGCCGACACCGACGATCGCGACGTCCTCGCCCGGGCGGATGTCGGCGCTGCGGACAGCCGACCCGTAGCCGGTGGTGACACCGCAGCCGACCAGGCAGGCCACCTCGAACGGAATCGACGGGTCGATCTTGACCACCGAGGATTTGTGCACCACCATCCACGGCGAGAAGGTGCCGAGCAGTGTCATCGGGTAGACGCCCTGGCCGCGCGCGGTGACGCGGAAGGTGCCGTCGCTGACGGCCACGCCGTTGAGCAGTCCAGCGCCCAGGTCGCACAGGTTGCGCAGTCCGGACTGACAGGTCGGACAGCTGCCGCAGGACGGGATGAAGGACAGCACGACGTGGTCGCCGGGGGCGATGTCTTCCACTCCGGGCCCGACCTCGGTGACGATGCCGGCGCCCTCGTGCCCGCCGAGCACCGGGAAGCCGGCCATGGGGATGCTGCCGGTCATCAGGTGGTGGTCGGAGTGGCACATGCCGGCCGCCTCCATCTGAATCTTGACCTCGTCTTTCTGGGGCTCACCGATCTCGATCTCTTCGACCGACCACGGCTTGTTGAACTCCCAGAGCAACGCACCCTTTGTCTTCACCGCGAACCTGCTTTCCTTTTGAATTTCTCGGACGTCCGGCAGTCCCCTGCTCGGAGCCTATAACCGACTACCGGGCCGCGGGAAGGTTCGTTCGAACCCCTTGGAACCCCTGGGACCGCACCGCCGGGCCGCGCTGCTGACGGCCTAGCCGTGGTAGGCGACCTGTAGATCTTTGACGCCATTGATCCAGCCGGAACGCAGTCGGCGGGGCTTCGCCATTCTCGTGATATCTGGGAGCTGGTTGGCGATTTCGTCGAAGATCAGCCGGATCTCCATCCGGGCCAAGTTGGCACCGATGCAGTAGTGGGTGCCTTGCCCGCCGAACGCCAAGTGCGGGTTCGGGTCGCGCAGGATGTCGAAGCTGAACGGCCGGTCGAAGACCTCTTCGTCGTAGTTGGCTGAGCTGTAGAACAACCCGACCCGCTGTCCTTTGCTGATGGCCACTCCACCCAGTTCGGTGTCGACTTTGGCGGTGCGCTGGAAGCAGTGCACCGGGGTTGCCCAGCGCACGATCTCGTCGACGGCGGTCTCGGGCCGCTGCCGCTTGTAGAGCTCCCACTGATCGGGGTGTTCGGCGAACGCGTTGATGCCGTGCGTCATGGCGTTGCGGGTGGTCTCGTTGCCCGCCACCGCCAGCAGGATGACGAAGAACGCGAATTCGGTCTCGCCGAGTGATTCACCGTCGATGTCGGCCTGGACCAGCCGGGTGACGATGTCGTCGGCCGGACAGCGCCGTCGCTCCTCGGCCATCGTGTAGGCGTAGCCCATCAACTCAGCGTTTGCCATCGCCGGATCGGAGTCGAAATCCGGGTCATCGGTGTTCATGATCGAGTTGGTCCAGTGAAACAGCTTTTCCCGATCGGCCTCGGGAACCCCGAGCAGATCGGCGATCGCCAACAGCGGCAGCCGCATCGCGATGTCGTCGACGAAATTGCCGCTGTCCTTCTCGGCCGCCGCGGCGACGATTTCGCGGGCCGACTGGGCCAGCGTCTCCTCCAGCGCAGCCACGGAGCGGGGCGTGAACAGTCGCGACACCAGCTTGCGCAGCCGGGTGTGCTCGGGCGGGTCGTGGTTGATCAACAGCGCCTTGGTCAGATCCAGCTGGTCGGCGGTGATGCCGTCGGGCAACCGCATGACCGCGCCCTTGGCGTTGGTTGACCACACGTCGTTGTCGCGCGAGATCTCTTTGATGTGTTGGTGTTTGCTGATAACCCAGTAGCCGCCGTCATCGAAGATGTTGCTGTGCGACGGCTGTTCGTTCCACCAGATCGGCGCGGTCTTGCGCAGCTCGGCGAACTGGGTGATCGGCATGCCGTGGAGCAGGACATCCGGGTCGGTGAAATCGAAACCCGAACCGAACGGACAAGCTGATTGCGTTGATGTCAAGACGAACACCTTTGGTTGTCACTGGAGCATGGACCTCGCTCGGGCATACACATGATGGCTAGGTGTATGACCGGGTGTCAACCATTTTTGTGCGGAACATCGGTGACCAGACCGCCGTCCATGACGAACTCCGAGCCTGTGGCGTAGGAAGACTCGTCACTGGCTAGGAACAGCACGAAGGTGGCGACTTCGTCGGAGGTGCCGGGCCTCCCCAGCGGGATCGTCACCATGTCCTCGGGCAGATGCTCGGTCATCGGGGTGCGGATGAAACCGGGGTGCAGCGAGTTGACCCGAATGTTGTGGCGCGCCAGTTCGAGAGCGGCGGATTTGGTCAGTCCGCGCACCGCCCATTTCGAGGCCACATAGGGGTGCACAAAGGCTGCCCCGCGCAGACCCTCGATCGAGGACACGTTGATGATCGATCCGCCGCCGGCGGCGATCATCGAATCGATGGACGCGCGCATGCCCAGGAACGTGCCGTTGAGATTCACGTCAATGACGTTGTGCCACTGGTCCAGATCGAACTTGCGCAACGGCCCCAGCGCGACGGTCCCGGCGTTGTTGACCAACACGTTCAGCTTCCCGAACGTCTCGACCGCGACGCTCACCGCGGCGGCCCACTGCTCCGGGTCCCGGACGTCGAGATGCACATACCGCGCGGCGTCACCCAGCTCCGCCGCGAGCGCCGCGCCCTCTTCGTCCAGCACGTCGCCGATGACCACTTTGGCGCCCTCGCCGATCAGCATCCGGGCATCGGCCGCGCCCATGCCGCGTGCACCCCCGCTGATCAGGGCTACCTTGCCGTCTACACGTCCCATGTGCATTCCGCCTTTCAGTCCGGTGGTGGGTTGTCTTCGGTGTCTCAGTCGGTGGTTGTCGCGATGACGGCGGGTGCGCCGACCAACGGCAGGTCGAGGGTGGTGACGATTCCGGCCGGTGCCGCGACGACGGCGGGAATCGCGTTGACCACCCGGCCAACACCGACGGCGATCGCGGCGTAGTTGTGATCGCCGTGCCGGCTGGTCGGGCAGATATCGACGGAGTAGGACGGTTCGCCGGTGATCTCCACCCGATAGGAGCCGCCCGGCTGTGCCGGCTGCGCCCAGTCTGGTCGCAGGTCGCTGCGCAGCCGGGTGACGTGCTCGACCACAATCAGGGGCTTGCCGTCGACGATGCCGTTGATCTCGAATTTGAGTGCGGCGACACCGCCTTTGGGGATATGGCCGGCGGCGATGTCGAAGGCTTCCGGGGCGGGTTCGCGCTCCGATGAGTCGGTGATGGCGTCCAGGGTCACGCCCAGTCCGGCGGCTAACTCCCGGATTGTGGCGCCCCAGGCGATGCTCAAGATGCCGGGCTGCAGCAGCATCGGCACATTGTCGAGCGAATTGCCGAAGCCCATCACGTCGAACATGACCTCGGCGCCGTCATAGGTCGCGTAGTCGGCGATCTCCAGGCAACGGATCTGCTCAATGCGTTGGCACGTGCTGGCGAACGCCAGCGGCACCATGTCGGTGACGAAACCGGGATCGACACCGTTGACGTACACGCTCGAATTGCCTTGTCGGGCTGCATCCTCGATAGGCGCGATGAACTTATCCGGGATGACGCCCCAGGGGTATTGCAACACCCCTGGGGCGGTTCCGATGACATTGATGCCGGCGGCCAGCAGCCGGCAGACGTCCTTGAGCGCGTCCGGCAGTCGGGTATCGCCCATCGCGCAGTAGACCGCGGCCTCGGGCTTGGCGCCGATGATCGCCTCGAAGTCGTCGGTGGCGGCGATACCGGTGTGGACGTCGAGACCGGCGAGCTCACCGGCGTCCTTGCCCACTTTGGCTGCTGTCGAGACCCACACTCCGGTGAGCTCGTAGGCGGGATTGGTGATCAGCCCACGCAGGGCGATACTTCCGGCGTTGCCGGTCCCGATCAGGGCGACGCGTATGGCCACGAGTTCTCCTGGAGTGAGTGGTGTTCTACCAGAGTGGAACCGGAGATGTGCCCAGCGGGTAATAGCCGGGGAGCTTCTCGCCGGCCAGGCTGCGCTCGATGCGCTTCTGCATTCCGGCCGAGAGCTTTCCTGCGGTCATCAGGTCCAGGTAGAGCTTCTGGACGTGACCGAAGTCGAAGAAGTCACGCTGCCACTCGATCTTCGCCTCGGCGTTGAGCCGAAACCAGCTGCCGCCGATTCCGTAAATCTCGTATTCGTCGTCGGCGGCTTCTCCCGTCCTGGCGACCTGCTTCCAGAATCCGACGATCTCGCCCTGCTTATCGTCGATGAGCACTCTTTGGTAGGGGTACTGCCAGTTGTCCAGCCCCTCCATCTCCAGACCCAGGGCAACGTCGCGGATCTCGTCGATCCCGACACACATGACGTCCTCTTTGGGGCCGATGTTCCAGCCGTAGGTGGCGTCATCGGAGTAGAAGTCGGCCAGCGGCCGCCAGTCGCCGGCCGCTTCGGCGTCGCGGTTGGCCTGCAGCCAGCGCTCGACCCATTCTTCGTAGGCCTCGCGGGGGAGGGGGGCTGAAGTCGCCATGTCTATTCCTTCTCTTCAATGGACAACGCTCGGGTGGGGCAGGCCCGTACGGCAGCCTGAATCTGGCGGCGGTCGGTGTCGGGTGGTTCAGCGTCGAGGATCTCGACCTTGCCGTGCTTGGGCACTTGGAAGTAGTCGGGCGCCTCCAACTCGCACATGGCGTGGCCCTGGCACAGGTCCAGGTCCACCTTCACTGTGTAGCTACCCATTTCAGCGCTCCCTCGGCTTCTACTTGCTGCGTCGCCGGTAGCGGACCTTGGCGGGGCGAGCCAGTTGCACCACCATCTTGGAATGGTCGTTGCGGTAGCTCTCCGGCGGCTGCGACATCTCGAATTCATACTCGCGCAGCAGAACCGAGAAGATCGCCTTGATCTGCATGGTGGCAAACGCCGCCCCGACGCAGCGGTGCCGACCGGCCCCGAACGGGATCCACGTCCAGCGGTGAATGACGTCTTCCTCGCGCGGTTCGTTGTAGCGTTCCGGGACGAAGTCGTTAGGTTCGGGGAAGTTCTCCGGAATCCGGTTGGAGACCGCCGGCGACGCCGCCACCATGTCGCCTTCGTGGATCGGGTAGCCGCAGACCTCGAACTCACCCTTGGCCACCCGCATCAAGATGATCAGCGGCGGATGCATGCGCAGGGTCTCTTTGAGCACGTTCTCCAGGTTCGGGATCTGGCGCAGCGCATGGAAACTTACCTCGCCGCCGTCGGCGTACAGCTCGTCGAGTTCGGCGATCACTGCGGCGTGCGCCTCCGGGTGGCGCAGCATCTCGATCAGCGTCCACGCGCTGGTTCCCGAGCTGGTGTGATGCCCGGCGAACATCATCGAGATGATGATCCCGGTGATCTCGTCGGCGGAAAACCGCGGGTTTCCGTTCTCGTCCGGGATCGACACCATGACGTCGATCATGTCCCGGCGTTTCTTGTCGGACTCCGGGTTGGCCAGCCGGCCGTTCATGATGCCCTGCACCAGTTCGACCAGCTTGACGCGGGCCTCGTCACGGCGGCGGAAGCTCTCGATCGGCAGGTACGGGTCGACGTAGCACAGCGGGTCGGTGCCGTTCTCCAGTTCGTAGTAGAGCTGGGCGAACCGGTTGTCGAGTTCTTCACGGAACTTCCGCCCGATCAGGCACGCCGTCGAGGTGTAGATGGTCAGCTCGGCGAAGAACTCCAGTAGATCAATTTCACCGCTCTCGCCCCACCCTTCGATCATCTGGCGCACCTCATGCTCGATGGTGCTGGCGTGGCGCTTCATGTGCTCGCCGCGAAGTGCGGTGTTGTGCAACATCTCTGCGCGCCGCTCCGGCGGAGCGTCGAAGACCACGCCGTTGCCGAAGATCGGAGTCATGAACGGGTAGGCGGCGGCTTGGTCGAGTTCGTCGTCGGTGGAACGGAAGAAGAACTCGTTGGCTTCGGCACCGGTCAGCAGCACCACCTTGCGGCCGGCCAGGTCGAACCAGCCGACGTCGCCGCATTCGTCGCGGACGCGCTGCATCAACGCGATCGGATCGGTGCGGAATTCTTCGAGATGGCCGTGCTCGGCCTGGCCCCCGGAAACGCGGGGAACCTCAACACTGACGGTCATGACGGCATTCCTTCCTCGCCCAGTTGCAGGTTCTGGCGATCGGAGGCGGTGTCGCGTAGCGGGGCCTCGGGCTGCACCTCCATGTCGACGATGTGTGCGCCGCGCGGGGTCTCCGCGACGAACGCGATGGCGCGAGCCAGGTCTTGCGGGCGAAGGAAGTAGCTGTGCCGAGCCTGACCCCACTTGGCCCAGTCTTCGAGCATCGGTCCCACCTGTTCGGCCGACAGCTTCCAGCCCATCTCGGTCAGGGTCGGACCGGGGTGGACGATCGAGGCGCGTACCCCGGTGCCCTCCAGCTCCATTCGCAGGTTGTGCACCATCGCGACCAGCGCGGCTTTGGCCGCGCCGTAGGCACCCATATGTGGACGCTGCTGCAAAGCCACATCGGAGCCGACGAAGATCACGTCACCGCGCTGGCGGGCGACCATGTCCGGCAACACCGCGGTGGCCAACCGGTTGGCGCCGATCAGATGTACCTGAATCTGATCGTTGAACGCTTCGGTGGGCAGCTCGTGAATGCGTCCGGGGAACATGTCGCCAGCGCCGGAGACCAGCAACTCGATCTCACCGAGGGCATCGATACTCTGCGCCACAAAAGATTTCACCGAGTCGGCGTCGGTGACGTCGAGCGGGAACGCGACGGCCTCGCCGCCATTGTCGCGGATGGTATCGACGAGCTTCGCCAGCTTATCCACACGCCGGGCGCCCAAGGCTACCGGGAAACCACGGCGCGCCAACTCTTCTGCGGTGGCGGCGCCGATACCCGAGGATGCGCCCGTGACGATGGCGGGCCGTCGGTCCGGGGATGGGTCGAAGCGTGGCATTTATGCCTCCTTGACGGTGATCGGGAGGTCGGCGAAGCCGCGCACGTTGGATGAATGCACTCGCACGGCGTTGGCCTCATCGACCTGGTAGTCGCTGATCCGGCTGAAAAGTTCGTCGAGCGCCACCCGGGCCTCCATCCGGGCCAGGTGTGCGCCGAGGCAGAAGTGGGCGCCGCTGCCGAAACTGAGCAGCTTGGAACCGATGTCGCGTCCGATCCGGAAGTCGTCGGGGTCGTCGAAGACCCGCTCGTCACGGTTTCCGGAACCGGGCAACAACAGCACCACCGAGTCGGCCGGAATGGTGGTGCCGTGCAGTGTGTAGTCCTCGGCAACGGTGCGGGCCAGGATCTGGCTGGGGGTGTCGTAGCGCAGTGTCTCCTCGACCCACAGCGGGATCCGGGAGCGGTCGGCGAACACCGAGGTCAGCTGGTCGCGGTTGCGGTGCCCCCAGTAGACGGAGCTGCCGAGCAGTTTGGTGGTGGTCTCGTTGCCGGCGATCACCATCAAGAACAAGAACGCCAGGATCTCGGAGTCGCCGAGCCGGTCGCCGTCGACCTCGGTCTCTAGCAGTGCGGAGGTCAGGTTGTCGGCCGGGTTCTTCTTGAAGTCGGCGATCATCGCGTTGTAGTAGGTCATCAGATCCACCGACGCCTGGATCGCCGACTGGGGCACATCGGTCACCCCGTCCTCGCGGTGCAGCACCCCGTCGGCGAGTTCCCGGATCCGGGCCCTGTCGGCTTCCGGCACACCCATCAGCTCGGAGATGACGTCCATCGGCAGCTTGCCAGCGAAATCGTTGATGAAGTCGAACGAGCAGGTGCCGTCGGAGCCGGGCTGGATCGCGGCATCCAGATGCTGGCGCGCCAGCCGAACCACTTGGGGTTCGAGCTCGCGGATCCGGCGCGGGGTGAAGCCCTTGGACACCAGGGTGCGAAGCCGCAGATGCGCCGGATCGTCCATCGCCAAAAACGACATCACCAGCTGGGCATGCGGGCCGCGGGAGACCGGGTCCAGGGAAACCCCATCCCGGTTGGACAGCGCTTCGCTGTTGCGGAACCCGTGCAGCACATCTTGGTGGCGCGAGATCGCCCAGAAATTGAGCTCTTCGTTGCGGTACACCGGGGCCTCGTCGCGCAGGCGCCGGTAGTAGGGGAACGGGTCCTCGTGGAAGTCGTAGTCGTAGGGGTTGAGGACGGGTGGTGCCGTCTGCAAGCTCATCGCGGTGCTCCTGATTCGAGGATCAGGCTGACGACATAGGCCAGCCGATCGGTGATCTGGTGGTAGGTGAAGGCGCCGCTGCCGGCGTTGACCAGAGCGCCGAAGAAGGTCATCTCCAGGGCAGAGACCTTCTGGGGGTCCGCGTCCGGGCCGAACGCCGAGATGATGCGGCGGTGGATCTCCGCGCCGATCCGGTCGCGCACCGTGCGGACCGCCGGGTCGCTGTTGCCGCTGAGCAGCGCGGCCGTGCAGGCCGCCGCGACCTCGGGCTCGTCGGCGACCACCAGTGCCAGGTGCCGCAGCGCCTGGTTGACCCGACTCGGCATCGGCTCGTTGACGTCGGTGAAGTAGGGGACCTGGCGGACCAGGTCCAGATACACCTCGGCGATCAGATGGTTCTTGGAGGAGAAGTAGGTATAGGCGGTGGCCGGGGCGACCTTGGCGCGGGCCGCGACGGCGCGCACGGTCAGGTCTGCGTAGGACTTCTCCCGCAGCATCTCGACGCCGGCGCGCAGCACCTTGCGGAAGGTCTCTTCCTGGCGCCGGTTCCGGGTCGCCGGCTCAGCCAAGGCAGCGTTCGACGATGTGACTGCCGCCACCGGTTCGCTGGACACGTGTCCAACGTAGCCGAAGGTGGATTTGTTAGGCAAGTCCCCTGGGAAGCAAGGGTTTCAGGCCGAGAGGGTTGCGGGGGTGCCAAGTCTGGGTCTAGGGTTCGAGCCGGTGATAACGGACATGTGTCCATTTTCGCAGTGTTTCTTCACGGGGGACTGCGACCAAGCTGCGGGAGTGACTGATGGCGCTACTGGCTGACGGCGTGAGCCGGCTGCTTATCGACGGCAAGCTGACCTCGGGCGGAGCCGGCGGCTTCGCCACCGTCAACCCGGCCACCGAAGAGGTGCTCGGTGAGGCGGCCAATGCCGACGCCGCCGACATGGATCGCGCGATCGGCGCGGCACGCCGGGCGTTCGACGAGACCGACTGGTCGACCAACACCGAACTGCGGGTGCGCTGCGTACGTCAATTGCGGGACGCGATGCTCGAGCACGTCGAGGAGCTTCGCGATCTGACCATCGCCGATGTGGGCGCGCCCCGGATGCTGACCGCCGGCGCGCAGCTGGAAGGGCCGATCAACGACCTCAGTTTCGCCGCGGACACCGCCGAAAATTACGAGTGGACACAAGATCTCGGTCAGGCTGCGCCGATGGGGATCCCCACTCGACGCTCGGTGGTGCGGGAGGCGGTGGGCGTCGTCGGCGCCATCACCCCGTGGAACTTCCCGCATCAGATCAACCTGGCCAAGTTGGGCCCGGCGCTGGCCGCCGGCAACACCGTCGTGCTCAAGCCCGCACCCGACACTCCATGGGTCGCCGCGGTACTCGGCGAGCTGATCGCGGAGAACACCGACATTCCGCCGGGCGTGGTCAACATCGTCACCTCGACCGACCACGCGCTGGGTGCCACACTCGCCAAAGACCCACGGGTGGACTTGGTTTCGTTCACCGGCTCGACTGCCACCGGCCGCAGCGTGATGGCGGACGCCGCCGCCACCATCAAGAAGGTGTTCCTGGAGCTGGGAGGCAAGTCCGCCTTCCTGGTGCTCGACGATGCCGACCTGGCTGCGGCCTGCTCGGTGGCGGGATTCTCGGTCTGCCTGCACGCCGGGCAGGGCTGCGCGATCACCACGCGACTGGTGGTGCCCCGGGCTCGCTACGACGAGGCGGTCGCCATCGCGGCCCGCACCATGGGCTCGATCAAGGCCGGCGACCCGTCAAAGCCGGGCACCATCTGCGGCCCGGTGATCTCGGCTCGCCAGCGTGACCGGGTGCAGAGCTACCTGGATCTCGCGATCACCGAGGGCGGGAGCTTCGCCTGCGGTGGCGGTCGCCCAGCGGATCAGCCCGCCGGCTTCTTCATCGAACCCACCGTGATCGCCGGGCTCACCAACGAGGCGCGGGTGGCCCGCGAGGAGATCTTCGGCCCCGTGCTCACCGTGATCGCGCATGACGGCGACGACGACGCGGTGCGCATCGCCAACGACTCACCCTACGGGTTGTCCGCCACCGTCTACGGTGCCGACGCCGAGCGGGCGGCGGGGGTGGCGGCCCGAGTGCGCGCCGGCACCGTCAACGTCAACGGCGGGGTGTGGTACTCCGCAGACATGCCGTTCGGCGGTTACAAGCAGTCCGGCAATGGCCGCGAGATGGGCATCGCCGGGTTCGAGGAATACCTGGAAATCAAAGCCATTGCGACAGCAGCGAACTAACGACAAACACCGGATCAAGGAGAACAAGCAGATGGGTCAATTCGACGACAAGGTGGCTATCGTCACCGGCTCCGGTGGCGGAATCGGGCAGGCCTACGCCCAGGCCCTCGCCGGCGAGGGCGCTGCGGTGGTGGTCGCTGACATCAACATCGACGGCGCGAAGACCGTGGCCGAGCAGATCGTCGCCGACGGCGGCAAGGCGATCGCGGTGCGCGTCGACGTCTCCGACCTGGAGTCGGCGCAGGCCATGGCGGACGCGGCCGTGGCGGAGTTCGGCGGAATCGACTACCTGGTCAACAACGCCGCGATCTTCGGCGGGATGAAGCTCGACGGCCTGCTCACCGTGCCGTGGGACTACTACGAGAACTTCATGCGGGTGAATCTGGACGGCGCACTGATCTGCACCCGGGCGGTTTACGAGCACATGGCTCAGCGCGGCGGCGGCGCGATCGTCAACCAGTCCTCCACCGCGGCATGGGTCTACTCGAACTTCTACGGCCTGGCCAAGGTCGGCGTCAACGGCCTGACCCAGCAGCTCTCCCGCGAGCTGGGCTGGCGCAACATCCGGATCAACGCGATCGCACCCGGCCCGATCGACACCGAGGCCAACCGGGTCACCACCCCGCAGGCCATCGTGAAGCAGATGGTGCAGCAGCTGCCGCTGGCCCGGATGGGCACGCCGGAAGATCTCGTCCCGATGTGCCTGTTCCTGCTGTCGGATCAGGCGTCGTGGATCACCGGCCAGATCTTCAACGTCGACGGCGGACAGATCATCCGCTCATGAGCGGCCCGGAAGAACAGCCCCGCCTCGGCTACATCGGCCTGGGCAATATGGGTGCGCCGATGGCCAAGCGTCTGGTCGACTGGCCCGGTGGGGTAACGATTTTCGACCTGCGGACCGAAGCGATGGCGCCACTGGCCGAGGCTGGGGCCAGCGTAGCCGGCAGTGTCGCCGAGGTCGGCGCGAACGCCGACATCATCAGCATCACGGTGCTCGACGACGCCCAGGTCCGCCAGGTGGTCGCCGAACTGGTACCCACGGCGAAGCCCGGCACCGTCATCGCGATCCACTCGACGATCGCCGACACCACGGCCGCCGAGCTGGCTGAGGAGCTCAAGCGCCACGGCATTCACGTCGTCGACGCTCCGGTCAGCGGTGGTGCCGGCGCGGCTGAGAAGGGCCAACTGGCCACCATGGTCGGTGCCGATCGCGCGGTCTACGAGCAGATCAAGCCGGCTTTCAAGCAGTGGGCATCGTTGGTGATCCACGCCGGGGAGCCCGGCGCCGGAACCCGAATGAAGCTGGCGCGCAACATGTTGACGTTCACCGCCTACGCGGCGGCCGGCGAAGCTATGAAATTGGCCGAGGCGGCCGGGCTCGATCTGCAGGCGCTGGGCCGAGTGGTGCGCCACACCGATGCGCTCACCGGCGGTCCCGGCGCGATCATGCTGCTGGACTCGACCGCACCGCTGCCGGCGGACCACTTCCTGTACAACGCCTTCACCCATACCCGCGGACTCGGGGAGAAAGACCTGCGCCTCGCACTGGGATTGGGACAGGACACCGGGGTCGACCTTCCGCTCGCCCGGGTCGCGCTCGCCGAACTAGCCGCCGGACTGGGCGTACCGCACTCGGAAGGACTAGGAGAGAACTGATGGACGAACTGCGCCGTGCCGGGCTGGCCAAGATGAACGAGGTCTACGCCTGGGACATGCCCGACATGCCGGGCGAGTACTTCGCGCTCACCGCCGATCACCTGTTCGGCCGAATCTGGAGCCGGCCCGGGCTTTCCATGCGCGACAAGCGCCTGATGACGCTGACGGTGGTGACCGCGGCGGGGGAGAAGGACCTCGCGGAGATCCAGGTCAACGCCGCGCTGCACAACGGCGAGCTGACCGAGGACGAGCTGCGCGAGATGGCCATCTTCATCACCCATTACGTCGGCTTCCCCCGCGGATCCGGGCTGAACTCCGTGGTGGAGAAGGTGATTGCCAAGCGCAACAAGGCCGCCGCCGAGGGCAAGCGCGAGGACAAGAAGGCCAACGTCGCAGCCGTGCTGGATAAGCAGAAGGGCGAGTGACCCAGAACCTGCTCGCCGCGCGGGGTGCCGTGGTGGTCGGCGGCAGTCGCGGCATCGGGCGAGCGGTGGCGCGGCTGCTGGCGGCGTGCGGTGCCGGAGTGGTGGTCAATGGCCGGGACCCGGGGGCGGTGGAGGACACCACCGCGGCGATCACCGCAGCGGGTGGGCGGGCGATCGGCCTGGCCGGTGCGGCCCATGTCGAGGCGACCGCCGTGGCGCTGATCCAGGCCTGTCGGGAGGAATACGGCAGCGTCGACGTGCTGATCAACTGCGCCGGCGTCGCCGAACCCCCCGGCTCCTCGATCCTGTCGGTGTCCACCGAACAATTCCAGGACCTGCTCGACGCACATTTGGGCACGGCCTTTCAGACCTGCCGGGCGGCCGCGCCGATCATGGCCGAGCAGCGCCGAGGCTCGATCGTCAACAGCGGTTCGGTGGCATTTCTGGGCGATTACGGCGGCACCGGATATCCCGCCGGCAAGGGCGCGATCAACGGCCTGACCGTGGCGGTGGCAGCGGAGCTCGCGCCCTACGGGGTGCGGGCGAATGTCGTCTGTCCGGGCGCCAAGACCCGGTTGTCCACCGGCGATGACTATGAGAAGCACATCCGCGACCTGAACGCCCGGGGTTTGTTAGATGAGGTCAGCATGCAGGCTTCGCTGGACCCGGCCCCCGCCGACTACGTCGCCCCGCTGTACGCCTACCTGGCCAGCGACCTGTCTGCCGAGGTGAGCGGATCGGTGTTCCTGGCCTCGGGAGGCTTCCTGGGCCGCTTCGACCGGCCGGTCCCCGCGGTGCTCGGATACCGCGATCACCAGCGCCACTCGCCCTGGACCGTCGACGAACTGCACACCATGGTGGCGAGCCGCTGACACGACGGAAGCGATGCCCGTAATACCAGTAGACCGGACTGTGGCGCGAACAGTCCGCACGCACCGCGGGCGGGCTTTCGCCTTCGATATCCTTTGTCTCGCGCCTCACCGATGACGAACCGAGGCGAACTCAGAGAGGAGTAGCGCCCATGCGCGTCCTGGTGATCGGTTCCGGCGCCCGGGAACATGCGTTACTCCTAGCCCTTCGCAAGGACCCCAAGGTTGACCACGTGGTGATCGCCCCCGGTAACGCCGGTACCGCGGCGGTGGCCGAGCAACGAGACATCGACATCACCTCGGCGTCGGCGGTCACCGCCTTGGCCCGCGACGTTGAGGCCGACCTGGTGGTGATCGGGCCGGAGGTGCCGCTGGTCTTGGGTGTGGCAGATGCGGTGCGTGCCGCTGGCATCGCCTGCTTCGGACCGTCGCAGGACGCCGCTCGCATCGAAGGCTCCAAGGCATTCGCTAAGGATGTGATGGCCGCCGCCGGCGTGCGCACCGCCCGCTCGGAGATCGTCGACAGCCCCGCTGACCTGGACGCCGCCCTGACCCGGTTCGGTCCGGATGCCGGGGAGGCGGCCTGGGTGGTCAAGGACGACGGGCTGGCCGCCGGCAAGGGCGTTGTAGTCACGGCAGATCGGGCTGCCGCCCGGGCCCACGCCGCCGGCCTGCTCGACAGCGGGCATCCGGTGCTGCTGGAATCCTTCCTGGACGGGCCCGAACTCTCCCTGTTCTGCATCGTCGACGGCGCCACCGTGGTACCGCTGCTGCCGGCACAGGACTTCAAGAGGGTGGGCGACGGCGACAGCGGGCCCAACACCGGCGGCATGGGCGCCTACGCACCGTTGCCGTGGTTGTCCCGGGAGGCTGCGGCCGGCATCGTCACCGACGTCGTCGAACCCGTCGCGGCCGAACTGCTCCGGCGGGGCAGCCGGTTCACTGGATTGCTGTATGCCGGTCTGGCGATGACGTCGACCGGGCCGGCGGTGGTCGAATTCAATTGCCGCTTCGGCGATCCAGAGACCCAGGCGGTGCTGGCCCTGCTGGAGTCGCCGCTCGGGCAGTTACTGCATGCCGCCGCCACCGGCGGGCTGAGCGAGTTCGGGGTGTTGCGCTGGCGGGATGCGGCGGCGGTGACAGTGGTGCTGGCAGCGGAGAACTACCCCGGCCGGCCGCGTGTCGGAGACGTGATCGTGGGTGCCGAGGCCGACGGGGTGTTACACGCCGGTACCGCGCGCCGTGACGATGGGGCGGTGGTGTCCTCCGGCGGGCGGGTGCTGTCGGTGGTGGGCGTCGGAGACGACCTGAGTGCCGCGCGTGCCGACGCGTACCGGATCCTCGACTCAATTCGCTTGCCGGGAAGCCACTTCCGCAGCGACATCGGCGCAGCTGCCGCCGAGGGGAAGATCCAGATCTGACCGCGGGCGCCTACCGCTATCCTTGGTGGCATGTCAGACGAGACGCAGCCGGACGCCACTGAACAGGAAACGCAGGAGCCCGCCAAGAAGGTTGACAAACCGAAGCGGCGGCCTGCCCCAGCCCCTGCTCCAGCGCCATCAATGCGCGGCCCGCTGCTGATCGCAGGTGCAGTGGGCCTAGTCGCCGGGCTCATCGGCGGCGCGGCCGTCGCCGGCCTGTGGCACCCGTCGTCCTCCGGCGGCAGTTCCGCCAAGTTCAACACTGCGCAGATCAACGAGGCGAAGAAGGACGTGTGCGGCGCGGTCGTGCTCGCTCGCCAAGCGGTGGCCAACAACATGCACATGAAGAACCCGGATCCGGAGAACCCCATCGCCCAGCTCGCGGTCGCGGCCAACGCCCGGTTGTCGCTGACTGCGGGTGCGGCATACCTGCGTGGCCGGCTCGATGCGGACCCCGCGACGCCGCAAGACATCGTGGAAACCACTCAGAAGATGGCCGGTGCGCTGGAGCGTCTGAACCTCAGCTACCTTGTCGGGCAACCGAATACGGAGCGCGAGCAGCTGGGGCATGACCTCGATGCGCACATCGCCGCGCTGGGCAAGCTCTGCCAGTAACCCCGTTGGGGTTGCCGCTCAGAGCCCGAATAGGGCCAGCGGGTCTGTTGCGGACATGACGCCAGCGTCGTCGAGGCCGTTGAAGGCGGCACCCGCGTCGAGCGGGTTGGCGGCGGAGAACATGCCGAACAACGAGCTCAGATCGACGTTGCCGAACGGCGTCACCAGGGTGTCGGTGACGGTGCCATCGTCGCCGGGCGTGGCGATGTAGACGTTCTGCCAGCCGCCGCCGAAGTTCAGGACGTCGTAGACCGTTCCTGCCGTCGGCAGCAACGCGGCGTCTACCCCTTCGGCAGCGGCGACGCTCGCCACGGTGAACTCGGTGTTGGCCATCCCCAGCAGGTTCGACACATTCACGCCGGTGGTGATGCTCCCGAGGTCGGTAGGGCTCGACCCGGAGTCGTCGTAGACAGTGAAGACCTGCGGGGCGAAGTCGATCGGTGCACCGCCACCAATGCCGACCGAGGCACCGCCGAGGGCCAGCAGCGGTCCGATGCCGAACAGCGCCGGCACGATGTTGAAACCCTCTTCCGAGCCGGTCAAGCCGAGCGTCGGGTCGAAGACATACCCGCCGAGGCTGAAAGCATCATCGCCGAGGCTGCTGTCGCCAACCTGCAGCCCGGTGAACGCGTCACCCGGGTCGAGTGGGTTGGCGGCATTGATGCCGCCGAACAGCGAGTCCAGGTTCATGTTGCCGAAAGGCGTGACCAGGGTGTCGTGAACAGTGCCGGGGGTAACGGTGCCGTCGACGGTGACGTCCGGCGTCGCCGTGTAGATATTCACCCATCCGCCGCCGAGGTTGAAGGCGTCGTAGACCGATCCCAGTACCGGTAGCTGCGAGTCCGTCACGCCGTCGGCAGCGGTGACACCTTGGACGATCAACTGGGTGTTGGTCATGCCCAGCAGATTCGCCACGTCCACCGCGGTCTTGACGTTGCCGAGCTCGCTACCGTTGCTTCCGTAGACGTCGAAGTCCTGCGGGGCGAAGGCTTGTGGCTGGGTTCCGGGATACCCCAGGCTGAACACCAGTTGGCCGCCGCCGAGGTTCAACAGCGGCGGCAAGCCGGCGAGGGAGTCGACCGGTGTGAAGCCCTCGGTCACCGTGCCGTCCTCCCCGGTGCTGAACGGGTTGAACGTGAAGCCGCCGATGGTGAAGGCGTCGGCGCCCATACTGCTGTCGCCGGCCTGCAGGGGGGTGAACGCATCGCCCGGCTGCAGCGGGTTGGCGGCGTTCATGCTGGCGAACAGCGAACTCAGGTCGGTGCTGCCGAACGGCGTCACCAGGGTGTCGGTGACGGTGCCGTTCGCGCCCGGGGTGGCGACATAGACGTTGTAGAAGCCGTTGCCCAGGTTGAGGACGTCGTAGACCGTTCCCTTCGCGGGTAGTGCCGAGCCCTCGACCCCGTCGGCGGGGGTGGTGTCGAGGACGGTGAACGCGGTGTTGGACAGGCCCAGTAGGTTCGCGACGGTTTCGTTGGTGCTGATGCTGCCGAGCGATTCGGTGCCGTTGTACAAATCGAAGATCTGCGGGGCGAGGTCCAAGCTGGTGGGCCCAATGCTCACCGACCCGCCACCGAGGCCCAGCAGCGGTGGAGCCAGGCTGAGTGGCCCGACCGGGTCGAAGCCTTTGGTGCCCGATGAGGTGATCGGGTCGAAGACGGTGCCGTCGATGGTGAAAGCGTTGTCGCCCGGGGCGGCAGCGCCCAGCGCGGCTTGCATGAGTGCTGCGGTGATCAGCCCACCACCGGCGGTGGCAGCAACGGCGGCCGTCTGAATTCGTCGATTTGTCATCACAGGCCTTCCAATTGGTTCGGTTGGACCGGCATTTAATAGCACTCAGAATCAGTTGAGTTACTGATGAGTACTTTTCGACGCTACCTCGCGTGTTCTTCGTCACACAAGGTTTCATTTGGCTCAGATAACGGACTAATTCGACGATTTAGGGGACAATGCGGCCGAATCACGCGACATCCCCCCAGATTCGCGGTAGTCCGAGCGCCGCAGTCATTGCTCGCTCTCGTGCCAGCGGTGTTCGGAGACTGAAGAACGCTTAGGCAGTCAGCAGTGGGGCGATCCAGGTCAACTCAGCCGGCAGCTGAGAGCTCCAATAGGACCCGTCGTGCCCGCCCGGGGAGAAACCGCCCGCCGGGGGGTTGGGCAGCTGGGCAATGAAAGCCTGGGTCGCCGAATAGAACGGGTCATCATTTCCGCAATCCACCCGAATCGGGATCGAGCCCAGTGACGGCATCCCGAAAACAGAGTTGGCCGAGAAGTCCGACGCGCCATCGAACGCGCCCGGCGCTGTCGCTCCGGGCGTCAGCCACAGTGCGGGGCTGACCGCGCAGATCGCCGCGGTTCGGCGCGGGCCGAGGCGACCCCCCAACAGCAGGGCGCCGTAGCCGCCCATCGACCAGCCGATGAATCCCACCCGCGAGGTGTCCAGGCCCTGCTCAGCCAGCAGTGGCAACAACTCGTCGGTCACCATTGCCCCCGAGTCCTCCCCGGACGTGCGGCGGTGCCAGTAGCTCCCGCCGCCGTCAACGGCGACCACCGCGAACGGGGGCAGCCCGGCGTCGACTGCTTGGGCCAGGCCCTGCTCGACGCCACCGGCCATCACTGTCGCGGCGTCACTTCCCTTGCCGTGCAGGGCGATCAGCGGACGCAGCGCCCCAGTCTGGCCGGGGGGCCGGGCGATCGCCCAGTTGGTGGTGATTCCTCCGCGCGCCGCCGAGGAGAACGAACCCGTCGTCATCGTGGGTGCGGCTTGCGGCGGGGCGGCCTGCGTCGGTCGCGCACTCAGTAGTGAACTCGCCCCCAGTGCGCCCGCGGTGCCCAGCACGGCCCCGGCGCGCAGTACCGCTCGTCGGCTCAACTCCGGCATGGCGGCCATCATGCCAGCGGGGTGCTGTTTGTCCGAAAAGGCGGAAACGCATGATGCTGCGCTACCTGGGCTGGCAGCATCTCTAGTCGTGATGACAGCAGTGACGCCCAAGGGCGAGCGGCGGCGGTATGCGCTGATCAGCGCCGCCGCCGAGCTGCTGCGTGAGGGTGGGTTCGATGCGGTGCGCCACCGCGCCGTGGCGCAGCGGGCCGGCCTGCCGCTGGCGTCGACGACCTATTACTTCTCGTCACTTGAAGACCTCATCGCCCGCGCGGTGGAACACATCGGGATGTTGGAAGTCGCGCAACTGCGGGCTCGCATCACCGAGCTTTCCCGGCGCCGGCGCAGTGCCGAGACCACGGCGGACATCCTGGTGGAGCTGTTGGTGGGGGAGGAGCGCGATGAGCAGATCACCGAGCAGCTCATCTCTCGCTACGAGCGCTACATCGTGTGCTCTCGCCACCCGGCGCTGCGTGACATTCAGCGCCGTATCCTGCATCAACGGTCCGACGCGGTCACCGAGGCCGTCGAACGCTCCGGGAGGATCGCGCGGGTCGAGATGGCCTATTCCCTGGTCTGCATGGTCGACGGTGCGGTGATGGCGGCGCTGGTCGATGACCTCCAGGGGCCGCGGGCGGCCGCCCGGGCCGCGGTCATCGATGTCATCGATATGCTCGCTCCACTGGATCAGCGCGCGGTGTCGGCCTGAGAAGCACACACGGTATGCTGCCTCGATCCCTTTGTCGCTCCTTAGCTACTGGCGGGTAACGAAGGGTCCGGAGGTGCTTGGAAAAGCGCCGTAAGCGCCGGAAGACGGCGAAGAGATGCGAATGTGGAGAGCTACGTCATGAATATCGGTGTCCTATCCGAGGCGCAGCCCGGTGAGACGCGTGTGTCGGCGACGCCGACGACCGTCGCTGCACTGACCAAGCTCGGTTACGACGTCGTAGTGGATTCCGGTGCCGGAGAAGCATCGTCCTTTTCCGATGCGGCGTACACCGAGGCCGGTGCCACCATTGGCGATGCACGCGCCGCCGACATCGTCTTCGGCGTCAATGCCCCGTCGATCGAGCAGCTGGACGGGATGAAGCCGGGCGCGACGCTGGTCAGCCTGTTGGCCCCGGCCCTGAACCCGGATCGGGTGGAGGATCTTGCCCGTCGGCCCATCACCGCGCTGTCGATGGACGCAGTTCCCCGGATCTCGCGCGCGCAGTCGCTGGACGTGCTGAGCTCGATGGCCAACATCGCCGGCTACCGCGCCGTGATCGAGGCTGCCCACGTCTTCGGCCGATTCTTCACCGGTCAGGTGACCGCCGCGGGCAAGGTGCCGCCGGCCAAGGTGCTGGTGGTGGGCGCCGGAGTTGCGGGCTTGGCCGCGATCGGTGCTGCCGGCAGCCTGGGTGCCATCGTGCGGGCCACGGACCCGCGTCCGGAGGTGGCCGACCAGGTTCGCTCGCTCGGCGGGGAATACCTGTCCATCGAAGACCCCGAGGCCGAGGTGTCGGCCACCGGCTACGCCAAGGAGATGGGCGACGACTACAAGGCGCGCGAGGCGCAGCTCTACAGCGAGCAGTGCACCGACGTCGACATCATCGTCACCACCGCACTCATCCCGGGTAGGCCCGCGCCGCGGATCATCACCGCCGAGATGGTGGCGTCGATGAAGCCGGGCAGCGTGATCGTCGACATGGCCGCATCCAACGGCGGCAACGTCGAGGGCACCGTCAAGGACCAGGCCGTCGTCACCGACAACGGGGTGACGATCATCGGCTACACCGACCTGGCCGGCCGGCTGCCCGCGCAGGCATCGCAGCTCTACGGCACCAACCTGGTCAACCTGATGAAGTTGATGACACCCGGCAAGGACGGCCAGCTGGTGCTGGACTTCGACGACGTGGTGCAGCGGTCGATGACCGTGGTGCGCGACGGCGAGTCGACGTGGCCCCCGCCGCCGGTGCAGGTCTCGGCCGCCCCGGCCAAGGTCGCCGAAGCCCCGGTGGTGGCGCAGGCGAACAAAGAACCGATGTCGGCCGGACGCCGGCTGGGCGTGGTGGTCTCGGCGGCGGCCGTGCTGTTCGCACTGGTCGCGCTGGCGCCGGCGGCGCTGCAGGTGCACCTGACCGTCTTCGCGTTGGCGATCGTGATCGGTTACTACGTGATCGGCCACGTGCACCACGCGCTGCACACGCCGCTGATGTCGGTGACCAACGCGATCTCGGGAATCATCGTGGTGGGCGCGCTACTGCAGATCGGCCACGGCGACCCGGCCATCACGAGTTTGGCCGCCGCGGCGATCCTGCTGGCCAGCATCAACATCTTCGGTGGTTTTGCGGTGACCCGCCGCATGCTCGCCATGTTCTCCCGCAGCTAGGCGCTGCGCACCCCGACTTGGAGTAGACCCCGCTTATGTTTTCAGTTGAGACCGCCGCCTCGGCGGCATACATCGTCGCGGCCTTGCTGTTCATCCTGGCCCTGGCCGGGCTGAGCAAGCACGAGACGTCCAAGGCCGGCAACAGCTTCGGCATCCTCGGGATGGCGGTGGCGCTGGCCGCGACGATCACCTTGGCGGTGCATCACGAGATCAATCCGGTCGGCTTGGCGTTGCTGATCGGGGCCACCGTGGTCGGTGCGGCGATCGGGTTGTGGCGCGCCAAGGTCGTCGAGATGACCGGCATGCCGGAACTCATTGCACTCCTCCATTCCTTTGTAGGCCTGGCTGCCGTGCTGGTCGGCTGGAACGGCTACCTGCACGTCGAGAACAGCCCGTGCAGTGCGGACGCCCGCGAATTGGCGGCCTCGGGACTATTCGGCATCCACTCGGCCGAGGTGTTCATCGGCGTCTTCATCGGTGCGGTCACCTTCACCGGCTCGATCGTGGCCAACCTCAAACTGTCGGCGCGGATGAAGTCCAACCCGCTGATGCTGCCCGGCAAGAACTTCCTCAACATCGGCGCACTGGTCGCGTTTGTCGCGCTGACGGTGTGGTTCGTGCACGAGCCGCAGCTGTGGCTGCTGATCGCCGTCACCGTGCTGGCGCTGGCGTTGGGCTGGCACCTGGTGGCCTCTATCGGCGGCGGCGACATGCCGGTGGTCGTGTCGATGCTCAACAGCTACTCCGGCTGGGCGGCGGCGGCTTCGGGCTTCCTGCTCTCCAACGACCTGCTGATCATCACCGGTGCGCTGGTCGGCTCCTCGGGTGCCTACCTGTCCTACATCATGTGCAAGGCGATGAACCGGTCGTTCATCTCGGTGATCGCCGGTGGCTTCGGGATCGAGGCCGGCCCGGCCGAGGACAAGGACTACGGCGAGCACCGCGAGATCACCGCCGAAGGGGTGGCCGAGCTGTTGGGCGGTGCCGACTCGGTGATCATCACCCCCGGCTACGGCATGGCCGTCGCGCAGGCCCAGTACGGCGTCGCCGAACTGACCCGCAAGCTGCGCGACCGCGGTGTCAACGTGCGCTTCGGCATCCACCCGGTCGCCGGCCGACTGCCCGGCCACATGAACGTGCTGCTGGCCGAGGCCAAGGTGCCCTACGACATCGTGCTGGAGATGGACGAGATCAACGACGACTTCGGCGACACGTCGGTGGTCCTGGTGATCGGCGCCAACGACACCGTCAACCCGGCCGCCGCCGAAGACCCCTCCAGCCCGATCGCGGGGATGCCGGTGCTGACCGTGTGGGACGCCGACAACGTGATCGTCTTCAAGCGCTCCATGGCTTCCGGCTACGCGGGCGTGCAGAACCCGCTGTTCTTCCGGCAGAACTCCGCCATGTTGTTCGGTGACGCCAAGGACCGGGTCGAAGACATCCTGCACGCGTTGTAAGGCCCTTGCTTAGGGCGTGTGCGGCCGGGCGAAACCCAAGCGTTTGGCTTGGCCCGCCGGCTGCGACGGCTCGCGATGCAGGCCGTTCAACAACGCGAACAGCACCGGCTCGATCTCGTCGACCGCCTGTGCGGGGTCGGCGGCGGCGGCGATGATGGGCCCGGTCTTGCTGAGCAGGGCGTAGAGCAATTCGGCGGTGACGCCGACCGGTACGGCCACGATCTGGCCGGTCTCGATCAGCTCGCCGAGCACGCCGCGCAGCAACGGAAGCGCCAGTTCCTCGTCGACGGTCTGCTTGCGGTCCCAACCCAGTGCGCTGGCCGATTCCCGTAGCAACACCCGTGCGTCGTGATTGTGGACGTAGCAGCGCAGCACCGCGCTGATCGCCAACAGGGCCTGTTCCCAGGGGCTGGCGTCGTCGGGCATGGACTCCAGGGCGCCCGGTAGTACGGCCTGCATGACATCGGCTTGGCTGAGCCTGAACACCTCGGCGAAGATCGCCTGTTTGTCGCGAAAGTGGTGGTAGACGGCGCCCTTGCTGGAGTGCGATGCCTGCGCGATCTCATCGACCGAGGTCGCTTCGAAGCCCTTGGCAACGAAAAGGGTCCGGGCGGCGTCGAGCACCGCGGTCCGCGTGAGCTCGGCGTGCATGTCCCGCCGGGTCGGCCTCCCGTTACTCATCGGCCAAAGCGTACTCACCGACCGGCAGTCTGTGTCAGACTACAAGTCTGTCCGTTTTTATCGACATGTGGAGTCGCCATGTTGACCGTTGGCCGCGCCGACGAGGGTAATGCCGCGTGGGCGCCTCACGAGTGGCCCCCGGCAGCTCAGATAGCGGTCGACGTTTTCCTGGAGTTCATGCGCAACAAGCGGGTGCGCCCCTACGACATCGCCACCCGGTGCCGCACCCGATCCCTGACCCGCCACGTCCCTATCGGGCCGCGGCGAGAGATCGTGCGCTCTTTCGACCTCGCGCCGCCGTTCTGGCCGGTCACCATCGACCGCTATGACGGCCTGCTGGCCGGCTACGGCATCAACCGAAACGGCGCGTGCATTCGCTACACCCAGAATCCCTACCCGCTGACCAGCCGGGCTGACGACGTGACAGTGCGGCGCGTGCAGTTCTCGCAGGGATGTCAGAACGTGATGCGCCGTGCCACCCGAACCAACCCCGCCTTCATCTGCGAACCGCTGCCGCCGTGGCGTGCCGTCCAGGTCGTCGGGGAGTACCTCATCGATGCCGCGCTATCACTGTCCGAAGGTCGCGGCCCGGTGATCGTGGAAGCCGTGCCCGCTGCCCAGGCCAGTCAGACGCGACCGGAGCGCACGACCGTAAGCTAGCTGCTCGTGAGCATTCCCAATGTGCTGGCCACCCGTTACGCCAGCGCCGCCATGACCGACATCTGGTCGCCGCAGGCCAAGATCGTTGCCGAGCGTCGGCTGTGGCTGGCGGTGCTGCGCGCCCAGTCCGAGCTGGGCGTGCCGGTGCCCGCACAGGCGATCGCCGACTACGAGGCCGTCCTCGGTGACGTCGACCTGGCGTCGATCGCAGCCCGCGAGCGGGTCACCCGCCACGACGTCAAGGCCCGGATCGAGGAGTTCAACGCCCTCGCCGGTCACGAGCACATCCACAAGGGCATGACCAGCCGGGACCTGACCGAAAACGTCGAGCAGCTGCAGATCCGCCAGTCCCTGCAACTCGTCCACGACCACGGGGTCGCGGTCGCGGCGCGCCTGGTCAGCCACGCGGCGGCCTACCGCGACCTGGTGATGGCCGGGCGCAGCCACAACGTCGCCGCGCAGGCCACCACGTTGGGTAAGCGGTTCGCCTCGGCTGCCGAGGAGACCGTGCTCGCGCTGGCGCGAGTGCGTGAGCTGATCGACCGCTACCCGCTGCGCGGCATCAAGGGTCCGATGGGCACCGCGCAGGACATGCTGGATCTGTTCGACGGCGACACCGCCAAACTGGCGCAATTGGAACGCTCCATCGCAGGTTTTCTGGGGTTCTCGGCGGTGCTGACCAGCGTCGGGCAGGTCTACCCCCGCTCGCTGGACCACGACGTGGTTTCCGCGCTGGTGCAACTGGGCGCCGGCCCGTCCTCGCTGGCGCAGACGATCCGACTGATGGCCGGCCACGAACTGGTCACCGAAGGATTCGCGCCCGGCCAGGTGGGCTCCTCGGCGATGCCGCACAAGATGAACACCCGCAGCTGCGAGCGGGTCAACGGGCTGCAGGTGGTGTTGCGCGGCTACGCCTCAATGGCTGCCGAACTGGCCGGCGCGCAGTGGAACGAGGGCGACGTCTTCTGCTCGGTGGTGCGTCGCGTCGCGTTGCCCGACGCCTTCTTCGCCGTCGACGGGCAGACCGAGACCTTCTTGACCGTGCTCGACGAATTCGGGGCCTACCCGGCGGTGATCACCCGCGAACTGGATCGCTACCTGCCGTTCCTGGCCACCACCAAGGTATTGATCGCCGCGGTGCGTGCCGGGGTGGGACGCGAAGCCGCCCACGAGGTGATCAAGGAGCACGCGGTGGCCGTCGCGCTGGCGATGCGCGAGCGGGGCGCCGAACCCGACTTGCTGGACAGGCTGGCCGCCGACGAACGGCTGCCGCTGGACCGGGCCGCGCTGGATGCCGCCGTCGCCGACCGGCAGGCCTTCACCGGCGCGGCCGCTGACCAGGTGGACCGGGTGGCGGCACAGGTGGCCGAACTGGTGCAGCGCTATCCGGAGGCGGCCAGCTACAGCCCGGGCGCGATCCTGTAACCGTCATGGGCGAGCTCGCGGGAGTCGACTTCACCGATCTGGACAACTTCGCCGACGGATTCCCCCACGAGCTGTTCGCGCTGCACCGCAGCGTCGCCCCGGTGTTCTGGCACGAACCCACCGCGCACACCCCGGACGGCGAAGGCTTCTGGTCGGTGGCCACCCACGCCGAAACCCTCGAGGTGCTGCGCGACGCGCGGACCTATTCGTCGGTGACCGGCGGCGCCAGGGCGTTCGGCGGTACCGTGCTGCAGGACCTGCCGATCGCGGGCCAACTGCTGAACATGATGGACGACCCGCGGCATGCGCGGGTCCGGCGGCTGGTCAGCTCCGGGCTCACCCCGCGGATGATCCGCCGGGTCGAAGAGGACCTGCGGCGGCGGGCGCGGACGCTGCTGGACGCCGTCGAGCCCGGCGTGCCGTTTGACTTCCTGGTCGACATCGCCGCCGAGGTGCCGATGCAGATGATCTGCATCCTGCTCGGCGTTCCCGAGGCCGACCGGCACTGGCTGTTCGAGGCGATCGAGCCCAGCTTCGACTTCCGCGGTTCGCGCGCGGCGGTGGTGTCCCGACTGTCCATCGAGGACGCCGGAAACCGGGTCTACACGTTCGGACGGGAGTTGATCGCGGCCAAGCGCGCCGAGCCGAGCGACGACATGCTCTCGGTGGTGGCCAACTCGACTGACCCCGAGCTCAGCGATCTCGAGGTGTATCTGTTCTTCCAGTTGCTGTTCAGTGCCGGCGCCGAGACCACCCGCAACGCCATCGCCGGCGGGCTGCTGGCGCTGTCTGCTTACCCCGACCAATATCGTTTGCTGCGTAGCGATTTCGATCTGCTGTCGACCGCCATCGAGGAGATCCTGCGCTGGACCTCACCGGCTCCGTCGAAGCGGCGCACCGCCACCCGGCGCGCGGTGCTGGGTGGGCAGACCATCGACGCCGGCCAGAAGGTGCTGGTGTGGGAGGGCTCGGCCAACCGTGACCCGGCGGTCTTCGACCGGCCCGATCAGTTCGACATCACCCGTAAACCCAACCCACACATCGGTTTCGGTCACGGCGCCCATTTCTGCTTGGGTGCCCACCTGGCCCGACTGGAACTGCGGGTGCTCTACGAGGAGCTGCTGAGCCGGTTCGGTGAATTGGCGGTGGTGGCGCCGGTGGAGTGGACGCGCAGCAACCGGCACACCGGGATGCGACACATGATGGTGGAACTGCGGCCTTAGGCCCTCTGCGATTTCGGCGCGCTTTCTCCCGCTCAGCGGGCACTATCGCGCCGAAATCGCCCGGTGGACTTCGGCGATGACGCGGTCCGGGGTAGTGGTCAGGTCTAGGAGCGTGGGTCGGTAAGGGTTTGCGCGGGTCCACGGCGGTGCCGGTTTCATTGTGCGCTGGTGGCGGTAGCCGTCGGCGTGTCGCCGCCCTGGCCGCACAATCAACGCGGAGACACCCCGACAGAACAGGAGGACACCCCCGCGGCACTGACCGCCTGAACCACCAACTCGAAGAATCACACGACGACGTCGTACACCACGCCCGTGGACTTGACCATGCCGTAGGACTGGCCCCGACAAGGCGAGGCTCAGGTTAGCGCGCGGGGGTCAACCCCATCGACGTTGAGGACATCGATGTACCGCGCGAAGGCCTTGTCGACCTCGCTTTTGATCTGGACGAGCGTGCCTTCTTCCATGCGGTAGGTCCGGTTCGGATCGCCTTTGAATGAGAGCCAGTTGAAGCTGGTCGTGATCCACTGGTCGTCGAAGATCAGGATCTTGGCGTGGGTGTTCTGCAGGCGGACGATCCGCAGCTTGTCGTATCGAGCCGCCAGGTTGTTGAGCCTGCGAAGCGCAAAGTCATCCGATCCGCTGTCATCTGGCCCGTATCCGTGACCGATATGCACTTCAACGCCTGCTCGAAGCCGTCGCTCAAGGGCAGCAACGAAATCTGTGTTGACCACCCCGCCCTTGACCCAAGGTGCGATGATCAGCAGTCGCTTCTTGGTGCCGTTGAGCGCCTTAGTGAGCAGCTGCGGGTGCTCATGGACGTCGACACTGCGCACCGCAATGTCCTCGATGCGTTGCGGAATCTCGACGGATTCGTCGCCGTCTCGGATCCTCAACTCGCCAGCGGCCCTGAGGATCTCGACCTGATCGCCCGTCACCCGCTGGTCCTCGAGCTCGGGGGCTAGAGTCGGACGAGGCTCCGAGCGTGCTACAACGATCCCAAGTTTGACGACGGCATCCGTGGCCGCAAGTTCCAGTCCATGGTTCGGCTGAAGGTCTCCATCAACGCATAGCCCCAGTTCCACCTCGCCGGAGTCAGGATCGCCATAGATCAGCAGTTGGGCCGGCATATACAGGTGTAGGTTCTGTGCCGCGATCTTTCGAACGCGCAGGACCTCCACTTTCCGCGTCCGGTCGTCGCGTGACTCGACCAGCTCGTTGAAGCGTTGCACGGCAAGGTCGTCTAGGTTGACGCGCGAGCTCTTCTTGGCCGGCAGAAGCACGAGGCCAGCTTCCAATGCGTCCCGCTTCTTGAGCAGGCTGGAACGCGTGTAGTCCTCGGCGTTCCAGACGAGCCGATCGAACGGCACGTTGAGTTGAGTCAAGATTGGCTGTACCGCTTCGGCATTGCGCGCGGCTTCTAGCCCCAGCGTCGTCAGGCCAAGTTGTCCGCTCCAAGCCTTGGTGAGGTTGTTTGAGCTGATCTGGTCGGCGACTGTGGTAACGACCTGGCTGCGCTGTAAGCCAAGGAGTGCAGCGATCTCATCAATCTCACGAACCCCGGCGTGCACGAACCGCAGAATGAATTCTTCCAGCAGGGGGAGCGGCTTGCGTTCTTGAGCCAACACGTCCACGCGGAGCATCGTGACCGGTAGGGCGGCATCGACCACCCTAATCAGCTGGAGACCCGGCCTGTGGTCGCCGAACCGGCGCCGAATCATTTCGGCCGACGTAAGACTCATCGCTCCGCCGTCCGCAGTTCGCAGTCGTCCGGATGTGTCTCGACATAGGTCAGGACCTTCTTCAAGGCACCGGTTGTACCTCTGACGAAGCCAGCGTCGCCGACGATGGTGAGGCCGAATCGAGCTCGGGAGAGCGCAACGTTGATTCGTCGCCAGTAGTCGGGGCCGATGAAGCCGAGTTCAGCCCTGGAGTTGCTGCGCGTCACAGAGAAGAAGGCGACATCCGACTCACGCCCCTGCACGGCATCGACGCTCATAACCGTGATCGACAGGTGCCGCAATCGGTTACCAAGGGGAGCAAGCTGCTGTTTTAGGTCGGCGACTTGCGCAACGTATGGCGCGATCACAAGGACATCTAGCCGTTCACGGTTCCTCGGCAGGCCGACGACCTGCTTGTCGATGGATCCGTTCAGCACCGTCAGTCGATCGACGACGATGCGAGCCTCGGCACGGTTCGCGAAGCTCTTGCCCCTGCCCTGGGGAGCTGCTTCTCGGCGAGCCTCGCCGTGTGCCGACGTATCGAGCCACAGTACGGGCTTGCCGTAACCCAGAGAATAGCCGTCGAGCCCGCCGTCATTGGGGGAGCGCAACTGCTCTTTGTAGAAGCAGGTCGAGATCATGTCACCGATCGGGCGGATCATCCGGTACTGCTGATTAAGCATCACCTGGGAGTGTTCCGGCAATCGGTCCGTCAGTCTTTGGAAGAGCGTTTGTTTGACATATTCGGGCAGAAGCTGGTGGTCATTCATCAGATCCTTGTTTCGCAGCAGGTCTTCGTCGACTGGCGGCAGCTGGTTTGTGTCACCGACGACGACCCAGCGCTTGGCTCGGGAAATCGGCACCAAGGCTTCGGTGAGGGTTGCTCGAGACGCCTCATCGACGATGCACAGGTCGATGTCGAGATGCCGCACGGCGGGATGCCTGAGGTATCCGACACAGGTTCCAGCGATAACGCTCGTCTGGTCGAGGAACGTGTTTGCGAGGCCAGGATCCGAGGCGATCCGCTGCAGCCATTCGCCCTGCAACTGGAGCCGGGTTAGTAGCTGCTGCGCCTCGCTGCTTCCACCTATGAGGGCATCTACAGCAGTCATAGTGTCCTCTGCAGTCATCTCGACTGACAGAGTCAGGTCGCTGCCCAGCTCGGATTGCGCCTCGGCTAGTAACTCATCTCGGAGGTCAGCCAGCGCGTCGACCCTGTCTTGCACCGATGTTGTGGAGGTTGGCTCTGACAGGGATGTTGCCAACTCCGACCGCTGATCTTCCTCGTCATCTGGACGCGCGGCCTGGAGGTGGTCGAGTTGTGCCAGGGCGGCGGACAACTGCTGTAGCGCCAATGCGGCTCGCAGATGTGACGGTGGCAACCCCGCTTCAGTGGCACGTGCTCCGAGGTGACTCTCCGCGTTCTTGCGCACTGCTCGTGCCCAACGCTTCATCTGAGCATCGAGCAGAAAGTGCCGCACTGATTCATCGACGCGATTCGGGTCAGCGCTTGCGAGCCTGACCATGCTGGCTTGACCGCCGTCGGCAAGTCGCTGCAGTGCGTTATCCACGGCGACGTTCGTCTGCGAGGCGATGAGCACCCGTGCCTCGGCGTTTACCCGCAGTGTCTGCTCAACGAGCTCAGCGATGAAGCTCGTCTTGCCTGTACCCGGTGGTCCTTGGACAACGAAGATGTCAGGCGATCCCATCGCTGTCTCGATGGCCTGGCGCTTGCGTTCGTCCAGATTGCGGTTCCAGATTTGGATCGGAGCCGACTTGGGCTCCGTGTTGCGGCCGGGATCGAGCAGCAGCTCCCGTAGGTCCGAGCGGGCTGACTTGTCGCGCTGAACGTCGTCGACGGCCCTACGCTGCCGGTTCAGAGCCGCTTCGTCGGGGCCAAGGTGCGGATCGAGGACGGCCCGGTCGGGAAGTCCCTCCCACCTCCGAGCACTCAGGATGACAACTCGGTCGGCCTCGTGATCGATGACTTCGCCCCATCCGAGCTTTCGGTCGGTCACCAAATCTCGAACGCGCCATTCTGTGCCGACTAGATCGTGATCTACCGCGGTTTCTAGAATGAACGTGGCCTCGCGGCCCCGTGCCTGCCACTTTTTGTAGGGAAGTGGCTTCTTCTCTCCGCGGGCAAGCTCTTCGCGGGCATTCAGTACTCGACGCCAGATGTCGAATAGTTCGTCGCCGTCTCGCTCCCCTCCGTCAGTTGGGTCCGCGTGATCCCGAGCGGCGTAGAAGGCATCGACGGTGTCGATCAAGGTGGCGATGCCGGTCCTGGCTAGAACAGGATTGGCCGGCTGGCTAAACATCCAGTCGAAGATTTTCGGCACCAGAAGTGCTCGGCGCCTGTGATTTTCAAGTCGCTCGAAGTCCAACTCTGCCGCTTTGATGATCACAGCGCCGCTCTCGTCGGACTTCAAAGTGAAGCTCCAAGCCTCGCCGTCGATGCGGATGCTGTCACGCTGGGGTTCGCCCGACTCCTGGTCGTTGAAGAAGGAGGCGTAGACATCCCCCGACAGGTCGGCGTTTGCCTTGCCGATCGCCTCCTGTCGTGCGTCATCGCTACCCGCCAGCGCTCTGACCGCCGATTTCGTAAGACGCAGCCAGACGGGATTTCGCGCGAGCTGCTGTTGCGCCCGTCTGCGCTGTTGGATGGCCTTTAAGCCGCCTAGGAGGTCGCCGGCGTTCTTAGGCCGGGCGTCAGGCTGCGTGGCGATGCACGAGCCCAGCAGATGCCGAACATCAGGAGGAACGGGGATTGTCTCCAATGCCCGTTCGACACCTGCGAGGTCCTTAAGTTGCTCCTGGGTCATGCATTGAATGAGGAGAACACCCATTGAGTAGACGTCTCGCACGTACTGGATATCTGCGTTGAGTTCCGGCGGTGCGTACGGCTTCGAATGCCAGGCTGCGACGGTATGCGAAGTTGCTGGTGCCTCGCCCCGGATCTTCGCGATTCCGAAGTCTGCGAGCAGTGGAACGCCGGAGTCTGAGACAAGGACGTTCTGCGGCTTGATGTCTCGGTGCTCTATCTGCTTCAGATGGGTGTAGGCGAGCGCATCCACCAACGGCAGCGCTATCTCGGTAGCCAGACGATCCCACGAGTCCCAAGGCCCGGATGCCTTCAGAACATCGTCGAGGTTCCGCTCGACCCAGTCCAGGACGAGGACGTAGGTGGCGGTCTCGTCTATGCCGGACCAGCGGCAGCGCACGATGTTCGGGTGCGAAAGGTTCTTGAGCGTCGTCGCTTCGTTATTGAAGACCTTCCGGGTCACATCGTCGGACTGACCGGAGAGCAGTTTAACTGCAACAAATGATTCGTCGCGATCATCAATCGCCTTGCGAACGACGGAGAAGGTCCCGCTACGGCGCTCGACCTTCAGAAGCATGTAGTGGTCGGCAATGACGTCGGGCATGCCCAGACCTCCTCTTGTTGTCGACGCTGACTGACGGGAGATCCCTATCGAAACATGGCCGTCGGACACGAAGGCGTCTACCCCGAGTCCGGTGGACTCGCCCGGTGCTCGACGCTCGACTTGGTCGCCGGACTGCGACGGCTACAGATTCAACAACGAACCTGGGCGGACTCCAGGCAACTCTGCGATCCTTTCGGCGGACGAGACGCGCGCGGCGGTCCGCGCGCCTGGGGGATTGCTGTCGCCATGCGTACTTAACATCGTCATCATGACCGGAGAGGGCGATTGGCCCGAAGAGAAGACAGCCGGCGAAGAGCCGCGACAATCCGCTGCGGCGAACCCAAGTCGTAAGCCCGCTCGCGACGAGCGCGACCGAAGTCTTGAACGCATCGAGAAAGTTCTCTATGGGGTGCGACGTACGCGATCAGCCAAGCTGGCGCCTGATCGGTTCCTGACGCCGATCGACTACCTCATCAACCTAAATATGCAGTACCGCGCCCACCGCAGGGCGCTAGCCGGCTTCCGATGGGGCGATGAGGATGAGTGCACCGTTCCACCCACTGACCATGTTCGAATCCCGTCGCTGTTCGTCGTCGAACTCTTCCCACCGAGTGTTAAGGAAAATCTGGACCAAGCAATAAATCGAAACCGCTGGGATACAAAGCAATTACGAATGCTCGGCCGCCGCTATATGCCTACTCCCGACGAGGCTAGATCGGGAGCCCGCTGGACGTGGTGGAACCTCGGCGAGGTTGTACGTCGCGGTAGCAATGCCATCGGCCATGATGCCGTCCGTCGAAAGATGCCCAAAGAGTTCGATCGAGTCGAACTCAAAGCTCTTCAGATCGGCCAAGGGATCACGGCTGTCATGGCGAAGTTCGATCTTGATGACGACGCGATATCTCGGCTCGATGAGGCTTGGCACCGGGATTACCAGCCTGAAATGTATTGGGGTAAGCGGGGTGGGGAGTGGCCACGACCCTTGGACCCCGATTTTGTGGCGTTCCGAAGGGTGCAAGAGGAACGAGGTCGCCTGCATGGTGCTGCACGGCAATGGTTTTCCGCTAAGTGGCCCGGGTTTTTTGCAACAAATGGACAGCCGCAGCCTTTACTGGATGTCGTCCTGTTCGATGAGATAAGTGCCTACCCCGAGACGCGTCCAGCGAGAGGGGTTGATGGAGCTGTTCGCGCCCTCGGGCTTCCGCATACGGTCTACGTTCAGAGGTCGAGCAAGCTCCCGGCAATGACCATCGGGGAGCGGGATATACGAACTGACTCGGACATGGAGGATCGCCGAACGTGGGCGATTTGGGGCAACCGAACCGAGATCCTCGCCGGCCTCACGAAGGAGCTTACGTCCTATGGGCTTGGCCAGAATGACAGTTCGATCGCTTACTACGTCCGAGGCGCGGTTGAGGACTATTTTTTACGGTTGTCCATAAGCGAAATGCTGGAAGTGTGTCAGGGGCGGTACGCATCGATGCGAGACGCTGCCCGCCAACACGGCCAGCTGGGCCGCCTACGAGCTAGCTTGCTGACCCTCAGCGTCGACATGAGCAGCATTGACCGAGACATTCGGGCATACAACGGACGCGGCTGGCGGCGAGACCCGGCACAGTTCTTCTTCGAAGAAGCGCCGTTTCTCGTCGCCGAAGGCGTCGAACGCGGCCGTGAGATACGTGAGCCGATCAACATGAATGAGCACCTACTGAATGAACAGATGGGAATGCTCGAAACGCTGCTGGCCGCAGACGAGGATTATCGCGGCATTTTGACTGCGGCAGCGTCTCTGACGTCGTCGCTGGAGTCCCTTCGGGTGGCCAAAACGGCTGTATGGGTGGCGATCTCCTCGCTGGGCGTTGCCGCGGCTACTTTGCTGATTACGAATGTGTCAGACGACAACCTGTTTGGCGTCCTTGCGCGTTGGCTTGGCCGGCTTCACTGATTGGGACGGAGCCGCCAGCGCCATCATCACCCGGACGGTCGCCTCAGAGGTGCTGCCGGCTCGGGGCGACCAGATACCTGGCGGTCACGTGACGAAACGATGTGCGCGTCGCCGGTTGCCGGCGCACCGGGTCATCTCTGCATAAGCCGCAGATCGTAGATGTCCGTTGGCATCTGACGTGGGGCATTGTCACGGCATCTGAGGTATCGGCGTGTCTTTGCCAATCTATCTGGGGTACTGCCCGTAGCCTCGACTCAGTGTGCGCTGCAACGGTGGCGGCATGGCCGCAGGTCACTCGACCTGGCGGACCCGGGCATACCCCCAACCGCCCAGCACACCGTTCCGACACGTCGGACAGCCGATCTCGCCGGCCAAAAGCCGGGACTCGACGCAGGCCAAATCAACCTCTACCGTCACCATCAGTGCCTGCGAGCACTACAGCGCGGCACCCAGCGAGCCGACAAAGACTTTAGCGGGGTGTCGCGCACCCATCAGTTACCTCGTCACACTGATGGTGAACACGAGCCCAAGCAACCGGCAGATCCGGCCGACCGGCCTATCGGCAACCCCAGTGGCGAATCCCCACCCCGTGGTCGTCACCCAGAGAGACGGTCAACATCCGTTCTCGCTTGACCTGAGGCACTGTTTGCTGCCTGACCAGCGGTTGAATTATCGCCGGCCGGTGTGGTTGCGGGTTCCCTGTCCTTGTGTCGGTGGGAGGCGAGGAAGTCGTCGACGATGCGTGTGCAGTCGTGGGCAGTCATGGTGCGCAGGCCGGTCATCCGCGCGAAGGCGAATGGCCCGATGAGTTGGCACAGTACGAGTTCGACGTCGAAGTCGCCGAGTTCAGCGCGGGCTTCGGCGCTTTGCAGTATGGCGTCGAAGGGTTGTCGGTATTGGTCAATGACTCGTGCGCGCAGGGCCCTAGGGGCGTGCTCGGTACTGGCGTGATCGGTGGTTGCGGTGGGGCCCAGGGCGAGCCAGGCCAGCGCGGTGACGTGCAGCGGGGCGTCGTCGAATAAGGCGGCCTGGCGGGTGAGCAGTTCGATGAGCCGTTCGCGCAGCGTTCCACTGGCGGGTGCAGGCGGGGTGACTTGGGGCAGTAGCCGCTCGAAGGTCGCTGCAAGCAGCTGCGACGAGCTGTTGAAATGACGGTAGAGGGTGGTGCGAGCCACCTTGGAGGCTTTGGTGACCGCATCAATGGTGACGGCCTCAACGCCGCCGCTGGTGAGCAGTGCGGCCGCTGCGTCCAGTAGGCGATTGCGAGACCGGATCCGGCGGGGGTCGATGTCGTCATCGTCCTTGCTGTCATCGTGGCCGAACTGCAACCGGCTGCTCACCTCGCTCACCTCGCTGCTTCCGGGTTTTTGGCCGGCGTTGCGCGCTTGGGCCGATTATGGCACCAACGGTAGCCCAGCGAAACGGTTCGTCGCTGGCAGTGCCATCGTGTTCCGGATTGGCTCCGTGACACCCAGTGATTGCTACCGCTAGTAGTGTAGCGCTACCAATAGTACCATTTGTGCATCGCTCGACGGTTGATGGAGGCGCCATGTACACCCAATGGATCCAAGCGTGCACTGTGCAGCGGGTGTCGCTGCGTGGCGGGCTGATGTTGGGCTTCGATGACGGCAATGAGGTGGTCATCTACAGTCCGCTGCTGCTTACGTTGCCCGCTGTCGGTGACTTTCCGATCGAGGCAGTGTTCATCGACCCCGCCCGGGTCGCGACTCATGAGATCCCACTGCTGGACTTCGCCGGCGCGGTGTGCACGCAGGCATGGTGCGGTGATGGCGGTGCGCTGCACCTTGGCTTTTCGAGCGGACACGGCATCGACGTTGACGCCCATCCGGAGGTCACCGCCTGGGAGTTGTACGGCCGGCACCATGGCTACATGGCGTGCCTGCCGCAAGGGCGGGTCCGGGTGGTCCGCTATGACGTCCCCGAGGCCTACGACTCCGAGGTAGATCTCGCCGCACGTCGTTAATGGTTCATTCCGCAATGGCCTACGCCGGGCCGCGCGTGGGGCCCGGAATAGCACCCGTTTCGACCACTGTGGCACTATGAGTAGCGTAGCGATATCGAAAGTTTCGTTTGATGGGGGGTGGGGTGATCGACGGCGATCGGGACTTCTCGGGTACCACAGCGACACTGCCGAAACGGACTGGCGGTTCGGCCCCTGCGGCCGCTTCCAGCGAGTACAGCGTGCGATTGGCCGCCCTGGCCGGGTTCACGGTGCGACACAAGGCGCTGGTGATGGGGGCATGGGTCGGCGTTGCGCTCGTGCTGGCGCTGCTGTTTCCTCAGCTGGAGACGGTGGTGCGGCAGCAGTCGGTAAATCTGCTCCCCGGCGATGTCCCGTCGTTTCAAACGGTGGACCGCATGAGCGCGGCGTTCAGCGAACAGGGTTCCAAAACGATGGTGTTCGTGGCGATGGAAGACCCCGCCGGGTTAACCCCCGCGGTGCGGCAGCACTACGAGCAGCTCGTGGCGCGGCTCAGCGCCAACACCGATCACGTCCTGCTGGTTGAAGACTTGCTGGCCGACCCTGTCACCGCGGCCCACGCGGTCAGCAACGATCACCAAGCTTGGTATCTGCCGGTGGGTGTGGCTGGCACCCTGGGTGACCCCACCGCGGCCGCCTCCGTGCAGGCGGTGCGCGATATCGCCGCTGGGGTGTTCGCCGGCACGTCGACCACAGCGTATGTGACGGGGCCGACGGCGACCTTCAGTGACATGATCGCCTCTGCCGAGCATGACCTGCTGCTGATTTCGATCGCGACTGCCGGCTTGATCGCGCTGATCCTGCTGATCGTGTACCGGTCGGTATTCACCGCGCTGCTGCCGCTGCTGGTGATCGCAGTGAGCCTGGCCGTTGGGCGCGGTGTGCTATCGGTACTGGGCGAGCTGGGCATGCCTGTCTCGCAGTTCACCGTGGCGTTTATGACCGCGATCCTGCTGGGTGCAGGCACCGATTACACCGTATTCTTGATCAGCCGCTATCACGAGCAGCGGCGCACACACGTGCCCGCCGACCAGGCCGTTATCCACGCTACCGCCAGCATCGGTCGGGTGATCCTGGCCTCGGCGGCCACCGTCGCGTTCGCGTTTTTGGCTATGGTGTTCGCCCGCCTGAGTGTGTTCGCCGCGCTCGGCCCTTCGTGTGCGGTCGCAGTGCTGATCGGATTCGCAGCCACCGTCACACTGCTGCCGCCGGTGCTGGCGCTCGCGTCCAAACACGGCATCGGCGAACCCAAATCCGATCGCACCCGCCGGTACTGGAACAGCGTCGCGGTCGCGGTGGTCCGGCGCCCCGGCCGGTTATTGATCACCAGCCTGGTCATATTACTGCCCTTGGCAGGAGTCGCAGCGACAATGAAAATCAGCTACGACGACCGCAAAGGCCAGCCCGCCAGCACCGCGAGCAACCAGGGCTACCAGCTGCTGGACCACCACTTCGGCAAAGATATCGTCATCCCTGAATTCCTGGTGGTGGAAAGCCCCACCGACATGCGCACCGGTAAGGGGCTGGCAGACCTCGACGAAATGGCCTCCCGCATCTCCCAGATCCCCGGCGTCACCAAAGTCTCCGGGATCACCCGGCCCACCGGAGAGCGCCTCGAACAGGCCCGACTCTCGTGGCAGAACGGCCAGATCGGTGACAAGTTGGCTGGCGCCGTCGCCGACGGCAACGAACGCAAGGACGACCTCACCAAGCTCACCGACGGCGCCGACCAACTCGCCAGCGGGCTCGCACAGCTTGACACCACCCTGCGCAGGGCTTTGACACCACTGACCGGGATACTGGCTCAAGCTCAGTCCGCGGGCGCTCAGGCCCAGCAGTTCCGACCGTTGCTCCAACAGCTTTCAGCGACCGCCCCGGCCATCGACCACGCAATCCAATCCGGCCCCGGGCTGCGACCTTTGGCGGAACAAGCCCAAAGCGCCATCACAATCCTCGACCCCCTCGCCGCCGCCCTCAACACCTCCCCGTGGTGCCTCACCACGCCGCAATGCGCCCAGATCCGTGATCAGGTTCAGATTCTGGTGAGCTTGCGCGACAGCGGATTCTTCACCGAGGTCGCCGACCTCGGTGACCACTACAACCCCACCAGCAACGCCACCGTGGCTGGCGCCCTCACCGATGTCCAAAACGCGGTGACCGGCCTGGACAAGGCCTTCGGAGCCCTCGGTGATCCCACTGATCTGGCCGGCAACATAGGTCGACTCCAAGACGGCATCAGTCGACTCGCCTCGGGCGCCCAAGCACTGGCAACCGGCGTGCACACCTTGGCCGACAGCAACATCGAACTGCTGTCCGGGATGAGCCAGATCGCCACCCAACTGCAGAACTCGGCTCGCGCCAGCGCCTCCTCAGACTCTGCCAGCGGCTTCTACCTGCCCGCCAACGTCTTCGAGAACCGCCGATTCGCCGATGTGGCGAAACAATTCCTGTCAGCCGACGGCAAAGCCGCACGCTTCGCCATCGAATCGACACCCGACCCCTACAGTGGCGCAGCAATCCGCCTGGCGCACGAGATCGTCGACGTTGCCAACGCGGCGCGCCCCAACACATCACTGGCAGACGTCACCGTCTCGGTTGCCGGGTTCCCCGCCGTCAACTCCGACATCCAACGGCTGCTGCGGGCGGACTTCGCCCAACTGGCCATCGCCACCCTGCTCATTGTCGGCCTCATCCTCGTGGTGTTGCTGCGCGCCGTGCTGGCCCCGCTGTACCTGCTGGGCACCGTCGTGTTGAACTACCTGGCCTCACTCGGCATCGGCGTCCTGATCTTCCAATGGGGACTCAACTACGAAATCGCCTGGCCGGTGCCGCTGTTGGCATTCATCATCCTGGTAGCAGTCGGCGCCGACTACAACATGCTGCTCGTCTCACGGCTGCGCGAAGAATCCGGACCCAACATCCGCGTCGGCGTACTACGCACCGTCGCCAACACCGGCTCCGTCATCACCTCAGCCGGCCTGATCTTCGCCGCCAGCATGTTCGGCCTCACCACCGGCTCGATCGCCATCATGATCCAGGCCGGCCTCATCATCGGCTGTGGGCTCCTCCTCGACACCTTCCTGGTGCGCACCCTCACCGTCCCCGCCATCGCCACACTGCTGCGCGAAGCCAGCTGGTGGCCCAACGTGCGGCACCGTCATCGCGGCCGACGGACCCGACAAGTTGCTGATCGTAGATCCACTAGCGAATCGGCCAGGCATGGTCAGGATGGTCAGGGCGTACCGGGAAGCGGTGAACGAGGCTGATGGGACCGAGCCGACGGCACGAGCGCGGGCTCGTGTCTCATGCTTCGGGTCCCAGCCGGAGCCAAGCAGTGTTCCTTCTGGCCGACAGCCCGGGCCCGCGCTCGTTCCCCGCCACGAAAGTCCACTTACCCCAGTTCAAATGGCAAACCATCCGCTGCCGATTGTCACTTGATCTGAGGCACCGCAGGTCAGCGTCCCCGACCTGCCTCAGATAGATCGACAACGGACAGTAGAACGGCCGAAGAAATGACACGAACTTGAGACAAACCCAGATGACAACACGTGAGACAACCTGCATCGCCGCAGCTCAGAGCGACACCGTATGACGCGCAGCATGAGAACCTACAGTCGCATATTTGAGAGCATTACCTGACGGAATGACGGCGCCAACCGGGGCCGGGCACGCCGTAGCACCGCGCTCATGTCGGCAGGTTCGCATACATCGGGATCGGGATGGCCGTTGAACAGAACCGCCAAGTGGAGGTGGATCGTGTCGCGCCAACGCGCTTCGACAATCTTAGCCGCGCGTTGGCCTTCGTCGCTGAGGTCTTCGGGCGACATCTTATGGTCGTCAAGCTCAGCGGTACGGTTGAGCCTTATTTCCGCGCCGGAGTAGCGGACTTCCCACGGTGACCCGCGCGGCTGTCAACCGGCCACGACGGTCACGCTGTGGTGCGGTAAACCCAGCGGCTCCTCGGGTGTTTGAATCTCACGCTGTGCGCCATGGCATGTGCTTCGGCGTCACCCACCACCGCGAACTACCCGTCGATAATCACGTAGAGATTCGGCACCTTGTCGTCGCGGATGATCAGTACGTCGCGACCGGATGCTAGGGCGGGGCCGTCGGCGGGGCCCAGCGCCCAGGCGTAGGTGACCAGGTCGTGTGAGGTCTGCGTCGGGCTTGTGCGGGTGATGACGGTATCCGGGAGCTGCACCTGCAGAGCGGCGATCGCCGTCTTGACGCTGGCGTGCCCGGTGAGCGCGGCCGCGGGCTCACCGACGAACACGTTCTGTGTGCAGATCTCGGAGATCGCCTGCTCCCGAGCGTGCCCGCTCGGGAGGCCCAGGCGTTCAGGTGGGCGACGATCATGCCCTCGAAAGACATGGCTGGCTCCCTCGCTGGTTGAGGTAGCCACGACAGGCTCGGAGAAGCGCCGGAAGATGTGGTCACCAACGGACGAGTCGAGGTAGGCCCGCGCTTCTAAGTAATGTCTTTGTCACCTATATCCACAAGTCGGCGCGGCGGCAGAAGATGCGCGACATCGCGCGTAGCGCCTCAAAATAGCGTTCAAACGAGCCTCGATGGCAACAGTAAGCGCCGCGCGGCCACGAAGCGTGCAGTGTGAAGGCCCGGCATATCGTTGACGGCGCCACTAGGGCGTGGTGTCGATGCCTGCCATGCGTGGGAGCCCGCCCTGGCTCGGTGATCTTCGGCCCCGGCTAACGACGCCCGGGGCGCCGAACCGAAAGCGCGGCTATCGCGCCGCTGCGCGCTGGCCCGATGTCGCTACCTCGACATGTCCGCCAAGATGACCTGCCCGGGATCGATCACCTGGCCGTCGCCATTGCGCAGGCACGCCCGTACCGGTTCGCCGGTCGTGGTGTCGACGAATCGTCGCCCGTTGTCCCGCTCGGGCGGCATATGAGTGCGTCCCCACTGCGCCAGCGCGGCCAGCACCGTACTCAATTCGCGCCCCGCAGAGGTCAGCTCGTAGCGCTGCCGCCGTCGATCTCCGGGTTCCTGATAGTCGACCGCGGTCAGTATCCCGGCGGCGACCAGTGCCGCCAGTCGCGAGCTGAGAATGTCGGGGGCCACCCCGAGTGTGCTGCGGAAGTCCGAGAATCGTGATCTCCCCAGCAGCGCTTCGCGCACGATCAACATTGCCCACCGTTCGCCGAGCACGGACATGCTCCGTGTGATCGGGCAGCTGTCCTGCGACCACGCTTCTTTGCGCACCTCGCACCCCTAACCCTATACCTCTGGGTTGGATTCTCCTATCCAGTGGTGTTAGGGTCAAGTCGTGATTCCCCGGTCGGCGGACAAGCGCACGATCAGTCGGTGCGCGTCCGCGGCCATGCCGGCCGGCCGCGTAGCCGGGACGAACCGGTAACGATCGGCCATGGCGATGATCGGGCGCGGCGACGAATTCGAGGCCATCACCGTTGCCGCCGGCGCCGTGCGGCAACGGGGCGGCGCGCTGGTCATCGAGGGTGACGCGGGAATCGGCAAGACGACGCTGCTGACCGCGGTCGCGCAATGGGCCCACGGCAACCGATTCACGGTGTTGTCCTGCGCCGGAGTGCAATGCCAGACCAAGGTGGGCTACGCCGCGGTGCATGAGCTGCTGCATCCGATCCTCAACCACGCCGACGCCCTTCCGGAGCACCAGCGGCGCGCCCTGCTGGGCGCCTTCGGTTTGGCCGAACCCGTCGAGGCCGGCCCCTTGCTCATCGGCGTCGCCGCGCTCGGACTCATCGAGGAAGCCGCCGCGCAACAACCCCTGATGCTCATGGTCGACGACGCGCACTGGCTCGATGGATCCTCGCTGCATGTCTTGACCTTCGTCGGACGCCGCTTGGCCTCCGCGCCGGTGCTGCTGCTGTGCGCGGCGCGGCCGAGGCTCGACGGTGAACCAGCCCGACTGGTGTCGTTGTCGCGGCTCGCCCTCGGGCCGGTCGATGACAAGACCTCCCGGGTCCTGATCGCCGACGCGATCACCGACGGACACGCGCTCAGCGAGCTGGCCCGGCGCCGGGTGCTGGCCGAGGCCGCCGGCAACCCGCTGGCCATCGCCGAACTGGCCAAGGCGGTGATGGCCACCGGCGGCGACCAAACGTGGGACGGTGCGACACCGCTGCCCACCACCCGGCGCATCGAACGGGTCTTCCTCGAACAGCTCGACGCCGTCCCGGAATCCAGCCGTCAGCTGCTGGCGCTCATCTCGGCCAGCGATGGCACCTCGCTGTCCGAGGTACTCGATGCCGCGCGCCGCTTGGATCTGCCCGAAGCCGGCTTGGACCCGCTGGAACGCGCAGGGTTGATCACCGTCGGCGACGGTGCCCTGAAAGTCCGGCATCCCCTGATCCGATCAGTGGCCTACCGGGCAGCCACGTTGTCGCAGCGGTCGGCGTTTCATCGAGCGCTGGCCGAGGCCGCCACGGACCCGGCACGCGCCGTATGGCAGCGAGCGACCGGCGCCTACGGCCCCGATGAGCTCATCGCCACGGAACTGGAGTCGGTAGCCCAGTTCGCCCAAGAGCGCGGCGCGAACACCGAGGCCACCGCGGCGTGGCGGCGCGCCGCAGTGTTGTCGCCGACGCCGGATCGTCGGGTGCGCCGGCTGGTGAGCGCCCTCGAGCCTGCTTGCCGAGCCGGGCTGACCGCTGAGGCGATTGACATTCTCGACGAGGCTGAACCGCAGGCCACGGACCTGCAGGACCTCTTCGAACTCGCCTTCGCACGATTCACCCTCGGTGTCACCTCTGGAGTCGTCGCACCGCCGATCCCCGACTTGGTGGCATTGGCCGATAGGTTCGGCGCCGACGACGCGCCCGAGCATCGAAGCACCCAGATCCGACTGCTGGCCGCCGCCGCGGCGCAGTGCCGGATGCACGGCCTCGACGACGCCGACCGCCACCTGGTGGCCGACCGACTGCACGAACTCGAGAGCCTCGGCCACCCTGCCATCGACGTCGCCCTGGCGACCATCGAAGACACCAAATACGCGCGGCAGTTCCGTTCCCACGCCAGCGCGCTGCACGCCGCAGCCGGCGACGACACCACGGCATTGATGTCGATGGGCCTGGCGGCCGAATCGGCATCGGATCTGCCGACCGCGCAACAGTGCTGGAGTAGCGCGATTCGGGCCTCCCGCCGGGCCGGCGCACCCACCATCGAATGCGAGGCACTGCGCGGATTGGCGCGATCGCAGATCATCGCCGGCCGGCTCACCGAGGCGACGATCAGCGCCCAAAGCGCCTTGCGCATCGCCACCGACGCCGACATGTCGCTGAGCATCGGAGCTGCCGCCGCGCTGCTCGCGCGGGCCCACGCCTGGAAAGGGGAGACCAGATCGGCGCAGCAGGCGCTGGGAACCGCGCGCCAATATCTACCTGCGGGCACCCCGTTGCTGTGGTTTGACGATCTCGCTTGGGCCAGCGGACTTTTGGCGCTCACCAACCATGACTACGACCAGGCCTTCACCGACCTGTCACAGATGACCCGCGATCGAGGCGCCCGTCGTTGGGCTATCGCCGATCTGACGGAAGCGGCGGTGGCCAGTCATCACACCGAGGTCATCGGTGACCTCGTCGATGAGATCGCCACGCAGGCTACGACACTGGGTTCTGCACACGTACTGATGCTCGTGCACCGCGGCCGGGCCCTGCTGGCCGGTACCGGCAGTGACGCGGAGGCCCACTTTCGCACCGCCCTCGCCGACGGCTACGCCGCCACCGAGGCCCCGTTGGAGTATGCCCGCACCCAACTGTCCTACGGGGAGTGGCTGCGCCGGCAACGCCGGATCGTCGACGCACGTACCCAGCTTTCGGCAGCCCTGCGGATGTTTGATTCGCGTGGCGCGGTGCCATGGGCGCAGCGGACCCGCGGGGAGTTGCGCGCCGCCGGGGTTCAGCTACCCGGCGAGGCGGTCTCCATCGAAGAGCGGGGCGCCGAACTGACCCCTCAGGAACTGCAGATCGCCCGGCTCGCGGCGTCTGGGCTGAGCAACCGGCAGATCGCCGACCAGATCTACGTATCGCATCGCACCGTCGCAGCGCACTTGTACAAGATCTTTCCCAAGCTCGGCATTACCAGCCGCAACCAGATTCGCGATTCACTATCTGCCTGCGGCCTGTTGTTGCCTGACTAGCCCGGTCGGCGGCCGGTGTAGGCGACGAGGCGATCCAGCGCGGCGGTATCGGTGTCGATCGCCACGGGATCGTCGAAGCCGGCGGTGCGTCGGCTCTCCGGGGTGATGAGGCGGCGCGCCAGACCTAACACGAACGTCGAGTGTTCGGCTGTGATCGCCAGCGGCCGGTGCAGTGCCTGAGCGAAATCCCATCCGTGGACGACCAATTCGATCGACAACACGCCCAGCGCCAGCGAGGCCGGCATCAGCCGGTCACCGAGCATCACCTCGCCACCGATACCCCGCCGCTGCCAGGCTTCGATGGCCGTTGTCGCGGCCTGAACGACCCGTGCTGCCATACCAGCGCTGTCCGCATCTTCGGCTACCAGCGGCGCGGCCCCGGCGGCCGCCCCGACCATGGCGATGGTGCCGGTCAGGTGGTCACCGAGCGCGGCCACGTCAAACCCCGAGCACGGTGTCGGCAGCCGCAGCTGCTGGTCGGTCAGATCCGCCAGAACCGGGCGTAGCGCTGCCAACGCCACCTGCGCACTGGCCAATTCGTCCATTCTCGGCGGCCTCCTGGGTAGCGCTGATCGGGTACCACCGGATTGTGCGCGGACTCCCCGGCGTGCCGGTATAGGTCATGTGACTGTCCTGAGGCCGGCGCGGCCGACCTGGCCAGCACAGATGACGCGTCTCATGGTGCTGCCTTGGTGATTGCGAAGAGTGGTCATCATTCCGATGCCGCAGCCTTCGCTGGTCTGCTGTGCTGGATGTCAGCGGCTACTCGGCCGGCGCGACAGGCTAGAAACGAGGACACGTGGCGTCATATCGGGCTTACCAGGTCACCGGGCAACGTGAGTTCAGTCTCGTGGAACGCGAGCTGCGCGAACCCGATCATGATCACGTCAGGATTCGGACGCTGGCCTGCGGGGTCTGCCACAGCGATGTCCTGGCTGTGGAGGGGCAACGCCCCGATCCCACCCGGCCGGTGGTGCCCGGCCACGAGATCGTCGGGGTCATCGACGCGGTCGGCGCCAACGTCGATCACCGGTGGCGAATCGGAGACCGGGTGGGCCTGGGCTTTCTCGGAGGGCCGTGCAATCAGTGCGACTCCTGCCGGCGCGGAGATTTCGTCAATTGCGAAGACCAACCCCAGCCCGGCACCACCGAGGACGGCGGATACGCCGAGATCGTCTATGCCCGCCCAAGCGGATTGGTGCGCATCCCGGAGGGCTTCGATGCCCTCACCGCCGCACCCCTGTTGTGCGCCGGGATCACGGTGTTCAACGCGCTTCAGGCCGGTCAGGCCCCGCCGAACACGCTGGTCGCTGTCCAGGGCATCGGCGGCCTGGGTCATCTCGGGATCCAATACGCCAAGAAAATGGGCTACCGCGTGGCGGCCATCGCACGGGGGACCGAGAAGGCCTCGCTGGCGGCCACGTTGGGTGCCGACCACTATGTCGACAGCTCCGCCGAGGACCCCGGATCGGCGCTGACCGCCCTCGGTGGCGCGACGGCGATCGTCGCCACCGCTGCCAGCGGCGCGTCCATGGCCGGACTGGTCGCGGGGCTACGGCCGCGCGGGCGACTCATCGTGGTGGGCGCGTCCCCAGAGCCCATACCGGTGCAGACCGCCGATCTGATCTTCGGCGGGCGCAGCATTATCGGCAGCCTGACCGGGTCCGCCATCGACAACGAGGACAATCTCGCCTTCAGCATGGCCCACCAGATCGCGCCCATGATCGAGCCGTTGCCCTTCGAAGACGCGCCGAAGGCCTACGAGCGCATGATGTCTGGCCGCGCACGTTTCCGAGTAGTCCTGGACTACACCCTGTCCCGCTGACCACCGCTTTCCCCCAACCCCGACGAAGGAGCACCCCATGGCTGCCACCTACCGTTCCGTCGAGGTCGCCCGGCCGGGTGGCCCCATCGAGCTGACTGACCGACCCGTGCGTGAACCCGGGCGAGGGCAGGTCCGTGTTCGCGTCGAGGCCTGCGGGGTATGCCATTCTGACTCCCAGATCGCCGGCGGGCAACTGCCCGGCACCGTCTTCCCGGTGACCCCCGGCCACGAAGTGGCTGGCCACATCGAGGCCTTGGGTGCCGATGTCGAAGACTGGCAGGTCGGTGATCGGGTCGCCGTCGGCTGGACAGGCTTCTACTGCGGAAGCTGCTACCGATGCCGCCGTGGGGATTTTGTGCACTGCGAACACGCCAAGGTCACCGGTGCGGCATTTCCCGGCGGGTACGCCGAACAGCTGATCGTTCCCCAGCCCGGCCTGGCCCGGATCCCCGACGCACTGACCGCTGTGGAAGCCGCACCATTGGCCTGTGCCGGGGTGACGATGTTCAACTCGCTGCGGCGCACCACGGCCCGCCCCGGTGACGTCGTTGCGATCCTCGGTATCGGGGGGCTCGGCCACTTGGGCGTACAGTTCGCCGCGCACATGGGATTTCGTACCGTCGCAATCGCACGTGGAAGCGAAAAGGCCGACATGGCGCACCAATTGGGCGCCCACCATTACATCGACTCCACCGTCGATGACGTCGCCGGGCAGCTGCGCAAACTGGGCGGCGCCCGGGTGGTCGCGGCCACCGCGACAAACCAGCAAGCGATCAGCGCCACCATCGACGGGTTGGCCCCCCATGGTGAACTGCTCACCCTCGCCGTCCTGGACCAATCCATCCACGTCACCCCGTTGCAGCTGATCAACAGCTCCGGAACGGTTCACGGCCATCCCGCGGGCGTGGCGGCCGACACCGAAGACACCCTCGATTTCGCCGCCCTGCACGGCATCCGGCCCTGGGTTGAACCGATTCCGCTGGAGGATGCCGCCGCGGGATACGACCGGATGATGCGCAACCAGGCACGCTTTCGGGTGGTGCTGACCATGCCGCCATCACCGGTATGACCGGTTACGGCGGCGCTATGCGCGCAGCGGCGAGGGATCTCCGCCCAGTGCGCCGATGAGCCCGGCGACCAACTCGTCGAGGTATTCACCGACTTGGCCAATGGCCGGGTTGCCGTAGCTGGCGAACAGCCGGCTCGGCTGGTCCAGCACCACGACCGTGTCGCCCGCGGCGGACTCGAAGAGCACCACCCGTAGCGGGGCATGCAACATCGCCGCGGGGTCGTGGCGATACATGCGTTCGGCGATGGTGTGGTTACCCATCAGGTACTGCACGGTGGGTAGTGCGGTCGCCGATCCTCTCATCGCTGCCGCGACGTCGGTGCTGAAGTAGCGCATGAACCCGTGGGGTGCGGCCATTTTGGCGATCTCCACCGCCGCTGCCCAGTTCGGTGCCGCCGCAAAGACGTCGTGGTCCACTACCGGCACGAGGCGTTCATACCGCTCGCGGACGTCGGGGAAGGCGCCCGGTAACGGAATCTGGATACGCCGAACGGCGTGCTCGACGATCGCGGGTTCAATCATGGCTCCTCCGCACTCCCGTGGATGTTGACTCGCTTACCGTGACGGCCCCGCGCCCGCGGTCATCATGGCGAGGATGTCGGCGGTGGGTAGGACCGCGTGGGCGAGGTAGCGGTAGTTGATCAGGGCCGCCTGGTAGCCGTCGCCCCAGTCCGGGTGCCGGGGGCCGGCAACCGCATCGACGGCGACTGCCACTTCGAAACCGTCCTCAAGCAGGTGGCGCAGGTGCGACTCCACGCACATATTGGCCAGCATGCCGCCCAGAACGACGCGGCGACAGCCGCTTTTACGCAGTTGGAGCACCAGGTCGTTGGTCTGCGGACCGAACACCTTGTGCGGGCTGACAACCGTGGTGCCCGGATCGCTGATGTACGGCTTGAACTCCGGCAACCAATCAGCCCCCGAATCGGCGAAGCCGGTGAGGTCCAGCGCTCCGGCGCGGGCAAACGTGCCGCTGGCGAACTCGGCGGTCTCCAGCGGCCCGTTGAACAACCACCGCGAGTCGGACGGATAGAAGTAATGCGGCGAGATGAACAGTGGATAGCCAAGACGCACAGAGGTATCCATGATGTCCACCATGTGGGCGACGGTGCCGTTCTCGGTGACACTGGCGCCGACGACGGCCCAGTTGCGGCCCGCCGGGCTCAGCACATCGATCTGAGGATCGATGAATACCACGGCGGTGTCCTGCGGATTCATCTTCATTTGCGCATTCCCAACAGTTGGTTGAAGCACTCCGACATCGAGGGGTGGGTGTAGATCTCGTCGCGCAGCTGCGCGGCGGTGATACCGTGCCGCATTGCCAGGGCGACGATGTTGATGACCTCGTGCGCGTCGTGGCACAGCAATGCCGCGCCGAGGATCTTGTCGGTGGCGGCATCCACGACCACCTTCATGATTCCTTCGGTCTGGTCGACGATTCGTACTCGCGCGACGGTGGCCAGCTCGACCACCGAGCTGGTGGCGACGTGGATGTCGTAACCTGCAGTGCGCGCCTGGGTCTCGGTCAATCCGACGCGCGCCAGCGGTGGGGTTAGGAACAGGCAGTTGGGCACCGCGCGGCGCTGCGCGGCGTCCCTGGGCGAGGCGGCGCCGGTGAGCTGATCTAAGACGATCCGGTAGTCGTCCAGGGAGATGTAGGTGAACTGCGGCCCGCCGGTGACATCGCCAATGGCGTAGACGTGCGGCTGGCTGGTAACACGATGGTCGTCGACGACGACGGCGCCGGTATCGGTGACCTCCACCCCAACGCGGTCCAGATCCAGGCCCGCGGTGTTCGGAGTGCGCCCGAGCGCGACCAGAACCGCATCGGCGTCGACGGTGGTGGAGCGCCCGTCCACCAGGTAGCTCACCCGGGCCGTCGGCGGTGCGCCGGGGCGAAGGATCGTCTGCACCCCCGCCAGATTGACGCCCGTTTCGATCCGAACGCCGCGGGTGCCCAGCAGGGCACGTGCGGCCTCGGCGACCTCGGGATCCTCCTGCGCCAGCACCGCAGGCCGCTGCTCGAGGACGGTGACCGCGGACCCGTACGCGGCGTACATCGAGGCGAACTCCAGACCGATGTAGCCGCCGCCGAGCACCACGAGGCGATCGGGTCGAGACGCCAGCCGCAGCAGTTCCGTGCTGGAGACCGCCACCGGGCAGTCCGCCAGACCGGGCAGCTCCGGGAGGACCGGCTGTGAACCGGTGCCGATCACGATGCGGCGGGCAGCCACGCTGACCTCACCGCCATCGGTGTCCACCCGCACGGTGTTGGCGTCGAGGAACCTCGCCCGCCCGGTCAGCACCGTTACAGACGGGATCGACGCCAACGCAGCCAGGTTGGCGGCACGCAGACCGGCGGTGATTCGCTCGGTAGCGGCGACCGCTTCGGCATAGGACGGTGCACCCGATGCCCGCTCACCACGGTGCACCAGCGATTTCGTCGGGACGCACCCGGTGTTGATGCATGTGCCGCCGTACATGCCGGCCGACTCCTCGACCAGCACTACGCGTTGGCCGCGTCGCCCGAGGTCGGCCGCCAAGGTCTTGCCGCCCTTGCCGAAACCGATGACCAGCAGATCGGCATCGATTGCCACGGTCACCCCCGTTCCGCGGCCAGAAAGCCGAGGACCTCGCGGGTGAAGTCTTCGGCATGCTGGAACAGAAAGCCATGCCCGGCATCGCTGTAGAGGACCACCTTGGCGTTGGGGAGCCGGCCGGCCATCGCGAAACTGCCGTAGGCGTCGATCATCCGGTCGTGGGCACCGTTGGCCACCAAGGCTGGGATTGCGATCTCGCCCAACCGATCCCACACACGTGATCCGGTCGACGCGATCACCGCCAGCTGCGCCTTCATGGTCTCCAGCGACACCGGGACATGGCCGGCGGCCTGGGTGCGGGCATCGAGTCGGCGCAGCGACTGCACGCCGAGCTGATGTGCGTCGGCGCTGTCGGGGAAGAACAGGTAGAGGAAATCGTCGTCTTCGTTTGCCGGTTTGGTCGCCACCTGCCAGATGCGGGGATCGGGTTGTGGCATACCCGGTACGCCCCCGCCGGGGGAGCTGCCGGCGACGATCAGGCGGCGCACCAGATCGGGGCGTTGCAGCGTGGCGGCCTGCACGACGATGCCGCCCAATGACCAGCCCAGCAGGTCCACCTCAGCGAGCCCGAGAGCTTCGACGAACTCGATCAGACCGCCGGCCAACGCGTCCATCGTGGTCGGGGCGACGCCGCCGGTCCTGGCGTGACCGATGTTGTCGAAGATGATGACATCGCGTTCGGCGGCCAGCCGGTCCAGGAACGCCGGATCCCAGTGGTCCATGGTGCCGCGGAATCGCAACGCCAACACCAGCGGAACGCCCGACCCCGTTCCGAAGCGGCGGTAGGCGAACTGTGTCTTAGCGGAGTCAACGTAGCGGGTGCTGGCCCGCGACGAGAGTGATTGCGTCATTTTTGCGAGGTCCTACCGGAGCGAGTGGTTGGTGCGGGTCATAGGTCACCGCGGTCCGGTTTCGATGGTGGCTCGCGGTCAGCGCGTGGGGCCATAGGCACATTGACTGCTGTTTCGGCGCTCGGCACCGGTCCCAGTCCTTTGGCTGAGTTCACCGTTGCAGGCCGCACCGTCTCGCTAACCTCGATATGTGCCGGAGCCAACTGATCCCGCGGCTGAGACCCCGATCGTTCTCGACGTAGAGGGCTCCGGTGTCCAACCGCCGGTCACCCCTCGGGTGCGTCGGCTGTTCTGGCTACTGGAGCGAATCGCCCCCACCATCGGGTCGCGCTGGGCGCTTGAGCTGTGGTGCACCCCACCGGTGCTCGAGTCCAGCCTGCGCATGCCGCCCGGCGTCCCGCCCGGCCAGCCGCTGGAAGCGCACTGGGACGGGCACCGGATCGTCGGCGAGTCCTGGGGCGAAGGGCCACCGGTCTATCTTGTGCATGGCTGGGGCGGGCGCCGCCCACACCTCGGCATGTTCATCAAACCCCTCGTCGAATCCGGTCACCGTGTCATCGCGTTCGACCTGCCCAGCCACAACGAGTCCGAGCCGGGCGTCCTGGCACCCGGTCGCACCACCGCCATCGAGTGCGCCGAAGCGGTTGCCGCCATGATCCGGACACACGGGCCGGCCCGCGCGGTCGTCGCCCACTCCCTCGGGTGTAACGCGACCGCATTCGCGGCGTCGTGGGGCGCCACGGTCGGGCGGTTGGTGTTCCTCGCGCCGATGGGCGAGTTCCCGATCTACCTGGATCTCTTCGCCGCCCGCCACAACTTCGGCCGACGAATCCGCACCGGCCTGCATCGACGCCTGGAACGCCGTATCGGCATGCCGCTCGAGGACACCAACATGGTCCGGATCGCCGAGAACACCGACTACCCGCCGCTGCTGCTCATCCACGACCCCGATGACCCCGACACTCCTTACGTGACGAGCGAGAAGGTCGTCGCGTCCTGGCCAGGTGCACGCTTGATGACGACAGCGGGCCTCGGCCGGCTGGCGCATTTCCGAATCTTGCGGCACCGCCCCGCGATCCGCGCGGGCATCGAATTCATCGGGCCCGCATCGGAGTGAAAAACCCTGGCTGTACGGCTGTGGCCTAAATGCTGTAGCGCCGCAATCGCTGCAACCGCCGCATGCCCGCGGCGGCCACCTTCTCCCCGGCGGGCCGCAGTGCCTCTTCGAGCCGGGCGCGAACGTCCGCGGTGTCGAGGTGCGTGCCTATCGCTACGAGGTGGCTGGCCCCTGAACTCGCAGATGCGGTCACCACGTGCACCGACGTGCCGACGACGTTGAAAAGGTAGTGACGCTTGCCGATCGCGACCGTGCCCTTGATCCGGTAGACGCCCTGCGGTGGCTGCTCGAGCAGGTCGATGAGCGGTCCTGGGTCAACGGCGCCGTCGCCGATGACGGTCACCGAGTCCACGTGCACATGATCGTGGTGCTCATCGCGATCGTCGAGGAGCAGTTCCCGAAACGACATCTGTCCGGACTCCCCGCCGTCGCTGACGTCGTAGAGCAACCTGGGATCCACGCGTCCGGCCATCGCTCCCACCACGTGCGCGTGGGGATTGAGTTCGCGCACACGGGCTTCCACCCGGGCAAGGGCCTCTTCGCGGGCGTCCTCGGTGATCCGATCCAGTTTGTTGACCACGACCAGGGAGGCCACGCCGTAGCGCTGGGGCGGGGCGGAACCGGTGTCGACGGTGTCGAAGTGTTCGGCCGCGTCGATGACGTCGACAACACCGCCGTGGCGTATCCGCTCCACCCCGCTGAACCGAATCACCCGCGACACGTCCGCGGGTTCGGCTACCCCGCTCGCCTCGATGATGATCGCGTCGAGTGCCAGCTTCGGGTCGGCCAGCTTCTCCAGCGCCTCGTCCAAGCCGCCCTCGTCCGGCAGATGGCAGATGCACCCACCGGCGATCGACACCGGCTCGTCGACCTGGCCCGTGACCAGGCCGGCGTCGACGTTCAGTTCGCCGAAGTCGTTGATAATGACTCCGATTCGCGCGCCCGGCGCCCGCAGCACATGGTTGAGCAGCGTGGTCTTGCCGGCCCCGAGAAACCCCGTCAACGCGATAACGGGGATAGCGGGAGCATTGCGATCGGCCACCCGGCCATTATCGCCAGGTGCGCGCGGCCGGCTGTGACCACGGGTAGAAATCGGCCCGTCAGCTGCCGTACAGACGCAGCGCCCGGCCGGTCACGGTGGCCACGTCGCCGCTGAGCCCGGCGATGGGCGGACCGCCGCGCTGATGGATCACGTTGGCGAGCACGATCACGTAGGTGTCCGACCCGGGGTCGATCCACAGCGTCACTCCGGTGAACCCGGTGTGCCCGAAGCTGCCGATCGGAAAGATCATGCCGCGCGGGCGGGAGTGTGGCGTATCGATGTCCCAGCCGAAACCGCGGAGATCCTGTCCGTTGATCGCCGGATAATTTGCCGCGAGCAGGGGATCGGTCCTATTGGGTGTCGCTGCATTCGCCTGTTGCGCAGCGGCGTTCGCAGCCACGAGCTGTGCCGCGTCGTGTCCAGGTTGCTGCGGTGTCGTCATCAATTCCAGGGTCGATTGCCGCAGCGGAAACGGGCTAGGGCGCCCGGCGAGCCGATCGAGCAGGGCCTGGGCGTACCTGCCGATGTCGCTGGTGGTCGAGAACACTCCGGCGCTGCCGGCCACCCCGCCCATGCGGCGTGCCGTCGGGTCGTTCACCGTGCCGCGCAGCAGCTGGTCGAAGTCCGGATTGATCCCGGGGGTGTCTTCGTCATGCGCCGTGGGCGCGATGCGGGCCAACAGGTCGGTGCTCCAGCTACCTACCGGGCACTGGCCGTCCGGGGATGCGCTTACGTCCAATGCAACGGCCGTACCGCGGATCTGGTGGGGGCCACAGGCTTTGGCGGCGGGCAGGTAGCGGGTGTCGGTCATGCCCAGCGGCGCAAATACGTTGTCCTGCACGTAGGTGTCTAACGGTTGGCCGGTCATCGTCTCGACCAGCGCGCCCAGGATGATGAAACCGATATCCGAGTAGTGGAAGAGCTCGCCGGGTCCGAACTCCAGCGGTGCGGTCAGTGCCCGATGAACACCACCGGCCTTATCCGCCTCGGTCAGTCCCCAGGGACCCTGGTGGCTCAGATCGCCGCCGATGCCCGAGGTGTGGGTGAGCAGCATGCGTAACGTCACTTGAGCGCGCCGGGGGTCGTTGGTCTCGTTGAACTCCGGCAGGTAGGTCTGGACGGGTTCGTCGATTCCGACCCGGCCCTGTTCATACAGTTGCAGGACTGCGACAGTCGTCGCGAGGCATTTCGTCAACGACGCGATGTCGAAGATGGTGTCCTCGGTCATCGGCTCGGCCGGCGAGGGCGAGCCGTCAAGAGCGGGTTCATCTGCGAGCCTGCGCGCGCCGAAGGCCTGGCTGAAGGCGATCGTGCCGGCGTGCCCGATCCGGACTACCGTACCTGGCAGCCGGGGAACCGCGATCGCGTCGTTTATCAGCGCAGAGATCGGCGCGACCAGCTCCTCGCGAGGTAGATAGGGCGCCTCCTCACGCGGTATGACGGGCACCGTGGTGGAGGGGGTGCTGCCTGCTGGCGGCGGCGGATGACCCGGGTGACCGCACGACGGGGCCACCCCAAGTACGAGCGCGACACTTCCCACGGTGCAGGCCCGGATGATGCGCGATCGCGACACGGTCACAGCATCGACGGTAGCCAGCTGCAGGGAGTGCCACGACGGCCGCGTTAGACCTCCGCCGGGAACCAGTAGTCGAGCGTGTCTTCCACCCCGCCCCAGTCGATGCCCAGCCAGTCACCGAAGAAGTCTTCGATGTTGCCGAAGACGCTGTAGAAGGACGCCACCAGCGAGTAGAACAGGCCCTCCCACCAGCCGCTGTCGATCAGCCCGTGACCCCAGGCGTTGAGCCAGGCACCGAACTGGTCGAAGTCGCCGGAGATATTGATGTCAGTCAGCATGCCGTCGATGGTCGTCGTGTGGTTGGCCACCTGATCGGGGCTGAGCCCCAGGTACATCATGTGCTCGTAGAGGATCCCCAACGCGGAGGTGGCGTTGGGGTCGGCGACCGGGTCGCCGGGGATCGTGTACACGGTTGTGGTGAACGCGTTGGTCGGGGTCTGGAGGCCGGACAACAGACCTAGGTCGAAGAAGTCGCCGGGTGAGGACCCGCCGCCTGCTATTCCCTGCAGGTCATCGCCGGCATCCAGCGGGTCGCCGATGAACACGAAGTGCAGCAGCGTCGGGTCGATGCCCTCGTGGGCCAGCTGGGTCATCGCGATCGAACCGGCGGTCGCACCCTGCGACCAGCCGAACACCCACAGTGGGTGGTCGGCGTTATAGGCGTCCGGGTTGGCGGCCAGTTGGGTGTGCACCTCCCGCACGATCTCGGCCGCCCCGACGAAGCTGCTGTGTCCCTGCTGAACCAGTGCGGGGGTGGACAGCAGCAGCAGCGGCGCGTCACATCCCGCAGAGCCGACCACGCATGCGGTCGCATCGTCATCGAGGTCGAAGCCCAGCGGCCGCAGGAAGAGGTCGGCCGCGGTCTGGGCGAATGTCGCGGACGGTGTCGACAGAATCGTCGGACCGACGAAGATCGCGGTGTCGGCCAGCAGGCTCACGTCGACATGCGTGGCGTGCACCACCGGAGCGGACAGCACACCGCCCGCCACCGTGCTGGCAACCGCGATCGGCGCCAAGGCCTTGGTCAGCGTCATGGGGTGCCCTTTCGTCACTGGCTGGCCGCCTTTCCAGATCATTTGCGACGCGAGATATTTCAGACCGTCGGGAACCAGTAGTCCAGGGTTTCCTCGACCCCGCCCCAGTCCAGGCCCATCCAGTCGCCGAAGAAGTCCTCGAGCTTGCCGAAGGCGCTGTAGACGAACGCGACGGCCGAGTAGAACAGGCCGTCCCACCAGCTGCTGTCGGCCAGCCCGTGGCCCCACGCGTTGAGCCAGGCACCGAACTGGTCGAAATCGGTAGAGATGTTGATGGTGGTGAGCAGGTCGTCGGTAGTGGCGGTGTGGTTGGCCACCTGATCGGGGGTGAGCCCCAGATACATCATGTGCTCGTAGAAATCGCCGTACGGAGACGTGGAGGTGTAGTCGGCGTTGGGGTCACCGGGGATGGTGTAGATCGTGGTAGGGAAGGCGTCGTTCGGGGTCTCCTTGCCGTACAGCATCCAGCTGTCGGAGAAGTTGCTGTGGCCCGTCCCGTCGTCCTCCATGTGCGGATACTTGCCGTCGGGAGCGGTCGGGTCGCCGATGAACACGAAGTGCAACGCCCCCGACGGGATGTCGGGATCGTGGGCCAGCTGCGCCATCGCGATCGAGCCGGCCGTGGCGCCCTGGGAGTAGCCGAAGATCCACAGCGGGTGGTCGGCGTCGTAGATGCCCGGGTTGGCGGCGAGTTCGGCCTGGACAGTCCGAACGATCTCGGCCGCACCGGCGAAACTGCTGTGGCCGACTTGGATCAGGCCCGGGGTACTCAGTAGCTGCAGCGGCGCGTCACACGTGGCCGAACCGATCAGGCACGAAGTGAAGTCGTCACCGTCGAAGCCCAGCGGCCGCAGGAAGAGGTCCGCCGCGGTCCGGGCGAATGTCGCCGACGGCGTCGACAAGATCGTCGGACCGACGAAGATCGCGGTATCGGCCAGCAGGTCCACGTCGACATGCATGTTGACGTTGGCATGTGCAGCGTGCACCACCGGTGCGGCGAGCACACCGCCTGCCACGATGCCGGCGATCGCGGTCGGTGCGCAGAGCTTGGTTAACATCGCGGGCATTCCGCCTCTCCGAAGCATTCGTGCATGACAGACCGCATTACCCATAGCTAAAAATCACACGAGTAAATCGAAAGCTAAACCTGAGGGCGATCATGGCAGGGGCGTTCGGCGCAAGTCAATGGATGTGCCGCCCGGCTGAACGCGTCGGCAAGGACATTCTCCCGGATCGGTATGCCGATTGACGCGTCGACGGCGAGAGTGCCGGTATCAGCTCTTCAGGTATTCTTCTATACTTTATACAAAAACTTTAGGAGCCTCGGACATGAATGCAACCAAGGTCTTCGCGCCGTTTGCCGCCGCGAGCGTGATCGCGGCCGGCGTCGTCGGCACCCCTGTCGTCCAACCAGTGCACGCACTCCAGGTAGCCCTGCTATCGGACACGGCGATCTTCATCGGTGGCACCATGCTGTCCACGCCGTCGGCGACATTCGCGCAGACCGCGGCCGATCTGTTCTTGCAGCCGTTGGGTTTCGACGCCGGTGACGACGCGAGCGTCTGCGTGATCGGCTCCGCCGGCTGCGATTCTGCGCTGCAGGTGCTGACCACCCCGCAACTCATCCTGCAGGGGCACAGCAGTTTCGCCGGGGCGGCACTGATCGTCCGGGCGGTGGAGGCTGAATTGGCCGCCAACCCCGGCGCCTACGACGCCGAGCACCCGCTGTGGATCTTCGGCTACTCGCAGGGCGCCACGGCCGGCTCGATCGCGATGGCGCAGTTGGCCCAGGATCCCGACATCCCGTCGGGGGCGTTGCACTTCGTTTTCATCGGTGATCCGTCCGATGCGACCGGCGTAAGCGCGAATTCCCAGAGTGACACGCCCTGGGACCGGCTTTTCGACATGCCGATACTCAACGGCAACCTGACTCCGAACGACGCGTTCCCGACTACCATCTACACGTTCCCGGGTGATCCCGTTGCCGATGTCAGTTCCGCCTCCATGCTCGGCCTGTTTTACGGGCACGTGATGTATCTGGGGCTGACCCCGGCGCAGGTCGCCGACCATACCTCGACCACCGACGGCATGATCACCAACATCGACATCTCCGGTGACATCGACCAGTTCAGTACCTGGATTAACTCGTTCAGTCACGGGTTGCTCGACAGCGCCTCGCTGGATGCTCTCTTTAATTCGCTTGTGGCCCTTGTGTACAGCGCCTTCGGCAACATCGAGGACTTCTTCACCGACTGGATGGGCATCGACTGGGGCGGCGTCGAGAACACCCTCGACTACTGGTTCCCGCCGGTCTGATCCAGGCCGGGTTTCACCGGCTCCCCTTGACAACCTACAACCAGATGGTTGTACGATTGCGGCGTGATCACACTCGACGACGACCGGGTGGACGCCCTGTTCCACGCACTTGCCGACCGCACTCGGCGTGACATCATGCGCCGGGTGCTGGCCGGTGAGCACTCGGTCTCCGACCTCGCGGTGAAGTACGAGATGAGCTTCGCCGCAGTGCAGAAGCACGTCGCCGTATTGGAGAAATCCGGCCTGCTCACCAAGCGCCGCAGCGGCCGTGAGCAGTTGGCCCGCGGCGACGTCGCCGCGGTGCGGTCGGTGGCGGCCATGCTCACCGAGTTGGAACAGGTTTGGCGTGGTCGCATCGCACGTATCGACGAACTCATCTCGTCCGAGGAGACCTAGGAGGACCGCACCATGCCTGTGATCGACGTACAACATGACATCGACGCCTTGACCTTGACCATCACCGCCGACTTCGCCGCGCCGGTGCAGCGAATCTGGCAGGTCTATGCCGACCCGCGCCAGCTGGAAAAGGTCTGGGGGCCACCGACATTCCCCGCGACCGTGGTCGACCACGACCTCGTACCCGGCGGCCGCATGAACTATTTCATGACCGGCCCGGACGGTGAGAAGTACGCTGGATACTGGCAGATCATCGCCGTCGACGAGCCGCGGAGCTTCACCTTCGACGACGGCTTCGCCGATCTGGACTTCAACCCGGATCCTCAGATGCCGACCTCCAGGAACGTCTACACCTTCATCGAGCACGACGGTGGAACCCGCGCGACGTACGCGAGCACGTTCACCTCCGCCGCGGACCTGCAGAAGGTGTTGGACATGGGTGTCGTCGAAGGTGCCACCTCGGCGCTGAACCAGATCGACGCCTTGATCGCCTGCTGAATCGCTGCGCCGCCGCGCACCGGCGCCGGCGAAGTACTGGCGATGCGGCCATGAAAATGTTGACCCTCCGAAATGCCAGATCGGCAGCGTTCCAGTCAACACTTGAGGCTGAGGCGCAGACCGCCAGCTTTTTGCCAATTAGATGGTAAATTGGTGCCATGAATGTGTCGGTGGACCGACTGGGAAGGTTGGTCATCCCGAAAGCACTGCGCATGGCGCTCGGCATCACCCCCGACACACCACTCGAACTGATCCCGGACGGGACCGGTCTGCGGATCGAGCCGGTCCAGCAGAGTGCCCGCTCGATCGAGACCCGCGACGGACTCCCGCTCCTCGGCCCGGTAGAGGGTGCGGTACTCACCGACGCCGATGTGCGCCGGCTTCGCGATGACGTCCAGCGCTGACCTGTGGGCGTGCGACACCAGCGTTGCCGTCGCGGCTCTTGATTCGACCCACGAAGCACACTCCGCCTGCCGCCGAGCTCTGCTGCAACATCGCCCTGCGCTCGCGGGCCACGCGGCGTTCGAGACGTTCTCGGTGCTCACCCGCCTCCCTGTCCCGCTGCGCCTGAACGCAACCCAAGCAGCCGAGGTACTGGCGACCGCCTTCCCGGTCGAGTGTTGGCTCGACACCCCTGCGACCGGTGGCCTTTTCCGGCGGCTCGCCGGGCTCGGCATCGTCGGCGGGTCGGTCTACGACGCCCTTGTCGGTCAGGCCGCCCAGACGAACCGGCGCATGCTGCTCACCCGGGATCGTCGGGCGGAGCGCACCTATCGCTCACTCGGGGTGCACTACCAGTTCGTCGACTGACCACCGCAGCGCGCCTGACGGAGTGTCGGACGCCTTCGGCAGACTGCGGAGCATGAGCCGACGCAATCGAGAGAAGCGGGCCGCCAAACACAAGAACCGGCGCCGGGCCACCCAAGGGCGCCCCGGCTTCGATCCGGGGCCGGACCGCGCCGCACTCCTCGAAGACCTCGTGATGGCATTGAGCGCGGCCGCGTCCTGTCACGCCGACGACATGCCGCGATGTGCCACCGAACTGCTCGCCGAGTACCGGGCGCTCGGGCATGAGCTCGACGTTGCGGCTGACCTGGCCGTGAATGAGGCCCTTGCCGCGGCATGGGAGCACGGCTGGCAACCGTCCGACGTGCACGAAATCGCTTCTCGCCGCCTGAAGCCGGCCGAGGTTCGTTACCTCGATGAGGCCATCGTCTTGGAGTCCCGGCGGTATGCGCCGGCGACCGTGCACCCCGAGTGGCGTGCCGAGATCGCTCGGACCGCCGCCGGCGTCGGTGCAAGTGCACCATCGCCGCAGATGTGGAGGTGGGCAACGTCAACGGGCGCCGGCCACCACGAAACCTTGACCGTCGTCCTCAAACTTCTGAATCTTCTCGGTCGGATCCCCGCGCTGCAGGCGCTCCTGCCGCTGCCCGGCACATACCGGCATACCGCGACGGCGGTTAGCGATGCGGGCGGGAAGGCTCTGGGCAAGGTGCGCGCGTTGTTGGCCAAAGCCGAAGCCACTGAGTTCCCCGACGAGGCGGAGGCGCTGTCGGCCAAGGCCCAAGAACTGATGAGCAGGTACTCGCTGAACGAAGCGCTGGCCCAGCATGACCGTGGCAGCCCGGCCGCCGCGTCCGCGCGACGGATCTGGATCGACAACCCGTACGCGACAGCCAAGGCGGCATTGGTGCAGGTGGTGTGCGGGTCCAACCGTTGTCGCGCGGTGTGGGCAGAGGGCCTGGGATTCGTCACGGTGATCGGCTGTGAAACCGACCTCAACCTGGTCGAGCTGCTCACCGCCTCGCTGCTCGTGCAAGCCAGCCGAGCGATGCTCAGCGCCGGACGCGGCGGCGGAGCGCAAGCTCGGTCCCGGTCCTTTCGCCAGTCGTTTCTCGTCGCCTATGCCCAGCGCATCGGTGAACGCCTCGACAGCGCGAGTGCATCGGCCACCGCAGAGGTCAAGCGCGACGGCCGACTGCTCCCCGTGTTGGCGGCCAACAATCGGGCCGCTGAAGAACTCACCCAACGGCTCTTCCCGGCGACGGTGCCCCGCTCGGTGGCGGTCTCCAACGGCGCCGGATGGGGCGCCGGCCGCGCGGCGGCGAACCTGGCAGTGCTCGATGCCCGCGATTCGATAGCGGGCTGATCACCGGCGTTTGACCAGGCGCCGGAGCGGCAATTCCAGGTGTTCGGGCGGCTACAGCGGGCCGCAAGCCATCAGTTCGCTGAATCAGTCATTCGGCCGGTCGCACTCGACTATGACCAGCGCCAGGACTTCCCGTGGCCGGTGCTCGAAGAGGCTGCCGCGCAGGGCTTCTACAGCCCGCTTCCAGCGGATGGCGGTCGCGCAGGCGCTGGGCGCCGCGGTCGGCACCCCGCCGCTGCACGTCGAGATCGAGCCGTCCGGCGGACCGCTCAACCGGATGTTCGGTCGCGGCACCCCGCTGCGTACCAGGGCCGCCGCCGGCGCACTGGCGATGCAGGATCGCATCCCCGCACCGGTGCTGCGGGCTGCGATGAAAGTTCTGCGCCGCCGAGATGACCGGCCAGGCCGCTACCTCGAGCCCGAGGGCATAGGCCGAAACACCTGTAATACGCGGTAGCACGCAGTGAATTCGGCTTCCGCGCACGGGGTATCGACTTCTCCGTCGTGGGCGATCGGCACCGTTCCGTCGACGGCGGTGAACTGGAACTGCGGAACCCGCAACTCGTGGTAGAGCCGACTGCGCTGCAGCCGTCCGGTCAGCAGTGCCGCCAGGACTCGCAGCGTGGACCACGGCCGTCCGGTCTCCAGGATCCGCACATCCAGAAGCCCGTCGTCCATCCGGTGCCGTACGGCCGGCGCGAAGCCGTCGGGCTGATACGCCGAGTTGCCGAGGAAGAACAGCGACGTCTGCAGGGTCTTGTTGTCGTAAGAGATGCGCACCGGCCGTTCACGACGCAGCGTCATCAGCATGGCGTAAGCGCTGGCCACGGGCTTGCCGAGCTTTCCCTGCAACCGTTCCCGGCGTCGCACGAACGTCGGGTAGGCGCCGATGCTTGCCGTATTGATCACGGTTGTGTCGTCGTTGAACCGCACCACATCCACCCGCGACAAGCTGCCGTCGGCGATGGCCCGGATGGTCTTTGCGGTGGTGTCGCAGCCGATGTCCTTGGCGAAATGGTTCAACGTACCGCCGGGAAAGACCGCCAGCGGCAGGTCGTGTTCCACCGCCACGTGCGCGGCTGTCGCGACCGAGCCGTCGCCGCCGGCGATGGCGAGCACCTCGGCGGAACCGGCGGCGCGGCGCAAGGATTCGGCCAGGTCGTCGTCGCGGCTGATCTCGACGACGGTGACGGCCGGCAGGGCTTGGCGCACCTGCGCGGCGACCTCGGCGGCGCGCCCGTCGCCGGACTTGGGATTGACCACCAACGCCACGCCGGCGCCGTCGGGACGTGCGGGGGAGGGGACTCGCAGAGCCGCCGTGTGCACAGTGGGCGGCGAGGTTATCGGCGGCACCAGCTTTGCTCCGACTACCGCGATCGACGCACCGATGCCCAGCCCGGCCAGTACGTCCCCGGGATAGTGGACGCCGGTGGCGACCCGGGACAGGCCGACCAGGCCGGCCAGCCCCGCGGCGGGCAGGCCCAGCAGGGGGTTCTCCAGGCCGACCCCGGCGGCGAACGCCGCCGCGCTCGCGGAGTGGCCGGACGGCAGCGAGTTCGACAGCGGTAGCCGGCGGGCGCGGCGCAGCAGGGGCACCAGCGCGATGTTGGGACGCGCGCGAGGCCGAATCCGTTTGATCACAAGGTTGGTCACCAAGCTGGTCAGTGCCAGGCTAGCCACTCCGCGCGCGGCGCCCCGCTGGGCCGCCGGGCCGCCCGCCGCTGCCATGGCGGCGGCGAGGGCCAGCCACAGTTTGGAGTGGTCGGCGGCGCGGGTCAGCACCGGCATGGTGGTGTCGAGCAGTCGGCTGGGCGAGTGTGCGATCGCCTCGAACACCTCCGCGTCGAGTTCGCCGAGGCCTTCGGTGACCTGGCGCAGCCCGGAACGGCGGCGCAGCAGGGACGCCATCGGTAGTTGACCCACGGCAGTGATTCCTCCGTCCACCGGCGCCACCGCCGGCGCCGAATGGCAGCCCTATACCCGTTTGACGGTGGGGAGACTCCCCGCCGCCGCCGTCCATGAGAAACTCTCATCGTTTTCTCCGGTTCGTGCGCAGGGCCCCTCGGCGCGAGCGCTCACAGCACCGGTGATCGAGAGGAACCGACTGTGAACGAGCGACCTGGCGCAGTACTGGAGCAGCAGACCGGCGCGGGCGCCGGCCCGGGTCTGGGGTGGCGTCCCACCACCGCACCGGCCGCGTTCGCCCCGGACGACATCGCCGACGCCATCGGCTACGTACGCCACCCCGTTCATGTGGTGCGTGAAACCGCCACCGGAATGCTGGGCCTGGCTACGGGCGGCGAGGTGGTCGGCGTCGGTGAATCGGAATTGACCCTGATAGGAACACTGCCCGCCATCTACCCCGAGTGGCTGGGAGATCGTGAATTCTGCGAGGCGCACGGCGTCCGCTTCCCTTATGTCACCGGAGCGATGGCCAACGGCATCGCGACGCCGGCGTTGGTCATCGCGATGGCCGAGGCCGGAATGATGGGCTTCTTCGGTGCGGGCGGGCTGTCCTACGAGGCCGTAGAGCGGGGGCTGGACGAGATTCAGACCGCGTTGGCCGGCCGGCCCGGGCTCGCCTGGGGAGCCAACCTGATCCACTCGCCCAATGAAGTCTCCCTCGAGACCCGCGTCGCCGAGCTGTTCATCGCGCGCGGCGTTCCCGTCGTCGAGGCTTCGGCATTCATGAAACTGACGCCCGCGGTCGTGCACTACGCACTGTCGGGACTCGATACCGATCCGGCCGGCAACATCGTGCGCAGGAACCACGTGATGGCCAAGGTGTCGCGGCCTGAGGTGGCGCGCATGTTCATGGAGCCGGCGCCCGCGGCGTTGGTGTCCGCCTTGGTGGCGGCCGGAAAGCTGACCGAGCGCGAAGCCGACCTGTCCCGGTATGTACCGGTGGCCGAGGACATCACCGTCGAATCCGACAGCGGCGGGCACACCGATAACCGACCGTTGCCTGCACTTTTCTCCGAAATCGTCATGCTGCGCGATTCGCTGGCCCAGCAGCACCAGCTGAATTGCCGGGTGCGGGTGGGTGCGGCGGGCGGCCTCGGTGCACCGCAAGCGGTCGCCGGCGCCTTCGCGATGGGCGCGGCCTACGTGCTGACCGGGACCGTCAACCAGGCCTGCGTGGAGTCGGGGCTTTCAGCGCCCGGGCGTGCCATGCTCGCCAAGGCCGGCATCGCGGACGTGATGATGGCCCCCGCTTCCGACATGTTCGAAATGGGCGTCAACCTGCAGGTACTCAAACGGGGAACCATGTTCGCCCCGCGTGGCAAGAAGCTCTACGAGTGGTACGCGGGCAACCCCGACCTGGCCAGCGTGGTCGCCAAGCACGGCCCCGAGCTGGAGAAGATCCTGGGCACCACCGTCGCCGAGGTATGGGCAGACACCCAGCGGTACTGGCAACAGCGTGACCCGGCGGTGCTCGAGCTCGCTTCGAGGGATCCGAAGTACCAGATGGCGCTGGTGTTCCGCTGGTATCTGGGGCAGTCGAGCCGGTGGGCCATCAGCGGCATCCCCGAGCGAGTGCTGGATTACCAGATCTGGTGCGGTCCGGCCATGGGTGCCTTCAACAGCTGGGTGGCAGGCAGCCACCTGGAGGCGTGCGAAAACCGCCAGGCGGTCCAGGTGGCGCTTAACTTGCTAGAAGGTGCCGCCCACGTGACCCGCGCCAGTGCGGCCCGCTCCTGCGGGGTGCCCGTGCCGGCCAAAGCGTTCGCCTACAGCCCGCGGCCGCTGGCTGTCTGACGCGGCCGTCGAATGCACCGACTAAGCGTGTTCTAGCTGTTCAGCGGTTCACTGGCGTGACATTTTGGCGGACGACTGTAATGTATGCGGGGTTCTGGGCCGGGCATCTTCGATGTGTGATGGCGGCAACACTCTGATATGGTCCCGGCAGCGTCTGGCCATCGAGATGATCAGCGGACCCCCAGCTGCGACTAAACGTCTCTGATGGCAAAACTTAGGCATTCGATGCTTTTCGTCAAGGCGGCTCTTAAGGAGACCTGTGGTAGCCAAACATCCACCTGTCGCAGTGGTCGGCGTCAGCGCGCTGTTTCCCGGGTCTGAAGAAGCCGAGCGATTCTGGCGCAACATCGTCGAGGGTGCGGACCTGTTCTCCGACGTGCCGGAGTCGCACTGGCGGATCGACGACTATTACGACGCAGATCCTCGCACGCCTGACAAGGTATACGCCCGTCGCGGCGGATTCTTGCCCGACATCGACTTCTCGCCGATGGATTTCGGCATTCCGCCGAACGTGGTGCCTGCGACCGACACCGCCCAGTTGCTGGCGCTGCGGGTCGCACAGCAAGTGCTGGAGGACTACGCCGGCGGCGACATCTCCGGCATCGACCGCGAACGTGTCAGCGTGGTGCTGGGTTCGTCCGGCGGCACCGAGATGTCCGGCTACATGAGCGGTCGCCTGCACCGGCCGATCTGGGAACGCGGTCTGCGCGCGGCCGGCCTCTCCGACAACGAACTGACCGCATTCAGCGAGAGCGTGGCGTCGGGCTACACCCCGTGGCAGGAGAACACGTTCCCGGGTCTGCTGGGCAACGTCATCGCCGGACGCATCGCCAACCGCTTTGATCTCGGCGGAACGAACTGCGTCGTCGACGCCGCGTGCGCCAGTTCGCTGGCCGCGATCGAGATCGCGCTGCACGAGCTGTACCTGCGCGAGGCCGACATGGTGATCGCCGGCGGCGTCGACGCCTTCAACGACATCTTCATGTTCATGTGCTTCGCCAAGGTCACCGCGCTCTCGCGCACCGGTGACTGCCGTCCGTTCTCCGACCAGTCGGACGGCACCATGCTGGGCGAGGGGCTGTCGATGCTGGCGCTCAAGCGCCTCGACGACGCGGAGCGCGACGGCGACCGGATCTACGCGGTGATCCGCGGCATCGGCACGTCCTCGGATGGTCGGGCCAAGAGCATCTACGCCCCCAGTCCGGATGGTCAGGCGAAGGCCCTGCGCCGCGCGTACGAGGCCGCCGGCTACGGACCGGAGACGGTCGGCCTCGTCGAAGCCCACGGGACCGGCACCAAGGCCGGCGACGTGGCCGAGTTCACCGCCCTGCGCCGGGTGTTCGACGAATCGGGCCGAGCGGACCGGCAATGGTGTGCCGTCGGCTCGGTCAAGTCGCAGGTCGGGCACACCAAGGGAGCTGCCGGCGCCTGCGGCCTGTTCAAGACCGTGATGGCGCTGCACCACAAAGTCCTCCCGCCGACCATCAAGATCGACCGGCCCAATCCCGGGCTCGAGATCGAATCGTCGCCGTTCTACCTGTCGACGCAGACCAAGCCCTGGATCGCCGACCAGAACGTGCCGCGGCGCGCGTCGGTCAGTGCGTTCGGCTTCGGCGGTACGAACTTCCACATCACGCTCGAGGAGTACGCCGGCGCCGGCAAGCACGCACCGCGCTACCGCTCCTGGGACTCCGAGTTGGTGGTCCTGGGCGCGGACTCCGCGGCCGCGCTGGCTGCTCAGGCCGGAGAACTGGCCGCCTCGCTGGTCGACTCGCCGGACATGCTCGGCTATCTGGCACACAGCACGCAATCGGCGTATGACGCCACCCGCCCGCACCGCCTCGCCGTCGTCGCCAACAGCGTCGAGGGCCTGCGCGCGATGCTCGGGGAGGCCGCGGCGAAGCTCCAAACCGCTGGCGGCGAAACATCGTTCAGCTCGCCCAAGGGCTACTACTACTCCTGCCAACCGGCCGGTCCGGTCGCGCTGCTGTTTCCCGGGCAGGGCAGCCAGTACGTCGGGATGGGTGCCGACATCCCGCAACTCCACGAACCGGCTTTGGCGCCTTGGGAACTCGCGCGCGCCGGCCTGCTCAACGCAGACCGCGACCTGCACGACGTCGTCTGGCCCAAGACGGCGTTCACCGAGGAAGACCGCACGGCCCAGGCTGCCGAGCTGACCAAGACCGAGTGGGCGCAGCCGGGCATCGGCGCCCACAGCCTCAGCCTGCTGTCCGTCGTCCGTTCGCTGGGCATCGCGCCCGTCGCCGTCGGCGGTCACAGCTTCGGGGAGGTCAGCGCCCTGTGTGCCGCGGGGGTGATCAGTGACGACGTCGCGCTGCTCATCGCCCGCGCGCGCGGTGCACTGATGGCCCAGGCCGCCGCCAGCAGCGACGGAGCGATGTGCGCGGTGACCGCCCCCGCCGAGCAGGTCAGCAGACTTCTCGGCGAGTGGGGCCTGTCGGTGATCATCGCCAACCACAACGCCCCCAACCAGGTCGTGCTCTCGGGCGACAGTGCGGCGATCGCCGATGCCGCGCAGCGATTCAGCGCAGCGGGTATGAATGCGCGGCTCCTCGACGTCGCCACCGCCTTCCACTCCGAGATCGTCAGCTCCGCGGCGGCCCCGTTCGCCTCGTACCTGGCCGGCATCCCGTTCGGGGTGCCGCAGGTGCCCGTCTACGCCAACGCAACAGCGCAGCCGTACGTCGGCAGCGCCGAGCAGATGCAGGCGACACTGGCCAACCAGATCGCGCAGCCCGTGCGGTTCGTCGAGCAGGTTCAGGCGATGTGGTCCGCCGGCGCCCGAACCTTCGTCGAGGTCGGTCCCGGCAGCGTGCTCACCAACCTCGTCGGCAAATGTCTGACCGGCCAGGACCACGTCGCGGTATCCCTGGATGCCAAGGGCAGGAACGGGATTCGATCGCTGTGGATGGGGTTGGGCCAGCTCGTGGCCGCCGGCGTTCCGATGAACTTCGAAGCCCTGTGGGCCGACTATCGCCACGGTGACGACCCGCGAACCCGTCCGGCACCCAAGCTGACGATGAAGCTCAACGGCACCAACTTCGGCCGACCCGATATCAACGACGAGCCGGTGTCCCGGGCCGCTGAGAAATCGGACAGATTTGAGAAATCCACCCCCCGCAGTGACCACAACGGCCACGCGACCGTATCGGAGCCCCCAATGACAGCAGCTCATCCAACCGTTCCCGCGGCGAACGGGTTGCCGGCACACGTCCCGACCCACGTCCCGGTCCCGGTTCAGGCCGCTGCGGTTCCGATGGTGACCTCGCCGCTGATGTCCGGTCCCGGAGCCGAGATGGTGACGCACATGGTCGGTGCGCTCGGCAGCATGCAGCAGACCATCGCCCACCTGCAGGGCCTACTGCAGACCCTGGTCTCCAGCACGGGGATGACCCCGATGCCGGTCAACCAGCTGGCGTTCCCGGCCGCGACCACAGTGGTGCCGGCCCAGCCGGTAGCCGCCTATGGTGTCGCGGCTCCTCCGGCTCCGCCGGTGGTCGCCCCGCCGCCGGCCATGCCCGCGCCGCCTACGGCTCCGGCAGCCCCGATCAGCGTTCCGCCCGCGCCGGCACTTGTACCCGCGGCGCCTGCGCCGGTGGCCGCAGCTGCGCCGGTCGTCACGATGCCGGCACCGCCTGCGCCGGCTCCGGTTGCCGCGCCGGTTGCGGTGGCCGTTGCGCCTGCGCCGGTTGCTTCGGTGGTGGTCGCTCCGGCGGCGGGTGTGGATTTGGTCGGGGACATGTTGGCGGTGGTTGCCGACAAGACTGGTTATCCGGTGGAGATGCTGGATCTGTCGATGGCGCTTGAGGCGGATCTGGGGATCGACTCGATCAAGCGGGTTGAGATTTTGTCGGCGGTGCAGGATCGGGTTCCGTCGTTGCCTGAGGTGGAGACGGCGACGATGGCGGCGTTGGTGACGCTGCAGGAGATCGTTGACTACCTGCAGTCGTTGATGGGTCCGGCGGCTGCACCTGCCGCTGCTGCGCCTGCTCCCGCGGCTGCTGCGCCTGCGCCGGTTGCTCCGGTGGCGGTCGCTCCGGCGGCGGCGGGCGTGGATTTGGTCGGGGACATGTTGGCGGTGGTTGCCGACAAGACTGGTTATCCGGTGGAGATGCTGGATCTGTCGATGGCGCTTGAGGCGGATCTGGGGATCGACTCGATCACCGCATTCAGCACACCGCGGACTCAGCCCAGCCGAGTTCGCCCTACAGTGGACCACGACCCACCAACCCCAAGCCGCATAGCGACTGGACCAGAAACCGGGTCCCCCTCACCACCTCCATCGGCAGGTTGCCGATCCAATGCTGCGCCGGCAACTCACGCCATCAGATGCGCCGGGGTGCAAGCGGGTGTTGTTCTCGAATGATTACTACCCCGCGATTGCCAACGGTGAAGTCTCGTTGGTGACCAACGCGGTTGCGAAGCTTTGCGACAAGGGAGTCGTGACCGACGATGGCGTACTCCATCGCGCGGATGTCGTCATTTACGGAACAGGTTTCCGCGCTACCGACTTCCTCGCCCCGATGCGTGTTCGCGGCTGGGGCGGAGTGACTCTGGACGAGGTGTGGGGGACGCAGGCGCACGCATACCTGGGCATTACAGTCCCGATGTTCCCGAATCTCTTTCTCCTCTATGGCCCGAACACGAATGTCGGTTCCGGGTCGATCATTTACATGATCGAGTCTCAGGTCCGCTATGTCGGTGCCCTCATCAAGATTTTGGCGAGTGACCCAGGGCGTACGGTCGACGTCAGGCCAGACATCGAGCAAAGCTACAACACACGATTGAGCCGGCGGCTGCGAAGGTCGGTGTGGGCGCTTTGCGCGAGCTGGTACACGACCTCGAGTGGCGCGATCCCGACGAACTGGCCTGGGCCTACATTTGCCTACCGGATCCTCACCCGCAAACCACGCAGTCACGATTATCTATTCAGGCACGTTGAACGCCTTCAGTTAGACGGCCCGAGTGAGAACCGCGCGAGGCTGCGCAGATGATCCGGGTCGCAGGCGGTGTCTAACATTTCACTGTTAACTGTTCGAATATTGACATTCAGCACATCTATGTAAACTATTACCAGATACCCGTGCAGCAGAGCGCCCAGGAGGCATCGTGGCTAATCAGCTTCTCGCAATCACGCGTCACCCCAAGGAGCGGTTGACGTCTGTCCTGTTGGCGCCCGCCCCCCGCGTCGTCGATGACAAATGGCGACAGTGGAGTCGGGACTGGAGAGTCCGGGAACTTGCGCCGGCCCCCGCCGGATCTGGGCTGAGAGCCGTCCTAGGGGACGCTGGACTCCCGTTGCTGGGGCACACTGTCGACTACATCCGATTTGGTTCAGAATTCAGTCGGGAGCGTTACGAACGTTTGGGCTCGGTGTCGTGGATGGGCGCATTCGGTACCAAAATGGTGGTCATCGCCGGTCCAGACGCAACGCGTGAGGCGTTCACAAGCGAAGCCAAGGCCTTTTCTCAAGATGGCTGGTCCTTCCTGATCGATGCTTTCTTCCATCGCGGGTTGATGCTCATGAGCTTCGACGAACATTTGATGCACCGGCGCATCATGCAGGAGGCGTTCACGCGTCCTCGCCTGACCGGATATGTCGGGCAGGTGGCCCCGTGCGTTCGCGCAGCCGTGCCCGCGTGGCCGACCGGTCCGTCGGTCCGGATCTACCCGTTGTTGAAGAATCTCACCCTCGATATTGCCACGGATGTCTTCATGGGTGGCCGCGGCAAGGACGAGAGCGCTGCTGTCAACGAGGCGTTCGTGTCCACTGTTCGCGCGGCGAGTTCCTTTGTGCGAGTTCCACTCCCGGGCACCAGGTTCCGCGCCGGCGTGCATGGGCGGCGCGTGTTGGAGGACTACTTCTCCCGACACCTGCCGGCCGCGCGTGCAGGCGAGACCGACGATCTATTCGCCGCCCTCTGCCAGGCGACCACAGAAGACGGTGAACGGTTCTCCGACGAGGATGTGATCAACCACATGATCTTTCTCATGATGGCCGCCCATGACACCTCCACGATCACCACCACTGCTGTCACCTACTTCCTCGCTAAACATCCTGAGTGGCAGGAGAAGGCAGCGGCGGAGGCGCGGTCCTTCGGTCACGATTCGCCAGATATCGACGAACTGGAGCGGATGACGGTCCTCGATCTGATCCTCAAAGAAGCTCTGCGTCTGCTGGCGCCCGTTCCGCTGGTGATGCGCAAGACCGTCCGCGATGTCGCCATCGACGGCTATCACATCCCCCGTGAAACCTTGTGCGCAATCACACCCGCCGTAAATCACTTCGACCGCAGAATATGGAGCGACCCGGACCGTTTCGATCCGTCGCGCTTCGATGAGCCCCGGCGCGAGGACCAACAGCACCGATTCGCCTGGGTGCCGTTCGGCGGGGGGGCGCACAAATGCATTGGGATGCAGTTCGGCACACTCGAGGTGAAGGCAATCCTGCACCAGATGTTGCGTACCTACACTTGGACGGTCCCAAACGACTATCACGTGCGTTGGGACAACACCTCGCTGCCCATTCCCGTGGACGGACTGCCTGTGACGTTGCGGCACCGATGAGCGGTGAGAACTCGCCTTACCTGGAGCCCACGGAGTTCCTCGATTGGCAACATGAATCGGTACGCGACTTCGTTGCATCGGCGACCCGCGGCGCGGTCGACGACACCACGAAGGCCATAGCCATCTTCACTGCGGTCCGCGACTCGATTTGGTATGACCCCTACACCGTGACCGATGACCCGCATGCGTATCGCGCCAGCACCATCGCAACTGCAGACCGCGCTTACTGCGTCCCGAAGGCGGTGCTCTTGACGGCGGCCTGCCGAGCAGCAGGCATCCCAGCGCGGCTGGGGTTCGCCGATGTCCGAAACCACCTTCAGACCGAGACATTGCGTGAGCGGATGGGCGGTACCGACGTCTTCGTCTACCACGGATACAGCCTCATGCATCTCTGCGGTGTCTGGGTCAAGGCAACTCCGGCGTTCAATCGCGAGCTATGCGCACGGTTCGGCGTCCCGCCAATTGATTTCGACGGGCGCACAGACGCCCTGCTGCACGGGTTCGCCGGTGACGGCACACAACACATGGAATATCTGAGGGATCGAGGCGCCTTCGACGATCTACCGCTGGCAGAGATCCTGCAAGCGCTCAGAACCCACTACGGGACGCTCATAGGCGATGCGAGTCGCCATCCAGACCTGTTCGCCTGAAGGGCCGATGCGTAATGCACAGCACGATGCAAGACGTCCAGCTCACAATCTCGGCAATTGTCCGCCATGCCGCCTCCATTCACGGAAACAGCGAGGTGATCACCCCCGACGGAATTGGATACCGAAGTATGTCCTACCGTAGCGTCCTGGGGCGAGCGGGCCGACTTGCCAATGCGTTGCGCGGGCTCGGAATAACGGCAGATCAACGGGTGGCCACTTTTCAGTGGAGTAACCAAGAACATCTCGAGGCCTACTGCGCGGTTCCCTCCATGGGCGCGGTGCTGCACACCCTCAACATTCGTTTGGCTCCAGAGCAACTCGCGTACATCGCCAACCATGCCAGCGATCAGATCATCCTGGTGGATGCGTCGGTTGCGCCATTGTTGGCTAGTGCGCTACCAGCGATGGAGTCGGTGCATACGGTCATCGCCACCGGGGGCGGCGACCTCGCTCCGCTGCAGCGATGCGGGAAGACGGTGTTGCGTTACGAGGAGATCCTGGCGCAGCAACCGGAGACTTTCGATTGGCCCGAGATCGATGAGCGTTCCGCCGCGGCCATGTGCTACACCAGCGGGACTACTGGAAATCCCAAAGGTGTTGTCTACAGCCACCGTTCGACCTACCTACATGCACTGACCGCCTGCACGTCGAACGCCCTGGCAGTGAGCGAGGCCGACCGTATCCTGGCCATTGTCCCGATGTTTCACGCCAATGCGTGGGGACTGATCTACGCGGCGTTGATGTCTGGTGCGGACTTGGTATTACCCGATCGCCATCTGCAAGCCGCGCCGCTGGTGTCGATCATCGAAGAGACTCAGCCGACTATCGCCGGTGCAGTGCCGACGATCTGGAACGATGTCGATCGATACCTGGAATCGAATCCCGCCCGGGACATCTCCTCACTTCGGCTGGTTGCCTGCGGGGGATCGGCAGTCCCCGTCTCGCTGATGCGGGCATTCGAAGACAAGTACAACGTGCCTATCGTGCAGGCATGGGGCATGACCGAAACCTCGCCGCTGGCTACCGTCGCACGCGCAGCGCACGGAGTAGGCGAGACCCGTGCGTGGGAGATGCGCGAAAGCCAGGGTCGGCCGATGTGCGGTGTCGAGATCCGGTTGCGTGACGACCACAAGAAGACAGTGCCGTGGGACGGTCGATCAGCGGGTGAAATACAGGCGCGAGGCCCGTGGATCACCGGCGCCTACTTCGGCGACGATGATCCGGACAAGTTCGACGGAGGGTGGCTGCGCACCGGCGACGTCGGCCGGATCGACCCGGACGGGTATCTCACGCTGACCGATCGTGCGAAGGACGTCATCAAGTCAGGTGGAGAATGGATCTCCTCAGTCGAGCTGGAAAACACGCTGATTGGTCACCCGGCGATCTACGAGGCTGCGGTGGTGGCAGTTCCCGACGACAAATGGCAGGAAAGACCGCTCGCCCTGGTCGTGGTTCACCGTGGAGCCGAGGTCGACATCGACCGACTGCGCGCGTTTCTGTTGGACAAGGTCGCCAAGTGGTGGATCCCGGAGCGGTGGAGCTTCGTGTCTGAGATTCCCCGAACAAGCGTCGGGAAATACGACAAGAAGGCCATACGCGCGCGTCACTCCGCCGGCGAGTATCAGATCGAAACGTCCTAAGAAATCAAACCCATTGATATTGAACAGCCGAGAGGGAATCCTGTGACAGCATCAATTTCTCCCTGGATGAGCGCCGAATTGCTCGAGCTTCGTGACCTTGCCGCGAAGTTCTTCTCGACCGAATTGGCCCCACATGCGCAACGTTTCGCAGACCAGCACCAAGTTGACCGAGAATTGTGGCACAAAGCCGGCGAACTAGGCCTGCTCTGCATGTCCATACCCGAAGAATACGGCGGGGGAGGCGGCACATTCGCGCACGAAGCCGTCGTACTCGAAGAGCAAGCCCGAGTCGGGGACAGCTCATGGGGCGCAGGGCTGCACAGCGGAATCGTCGCGCACTACATCCTCCAGTATGCGGCCGAAGAACTACGGAGGCAGTGGCTGCCCAAGATGGCCTCAGGCGAAATGATCGGTGCTATCGCCATGACGGAGCCAGGGACCGGTTCTGATCTGCAGAGTGTCAAGACCAAAGCAATTCTTGACGGTGACGAGTACGTGATCACCGGCGCAAAGACCTTCATCACCAACGGTCAGCAAGCCGACCTGATCATCGTCGTCGCCAAGACAGATCCAAGTCAGGGCGCCGCCGGCATCTCGCTGATCGTCGCCGAAGCCGATCGACCCGGATTCCGGCGCGGCAAGGTCCTCGACAAAATCGGCCAACGCGGACAAGACACCTCCGAGTTGTTCTTCGACGACGTAAGAGTGCCCCGCTCGCACCTCCTGGGCGAGACCGAGGGTCAGGGTTTCATTCAGCTGATGACGCAGCTACCTCAAGAGCGGCTCATCGTCGCGGTTGGGGCGGTCGCGGCGATGGAACTTGCCGTGGAGCAGACACTCAAATACACCCGTGAGCGGGAAGCGTTCGGACGGCCCGTCTTCGGCTTCCAGAACACGAAATTCATCTTGGCCGAAGCTGCAACCGAAACGCGCATCGCACGAGTATTTTTGGACTACTGCATCGACCTACACCTCGCGGGCCAACTCGACGTCCAGACCGTCGCCATGGCGAAATGGTGGACCACTGAGCGAGCGATGAAGGTGCTCGATGACTGTTTGCAGCTCCACGGCGGATATGGGTACATGACCGAGTACCCCATCTCGAGATTGTGGGTGGACCAGCGCGTGCAGAAAATCTACGCCGGCACAAATGAGGTGATGAAGGAAATCATCTCGCGTTCCCTATGACCCTGAACGATTAGCCACCTGCACATTACTCACCTGGGAGGATTGATGGCATCTACAGAGGTGCCATATCGCCACGAAATGGGTGGACATTGCGGATCGGGTGCCCTTCGGGAGTTGATACCAGATGCTCCTATCTTCAGGCAATGAGTTCTTCAGGCAATGAGTTCGTTGGTTCTTCTGCTGGGTTGGCGGAGGGCGTGGTAGATCTCGCGGGCGATGTACGCTTGATGCAGCGCATGATCTCGTTCTTGGTTTTGCCTTCGGCCAGGCGGTGAACGAAGTAGTCGCGGGTGGGCTGGTGACGGCGCATGCGCACCACCAGGATGACGTGCAGGGCACGGTTGGCGTCGCGATTGCCTCCCCAATTGAGCCGGTGGCGGATCGTTTTGCCGCTGGAGGCTTCCAGTGGGCTGACCCCGCAGAGTTTGGCGAAAGCGGCGTCGCTGCCGATCCGAGCGGGGTTGTCGCCGAGGGCGGTCAGCAGCGTGGCAGCGGTGTCGGGCCCGACGCTGTAGCTCGGGTGCGGCGGTGGCGGTGATGGTGTCGACGTGGCGTTCGAGTCGGGCGGCTGCGGTGTCGAGCTGGTGGCAACGTGCCGCCATCGACTTGATAGCAGTAAAGAAAGTTCTCACATCGCAGGCCAGCGGCGGTCAGGCGGGCGTTGGTCGCGCCTGCTGCCCGCGGCGTCTCGATGCGGCGAGGAGCGAGGACAGTCCTGGCTTGTCGTGGTGCCAGGATGCCGTGGCCGTTGAGATGTACAGCGCTCGTCGTCGTGTGCAAGCTTGTGTGGCGGCGGACGGAGGGCGAAGCGTAGCGAGCGGCGCGGACGGGAGCGCCAGCGGACGGGAGCAGAGGGAGTGTAGCGAAGCCCGCAGGTAGCCGCCGGTTCCTCGCGGGCTATGGCGGCCCGGGCTCCGCTGAGCATCAGTTGCGGGTCTGCGCCATGGCGATGGGACTCGTAGGATGGCGGTTGTGAGCGGGATGCTGGCGCAGCGTGCACGGCGAGAGGCCGAGACGCGACTGGTGGGGCAGCTGCGGCGGTTGGCGCATGTGCGGGGTGTCGCGACGACTGCCGAGCGGCTGAGTCGGCGGTTCGATGCCCAGACAGCGGACTCTTTGGTGGCAGCGGCGTGGCTGCACGATATCGGCTACGCACCGTCGTTGCGCCGGACCGGGTTTCATCCGCTCGATGGCGCAGAGTTTGCCCGGGCGGCGGGTTTTCGGGAGCTGGTCGCCTCCCTGGTGGCGTTCCATACTGGGGCGCACGCGGAAGCTGCCGAGCGCGGCTTGTCAGGTTTAGCGGCGTTCAGCGATCCGCCCAGCGATGTTCTGGATGTGTTGACCTTTTGCGATCTGACGACCGGGCCGGACGGGGCGCCGGTATCACCGCGAGATCGATTGATCGAGGTGTTGGGCCGCTATGGACCCGAGGACCCGGTGCACCGCGCGGTCGACGCGGGGCGCGACGAACTGTTGGCGGCGGTCCGACGGGTACGCGATTGGCTGTAAACCCAGCCGGTTAGCCGAGGTAGGGGCTGTCGCGGTGTTGCAGGTAGTGCTCGATGCGCAGTCGCATCGACGGGTGCATGTCCAGATTGGGGATGTCGTCGGGATCGGTCCAGGCGATGTCGGTGCTTTCGTGATCGATGGCCAGGGTACCGCCGAGAACCTTGGTGGTGAAGGACAGAGAGAACTGTTGGCGGACTTCGCCATCGGTGAACGCGACGACATGCTGCGGGTTGGTGTAGACACCGACAAGGCCGGTGACTTCAATGTCGAGCCCGGTTTCCTCTTTGACTTCCCGGACGGCGGTGTCGGCAATCGTTTCGCCGATGTCGTGTCCGCCGCCGGGTAGCGCCCACAGGGTGTTGTCGCGGCGTTTGATCAGCAGGATACGACCCTGTTCGTCGGTGACGATGGCCGAGGCTGACGGAACGACGCTGTTGGGCAGCGGGGCGTTGGGGTCGTTGTAGTAGTCGGTTCGCATAGGGTTCAGCCTTTCGCGCTGAGCGGTCTGGCGCGATCCCAGACCTGGGTGAAAGCGTCTTCGAGGGTGGCCCAGAGCCGTGGTTCGTGGTGGCGCGACAGCACAAGCACGGGGTTGTTGCGCCCGGGTGAGCCGTAGATGTGGAAGTTGACGATCATGGCGTCGTCGACCCGGAAGATCGACGTGTAGAGCGTGGTGTCGTGGGTGCGGATATCCAGCCCCGGGGTATCGGCATGCGGGGCGAGCAACTCCACGGACGTGCGGCAGCGGGCGATGACGGCCTCGCCGATGCCTTCCTCCTTGCCGCGCAGGATCGTGGTGGCAGTGTCAGGATCCCCGACGAGAAACCGCACCGCCACACCGCGGGCGGCGGCGTCGAGCAGAATGTCGAGGAAGCCGTCGAGGGTGTCAAACAGGAACGTGGCCGCCAGGACGAGGATGTCGATGCCGGTGGTGGCGTCGCCGAAATGCTGCTGCCACGTCGTGATCGGCAGCTGGGTGCGGCTGGCATACAGCGTCGCGGTGAACGGACCACCCAGCGACGTCGTCGCCAGCGCGCTCGCGGTAGGGGCAGGATACTGGTTGGGCCACAGGTTGTGCGGTGTGCAGCCAAGCAGCTTAGCGGCGCGGCGGGCGTTGTCCTCGCGGACGTTGTAGTCGATGTTGGCCAGCCAGCGGCGCACCGTCTTGATATCCACGCCCACCGCAGTGGCGAACCTCTGTGGGGAGAGTCCCTTGGCGTGCAGCCGTTGGGTGAGGCGATCGTTGGGGATCGTGGCGGCCTCGGCGTCGCCGTCCTGATCGCCCGTCGTCTCAGCGCACATCTTTCCGTGTCATCCCTGTCCATCCTCAGCGCGTGGTTCCTAGTTTGCCATGCGACTGCCGCCGCCCCGCGGCGGTGATGCCCGTCCGATGCCCACGGGCATGTCCCTGTCGTGTCCGAAATGTCTGCGGCAGTGTCGGCAATGCCTGCCAACGTCCCTCGCTACGTCCGCGATGTCCACGTGAACTGAGCCCAGCGCCGCAACGGGCGCAAACAGATCACGAAAGGAACAGCGGGACAATGCGTTTAAGAATCGACACATCAGGCACACGGTTCATCGTCACCCGAGCGGCCGAGCCGCGGCTGAACTTCGAGACCGGCAGCCCAAAAGTGGACACCGCCACCGGCGTGCCACTGTATGCCGCGCAGCTGTTGGCGTTGGATGACACCGGTGGTGAAGTGCTCAACGTCACCGTCGCCGGGGATCCGAAAGTGACAGTCACCCAACCTGTTTCAGTCGCGGGTCTGGTTGCTATCCCTTGGGCTCAAGGTGATCGCAGCGGCGTGGCGTTCCGTGCCGACGCCATCACCCCCACCAACCCCGCGGCTGCGCCGAGCGATCAAGCGTCCCGCGCGCAGAAATAACCCCATTTGCTGGGGCGCGGCGCTCGTGGGTGTCGCGCCCCAGCACGTGAGCTGCTATCGACCATTCACTCACCAGAGGGACGCCTGTCATGGCATCAAACTACAAAAACAGCAAGAACTCTCAATCCAACGACGACGACTGGATCACCGACCTCATCCTCTCACTGTTCAAAGCGGCCGGGTATCTGCTGTGGTGGGCGGTCCTGTTCCCGGCCATCAGCATCCCGATCATCGCCAGCGTGGCGATGGCCATTACCCATGGCTCACGCGCGGGTCTGATCATCGGTATTGCTTTCGCTGCCGCGTATGCGGGCTGGGCGTGGCTGGACCCGCGATCGTTTCACGGATGGGTCACCGAGCCGGTGCGGCGGCGCTGGTTGACCTGGTCGCGCTACACCCGCACCTGGCAATCGGTGTGCACCCTGCACGGCCTGACCGCCACACTTGGCGAACGCACCTTGGTGCCGACCTTGCAGTCGGTGCGCATCGGCAAGACGACCGACGTCCTGGCGCTGCGAGTGGTCACCGGCCACTCCCTGGCTGATTGGCACAAGCAATCCGAGGCGCTAGCCGCCGCCTGGCGTGCCGACCGGATCGCCATCCGCGCGACCGCGCCCGGAGAGCTACGCATCACCCTGATGCGCGGCGACGTGCTGGCCGACCCGATTGCCCTGCCCATGCCCACGACGGCGACTGCGGTGGATGTGGGGTCGGTGCGGGTCGGGATCACCGAAACCCGCCACTGGTGGCACCTACCTCTGCTTGGCCACCACCTGCTCGTGGCTGGCGCGACCGGCGCGGGGAAAGGTTCAGTGTTGTGGTCACTGATCGCTGGCCTCGCCCCCGCCGTGAAAACCGGACAAGTGCGGCTCTGCGTCATCGACCCGAAAGGCGGCATGGAACTGGGCGCCGGAGCACCCATGTTCACGGTGTTCACCCACGACGCCACTGGTACCACCCTGTACCTGCTGCGGCAACTAGTGGAGGTGATGCACGCCCGCGCCAATCGGTTACGGGGCAAGACGCGCATGCACACCCCGACTCCGACTGAGCCGTTATTCGTGGTGGTGATCGATGAGATCGCCGCGCTGACTGCGTATGTGACCGACCGCAAGGTGCGCAGCGAAATTGAACAGCTGTTGGGCCTGCTGCTCTCCCAAGGCCGGGCCGTCGGCATTTCGGTGGTGGCAGCGGTGCAAGATCCGGCCAAAGACACCCTGCCGGTGCGGCAGCTGTTTACCGTGCGAATCGGGTTGCGGTTGACCGAAGCCACCCAAACCACCATGGTTTTGGGCCAGGGCGCCCGCGACGCGGGGGCCGACTGCGATCACATCCCCGACACCACTCCCGGTGTGGGCTACATGATGATCGATGGCACGGCCCAACCGGTGCGGGTACGGGCATTTCACGTCGCCGACCACGACATCGCCACTCTGGCAGCACGATTCCGGCCACCTCGTGCCGCGACCCGAACCAACCAGTCCAACAGCGGGCGCACCGACACCGCCCGGGGTCAACGGTGACTACTGCAACGACAGCCCCCACGCTGGTGTTGCCCGGGGTTCCCGGCTCGATCGACACCAATGCGGTGGTGGATCAGATGGTGCGCCGCGCGTCCTCGACGGGGTTCGAATCGTGGTGGCGGCGCGCGGAATCTGTTGGCTTCTGCGCCCACCCCATCCAACTCAGAGGTACCGACGAGATAGGCCGCGATCGGGTGGTGTGGACACGGTGCAACAACCGCCGCGCACAGGTATGCCCATCGTGCTCAGACCTGTACGCCCGCGACACGTGGCAGCTCGTGCACGCTGGCACCGCCGGCGGCCACCACAACATCCCCGCAGCAGTGGCCGATCGTCCGCAGGTGTTCGTCACCCTCACCGCACCTAGCTACGGGCCTGTTCACGCCGCCGCGCGTGCAGGCGACAAGAAGCAGCGTGTGTGTCGCGACCACCACCACACTGGCGGCTACCGCCGATGCCCGCATGGAAAACCACTGTGGTGCAGCACAACCCACGGCGAAGGTGATATCTATGCGGGACAGCCGATCTGCGCGGACTGCTACGACTACACCGGGCATGTCCTGTTCACATGGCACCTGCCCGAACTGTGGCGACGCTTCACCATCACCCTGCGACGCACACTGCGCCGAGAGCTACGTGCTTCGGGCGCCGACCCGGATGCGGTGCAGGTCAGCTTCATCAAAGTCGTCGAACTGCAAGCCCGGCTCATCCCGCACATTCATGCCCTGATCCGCCTCGACCCGCCCGACAGCGATGACTCTGGCGGTCATGACTGGCATGCGCCCCTTGCGGCAACCGAACTGGCCACCATCATCCAACAGGCCGTTCGAACCGTGGCCGTGACGGTCACCGACTCATCCTCAAATACAGCGACACGGGTGATCAGGTTCGGCACACAAGTCGACACCCAACCCATCGACAACCGGCACGCCGGCACGGACGGCTCTGCTGTGCAGGAGGATTCACCACACGGCGGGGTTCTTCCAGGCCGCCGCGTAGCTCGCTACCTCGCGAAATACGTCACCAAATCCTTAGCTGACGTCGGGATCAGCGCGCGACGCATCTCCACCGAGGCCATCGCTGACCTCGATGTCTGCGACCACGTTCGGGCGATCCTGACCGCCATCAGCCAACTCGCCGATAAGGGACTGGCCGGTGTCGGTCGGTGGCTGCACACCCTGGGCTACCGGGGCCACATCACCAGCAAATCCCGCCGCTATTCCACCACGATGACCGCGCTGCGCGAACGTCGCGCGGCCTGGACCCGTGAACAACGTTTAAAAAGCACTGCGCACCAACATGATCTCGGCCTCGACTCCACCGATGGCGATGATCTGGTGGCATGGGAATTCGATCGTGCCGGCCCCACCAGCCTCGGCGACCGGACCCTCATCTACTCCGCGGCCGTCCAACACATCCACACCCGCCGTATCGGACTGATCGAAGTCCGTGGCCAAGCCCGCAATCAACAATGGGATCCGCCAGGGGGAAGCGATGGCTGACAGGTCCCGAGCAGCACGTGCTCGCTCCGGGTGTGACGCTCGTCCCGATGCGCCGACGGTGTCAGAGGGGGGTGTTGAAATTGTTGTGCCCAACCAATATCGACTTCCGTCCGAGGCCAACCGCGCGCTGGTACACGTGATAATGGCTGTGCGGGACCGGATGCTTGGATCAGGGAGGGGAGTGGCGTGAGCCTGAGGTTCGCCTTCTATGGCCGAGTGAGCACGGAGGACGCTCAAGACCCGGAGGCGAGCCGCAGCTGGCAGAAGCGGCGTGCCATGGACCTGATCACTCCGCACGGCGGATTCATCGCCGCCGACTACTTCGATGTGGGACAGAGCCGTTCACTGCCGTGGAAGCGCAGGCCAGAGGCGTCACGTCTGCTTGCTGATGTCGCTTGTCGGGACCGTAGCTTTGATGCCGTAGTGATTGGGGAACCCGCCCGTGCGTTCTACGGGCCGCAGTTCGCGCTCACCTTCCCTGTCCTCACGCACTACGGAGTTGGCCTGTGGGTACCCGAGGTCGGCGGAGCGGTCGATCCCGGCTCCGAGGCACACGACCTGGTGATGACTCTGTTCGGCGGCATGAGCAAGGGAGAGCGCGCTCGAATCCAGATGCGCGTCCGTACGGCGATGTCAGCACTCGCGCACGACACCGCCAGATATCTCGGTGGTCGACCACCCTACGGTTACCGGCTCGTCGATGCCGGCCCGCATCCAAACCCTGCCAAGGCCAATCTTGGGCAGCGGCTTCACCGCCTCGAACCCGACCCCGCGACATCTTCGGTCGTCGAGCGGATCTACCGCATGTACGCCGACGGAGCGGGCCTGCGCTATATCGCGCAACGGCTCACCGACGATGGTGTACCGTCACCGAGCCAGTACGACCCGGCACGGAATCGGCATCGTGACCCACGAGGATGGTCCCATTCGGCGATCCGCGCGATACTCGACAACCCGGCGTACCGCGGTATCCGTGTTTGGGGCAAGCAGGAGAAATACGAGGTTCTGGTCAACCCCGATGATGTCGCTGCGGGGTATGAGACTCGTATGCGGTGGCGTGATGAGGCCGACTGGATCGCACCAGAACGCCGCACGCATGAAGCGCTGATCCGTGACGAACTAGCGCAGGCTGTTCGTCTTCGGATGCAGGCGCGGCGGGGTCCCGGTCTTGTTTGCAGCAGAGAGTCAACAGTGCCATATGCACTGCGTGGGCTGCTGTTCTGTGCCGCATGTGGACGGCGGATGCAGGGCGCTGCCCGCGCCGGGAAGCGAACAACACGCATCCTCTACCGTTGTGAGCTCGGTAAGTCGCGTTCGGTACCCGCGGACCTGAGTGATCACCCGCGCACCGTCTACCTCCGTGAAGATGAGGTGACTGCGCGACTTGACGAATGGATCGCCACCCTGGCCGATCCGGCCGACTTGGCACGCGGGCAAGACGCGGACCCGGTAGCAGGGGCTGGCTACGCGGCCTTGCGGCGCCAGCTCAGCGAGGCGAATGCGAAGGTTGCTGCTCTGGTTACCGCCGTGGAGTCTGGTGTGGCCGTTGAGGATTTGACTGTTGCATTGCGCCGCCGCACCGCCGAGCGCGACGAGCTGAAGGTCCGTCTTGAGCAAGCGGAGCGACCTCGCGTCATGACTGCCGCACAAATCAGCGAGTTGGTTGAGGAATTGGGCGGGCTGTCAGCAGTGCTTGGTGAGGCAACCGGGGCGGAACGCGCTCAGGTATACGCAAGCCTGGGCCTGCGCCTCGACTACGACCCGCATCTTCAGCGAGTCACGGCGACTGCCGACTTAAGTCGTGTCGCCGGACGTGTCCGAGGGGGGACTTGAACCCCCACGCCCGTTAATAGGGCACTAGCACCTCAAGCTAGCGCGTCTGCCATTCCGCCACTCGGACCAACCCGGCCGTGCCGGGCAGCTAAGGCTAACGGATGCCGATCGCTGGGCCCAAACCCAGCCCTCGCAACGCGATCCGCAGGGGCGCGAAGTGGTAGTAAAGGTAGCTGTGACCGATTTCCCCGATCCAGCCGGAGACGCCGTGGGCGAGGTGGTCGAACTCGTCAGCACGCTCATCCGCTTCGACACTTCCAACACCGGAGAGCCGGCCACCACCAAAGGTGAGGCCGACTGCGCACGCTGGGTGGCCGCCCAGCTCGAGGAAGTGGGCTATGAGACCGAATACCTCGAATCCGGGGCGCCGGGACGGGGCAACGTGTTCGCGCGCCTCAAAGGCAGCGACTCAAGCCGCGGGGCGCTACTGATCCATGGGCACCTCGACGTGGTGCCCGCCGAGGCCAGCGAGTGGAGTGTGCACCCGTTCTCGGGCGCGGTCACCGACGGCTATGTCTGGGGCCGCGGCGCGGTCGACATGAAGGACATGGTCGGGATGATGATCGCCGTGGCCCGGCACTTGGCCCGGGCCGGGATCACCCCGCCGCGTGACCTGGTCTTCGCGTTCGTCGCCGACGAGGAAGCCGGCGGAAAGTACGGCGCGCACTGGCTCGTCGAGAACCGTCCCGATTTGTTCGCCGGGGTCACCGAGGCGATCGGGGAGGTGGGCGGTTTTTCGCTGACGGTGCCGCGCCGCGACGGCGGGGAGCGTCGGCTATACCTGATCGAGACCGCGGAGAAGGGGTTGTCCTGGATGCGGTTGCGGGCCCACGGCCGGGCCGGGCACGGGTCGATGATCAACGACGACAACGCCGTCACCACCGTGGCCGAGGCGGTGGCCCGGCTGGGCCGACACCGGTTCCCACTGGTGCTTTCCGATGCCGTGGTGGAGTTTCTCGCCGCGGTCAGCGAGGAGACCGGGCACACCATCGACGTCGACTCCCCGGACCTGGAGGGAATGATCGAGAAGCTGGGACCGGTCTCCCGCATCATCAACGCCACCCTGCGCGACACCGCGACCCCGACCATGTTGGCGGCCGGTTACAAGGCCAACGTGATCCCGGCGGCGGCCGAGGCGGTAGTGGACTGTCGGGTGCTGCCCGGCCGCCAGGCGGCGTTCGAGGCCGAGGTCGACGCGCTGATCGGCCCCGGCGTCACTCGGGAATGGGTCGCCCACCAGCCACCCGTCGAGACCACCTTCGACGGCGACCTGGTCGAGGCGATGAACGCCGCGCTGCTGGCTTGCGACCCCGACGCCCGCACCGTGCCCTACATGCTGTCCGGCGGAACGGACGCAAAAGCGTTCGCCAAGTTGGGTATTCGATGCTTCGGGTTCGCTCCACTGCGGCTGCCGCCCGACCTCGATTTCTCCGCGCTGTTCCACGGAGTGGACGAACGCGTGCCGGTTGACGCGCTGGAGTTTGGTACCCGCGTACTGCACCACTTCCTGACACACTGTTGACCACAACGAGAGGACAGTCATGACCACAGCCCCCGACCCGTACGCCGCGCTGCCCAAGCTGCCGACGTTCACGCTCACCTCCACGTCGCTGACCGATGGCCAGCCGTTGGGCAAGGCCCAGGTCAGCGGAATCATGGGTGCCGGCGGTGAAGACGCCAGCCCGCAGCTGAGCTGGTCGGGCTTCCCCGAGGAGACCCGCAGCTTCGCGGTCACCGTCTACGACCCGGACGCCCCCACCGCGTCGGGGTTCTGGCACTGGGCGGTGGCCAACCTGCCGGCCACCTGCACCGAACTGCCCGAGGGCGTCGGGGACGGCAGCCTGCTGCCCGGCGACGCGCTGACCCTGGTCAACGACGCCGGGATGCGCCGCTACGTGGGTGCCGCGCCGCCGGCCGGTCACGGGGCGCACCGCTACTACGTGGCGGTGCACGCCGTCGACGTCGAGAAGCTGGAGCTGGCCGAGGACGCCAGCCCGGCCTACCTGGGCTTCAACCTGTTCATGCACGCGATCGCGCGCGCGGTGATCGTCGGCACCTACGAGCAGAAGTAGCCAACCCTCGCTGAGCAGACACAGAATCGCATGATCCCGCTTCGCGGGATGCGATTCTGTGTCTGCTCGCGCTAGCGGGCGGCGGAGCCGACCGCCTCGGCCAGCGACGCGAACCCGCCGTCGCGCAGCCGCTGCGCCAGGCCGTCGTGGATGTTGCGGGCCCACAGGCCACCGCCGTAGATGAAGCCCGTATAGCCCTGCAGCAGTGCGGCGCCGGCGGTGATCCGCTCCCAGGCGTCGTCGGCGGTCTCGATCCCGCCGACACTGATCAGCACCAGCCGGTCGCCGACCCGGGCGTACAGCCGCCGCAGCACCTCCAGCGCCCGGCGCGCCACCGGTGGGCCGGAGATTCCGCCGGGCCCCAATTCGGCCACCCCCGGGGTCGCCAGGCCGTCGCGAGACACCGTGGTGTTGGTCGCCACGATGCCGGCCAGGCCCAACTCCACGCAAAGGTCGGCAATGGCATCCAGGTCGGTGTCGGCCAGATCCGGTGCGATCTTCACCAGCACCGGCTTGGTGGTCTCGGCGCGCACCGCGGCCAGGATGGGCCGCAGCGATTCGACGGCCTGCAGGTCGCGCAGTCCCGGCGTGTTCGGCGAGCTGACGTTGACCACCAGGTAGGCGGCCAGTGGGGCCAGCAGCCGGGCGCTGGTGCGATAGTCCTCGACCGCGTCCTCGGGCGGAGTGACCTTGGTCTTGCCGATGTTCACCCCGATCGGCACGTCGGACCGATGCCGCGCCAACTGGGTCGCCAGGGCAGCGGCCCCGTGATTGTTGAAGCCCATGCGGTTCAGCAGCGCGCGGTCGTCGGGCAGCCGGAACAGGCGCGGCGCCGGGTTGCCCGGTTGTGCCGCCGCCGTCACGGTGCCCACCTCGGCGTAGCCGAAACCCAACGCGCCCCAAGTGTTTAGCCCGGCGCCATCCTTATCGAATCCGGCGGCCAGCCCGAGCGGACCGGGGAATTGCACCCCGAACACGGTGCTGGCCAGCAGCGGGTCATGCGGGGCGAGCCGGCGCTGCAGGGCCCGGCGTGCCGGCGGCGTCGCGGTGGCACCGCGCAGGCCGGCGAACACGATGGTGTGGATGCGCTCGGCCGGCACCATGAAGAACGCGCGGCGCACTGCGCCGTAGAGACCCATCGCTCTACAGTCCCGGCTGGTCGACGCAGCGGCTGTCGCTGATCGTGTTCGCGGCGGACTTCTTGCGGCGCAGCAACACCCGCCTGCTTCCATCGGTGTACAACCGCACTCGGGTCAGCTCCCAACCTCGGTATTCGGCTTCGATGGACAACCGGGTCGACGCCCCGATCCGGGTGACCTCCGGCGGCAGGCGTAGCGGAATCCATTCGTAGTCGTCGGACAGTTCGGTCTCCCAGCCGGCTGGCAACCGACCCCGCCGCAGCGCGGTCAACGTGGCCTCGCCGCGTGCTCGATCACCTGGACCCCGTCGCCGGAGCCCGACACCACGTACAAGGTGTCCGACTTGTCGTCCAAGGCCAGGGTGTTGGGTTGCTGCACGGTCGGATAGCGGACCTTCTCCACGGGAATTCCGGTGGTCAAATCGTAGCCGACCACGGTGTTCGTCCCGGTTTGCGACACCCAGGCAAACCCGCCCGCCCCGGCCAGCCCGTAGGGGGCATGCGGTACCGGATAGTCCTGGTGCAGCATCAGCGGATCCACGCCGTACACCAGCAGCCGCCCGCTTCGGGGGTCGGCCGCCAGCACCGGCCCGTGAGCGGCGGCGGCCAGGGTGGTCGCGCCCTGGCCGGCCCGCAGCGCGTACTGCGGCTTGCCGTCGGTGCCGATGGTCGTCACCGAGGTCTGGCCGCGGTCCAGTACCACCGCGACATCGCCCTGGGTCACGATCTGGTCGACCCGGGCGAAGATCTTGGACCGCTCGGCGACCCGCGTGCCGTCGGCTGCCAGCGTGTAGACCGCGCCGTCGGCGCTGCCCAACACCATGATCCCGTCGGCGCGCCGGCCGATCGCGGTGAACTCGACCCCGGCGGCGTCGTCGACGTCGACGCGTTTGATGCTGCGGGTGGCCAGGTCGAGGGTGTAGTAGCCGCCGTGTCCGGACAGGTAGACCGCGCCATTGCCGTCGCCGGCCAGTGCGCTCGCCGGACCCGGCAGCGGCACCGTGGCGGGCGGGCGGCTCGAATCGCTCACCAGCCCGAGGGTGGCGGCGGCTTGGGCGTCCGGGCCGGGGGACAGCGCCGCCAGCAGTCCGGTGGCCGTGTCGAACACGGCGCCGGTGGCCCGGCCGGCCAGCGGCCGTACCGTGCCGGCCGGGCGTTCTACGGCGACCGGCGAGACGGCGGGCTCGGCGGGCGCGATCGTGGGCGGTGGCGCGGTGATGGGATTGGATGAGCACGCTGTGAGCAGCAGCAGCGGCAGCAACAGGCCGTGAAGGGACCGGCGGGGCCGGCGGGGGGAGCGCGTCAGCACAGGGCAGCTCTTCCAGCTCGTCAGGGTGCGGGTGGTGCAGATATCGATTCTAAGGAAGGCGTCGAGGTGAAGTTCGCATGTCCGGCCGAACAATAAGTTCGCTTAGGTGTAACCTCGCGGCCATGACTGTGGTCGATGACTGGCAGCTGGCATGTTCGGAGTTCCGCATCGAGGAGATCTGGACCGGGGCCTTCGCTAGTGGTTTCGGCGAGGTCGGCGACGGCCGCAGTTTCTCCTTCCACACCGAGCAGCAGAAGCTCGTGGTGGACATCTACCGGCCCCGGCTGGCCGGCCCCGTCCCGCACGACGAGGACGTGGTGGCCACCGCAAGCCGGCACCTGTTCGAGATCGATGTCACCGACGAGCGCAGCCTGGCCGCCGCGGTGCGCGACGTGGTATCCGGTCTGACCCGCTGACACCAGCCCGGTACGGTCATCGTCGTGTCGGTAGTCGAGACGGCTGTGATGTCGTGGCCGCAAGTAGTCGTCCTGTCGATTGTCCAGGGCCTCACCGAGTTTCTGCCGGTCTCCTCCTCGGGGCATCTGGCCCTGGCCTCCCGGTTGTTCTTCGCCGGTGACGCCGGCGCCTCGTTCACCGCGGTGACCCAGATCGGCACCGAGGTCGCCGTACTGGTCTATTTCGCCAAGGACATTGCACGCATCGCCACGGCCTGGCTGTCCGGGGTGGCGTCGGCGCTGGCCAAGACCCCGCTGCCCGCCGAACGCAAGACCGACTACCGGATGGGCTGGTACGTCATCGTCGGCAGCATCCCGATCGTGATCGTCGGGGTGCTGTTCCAGCACTTCATCCGCGGCGAGGTACGCAACCTCTGGGTGATCGCTTCGGCGATGGTCGGGTTTTCGTTGGTGATCGCCGCCGCCGAGTATGTCGGCCGCCAGCAACGGCATGCCGACCAGTTGACCGTCAAGGACGGCTTCCTGGTCGGCGCCGCGCAGTGTCTGGCACTGATCCCCGGCGTCTCGCGCTCCGGGGCGACCATCAGCGCCGGCCTGTTCCTGGGCATGGACCGGGCGCTGGCCGCCCGGTTCGGATTCCTGCTGGGCATACCGGCGGTGTTCGCCTCGGGCCTGCACGAACTGCCCAACGCCTTCAATCCGGTCACCGAGGGAATGAGCGCCACCGGGCTGCAGCTGCTGGTCTCGGTGGTGATCACCTTCCTCGTCGGCTATGCGGCGATCAGCTGGCTGCTGCGGTTCGTCAGCAGTCACACCATGTACTGGTTTGTCGGATACCGGGTCATCGCTGGGACGACGATCCTGATCCTGCTGGCTACCGGGGCGTTGGCGGCGTCGTCATGACCGTCATCCTGCTGCGCCATGGCCGGTCCACCTCGAACACCTCCGGGGTGCTGGCCGGGCGCACCGAAGGCGTCGAGCTCGACGACCTGGGCCGCGAGCAGGCCGCACAGGTCGTCGAGCGGCTCGACGGCCTGCCGATCAAGGCGGTGGTGCGCTCGCCGCTGCTGCGCTGCCGACGCACCGTCGAGCCGCTGGCCGCTGCGCTGGGGCTGGAGCCGCTCGTCGACGACCGGCTCGCCGAGGTCGACTACGGGGCCTGGACCGGCCGCAAGCTCAGCGAGCTGACCGCCGAGCCGCTGTGGCGGGTGGTGCAGGCCCAGCCCAGCGCGGCGATCTTCCCCGAGGGCGAAGGGCTGGCGCAGGTGCAGGCCCGGGCCGTCACCGCGGTCCGCGACCACGACCGGCAGCTGGCCTCCCAGCACGGCGCCGACGTGCTGTGGGTTGCATGTACCCACGGCGACGTCATCAAGGCGGTCATCGCCGACGCGCTCGGCGTGCATCTGGACGGCTTTCAGCGGATCACCGCCGACCCGGCATCGGCGAGTGTGATCCGCTATACACCGTTGCGCCCCTTCGTGATTCACCTCAACCACACCGGAGCGTCGTTGGCCGCCGCGGTGCAGAGTTCGCCAGCCGGCCCGGTCCCCGAAAGCGACGCGGTAGTCGGCGGGTCCACCACCTAGGCCCACCTCGCCGAAGCCAGATACCGTCGGCCGCCTCAAGTGCCGGTATTTTGGAGATGCCATGTCCCGAGCAATTCATGTCTTCCGCACCCCCGACCGTTTCGTGGCCGGGACCGTCGGCCAACCCGGAAACCGCACCTTCTATCTGCAGGCGGTCCACGACGAGCGGGTGGTCTCGGTAGTGTTGGAAAAGCAGCAGGTCGCGGTGCTGTCCGAACGGATCGGCGCGCTGCTGCTGGAGGTCAACCGTCGATTCGGCACCCCGGTGCCGCCCGAGCCCACCGAGATCGACGACCTGGACCCGCTGGTCACGCCGGTGGACGCAGAGTTCCGGGTCGGCACCATGGGGCTGGGCTGGGATTCCGAGGCGCAGACGGTGGTGGTGGAGCTGCTTGCGGTCAGTGACGCCGAGTTCGACGCGTCGGTGGTGCTCGACGACACCGACGAGGGGCCGGACGCGGTGCGGGTGTTCCTCACCCCGGAGTCCGCGCGCCAGTTCGCCACCCGCTCCAACCGGGTGATCTCGGCGGGCCGCCCGCCCTGTCCGCTGTGCGACGAACCGCTGGACCCCGCCGGTCACATGTGCGTGCGCACCAACGGCTATCGGCGGGGCGCTTTCAGTCCCGACGACGAGCCCGATGACGCAGATATCTGACGACCGGGAGACGTTGCACTCCGGGGAACTGGAGATACTGGGCCGCATCCGCTCGGCGAGCAACGCCACTTTCCTGTGCCAGGCGACGCTGGGGGAGAACCGCGTCCACTGCGTCTACAAGCCGGTCGCCGGCGAACAGCCGCTCTGGGATTTCCCCGACGGCACCCTGGCCGGCCGCGAACTCGGCGCGCACCTTATTTCGGTCGAACTGGGCTGGAATCTGGTTCCCTACACCATTATTCGCGACGGTCCAGCAGGTCCGGGCATGGTGCAGCGCTGGGTGGACCAACCCGAAGACGACGACGAAGTGCCGGCCGCGTCCTTGCTGCCCGGCCTGGTCGACGTGGTTCCGGGCGACCACGTCCCGGCGGGCTACCTGCCGGTCTTGCAGGCTTACGGCAACAACGGTGATCCGGTCACGCTGGTGCACGCCGACGACATCCGGTTGCGTCGCCTGGCCATCTTCGACGTGGTGATCAACAACGCCGACCGCAAAGGCGGCCACGTGCTGCACGGCACCGACGGCCGCGTCTACGGCGTTGACCACGGCGTGAGCCTGCACACCCAAGACAAGCTGCGCACCGTGCTGTGGGGGTGGGCGGGCAAGTCGGTGTCTGACCTGGACGACGAGGCGTTGCCGGTGCTGTCGCGGCTGCTGGTGGCGCTGGACGGTCCGCTGGCGGCATCGCTGCAACCGCACCTGACGGCCGACGAGATCGCGGCGCTACGCCGCCGCGTCGCCGACCTGCTGGAGCACCCGGTGATGCCCGGCCCGGACCGTCATCGCCCGATCCCGTGGCCGGCGTTCTGAACACCACCGAGTGTGCGGTTTAGTCGGTGAAAATCGCTTGGATTCAGGCGGTCGCTGCAACAAACGTGGACGGGTCTGACAGTAGTCGGTCGAGTTCTTCGGCGGGGGTGCGCCAGCCGAGGCGTTTGCGGGGTCGGGCGTTGAGGTATGCCGCCGGCGCTTCTTGGCTGCCATGTCGTTGCCGATTCTTCCTGCCCGAACACCGGGCATCAGAGTCGCACAACAACTGGACCACTACGAAGGGCTCACCTCAGTGGTAGCGGGCGACCGCGCCGAGAATGCGTGACAAGGGCTTCGCGTCGACCAACGTCACTGCGAGCACTTCAAAAATCAGCCATACCGCGAAACGCTCAAGACGCAGCCACAGCGGCAGAACCTTAATCAGCTGTTGGTGAAGACGTCCGTACCTGCTGTCCCACTTCGGCAAAATCCAAGGCGCCGTGCGCTGATACAGCGTTACGCGCTGTGCCTCGTGTGCGATCCGTGGCACAAACTGTATCGCGCTTGCGCCTGTCCCGATGACGGCTACTTCCTTGCCGCGCAGCGATACCGAATGGTCCCAACGCGCCGAATGAAAACGCGGCCCCTCGAAGGTGTCTTCGCCGGCAATATTCGGCGTATGAGGTCGCGAGAGCTGCCCCACGGCCGAAATCACGACATCGCACCAGATCGTCTCGCTGGATCCGGTCACCAAACGCCAACGGCCGGCCTGTTCATCGAAGGTCATCTCGACGACTTCGGTCCGCGTGCGCAAATGCAGGTCCATTCCGTCGGCCAGGACGAGTCGGCGAAGATATTGGAGTATCTCGGGCTGTTCTGCATAACGTCTCGACCAACGAGTGTTGGGCTTGTCCGAGAGTGAGTACAACGCTGACGGCACGTCGCAAGCCGCTCCTGGATAGGTGTTGTCGCGCCAGACGCCGCCGATGTCTGCAGCCTTTTCCACCATGGTGAAGTTGGTGAATCCGTCCCTCTTCAGCTGATGGGCCATGGCGATACCCGCGACGCCGGCCCCGATGATCACTATCGACGGATCGTGTCCTCGAGGATCCCTCGCAAAGCCGCCTGTCATGAGACAGCTAAGAAGCAGTTGATGGCGCGGTGGCAGTGGAGCATCCACGGTCCCAACACTTTCACCGGTGGGCCGAAGCTTTCAGGAAGTTTCCAGCGCGGTGGATCGCCTCACGAGCCTCGGGCAGGATTCGGAACATGGCTTGGAACACGTGGATCTGTCCCCGGTACACCTGTATCTCAACGCTTGATCCGGCCGATCGGAGGCGGTCGGCAAGATGCCTCGAGTCATCGATCAACATTTCTCTTCCGCCTACCTGAATCAGGATCGGTGGCATGGACCTGAGGTCTGCGTCGAGCACGCTGATTCGCTCATTGCGGTGATCTGCACCAGCCACGTACAGGTCAAGAGCGCGGGCCGCGGACCGAGCAGAGGCGAAAGGATCACGGCGGCGAAGTTCGCGTGCCCTCGCGAGTTCACATGTCAGATCCAGGACCGGAGACATGAGAAGCATCGAATCCGGCAGCGGCAGTCCGTCACTACGTGCGCCAAGGGCGGTGGCCATCGTGAGCTGGCCGCCCGCCGAGTCCCCGGCCACCGCAACACCGCGTTCGCCGGAAGCCGAAGGCTGCCCTGTGACGAGCCAGCGGTATGCGTTCAGTGCATCGTCGGCGGCAGCGGGAAAGGGATAGCGTGGAGCTAGCCGATACCTCACCGCAAAGATGGGCCGACCGCTCGCGGAGGCAAGTTCACCGAGCAGGCCGCGGTGGGTAGCCGGTGAGCACATGGAGTAGGCGCCGCCATGAATGTAGAGCAACGGAACCGCGTGTGGATCGACTGCAGGAGAAGTGATCCAATCCCCGCGTATCTGATTCCCGGCGAACTCGGTATCTATTGTGCGAACCGCCACGCTTCGGCGGGGCCGCGATCCCACAAGCGCCATCCGGAGTACGCGATCCATCACCGCGAGGCCGTGGGCGCTCGACGGGATGAGTTGCGACAGCGGACGCAGTGTGTTTCGCGAAGTCATTGCCACGAAATGACTTGCAAGACTGGGGCGCCGGTCCGCCGCATCAGTGTTGGTCACCGTGCGCCAACGGATTCTGCGCGACGTTCAAATCGGTAATCGGAGAGCCGGAAGGTGCGGCTACGCCAGTAAGTCTCCAGGGTAGTTGACGGACGCAACGGAACATCGCCGTGTTTGTCGAAATAGTAACTGTTGGCATTGGAACAGCTCGGCTGCCAGAAAACCTGTCGATGTCGGCGGCTAACCATGTCACCGAAGTAGCGATCGTTCGCCTGCTGTCTGACCTCTACGTAATCAGCCTTCAGCGTGCGCGCACGACGAAGACAGCGGACGATATGCCGACTTTGCGCCTCGATGAGTGTGAAGTACGAGGAGCCGTTGTAACCATAGGGACCGAAGATATTGAAGTGATTCGGGAACCCTGGGACGCTCACACCCTCGAAGGCTTGGAGGCGGTGCTCATCCCACCAGGCAGACTGCTCCACTCCACCGCGTCCCTTCAGCACATAAGTCGGCATATTGCCCGACTCCATCACTTTGAACCCGGTGGCCAAGACCATGACATCGATCGGATAACTCTTGCCATCTTCAGTGTGAACCGAGGCATGGTCGACATGGGTGATGCCGCTGGTCTCGAGCGAAACATTGCGACGGTTGTACGTTGCGAGATAGGAATTGTGGAAACTCGGTCGCTTACAACCCAACGAATAGCGAGGAATGAGTTGGTCTCGAGTCACCGGATCGTCGACCGCCCGACGCATATAGCGTTTCGCCGCCTCTTCCATGAGGTCCGACACAGGGATCAACGAGTGAAAATGAGCTGCGATGGGAAATGTGAACTCGACGAACGCCTGACTCGCAGTGCGCGTCATCAGTTGTGCCCCTGGCACCAACCGCATCACTGTCGCGGCCCAGCTCGGTATGGAGAAATCCGGCTTCGGCAAGCAGTAAATCGGCGTTCGCTGGAAGACCGTCAGACTTGATGCGATCTTCGCGACTTCGGGAATCAGCTGCACCGCAGATGCCCCAGTCCCGATCACCGCCACCCGCTTACCGGTGAGATCTTTCGTATGGTCCCATCTGGCCGTATGCAGCGTCACGCCGGCGAAGTCGCGCACTCCTGGAATATCAGGCCACTTCGGCCGACTGAGAACGCCAGAGCAATTTATCACAAAACGCGCGGTCAGATTCTGACCAGAGGAGCAGCTCAGCCGCCATAGTGCGGCGCCTTCGTCGAAACAGGCTTCGTCCACAGTCGTGTTGAACCGGATGTAATTTTGGAGTCCGTATTTTTCTACACACCGCTCTGCATAAGCCTTCAACTCATCCCCGTGAGCGTAAGTACGTGACCAGGATGTTCGCATCTCATAAGAGAACTGGTAACTATAGGACGGAATATCGACCGCTATTCCCGGATACGTATTCCAGTGCCATGTACCGCCGACGCCATCGGCGTCATCGACTATAAGAAAGTCCGCAAATCCGGCCTTCAACAGGCTGATCGCTGTACCAATCCCAGAAAACCCGGCTCCGACTATTACAATTTCGTAGTGCTGCCCAGACTCAGAACCCATTACTTCCTCACGTGCGCTTTGATGTTTACCCTATCCGCTGCTGCAGTTCAGCGTGTTTGTGTCAACTTCAGGTCAGCATCGTCACGCCGAGTGATATCGTAATCCCGCATATCCAGACGGGACAGTTCCCTGGTGAACTGAGTCGCAAAGCCCGGATACATCGTGCCGTTATAGCCATCCTCTGTTAAATACCAGCTGCTGCAACCCGAGTTCCATGTCGTGCGTCGTAACCGCCGCTGAATATTGGAGTGGTACGCGTTTTGGCTATTCTCTTTCACATCCAGGGTATGGACTCCGTTACCTTGGTCGCGCAAGAGCTCGATCGCTTTTACGATGTAATCGATTGCCGCCTCCATATATAGAAGAGCGGAGTTGTGGCCAGGACCGGAATTAGGCCCGAAAGTGAAGAACAAATTCGGATACCCGGCCACACTCACGCTCTTGTAGGCAAATCTCCCCTCAGACCACGCGTCTTCGAGTTTTCGCCCGTCGCGCCCCAGGATCGGAAATGGCGTACCGCGTTTACACACATCGAAGCCTGTCGCGAATACTATGCAGTCCACCTCATGCTCGATGCCGTCGGCGGTTCGAATTCCGTTCGGAGCCAGTGTGGCGATCGGCCAGCTGACGAGTTTGCAGTTATCGGCCTGGAGAGCAGGGTAATAGTCGTTAGTCATAAGCATGCGTTTGCACCCAGGTCTGAACTGCGGTGTTAGCTGACGTCTCAACCAGGTATCCTTCACCTGCCGACGCAGATTCGCCTTCGCGGCCGCTTGGATGACAGATGTGGCAGCGGTATCCCAAACCATGCCCACGGCCATGACCTCATGCGCCCAAAACCACGCACCTCGTAGGGCCTGTTCGGTTGCCGGCATGCGCTTGAAAGTCGAACGCGCCCAGGCCGGATGCCGGAAATTCACCCTCGGTAGGACCCAGCCGGGCGTCCTCTGAAACACCTTGACCGACGCCGCCAACTGGACCAATTCGGGAACGATCTGCACAGCGCTCGCCCCGGTCCCGATAACCGCCACCCTCTTACCGCTCATGTCATAGGAGTGGTCCCACCGAGCACTGTGAATCTTTTTCCCCTCGTACGACTCGATGCCACGAATATCCGGGAAACTGGCGTCAGCAAGTGGTCCGCTAGCCATCACGACTGAACGGCCCCGATACCGCCTGCCGCCGGTCGTGTCGACAACCCACTCTCCGGCATCCTCGTCGAATTCCAGTGCACTCACGTCCGCACCGAAATGAATGAACCTCCCAAGATCGTATTTCGCGACAATCGCGTCGATATAGGCGAGGATCTCTGCGCTCCCCGAGTATGCGCGAGTCCAGCCTGGGTTCGGCTCGAACGAGTAGGAGTACAGCAATGACGGAATGTCGCAGGCGGCGCCGGGGTAAGTGTTGTCACGCCAGGTGCCCCCGACGCGATGTGATCGCTCCAAGATGACAAAGTCGTTAACGCCCGCTTGAAGCATTCTCATCGCCGTACCGATACCCGCGAAGCCGGCGCCGACGATCAAAGTCGTTACCGTGTCCGTCATTTAGCGACCGGTTCATAGGTCAGTTCATCCGTCCATGAAGGCGGTCGCCCGAGTACTTGCACGGGGAAGATGTCGATCGCATTGCCTAAGCGCTGGGAAACGAAGTGAAGGGGTTGGGACCGCTTGATCGAGGAGGACATGTGGGCCTTCAAGATGTGATATCCAGGCACCCTCCGCGTGTGCTCACTGCGGTCCCCGACATTGCCATATCGCGTCACCGCGTTGTACAGCTTCTCTTCGGATAGCCCCATCGCGTTGAGATTCATCAACATGCGCGTGAGAAGCGGTATATACAGCAACGCGCCAGTGAGAATACGGGGGTCCATCACAGCGCCGACCGTTTGGATTGCATGGATTCGCATGGGACTGGCGCCGAGGTCATTCAGGACTTGAAAACCTACTGCAAGGTGCCGCGATTCGTCGCTGTTGACCTTATTGAATACTTCCCCGCAAATTGGGTCGTCGACCTCATCAAGGAGAAATTTCAGCAGGGCCCCGTCCAGCGCGGTCTCCAGTGCGGGAATCGCGGCGCCGATGACAGTCAGAGGAAGAGCCTCAGCGTACCGATCTAGCCACTCGATCACGAGACGGATGTTCTTATTCGGTACAGGCTTTTCGCCTTCCTCGATCATGCCCCAGCGACGCATCAGAGCAAGTTCGGCGTTGGCGTGACGCTGCTCCTCGGCGTGAAAGTAACGGTAAATGTCTCCGAGCGCTTCGAAGGGCGCCTTCGGGGCCATCGCAGCAAAGGCGCGCGCTCCGACATGCTCAATCCACACCACGTCGGACATGAATTGCTTGAGTTTGGGACGCTGTTCGTCGGTGATCAACTCCGCACCAGGGGCGCCCCAATCGATATCGGCGAGAGCCCATTGCTTGTTCTTGATCGTCTCGAGCATGTCGCTATATGCGAACGCCATTTCACTGCTCCCTCTGTTCGGCTGGATCGTTCCATGAGGCCACGCGCTCCACCAGCCCCAACGCCCGCGTAAACTGACCGGGTAAAGCTCTTTTCAGTTGCCACAAAATTTTCGCGTCCAGTTGGGGCACTACATAGATTTGTCCGCGATCGTGCGCGTTCAAGGTCGTTCGAGCCACTTGATCCGGCGAAATGCCGGTCCACCTCATCAGGTTGGTCGCGAGTTTCGCCGCCGACTCCTCAATCTGAGGATTTTTGGCGATGTTCGTCTTGACGAAGGTGGGGCAAAGCACTGTGACATTGACGTTAGTACCGCTCAGTTCGGCCGCCAAGGTCTCGGACAGAGCGAGCACTCCGGCCTTACTCACGTTGTATGCCCCCATTCGGGGCGCCGAGCCGAAACTCGCGGCGGACGCCACATTGATCACTCCGCCACGGCCGTTGCTCCGGAGCCGGGGAACGAAAGTCTCGCACCCGTAGATAACACCCCAAAGGTTGACAGAAATCGCAGCGTTCCAGTCCTCGACCGACGTAGCGCCGATGCGATTGCCGCCCGCACCGATTCCGGCGTTGTTGATCACCAGGCTCGCCGCCTTGCCAAACCAGTCTTCACTGGCATCAGCGAGGTTACGGACCTGCTCAAGGTCGGTGACGTCGCATACGACGTCGAAACCCTCGCCGCCGGCCTGCCTCACCAACTCGGCCGACTCTTTCGCAGTGATGGGGTCTTTGTCCGCACACACAACACGTCCACCTCGGCGTGCAAGCTCAACGGCGAACGCGCGGCCGATACCGCTCCCTGCGCCTGTGACTACTGCGTGGGCGCGGTGGGTTCTACCTGGTGAACTACCGAACGGCAAGAACCTCATCTGCTTGCCTTTCGGATCGCGACACTGATTTCCGGTGCGGGAGACCATTGATTTGGGGGCATCAGCCACCATTGGTGTCGCATGCCACCAGTTTGGTCGTGAGCCCGACGTTTTGTCAAGATGTTTGATGTGCGGTCGAGAAACACGCGCTGGGGTGGTCGGACCGGTGCTGAGCGTCGAGCAGAGCGACGGCAGCAATTGATCGAGGCTGCGACCGAGATTTGGAGTGAGAGCGGTTGGGCCGCAGTGACTATGCGCGGCGTGTGCGCCCGGACAGGGCTCAACGATCGATACTTCTACGAGGACTTCAAGACGCGCGAGGATCTTCTCGTCGCAGCGTGGGATGGCGTTCGCAATGACATGCTCGGCGAGGTTTCCGCGCTCTTCGACGAGCGTGTGGATCGGCCGCCGATCGAAACCATCACCGCGGCGATCGCCATCGTGGTCGACCGGATCGCACGCGATCCTGGCCGGGCGCACATCCTCCTCGCTCAGCATGTAGGTAGCTCACCGCTGCAAGATCGCCGCGCTGTGGCGCTGCAGGAGGCAACGCAGTTGGTCGTCGAGGCAAGCCGGCCACATCTCAGAGAAGACGCCGACGAGACGGCCCTTCGTATGGACACTTTGGTTGCGGTGGGGGGGTTCGTCGAAGTCATCACGGCCTGGCACTCCGGTTTGCTCGCGGTGACCGAAAAGGAAGTGGTCGCGCACACGAGCCGACTGGCTGAAACCTTGGCTCAACGCTACGTCGTCAGCGGCTGAGGCTTAACCTTTCCGTGAGTTTCGAGGCCGACTGCACTTGTCTGTATGACTGTCGCCTTGACCCGCCACCGGGCATCCAATCCGTGACGACAGGCGCGCTGTCGATTGTTTGGAGGAACGACGCAGAAACAGTGTCTTTCTGCGTCGCCCTCCTCACGCACTTTTGCTACCCCGGCTGAGCGATGACCTTCTGTGAGCCGTCTTGGTCGAACAGTTCCTTGCTCCATCGCTCCAGGACCGCGGTGCTGTCCCAATCATCAGGGTGGAAGCCGGGGCGGTTGTACGAACGGAATCGCTGCAGCGCATCGGCGGTGAACATCGGGGTGCGACTGAAGCGACGTAGGCTACGCACCAACGTGACCGGGTTATACGAGGCCTTGTCAGAGGCCATCGACAGCGCAGTCTGCAGAATGAGTTCGCCGAACAGAATTGCAGAGGCGATCCGCATGCCCCGTACGCGGGTGCGCTCGGTGCCTCCAATCAGCCGATAGGCGTCGAAGGCGACGGCTTTGTGCTCCGACTCCTCGAACGCATGCCACAGCAGAATCGGTCGAACCTCTGTCTGTCCGATGAGCTTCTGCGCGTCATCGCTGGTGAGAATGATTTCAGCGAGCGTCGCGGTGTAGTGCTCCAATGCAGAGGTCATCGACAGCCGCATTTCTGGCGAAAAGCGCCGCTCCAATCGCTTGATCAGGCGTGCGACGTGGCGGTCGATCCGCGCGGTCGGATAACCCATGGCCTGGAGCCGTTCGTTGAGGAGCCGATGCTGGTGTCGGTGTGTGGCCTCTTGCCCGATGAAACCCTTGACCGCTGTCAGCAATTGGGGATCGTCGATGGAACTCTGGAAATACTTGACCGAGCGGATGAAGAAGTCTTCCCCTTCCGGGAAGGTCGCAGAAAGCACCGAGATGAAATGGCTCATCACCAGGTCGCCATCCACGAAGTGTCGCCGCTTCGTGGAGGTGGGCATGGGGAAACGAACGCGCCGGGGTTTTGGCAATACACGGCTCTTGGTCGAGGCTCGATCTTCCGGCATCTTGACGGGGTCCTTCCTCCGTTGCGTGATCTGACTTTAGGCCTTGTCACATGAGACTGCCAGAATGTAGGGCATGAGTCCAGCACGTGTTTATGGCGGGCTGTCCGCAACTCAACGCGATGCGCAGCGCCGCGCACTGCTGATTGACGCCGCGGTCGCGCTCATGGGCAAGCAGGGAGCCGCCGCGTGCACCGTGACCGCTGTGTGTACGGAGTCAGGAGTGACGAGCCGGTACTTCTACCAGCAGTTTCGCGACAGAGACGCGCTCCTGCGTGCGATGTTCACCAAGATCTCCACCACCTTCCAAGCCGTGATCACCAAGGCGATACCGGATGACACCGTTGCTCCTCAAGAACTCGCTTACGCTCCGATAAAGGCCCTGGTTCAGATGATCGAGAACGATCCCAGCATGGCCCGCATATTGTTTGTCGAATCGGGCGCTGAACCCCTGCTTCGGCAGCTGCGAAGCGAACTGATGTCCGAATTTGCGGAGCTCGTCCTCAGAGAGGCCCGCCTGCATCTCGATATACCCAGCGAGGTGATTCAGGTCGCAGATCTCGCCGCTACCTACGGTGTCGGGGGCCTGTTCGAGATTCTCCGTCGCTGGATAGACGGACAACTAAACCTATCGACCGAAGTGCTTATCGAGCATTGTGCGGGTTTTCTCGGCAGTCTTGGCCTGTATACCCTCGGCCAGAAACCTGACCCGGCCGCTTCGCACATCCAGGTCGATATCAACTCCCCGGCGGGCCACAACAGATGAGACCGGCGGTATTTTCGCCGACACGCTGCGGCGTCACGCTACCGAAGGCTGGTACACCACGATGTGGTCGAGTACGCGTTTGCTTAGCAAACCCCCTGTCGGCCCCGGTTCAATCCTGAGCAGCCTGCGCCGGTTGAAAAATGAGCAGATTTACGGGTTGAGTCATCCTTCCCAGGGTGGTCGCGCAGTGCAGCGTATTGACGACGCCTTCTGTATGGAGCTAGTGAAGTGATCCAGCGTGACGACGACGAATAACCCGGACGCGGACGCGACCAGCTGGCCGGTGGCTTCCTCGCGCAATTCTGTCCGCACTTCGAGTTTCCGGCCGGTTCTGGACACGAGCTCCGCGCTGACCTCGTAGGGAACCCCCAGCAATACCGGCGCGAAGAACTCGGTGTCGAGCTTACGGGTGACGGCCATCTCACCGACGACGTAGAGCAGCATGCCCACCGTGTCGTCAAGAACCGTCATGACTGCGCCGCCATGTGCGATCCCGGGTGCGCCGCGATGTCGGCCGTCGAAGATATGCCTGGCGCCCACCCCGTCGCCACGCCGACGCGCTCGCAGGCGATGACCGTGCGGATTGTCTGTGCCGCAACCAAGGCACCACGGATGGTGCGCATCGAGGTAGTCGCCGTCGGCGGCGATAACACGATTCTGAAAGTTATGCCACCACGCGATGGCCGAATCTTCTTCCGCTTGCTCGTCGATGACGAAATCCTCCTAAATAGGACCACGCAGTGCATGGACCACCATGCGACTGAAGAACTGCGCCGACGTCGGCTGGGCTGATCGCCCGAAGACAGTATGTAAAGGACTCGTTAGCCCGCCGAGATCATCGCTGCGGTACACCTTCCAGTTCCGTCACTATCAGCCATTTGGTCCTGCCCCGCAATACGCCCTCGACGCTGTCGCCGCATAGCTCGCCCGATAATGCTCGGGGTCGTCGTCGGTGCTATAGGGGTCATACCAAATCCTGTCCCCCACAGCGGTGACGGTCAACCTCGCCTTCTGCACAAGGGTCACGAACGTCACCGACCGCGTTCTGGGCGAAGCGCTGAACATCGTCATGCTGCCAATCGAGAAACCAGTAGTCTTCAGGAAACTCGATTGATTTGAAGTGCCACTCACAGATAGCCTTTCAGATGAGCTTCGATGCCGGTATCGACAGTGCCAACGGATCGACTGGCCGTTTCGAGGGCTTCGACGAGGCGCGTTTCGGCGTCCGGGATCGTCGCGGCGACTTTGGCCGCAGCTAGACTACGACTCCGTAGCGATGTGCCGGCATCCGTGGCTGCGGCCGCAAGCGTAGACCACGCTTTGGAAGCATGTCGGGCCGCGGCAGCCGCTTCGGCAGTGGCGGCGTCATCTAGGAGATCGGCGATGTTCTGGCAACCGTCTGCCTGCAGCGTACGAAAGAGCCCGCCGCCGGTACCGGCTTTCTCGATGAACGCCCCGAGCCCGAACAATGCCGCGGTCAGGGCATCGTCATCGAACAGCGTTGGCCAATGCCCTACGTCATCGGCGAAGTCCTGCACACCCTTCAAACCGGAAGATTCGACTTCAGCTGCCTCGATGCGCAGTAGCGGCGCACCTACGGCACCGCCGCGCATGAACGCTGCGCTCGCGGCGAGTGCAGCGGCCGCGATCGGCCCAAGGTCTGGCACTCGCTCTGGCCAGTCGACGTGATATGTGGTGTGCCGGGTAGGTGTGGGAAACCCGACCGAGGACCGCGCCCGGCGTAGGTCGTCGTAGGCCACCGTCTGGGTTGTCTCGCGGTCATTATCGACCACATAGGCGACCCGTTGTTCGTCATCGTATCCGGTGATGACAATGTCGTGACGGCTCATGTGCAATCGGACGCGCAGGTAAGGAAGTTCGCCGATGTCAGCCCAGACCATGACGGGTCGACCTTTGTCGATTTCGTCGGTCACAAATGCCCATCCCACGTCCGGGTCATCGGTCGATCGCACGACGAACTTTGCGCCAACCCGGGAGAGGTAATCTTGTTCCAGGTCGCTTCCTCGTCCTACCAGGTACACCTGGGGGAACAACTGCGTAGAGCGGACGTACGAGAAGTCCAAGGCTCCGCCGAGGGTGAAGACCAATCCTTCACTGAGTGCTTCTGTCCCCCATCCGAGTTGGGCCCATTCAGTAAGGTCACGAAGCGCACCGGAACCACAGTGCCCTCCCCTCCTATGGGGATAGGGAATTTGAATCCTCGTCATCGCCGCTTCCTCTCTTGTCAGTAGCACTGTTGAGACTCGTCAAAAGCTACGTTTCATCACGGCTTCCCGGCTGACAGTAGGTGCCAACACCAACACGCGTGACCGCAGCCAACCTCAGCCGCGCATCTCGACCGCCTATGGCGATGGGGCACATTGACTTTCGATCGCTAGTCCTGCATCAACACGTCAACGGTAAGAGCCACAGACGCGCAGCACTCAACCGTTGTACTCAGCTCGCTTGCTCCCGTGGTCGCGCTCCCGCGCTTCGGCTGCTTTATCAGAATCGGATGAGTCCTCGGATGTTGCGGCCCGATCGCATATCCGCGTAGCCTTCGTTGATCTGATCGAGGGTGTACTCACGGGTGATCAGCTCATCCAGCTTGAGGTGTCCGGCGTTGTAGAGCTCGACGAGCCGCGGGATGTCGTGGGCGGCGTTCGACGAACCGTACAGAGCGCCGCGGATCTGCTTTTCATACAGCGTCAATTCCAGCAGTGAACCCGACATCGAGGTGTCTTCGGGGTGCCCGATCGCGGTAACGACCACACGGCCGCGTTTACCGACCAAGGACAGCGCCTCGCCGATGTAGGACCCTTCGGCGACATCGGTGGTCAAGACGCAGACATCGGCGAGTTTGCCGCGGGTGATGTCACTGATCAGTGACCAGGCCTCGTCGATCGTGGCAACGGCATGCGTCGCACCGAAACCGCCGGCTTGTTCACGCTTGAACGCCACCGGATCGACAGCCACGATGTTCAACGCGCCCGCGATGCGGGCACCCTGAATCGCATTCATGCCGATGCCACCGGCTCCGATCACTACCACGGTATCCCCGGCACGCACCTCACCGGTGCGCACCGCCGACCCGTACCCGGTCGTCACACCACACCCGATCAACGCCGCCTTGTCCAGCGGTGTCCCCTGGTCGATTTTGACCAGAGACGCCTTGGGGACCACGGTGTATTCCGAGAACGTGCCCAGCAGGCACATCTGGCCGACGTCCTCACCCCGGGCATGGAAACGGTAAGTGCCGTCGATCTGGGGTCCCATCATGAGCGCGGCACCCAAGTCGCACATGTTCCCCATCCCCCGCGCGCAATAGGAACAGTGCCCACACGACGGCAGGAACGTCAGGATCACCGAATCGCCCTCGGCGACGTTCTCGACACCCGCACCCACTTCGACCACGGTGCCGGCACCCTCGTGGCCACCGACGACGGGCAGCGGAATGGGCAGGTCGCCGGTCACGAGGTGTTCGTCGGAATGGCACAACCCGGTCGCGGTCAGCTGGACGAGCACTTCATCGGGGCCGGGAGGATCCAACTCGATGTCCTCGACTTCCCACTTTTCTCCTAGGCCCCACAGCACTGCAGCACGTGTCTTCATATGTGTCTCCTTAACGTCAGTGTTTCGGTCGCAGTGGATTGATGATTCACGCCAGCGTCTCGATGATGAGGTCACCGTCGCCGAACTGGCGGCGCAGCTTCTTCTTGTCGAACTTGCCAGTGGAAGTCAGCGGAATGTCGGTGACGAACGCCCACCGTTCCGGTAGCCACCACTTGGCCACCCGCGCACGCAGAAATTCGGTCAGCTCCGCCGCGGTGGCGGTGCGGTCGGCAGCCAGGACGACCACCGCCAGCGGCCGTTCCTGCCACTTGTCGTCGGGCACTCCAATCACCGTGGCGGTGCGCACCGCAGGGTGAGCGGCCAACTCGTTCTCCAATTCCACCGAGGAGATCCATTCGCCCCCGGACTTGATGACATCCTTGGAGCGGTCGGTCAGCGCGATGAACGCGTCCGCGCTGATCGTCCCGACGTCCCCGGTACGCAACCACCCGTCCGGCGACGCCGCCGGACTGTCATTCTCGTAATACGACTGAGTGATCCACGGGCCGCGGACTTGAATCTCCCCCACCGATTTTCCGTCCCACGGTTGTTCTGCACCGCTGTCATCGACGATGCGGGCCTGCACACCGGCCACCACCCGGCCCTGGGTTGCGCGCAGGTGAAGCGACCTCTCCGGGGTATCAGAACTCCGCGGCAGAGCGACCGAGGCCAGCGGGGAAGTCTCAGTCATCCCCCAAGCCTGCACAATGCGGATGCCCAGCTCGTCATAGGCGGTCATCAACGACCGCGGAACCGCCGAACCACCGCAGGCCACCATCTTCAGCGAACTCACGTCATGGCCGGGATTGTCGCGCAGGTAGTGCAGAACATCGGTCCAGATCGTCGGCACCGCCCCCGCCATCGTCGGTCGCACCGCCTCGATCATCTCCACTAGAGGCCCCGCCTGCAGGAAACGGTCAGGCAGCAGAAGCTGCGCGCCGGCCATCATCGCCGCATACGGCAACCCCCACGCGTTGGCGTGGAACATCGGAACGATCGCCAACACCGTGTCGTCATGACCGATGCCCAAGGCATTCGAAGTGCACGCCGCCTGCGAGTGCAACCACGTCGAACGATGGCTGTAGACAACACCTTTCGGATGCCCGGTGGTACCGCTCGTATAGCACATCGCTGCGGCCGACTGCTCGTCGACGTCGGGCCAGTCGAACGTACTCGACTGGGCGGCCACCACATCGTCGTACCGTAGGACGTCCTTTCCGCACCCCTCGACCGCGGCAAGATCGCCGGTTCCGGTCACTAGCACCGTGCGCACCGAGGTCATCGACGGCAACGCCGCCGCCAAAAGGGCCAGCACCGTACTGTCGACGATGATCACCCGATCCTCGGCATGATTGGCGATCCACGTCAGCTGTTCCGGCGGCAGCCGCAGGTTCAACGTATGCAGCACCGCGCCCATCGACGGCACCGCCGCGTAACAGTCCAGATGCTCCTGGTTGCTCCACTGTAACGTCGCGACACGCTCATCTCCACGGATGCCGATCTGGCGCAGAGCATTTGCCAACCGTGCCGCACGCTCACCCACCTCGCGATAGGACACCCCAGAGATCTGCCGGGGTCCGCGCGCAGTCAGCACCTCGCGATCGCCATGAACTGCCGAAGCATGGGCCACGATCGCGGGCACAGTCAACGCAACGTCCTGCATCGTGCTCCTCATCGCACACCCGCCCTACAGCCCGCGGTGAGGCGAGGGTCACGCATCGATGAGGTCCTGCCGATTCTGGCTCTCCAGCATCAACCGGTACTCGGGGAACAGGTTCTTGGCCTGCGGGATCAACTTGATCAACTTCGGCACCGGACCTTTCGCACGTACCGTTCCCTTGGCCATCGCCATCGTCAAGTTCACCTTCCCCAACCAGAACTTGTTCCCCGTGTCTGCCGACATGAACAACTCCACGTTGGGCACCGCGGTACTGGCCGCTCCGGTCTCCACCACCTTGTTCGGCATGTCCACCGTCACAACCGCATCCGGATCTGTGTAATGCACCCGCAACACCACACCCGAATTCGCGAGCTTGTCCGCCAGACCTTCCTTCTCCAAACCCCGCCGAAAGATCCCGCCCAGGAAGGCATAGACCTCGTCCTCGTCCCTAAATACCGCCACCGTCAACCTCAACTAACCTCATTGTCAGAACAGAACAGAACAGAACAGGCACCGACTTCTGACGCTGCTCCTCCGGAAAGAATCGTCATGCTCGTTGGGAAACCCCACTAGGTCCTGATGCGCTGCGCCAAGGCGACCGCCGGGCAGCCGCTAGCGTTCCTTTGCCAGCGGGGCTGGATGGCAATTGTCACTGAAGTACCTCTCCAAGACACGCGTCGCATCCGCCGTCGTCGTTCCCACCGCCTACGCACCGCCGGCACCTCAGTCCGAGCCGGCGAGCACCAGTTCGGCCCGTTCGACGGCGACTTGCTGCGTGATGACCCGCTTGCTGAACATGAAGTCGCGGGGACGGTTGATGCAGTCGGCGGCAATGAGCTCGCCGGCACGGAGGTAGAAGCAGGTGAAGTCGCGGTCCCGGGTCGGGTCGCCGCTGAGGACGACCTCGTCGTACCCGGTGTTGAGACCGGCGATCTGGAGCTTGAGGTCGTATTGATCTGACCAGAACCATGGAAGGGCCGCAATCTTCTTGGACTTCCCACAGACGGTCGCGGCGGCGACCTTGGCCTGCTCGGCCGCGCTCGGCACGGACTCCAGGCGGATGCGACGGCCGTAACGGGCCATGTCGTGGCTGGCGCAGTCCCCGGCGGCCACGATGTCGGGGTCGCTAGTCCGGGCCCGATCGTCGATCACGACGCCGTTGTCGACGACCAGGCCCGCGGTGGCGGCGAGCTCGGTGTTCGGCTCCACGCCGATGCCGACAATGACGAGGTCGGCGGGAATTGATTCGCCACTGGCCAGGATTACTTCGCGGACCCTGCCGTCGCCGGACAGAGCCTCGACCAGCGTGCCCGTCCGGATGTTGACGCCCTCCTCCCGGTGGATCCGGTCGAAGAACTCCGATACCTCCGGGGCGGTGACCCGTTCAAGGACGCGCCCGGTCGCCTCGAGCAGGGTGACCTCCAGACCCAGTGCACGCAACGAGGCGGCTGTCTCCAGTCCGATGTAGCCGCCGCCCACGATCACCGCCCGACGCCCGGGGCCGGCGGCCTCTCGGATCATCTCGCCGTCCGCGGCGGTGCGTAGGTAGAAGACTCCGGCCAGGTCCGCTCCCGGGGTGGGGAGCCGACGAGGCCGGGCGCCAGTGCACAGCGCGAGCTTGTCGTAGGGCAGTGCGTCGCCGGTACTCAGCACGACATGACCAGCCGAGCGGTCGATCGCCGCCACCGTCGCATCCAGGAGTCGGATCCGCTGCTTGGCGTAGAAATCCGAGTTGCGGATCGCGAGTTCGGCCAGTTCGCATTTGTCGGCCAGGTACGACTTGGACAGCGGGGGCCGCTGGTAGGGCAACGCCGACTCATCGCCGACGAGGACGATCTCGCCGTCCCACCCTTCTCGGCGAAGACTGGCGGCGAGCTGGGTGCCCGCGTGGCTGGCCCCCGCGATGACCGCTCGCTGCACGGTCATGCGCCACCTTTCGGGATGAGGCGGACCATCAGCTTACTGATCCCCCTCACGAAGTTGGACTGCACGTACTCGGGCTCACCGACGACCTCGATGTTCTCGAACCGCGGAAGCAGCTCCTCCCACAGGATCCGCAACTGCATCTCGGCCAGCCGGTTACCCATACAGCGGTGCACGCCGAAACCGAAGGAGATGTGGTTACGGGCGTTGGCCCGGTCGATAATCAGGTCATCGGGCCGATCGAACACGCGCTCGTCGCGGTTGCCCGAGGCGTACCACATCAGGACCTTATCGCCCTTGCGGATGAACTGCCCGTTGAGCACAGTGTCGGCCTTGGCGATCCGGCGCATATGCGCGAGCGGGGTTTGCCACCGGATGATCTCCGAGACCATGTTGGGGATCAGCTCGGGGTTCGCCTTCAGCTTCTCAAACTGGTCAGGGAACTCGTTCAGCGCCAGAACACCACCGCTCATGGAATTGCGGGTCGTATCGTTGCCACCCACGATCAGCAATACCAAGTTGCCCAAGAACTCCATCGGGCGATCGATCAGGTCCTTGGTGCTCTCGTCGCTCTGCAACATGGTGATCAGATCGAAGCCGGGCAGCTCTCCGGCAGCTTTCCGGGCTGCCTTGTCCCGCCAGTGAGCGCTGAGACCTCTAGCCATATCGACCATGCCGCGAAATATCTCGTCGTTGTCCGAGGGCCCACCGTTGGCTTGCTCCATGGAGGTGGCGAGATCGGACCATTGGACGAGCTTGCGCCGCTGCTCGTACGGGAAGTCCAGCAGCGTGGCCAGCATGCGCGCGGTTAGCTCGATCGAGACGTGCTGCACCCAGTTGAACGGTTCGCCAAGCGGCAGAGCGTCGAGCACGTCTACCACCCGCTCGCGGATGAGGCCCTCCATCTCACGCAGGTTCTTCGGTGCGACCACACCCTGGACAGCCTGCCGTTGCCGGTCGTGTTTCGGGGGGTCCATCGCGATGAACATCGCAATGTCGAGGAAGCGCGGCGGGCTCCCGATGACGATGAACGGCTCGGAGGAGAAGACCTCGTGGTTCTTGTCGACGGCCACGATGTCGGCATGCCGCGTCACCGACCAGAACGGGCCGAACGCGCTGTGGGCCTGATAGTGCACGGGAGCCTCGTTGCGTAGGCGCTCGTAATAGGACTTCCAGCGACCCTGACGATAGAGGAAAGGATTGCTAAGGTCGATGTCGGTCAGTTCAACCTCGTCAGCCGGCGGGATCGGTCGCTCGATGAAGATTTTTTCACCGTTGGTGCCGGTGACCCAGCGCCGCGTTCTGTCGTAGAGGTGGGCGCCCTGGATTATTCGGTCCATCGGAATTGTTGCCTGAGCCTTGGCAGTGACTGCCTCGCGAATATTGCTCACGTCTCACCTCTCTTTCGTCATCACAGTTGGAACTCGGGCAGATGGACGATCAAACCGTCCCACGCCTCAGAGACCTGCATCTGGCAGGACAGCCGGGAGGTCGGCTGACGCTCGGGGTTCATCGCGAGCATCTCCTCTTCATTGGCCCCGGGTTGCGTCCAGCAGAGTGGTGTACGAGTCGGACCTGATCAGCGGGACCGGCGTGTCGTTGCCGAATGATTGAAGGTCATCGCGTGATTCTTCGAGAGACCCGTCAAAGTCCAACACACGGGCCCAACAAGGAATCAGTTACAGATCCCTTCCTGACACCTCCGGAGGCATTTGAGAAGGACCAACTTGATCTATATCAGCGAGCCTCGACGCAGGAGAGGCGAAGCTGGACCGCCGACACAGGCCCCAGCGGCTAACGCGCGCGAGGATGCGCCTCGGCCCACACCTCGCGCAGGGCGTTGACCGTCACCAACGTATAGATCTGGGTGGTGGTCACCGAGGCGTGGCCGAGCAGCTCTTGCACCACCCGCACGTCGGCGCCGCCGTCGAGCAGATGGGTCGCGAATGAGTGCCGCAGCGTGTGCGGTGACACTTTGGCGGTGATCCCGGCCCGCTCGGCGGCGTCTTGCAGCACCTGCCAGGCGCTCTGCCGCGACAGCCTCCCCCCGCGGGCGTTGAGGAACACCGCGGCGGTACCGCGGCCGCGGCCGGCCAGCTCCGGACGGCCCCGCACCAGGTAGGCGTCCAGCGCCGCGACCGCCGGCCGGCCGACCGGCACCAATCGCTGCTTGCCGCCCTTGCCGTGCAACAGCACCGACCGGTCTGCGACATCAATATCGTCGATGTCCATTCCCACGGCCTCCGAGATGCGGGATCCGGTGGAGTACAGCATCTCCAGCAATGCGCGGTTGCGCAGCGTCAACGGCCCGTCAGCCTCGCTGGGGGTACCACCCGCTTGCGGGGGAGCGCCGCCGGCACCGGCCAGCAGCGCCGCCACCTCGTCAACGGTCAGGCTCTTGGGCAGGCGCCGCCCCGGTGTCGGCGGCTTGACCGAGCGCGCCACGTCGGCCGCCACCAGCCCCTCGGCGGCGGCGAACCGGTGCAGGCCGCGCACCGCGATCAGCGCGCGCCCCGCCGAGACCGCCGACAGGCCGGGCACGCCGTTGTCGGGGTCGCCACGACGCAGCGTCACCAGAAAATCGGTGACGTCGCCTTCGCCGACGCCGGCCAGGTCTTCGATCCCGCGGGCCAGCAGGTGCTCGCGGTAGCGGCGCAGGTCGCGCCGATAGGAACTCAACGTGTTGGCCGCGACCCCGCGCTCGATGGTCAGGTGGTCCAGATACCCCTGCAACTGCCCGCCCAGCGGGCCCACCGGCTGGGCCGCCGCCGTCATGGCCGGTTCTGCCTTGCCGCGAACGCCTTTGGCCGATCCACCCACTCGGCGCCGGGGTCACGCAGCTCGGCTAAGCCCTGGCTGTGCGCGTGAGCGGCCAAAATCCCCGCCACCGCAATGGCATTGACGATCTCGCCGGAAAACACCATCCGGGCCGCCTCGGCAAGCGAATACCACTCGCACCTCAGATCGGCCTCTTCGTCGTGCGCCTCCGGTCGGCCCACCTCGGTCAGGCCAGTGGCCAGATACACCCGCACCGACTCGTCGGAAAAGCCCGGCGTGGAGACCAGGTCCACCAGCACCTGCCAGGTGGTCGCGGTCAGACCGGCCTCCTCGACCAGCTCGCGACCGGCCGTGACGTGCGGCGGCTCGCCACCGACGTCGAGCAGGCCGGCGGGCAGCTCCCAGAGCCGCCGGCCCAGCGCGTGGCGGTACTGGTAGATCAGCGGGATTCGACCCTCGTCATCCAGGGCGACCACCGCGACCGCCCCGAAGTGCTCCACCACGTCCCGGGTGGCGGTCGCGCCTCCCGGCATCAAGACCTCGTCACGGCGCAGCGCAAAGATCTTGCCGCTGTGCAGCAGCTGCGACGACGTGGTCTCGAAGACGTGGTCAGCCACGGGTGACGTGTTCCGGCAGCGCTTCTTGCAGTGGGTCGGTCAACGGCTGGGCACTGCCGCCGTGCCCCTCGGCTCCGTTCTGGGCGTCATCGTGGTCAGCGGCGTGGGGCTCGTGGGCGTGCTCGGGGATCTCCACCGGCAGCCGCTCGGCGGCCTTGTAGTCCATCGCCGCACCGATGAACGCGGCGAACAGCGGATGCGCCCTCGTGGGCCTGCTCTTGAGCTCGGGGTGCGCCTGGGTGCCCACCAGGAACGGGTGCACCTCGCGGGGGTACTCGACGAACTCCACTAGCTTGCCGTCCGGGGAGGTGCCGGAGAACCGCAGCCCGCTCTCGGCGATCCGGTCGCGGTAGGCGTTGTTGACCTCGAAACGGTGCCGGTGCCGCTCGGAGACCTCGGTGGCCTGATAGGCCTCGGCCACAATCGAATCCGCTTCCAGCACGGCGGGATAGGCGCCCAGCCGCATGGTGCCGCCGAGGTCGGCCGTTCCCGCGACCGCCTCCTGCTGGTCGGCCATGGTCGCGATGACGGGGTCGGGGGTGTCCGGGTCGAACTCCGCCGAGCTGGCCTGGGTGACCCCGGCGGTGCGGGCTGCGTCGATCACGATGCACTGCAGACCCAGGCACAGTCCCAGCACCGGCAGCGCGTGGGTGCGGGCGTAGGCGATGGCGCCGATCTTGCCCTCGATGCCCCGGATTCCGAACCCGCCGGGGATCAGGACCCCGTGCATCTCCCCCAGCGCGGCGGCAGCGCCGGCCGGGGTTTCGCACGCATCGGAGGCCACCCAGTGGATCTCGACCTTCGCGAAATGGGTGAAGCCACCGGCCCGCAGCGCCTCCGTCACCGACAGATACGCATCCGAGAGGTCGATGTACTTGCCCACCAAGGCGATTCGCACCGTCTCGTGGGGTTCGTGGACACGGCGCAGCAGCTCGTCCCACTCGGTCCAGTCGACGTCTTTGAACGGCAGGTTCAGGCGGCGCACCACGTAGGCGTCCAGCTCCTCGCGGTGCAGCACCTTGGGGATGTCGTAGATCGAGGGTGCGTCCGGGGTGGAGATCACGCCGTCGACGTCGACGTCGCACATCAGCGCGATCTTGTTCTTGAGCGCCTCGGGCACCTCGCGGTCGCAACGCAGGATCAGCGCGTCGGGGGTGATGCCGATGCTGCGCAGCGCGGCCACCGAGTGCTGGGTGGGCTTGGTCTTGAGCTCACCGGACGGGGCCAGATACGGCACCAGCGACACGTGCAGGAAGAACACGTTGTCGCGGCCTACGTCGTGGCGGACCTGCCGGGCAGCTTCCAGGAACGGCTGCGACTCGATGTCGCCGACGGTGCCGCCGATCTCGGTGATCACCACGTCGGGGCGTACGCCGTCGGCGTCGGGCTCCGACATGGCCAGGATGCGCCGCTTGATCTCGTCGGTGATGTGCGGGATCACCTGCACGGTGTCGCCGAGATATTCGCCGCGGCGTTCCTTGGCGATCACCGTGGAATACACCTGGCCGGTGGTCACATTCGCCGAACCGGACAGATCGCGGTCCAGGAATCGCTCGTAGTGGCCGACGTCAAGGTCGGTCTCGGCACCGTCCTCGGTGACGAACACCTCGCCGTGCTGGAACGGATTCATCGTTCCAGGGTCGACGTTGAGATAAGGGTCCAGCTTCTGCATGGTGACCTGCAGTCCCCGGGCTATCAGCAACTGGCCCAGGCTACTTGCGGTCAAACCCTTACCTAGCGAGGACGCAACTCCACCCGTGACGAAGAGATGCTTCGGCTCGGTTTGCGGATGCTTTCGCAGTGGTGGCAACACCAACCTCCGTGACGACGGCGCAGGAACTTCAGGGCCTGCCGACCCACGGAATCTCACCCTAACATCGACTCGGCGTCCCGGCTCCAGACACGCCCAGTCGCCCCCGAACACCGCCTGTGATACGGCCGGCTATTGCGCCAGGGTGACCGAGCCGGCGCCGTGGCCGATGCCGTACTGGCCCGGCTGGCCCCCGCCGATCAGGCTGCTCACCGCCATCACGGTGGTGATCCGGCCCGACTCGATGTCCACGTCGTCGACGGTGCTGATCGTGCCGGCCACCGCGGAATCGGTGCGTGCCATAGCCACCGCCGCGGTGCCCGACGCCGACCCGTCGCGGCCGGCCAGCACCGTCGCCGAACCGTGCGGGGCCAGTGCCGCGGCGAACCGGGCCACGCTCAACCCGGCGGTGCCGGCGTCTTCCGGCAACGCCCCGCCGGTGACCACGATGGCGGCGTTGGCGGCCGGGAAGCGCTCTTGGGCGTAGGTGACGAAACCGGTGTCGCGCAGCGCGGCCAGCACGGTGGCGCGGGCGGTGTCATCGACAGCGGGGCCGGGCGGAGTCGGGGGCTCGGGACGGCGCGAGTTGATCAGCAGTGCGATCCCGAGCAGGTCGCCGGCCTGGGCGTCCTGGTCGACCAGGCTGGTGCTCAATTGAGCGCCAGCCGGCACGATCCCGGACTCCAGCACGGCACGCAGCTTCTCCTCGGCGTTGCCGTCGACGAACTGCGCCGTCAGTGTCACCGTTCCGGTGACGGTTCCGCCGGCCTGCCCGATGATCCGCGAGACCGCCTCGACGTCGTCGTCGGCCGCGTCAGGGGTCCGGAAGATCACCGTGGATTTCCCGGTCAGCGCGTCGTGCACCATCCGGGGCGCCATCTGGGCATCGAAATCGTTGGCGTTGCGCAGTCGTTCGCTCAGCGCGTTGTGCTGTTCGCGCAGCGCGTCGACCTGCTCCCGCAGATCCTGCTTGTCGGACTGCATGCCGGCCATCAACGGACCCGACAACAGTCCCGAACCTAGGACGACGCCGAATACCAGTGCCAGCAGCACTGCCGTCAGCGACATCGCGTGGTAGCGAGGGGTGATCATGGCGGTGCTGACCCCGATCCTTTTGCGTCGATCCCTTTTAGGTCACCCAGTGCCGCAACCACTGCGACAGGTGCTGCCAGTAGTGCCCGAGCCACTCGAGCACCACGGCGTCGGTCCGCGATACCCACAGCGCGACGATGATCGCCATCAGCATGGTCAACACCAGCAGCGCGATCGCGCCGGCCGAAATCCGGTTGCGGTAGAGCGTGGCGACCGCGCGGGCGTCCACCAGCTTCTCGCCGACCTTGAGTCGGGTCATGAACATCGACGGGTTGGTCAGCTGACGGGTCCGGTCGAAGAACGTCTCGATGTTGGCGGTGTGCCCGGCCGTCACCAGTAGCGCCGCACCGTGGTGGTCGGCCAGCAGCAGCGCCAGGTCCATCGCGGAACCGGCGGCCGGGAAGGTCATGGCACCGACACCCAGGTCCTGGATGCGCTCCAGACCGGGCGCGTGGCCGTCCGCGTCTGCGGGCAGCACGACCTGCGAGCCGCACCGCAGCACTTCGGCGCTCATCTGGTCGGGGTCGCCGACGATCAGCTGCGGGCGGTAGCCGGCCTTGCGCAGCACGTCGGCTCCGGCACCGATGCCGATCAGCACCGGCTGGTACTCCTTGATGAACGGCTTGAGGCACTTGAGGTCGTCAGTGGCGGTAGCTTCGTCACCGACCAGCACCACGTGGCGACGTCGCAGGTCGACGTCGATCTCGGGGATCCCGATGCCGTCGATCAGCAGCGGGCTCTCGCTGCGAATGAACTCGATGGTGTTGCCGGCGAAGGACTCCAGGTGGGCCACCAGCCCGCTCTTGGCCTCGATCATCATGTCGGCGATCTCGACGTCGCTGCGTTCGACGCCGCGGGCCAGCCGGCGGTCGCCGGAGTAGACGGCGCCGTTGTAGAGGCGGATCTTGGCGCCGTCCCGGATCTTCTTGAACACCGTGGGTCCGGCTTCGTCGATCAGCGTGACGCCGTTGGCGACCAGCACCTCCGGTCCCAGGTTCGGGTAGCGCCCGGAGATCGATGCCGAGGCGTTGACGACGCCGGCGATCTGGGCTTCCACCAGGGCGTCGGCGGTGATCCGGTCCAGGTCGAGAATGTCGAGGACCACGATGTCGCCGGGGCCAACCCTGCGCAGCAGTCGGTCGATGTCGTGGTCAACCCGAGCCGTACCGACAAGGCCAGGCCGGGCGGTGTTACGAGACAGCAGCGCAGACATCTTCATGGGCGCGATTCTGGCCGGGAAGTCGGGAGAATCGCGGGAGGCGCGCCGTAACACCAGCCCCAGAAGTTTCATCAGTCACATCAGTCACAAGGCGCTGACCTGTCGTCGGCTTCGTTGTCGGAGCCCGCGTTCCGATCCTCTTGCGCGGCATCTAGTAGCTCTCGCGCGTGCGCCCGGGCGGTGTCGGTCTCCCCCAGCCCGGCCAGCATCCGGGCCAGCTCGCCGACCCGGGCGTCGTCCGCCAACCGGCGCACCCCGCTGGCGCCTTGTCGCCCGGTGGGCTCGACCATCAGGTGCACGTCGGCATAGGCCGCGACCTGCGGCAGGTGGGTCACCACGATGACCTGGTGCGTTCGGGCCAAGCGAGCCAGCCGCCGCCCGATCTGCACCGCGGCCCGTCCACCCACGCCCGCATCCACCTCGTCGAACACCATCGTGGTGCCGGCCGACTGCCGCGATGAGGTGGCTAGCACCACCTCCAGCGCCAGCATCACCCGGGACAGTTCCCCACCGGAGGCGCTCTTGGCCAGCGGCAGCACCGTCATGCCGCGGTGCGGGGCCAGGCCGAACTCGACATCGTCGATACCGTCGGCGCCGGCGTGCACCGTCTGGCCCGACGGCAACCGCAACGCGGCCGGGTCCTCGGCGGCCGCCGGGCTGGTGCTGACCCCGATGCTGAATTCGGCATCGGCCATTGCCAACCCGGACAGTTCGGCGCTGACCGCCTTGGCCAGTCCGCCAGCCGCCTTGGTGCGCGCGGCACTGAGGTCGGTGGCGGCCTTGGCCACCTGCTCTCCCAGCGCGTCGACCCGGCGCGCCAGCTCGGCGAGCGCTTCCTCGGAGACGTCGAGCTGGGTCAGCCGTTCCCGGGATTGCGCCGCCCAGGCCAGCACCCCGTCGATGTCGGCGGCGTACTTGCGGGTCAGGCTGCGCAGCTCGGCCTGGCGGGCCAACTTGGCATCGAGCGCATCGGCGCCGGTGGGCAGATCATCGAGATAACTGCCGAGTTCGCGGGCCACGTCACCCACCACGGTGAGCGCCTCGCCGAGCTGATCGCCCAACGCCTGCAGCGCGGTGTCGTCGGTGCCGCTCAACGCCGCCTTCGCCTGCCCCAGCCGATCGGTTGCCGAGTTCGGCCCGTCGGCTGCATCGAGCGCGTCGTCGGCTCCGGCCAGGGCCGCCCGCGCACCGGAGGCCGCGGCACGCAACGCGTCGAGCTCGGAGAGCCGCCGAATCTCGGCGGTCAGCGCGTCGTCTTCCCCGGCCCGAGGCTCGACGGCATCGATCTCCCGCAGCGCGAACGTGAGCCGGTCGGCTTCCTGAGCCAGTTCCCGGGCGCGGTCGCGGCGTTCGACCAACTCGCGTCGTGCCGATTGCCAGGCCTCGCGCGCGGCGCGGTAGCGCTCCAGCCGGGCGCCCACCGCGGCGTAGCGATCCAGCGCCGCACGTTGCTCGTCCGGGCGCATCAACCGCAGCTGATCGTTTTGGCCGTGCAACGTCAGCAGGCTGCCGGTGAACCCGGTCAGCGATTTGGCCGGGACCCCGCGCCCGCCCAGGTAGGCCCGTGAGGGACCGTCGCGGCTGACCGAGCGGGCCGCGATCACCGTGCCGTCCTCGTCGCGCTCGGCTCCGGCGGCCTCGAGCAGTTCGTCGATCTGCCCGGCTGCGGCCTGCGCCAGGTCGGCGGTGCAGAACCGGCCCTCCACCACGGCACGGTTGGCACCGGAACGCACCCGGTTGGCGTCGGCGCGAGCACCACCGAGCAGGTGCAGCCCGGTGACCACCATCGTCTTGCCGGTGCCGGTCTCGCCGGTCAGGACGGTCAGTCCGCGGTCGAATTCAGCGGTGGCTGCGCTGATGGCGCCCAGGGACTCGATACGGATCTCAGTCAGCACCGGAGGCGCACCCCTACTGTCCGCGCCAGCCGGTGACCGGCAGCCGGAATTTGCGCACCAGACGGTCGGTGAACGGCGAGCGACCCAGCCGCGCCCACTTCACCGGGCTGACACCGCGCTGCACTTCCAGGCGGCCACCGGCGGGCACCAGCATCTTGCGGCGACCGTCGCAGAACACCAGTGCATTGTGGCCGTCGCTTTCGACTTCGATCGCGATGATCGATTCGGGGCTGGTGACCATGGGCCGGGCGAACAGCGCGTGAGCGTTGTTGGGCACCACCAGGATGGCGTCCAGGTCGGGCCAGAGCACCGGTCCGCCGGCGGAGAACGCATAGGCGGTGGATCCGGTCGGGGTTGACACCAGCACCCCGTCGCAGCCGAACGTCGACACCGGCCGGCCGTCCACCTCGACGACGACGCCCAGCACACCCAGCCGGGGGCCCTTCTCCATGCTGGCCTCGTTGAGCGCCCACCCGCTGTCGACGATCTCGCCGTCGGCGCGCACCACGACGTCCAGCGTCATCCGGTCCTCCACCCGGTAGTCGCGGGCGATGATCTTGTCCAGCACCTGGTCGATGGTGTCGGCCTCGGCTTCGGCCAGAAACCCGATTCGGCCCAGATTGACGCCCAGTACCGGGATGTCGGCGCTGCGGGCCAGCTCCGCCGCGCGCAGGAAGGTGCCGTCACCGCCGAGAACCAAGACCAGTTCGCAACCCTCGGCCGCCCCGTTGTCGGGATCCACCAGGTCGATCGCGACACCGATCTCGCGACCTTCGTCAGCCCCCGCGTGCAGCGCACCCTTGTCGACGGCTTCGGCGGTCAGCACGCGCAGCGCGATGCCGTGTTCGTCGAGCACCTTCTCGACCCGGCGGGCGGTGTCGGTGGCCTCTTCACGACCGCTGTGCACCACCAGCAGCACGGTGCGTTGATGATCTCCACTGGTCATTGCGGACCCCTCGCGACGGCATCCTGCACGGCGGCGCGCAACGCGTCACCGGTCAGCGGCGCGGCACTGGCGCGCAGATGCAGAAAGTATTCGACGTTGCCGGAAGGTCCCGGCAACGGACTGGCGGTGACGGCGACGGTGCCCCACCCCAGTTCTTCGGCGCGGTGCGCCACCGATACGACCGCGTCGGCCCGCAGGGCCGGGTCGGACACCACACCGCCAGACCCCACCTGTTGTCGTCCGACTTCGAACTGCGGCTTCACCATTGGCACGATATCGGCGTCCGGTGACGCACAGCCAGCCAGCGCGGGCAATACCGTGGCCAGCGAGATGAACGACAGGTCCGCAACGATCAGCTCCGCGGGCCCGCCGATGGCGTCGACCGTCAGACCTCGGACGTTGGTGCGTTCGATGACCACCACCCGCGGGTCGGTGCGCAACGACCAGGCCAACTGCCCGTAGCCGACGTCGACGGCGACCACCCGGGCCGCACCCCGGTCCAGCAGCACTTCGGTGAATCCGCCGGTCGAGGCGCCGGCGTCCAGGCACCGCCGGTCGGCAACGGCGATACCGAACGTGTCCAAGGCGCCGATCAGCTTGTGCGCCCCGCGCGACACCCAACTGCGTTCGCCGTCGTCCACCACCGCCAGCGCCGCGGTCACCGCCACGGCGGTGGCGGGCTTGACCGCCGGGATGCCGTCGATGGTGACTTTGCCGGCCTCGATCAATTCGGCGGCCTGCTGGCGAGACCGCGCCAATCCGCGCCGGACCAGTTCGGCGTCGACCCGAGCACGCCGCGACATGCCTGACTCAGCCCTTCTCTACCGACTCCAGCGCCCGCACCAACACCTGGTGGGCCTCTTCGAGCCGCTGCGCCAAGGCCTGAAAATCACCGAGATCGCTGTGGGCCGGCAGGTCGGCCAGCTCGGCTTCGCCGGGCAACTCGGCCAGCACTGCCGCGATGCGTGCTCGGACGTCCTCAATCTCACTGTTCATGGGTGCCACTCACGCTAGCCGATGCCGATTAAGGCCACGTGCCGAGCAGCGACCACTGTTGCAGCGCCGCGTCGGCGGTGTCATCGGCGGCCGCAACAGTGAACGTGCGCGCGGCCAGCTCGGCGTCCCACACCGCGGATGCGAGCGCACGGACGACCGACAGGCCATCACCGTCTTCCTCGGGTTGCCCGGCGGCGACGGTCACGGTGGTGCCATCCACCTGTACGTCCCAGGCCGGCTGCGACCCGATCGCCAGCTTGCCGGCGCCGACGTTCAACGCCCGCAGGTCATGGCCGAGGTAGGTCGGCCGATGCTCGGCGACCGCGCCGACGGCGTCACGGGCGGAGTTCACTCCGGTGAGCACCATCAGGCTGGGCAGCGCAGCGGCATTGGCCGCGGCGATGTCGGTGTCGAGCCGGTCGCCGACCACCAGCGGTGCGTAGAACTCGCCGCGGGTCAGCGCCGCGGTCAGCAGCGCCGGGCCCGGCTTGCCGGCCACCTGCGGTTCGGCGTCGGTCGCGGCACGCAGGGCGGCCACCATCGAGCCGTTGCCCGGCAGCAGACCCCGCTCCGACGGCAGCGTCTTGTCGACGTTGGTGGTCATCCACAGCGCCCCGGCGCGGATCGCCAGCGCCGCCTCGGCCAGATCGGCCCAGCCCAGCTCGGTGGACAGGCCCTGGATGACGGCGGCGGGTTCGTCGGTGGCCAGGCGCACCGCTTCCAAACCGACGGCGCCGATCTCGGCCGCCAGCGACTCCGCACCCAGCACCAAGACTCGCGACCCGGCGGGCAGCTGGCCGGCCAGCAGGCCTGCCGCGATCTGGCCGCTGGTGGCGACGTCCTCGGCTGTGGCGGTGAAGCCCAGCTGGTTCAGATGTGCCGCGACCTCGTCCGCACCGCGCGACGAATTGTTGGTGATGAACAGCTTTCGGCTCTGCAGTTCGGCCAGGGTCTCGACAGCGCCGGCAGTGGGTTCACCACCGCGGAACACCGTGCCGTCCAGATCCAGTAGCAGGCAGTCGTATTCCTCGGCCAGGGTCGCACCGCCGCCCAGTTCGGCGATGCGGTCCTCGACGTCGGTAACGCCTTCGGTGTCGGCGGCAGCGGCGCGCAGGAACCACTCCAGCGCCTCACCTTCGCGCCCGAGTGCCACCAGCGTCTCGCCGTGCGCGTAGTGCAGCCGTGCGACCGTCGAGCCGGTCCGGTCCGGGTCGTTCGGTGCCGAGGAGAGCACCGTCAGTGCCTGCTCCAACTGCCCCAGGTCCGCGCGAGCACCGGCGGCGACAATCCGCATCTCGTCGGCCTCGTCACCCTCGAGCTGCTCGGCATCCGGGCCGGTGGCCAACTCGATCGCTCGCTGGGGCCGGCCCAGGCCGCGCTCGCAGTCGGCGATCAGTGGCAACAGCGCGGACTTGCTGCCCATCCGCCGAGCCGCCCGCAACTCGCCCAGTGCCTGCGTCCAGTCACCGCACTGGTAGGCGGCGATCCCGACGGCTTCGCGGACGGCGGTGATCCGCGTTGAGCGGGACCGAGCCGCCTTGGCGTGTAGCAGTGCCGCTTCCGGATTGTCGTCGAGCAGCATGCCGGCGGCGACCAGGTGGCAGGCCACCGCGTCGGCGGTGGCCCGGTTGAGCGTGCTCAGCTCCCGTCGCACTTCCGGAGCCAACTGCTTGGGTTCGATCCCTTCGGGCAGCGGCGGGTCGTCGTAACGCTGGGACGTTTCCTCGCCAGCAGCGCGCGGGGGTCGCGACGTGCTCTCGAAGTCGCGCCGCGGGCGCGAAGAACGGTCGAAGTCGCGCGGCGGCCGCGAGGCTCCGTCGCGGTCACGCTGAGGTCGCGGGCCGCCGTCGCGGTCGCGGGGAGTCCACGAACCATCGCGGTCCCTTGGCGGTCGCGCGCTGCCATCGCGGTCGCGCGGCGGCTGGGAACGACGATCGCGGTCCGGTCCCGCACCTCGGGTTGTCCGACGCTGATCGCCGGATCCCCGGAACGAACCACCACCGGACTGCCCGGGGCGGCCTCCGGATTGCCCGGGCCGGCCACGGCGCCCGGCATCGCCGGCGCTCCTGCCGCCTCGCGGCCCGTCGCCGCCATTGCCGTGTTCGGCCACCTCGCGCCCTCCGGTCGTAACAGTGCTACCGAAAAGGATACGGCGGGGATCGCCGACCCCTTGACACGGTCGCATTCACGCGATCTGTTCGCGCAGAACAATGGGACATGCGGGAAATGCCTGTGCCCCCGGGAAATGCCTGTGCCCCCCAATTTCTTGGGGGGCACAGGGCTTAATGTTGTGTTCGGCGGTGTCCTACTTTTCCACCCGTGTGGGCAGTATCATCGGCGCTGACAGGCTTAGCTTCCGGGTTCGGGATGGGACCGGGCGTTTCCCTGTCGCTATTTTTGACGGGTCTCTCGAAGAATCACGCGATGACCTTCAATCATTCGGCAACGACACGCCGGTCCCGCTGATCAGGTCCGACTCGTACACCACTCTGCTGGACGCAACCCGGAGTATTACGTTGGATGCGTGAATCACGGCAGCATGCCGATTTTGGATGTGAAGCTCGAGTCCGCGCACATGCGCGGATTCCCCCAAGCTCAACCGAGGCTTTCCGATGCCGTGACGCGGGTGCTGCCGCCGGCACCCGGGTTCAGTACATCGTTCGTCACGCGCTGGGTGGACGAAAAGGACCAGCAGTTCCCTCTGGATGAGAACCAGCAGCACGTCAACACCGTCGACATCGAGGCCACCGTGAGCTTCTCCGATGCCAGCGGCAACCACTGGCGTCGGTCGAATGCCGGCACACTGAGACGGCTCTAGAGAGGGGCAGCAGCGGTCATGGCTGACTTCAAGTTCAATTCCGACTTCTTCGAAAGTCTCTCCAAGGGGTTTCGAGTCCCACTCGATGGAACCGAGCATGATGCGATCCACAGCGTCCGACAGCAGCTCAGGGATATGGGTCTCACGGTCGACGACGCCGAGATTGCGAGAATCGTCCACGAGGCGCGAAGCGGCGCGCTAGCGTCCCCCGATATGTGGGAACTCATCCAGCCTTCTAATGCGCAGACCTTTCTGCGGAATCCGTCGGATGCTAACCGTTACAGCGTGGTGGTCAGAAGCCCGACGATCCGCAACAGTGAGCACGAGGCTAGCTTCGCCGTCGTCCACTCAAGGGCCCAGGTGAAGTTAGACACCTTCAGCGCCATGGGTGTCGACAAGACCTTCGATATCACTTGGCACAACCAGCAAGACGAGTCGGACGATCCGCAAAACTGGAGCACCGAACTCTACTGATCCGGGACCAGGAGCAGGCTCGGTCACCCGAATTCGTTGAGTATCTGATGGCACCGAAGATCATCAAGAAGGCGCTCGCTACCCACCCGCAATGCGGAAAGGATGCGCCATACACGCTCGTGGACCGCAACGGCGATGGCGAGGTGGTCGACCGCGTGTGGATATGCCCCCGGTGCGGAAGGTGCGTCGATGAGGACGTCTACGAGCGCTAGTCCCTGAGCGCAGGTGATGGCCTAGCGTGCCCAACCGTGGACACACTTTGGACACAAACTTGCGTCGGCGACCGACAGCCAGCGTTAACTATCGTGACGCGTTCTCCCAGTTAGAGCCATATTCAGCCCCGTCCGGAAAGCCCCAAACTGTGTGCGCGGCTGTGGACTACTGCATCGGCGCCCTCCAGGCGGCCCCGGCATGAGGAGTGACACAGGTGGGCCGGCCCTCTAAGCTAGTCGTCTAGATGTGGTGGCGGGAGGCGGGTAAGTGCTCGAACTTGGTCAGGTCGATCGGACCGTGGACAGCCCGCCCTATCGGCAGATCGCGGGCATGCTGCGCGAGGGCGTCCGCTCGGGCCGGCTAGCCCCCGGGGCGCGGCTGCCGTCGGAGACTGAGTTGATCGAGCATTTCGGTGTGGCACGTATGACGGTGCGGCAAGCGGTCCAAGAGCTTCGTGCCGAAGGGCTGGTGATCGCCGAGCGCGGCCGCGGCGTGTTCGTCCGCCCGGCGCCTCAGATCCGACGCGTGGCATCCGATCGCTTCGCGCGGAAACACCGAGCCGACGGCAACACCGCATCCGACGTCGGAGTCGAGGAACCTGGGTACTCGCCGGAAGTCGACCGGATCGCAGTGACCCGGAAGAAAACGAACCAGCTTGTGGCCGAACGTCTTCAGGTGTCGGCCGCTGATAAGGTCGTCGCGTGGTCATGGCGCTACCTCTCCGATGGGCAACCCATTGAGACGGCCGTCTCCTACCTACCCTTGACGATTGCCGAAGATGCGCAGATCACCGAGGCCGATACCGGACCGGGTGGCATCTACGCCCGCTTGGAGGAAACCGGCCACGCCATCGCACGTTTCACCGAGGAAGTCACCGCTCGGATGCCCACCCCCGAAGAACGCCGTGAGTTGCAGCTGGAGTCAGGGGTTCCCGTTCTGAGTGTGCTGCGGACCGCCTACGACACCAACGACGTGGCCGTTGAAGTCTGCGCCAGCGTCAAGGTCGCATCCGCCTACGTCCTCGAATACGAGTTCCCAGCCCGCTGAACCACACCATCCCTGGACGCCTCGACTACAGAGGCGCCGGTCATGATGCGGGTCCCCGCGTCGCCCTCGTCGAGTCTCTCAAGGCACCTTGGCTGGTGTGGCACGTCTTTTGATCCCAGCCGAAACACGGCCTGCGCCGCTCCGCGGCTCCGGCCCGGTTCCGCCTGGCCGTTCAGGTGGGGGTTGCGCGAGGCGGGTGGGTCGCTTCCTGGAGTGAATGTGGTTCTCGCTGCGGTTTGATGGGTGCCGGGCATTGATGGAAATGATGATGCCCAACCCCACTCACAAGTCGTGACTCGTCCCCGATGTTGGGATGGACCGCATTGATCTGCTTCGACTGTCCCCCTTGGGTTCTCGCGTCGTTGCATTTCGGACAAACAATCTCCTGCGATACGTTGCACCGCTCTAGTTAACTAGGTAGGATGAACCTATATAGAGCAGTTCCCGAAAGGCTTGACCAATGCTTGTATCGAAGGTGCCCCACCAGGAGGATTTCGCACCCGCGGCCGCCGTATTTCCGGAGCTGTTGACGGCCGAGCAGGTCGCTGACTTGCTTGGCGTGTCCACGGCCACCGTCAGCCGCTGGGGCGCGATGCGCGACCAGGGCCAGGAAGTGGGGCCACCGTGCTACGCACTTTCTGATCGGGTAAGACGTTGGGATGCAGCCGAAGTCCGCACATGGCTACACCGGGTGCGACGCTAATGGCCGGCTCACTACCTCCCGGAATCCGAAAGCGGACCAACGCCGCCGGCCAAGCCCGCTATCAAGTGCGCTACCTGGTCCGCGACTCCAACTCACCGTCCGGGTGGGTAGAAACATCGTCGACATTCGCCACGCTACGGGAAGCGCGGGCATTCAAGGCCGACAGGGATAGTGAAGTGGCCCTGGGAACCAGACGTTTCGATCCGCGCCTCGGCCGGGTCCATCTCTCGGCGATCTGGACGCAATACAGCGCATCGAAACGCCCGGCCGTATCCCCCAAGACATGGAGCGGTTACACCCAGCACTGGCAGCTGCGCATCGGCCCACGCTTCGGCCATGTCCCCGTCGATGAGATCAGCCGCAGGGACGTCCAGGTCTTCGTCGACGCCCTGACCGTGGGCCCGTGGGCCAAGATGTCCACGCTGCGGCTCTTGCGGTCGATACTCGACATGGCACGCGAGGAGGGCCGGATCCACAGCAACCCGGCACAGGGCGTATCGGCGGGACGGTTACCGGTACGGGAACGCCACCGTTACCTCACCACCGCCGGAGTTGCGGCCCTGGCTGCGGCATGCGGTGACCAAGGCGACGTCGTCACAATCCTGGCCTACACCGGACTGCGGTGGTCTGAGCTGGTGGGCTTGCGCGTGGGCGATGTCGACTTGGAGGCACGCAGGCTCTACGTGCGCCAAGCCGCACCCGAGGTGGAAGGGCACATCATCGTCGGCCCGCCGAAAACCCGTGCGGCCGTGCGGACCGTCCCGCTCCCCCAGGTCGTCGTCGAGCTGCTCAAGGCGCGCGTCGCCGGCCGTGCGCCGGCCGAGCAAGCCATCACATCACCCAACGGCGGCTTCCTGCGATCCAACAACTGGCGTCGCCACACCCACTGGTCTCGCGCTTTGCAGACGACGCACCTGGCACCGTTGACGATCCACGATCTGCGCCATACCTACGCGAGCTTGGCCCGGGCCTCGGGCGCCGATTTGCGCTACGTCCAGAAGACCATGGGGCACTCCACGCCCACCGTCACCGCCAACATCTACAGCGATCTGTACTCCGATGAGCTCGACCAGGTGGCGGTCAACCTCGACCGGCTCCACGCGTCGGACGGGGCCAAAGGAAACCGACAGGAACCGGATACGCCGAATCAGCCATAGAGTTCCATCGTCGCGTCTGTGCACCTCAACACCGGCGGCTACGGCCTGCGGTCCAGCAGAAGCGTGAGGGTCCCTGTCGGCCGGCGGAGAATATCGAGGTTCACCTTCCAGCGGCTCGCGAGGTGGCCAGTCGCCGTCCCACGAAGTCCGCAATAGTAGAGCGTGTGCGTGCTGCATCCTGGAAGCCGACAACGGGCCCGGCGCCAGTCACGAAGCAGACGAACGGACAGAAACCGGACACGCCGCATCAGCGAAAGCGTGACATCACCGAGTCCGTGCAGCTCAATCCCAGTGGCCAGGGCCGGGATCGAACCGGCGACCTTCCGCTTTTCAGTTCGCAGGCGGACACGTTTCCCCAGGTCGCCGAACTAGGCTCTACTCCATTGACCTGCACTTTCAGTGCGTTGGGCTATGGGTTTGGGTGCAGCTCTTGTGACATCGCTGTGACACATCGGGCTTCGACAGGTGGAACGTGTCGTTCCAACGCGCCCCGACTAGGTCCGATACGGAACGTCTACAGGTAGTATTAGCTGTAAACGTTTCGTATCAGCCGTTCCATGGAGAGGAGGTACCGCCGTGGAAGCCCTCACCCCGAGCACCGCGACGCGGGCCGGCCTCTCACGTAGCGGGCTCTACCGCGACGCCTGGGCGGGCCGGTTGGACCGCATCGCCCGCGGCATCTACTTACCCGCCAAGGCGTCCGCCGCCGACTGGGATCAGATCGAAGCCGCCACACGTCGCCCGGAGGCGACGATCTGCCTGACCTCCGCCCTCGTCTACCACGATCTGACCGATGCGATACCCGCCGCGCTGGACGTCGCGATCCCCCGCGGGTCGCGAACACCGGCCAGCACGGGCGCGATCGCGTGGCACCACTTCGATCGGGCCACGTTTGAGATCGGACGCAAAGAGATCGCCATCCCGGGATCGGATCAAACGATCGGGATCTACTCCCCCGAACGGTCGATCGCCGACGCGTTCCGCCTGCGCGGCGACGTCGGATACGAACTGGCGCGCGATGCGCTACGGGAGTGGCTACGCCGGGGCGGCAAACCAGCCCGGCTGATCGAGATCGCGTCGCAACTACCCCGGGCAAAATCTCCTGTCCTTCAGGCATTGGAGATGCTGGGGTGATCTCCGGCGACGCAGTGTTCCGCGAAATCCAGGCCGCCGCACGTTCCGCAGCAGCGAAAAGCGCGGCCAGCACACCAACGCAGGAATACGTGATCCGGCACACGCTCGAATCGTTCCTGGATCGACTTACCCGTACCCCACATGCCGGCGACTTCGTCCTCAAAGGTGGCATTCTGTTGGCCGCCTACGGGGTGCGACGCCCCACCAAGGACACCGATGCCAACGCCGTGGCCGCGGAGGTAACCGCCGAGCATCTCACCCAGGTGGTCTGTGACATCGCCGGGATCGATGTCGATGACGGAGTGGTGTTCGACACCGACACGATCAGCGTGCAGGAGATCCGCGAGCACGCCGACTACCCCGGTTTGCGCCTACGAGTCGCCGCCTCAATCGGGCAGTGGCACGGCACCGCCGTGTGGGACGTATCCACCGGCGACCCGATAGTGCCGCCACCGCGGCTGGTAACCATCGACCGAATCCTTGGCGAACCGATCACGCTCCTCGGTTACGCGGCCGAGACAACCATCGCAGAAAAGGGCGTCACCATCCTCGAACGCGGCATCACCAGCACCCGCTGGCGAGACTACGTCGACATCGTGGCACTGGCCCGCCAAGGCATCGACCCCGACGAGCTTCTCCGGTCGGCACGAGCTGTCGCGCGCCACCGCGGCGTCACCCTCGAGCCTGTCGCCCCGCACCTGGCCGGTTACGGCGCAGTCGCACAGGCCAAATGGGCTGCATGGCGCCGCAAGGAACACCTGGAATCCGCCTGCGAGGAGAACCTCGACGACCAGATCATGCGGGTCTGCGAGGTTCTCAATCCTGTATTCGCCCGCGGGCCCGAATAAGCAGCGCACATATCAGCGCGACTGAGCACCCGCCAGCGTAGTCATCCCAAAGCTCCGAGCACCGCTATGTCATCTAATCCGCGAATTCCAGTAGTGGCATGCAAAAACTATCAGCCAATTGTGCTGTACGCAGCTATGCTGGGACTTTCGCATGTTAGCGTCCAGCAACTACTTTCGGGTCGGAGCGGCGGTGTGTCATGTTGCTGAGGCGTTGGAGCGACGCCGCATGAGCTCTGGTCCTATTAGCATGGCGTGGCGTGACTAGCGTGAAAACGCAACGACTGACTATCTTTCTGCTGCAGCCTATCTCTGATTTCGGCGAAGCAATCACTAAGGACAAGTCGCCTACCGCGGTGCCGCTGAACGAAGAGATCGGCATCAGCGGAACGTTCTACTTTGTGTCGAAACCACCGACGCGGCCCGCTTGGGTGTCATATGTCAAGGAGATCGCGCCGACGCTGCCAGATCTGTCCTCATCTTCAGCATCCGGCGTGCTGATCGTGGATGCCCACGGTCGCCATTTCGCGCTCACCTTCGGCTACGGCCGAAGTCTGCTGGACATGTCCAAGGTCGAGCGGCAGTTCGGGCTCAGAGTGGCGCTCAACCGGATTGATCCCACGCAGCTTCGGAGTATGGATACCAAGACGTTTGAAGATCTCGTTGTGACCCGTACATTGCAGGCAAGCAAGAGCACCGACTTGCCGACCTTCGGCGTCGACGTGTCGAGAGACATTCTCAGAGCGGTGACCGGTGAGCCACGAGACACATCGCTGTCAAAGCGCCTCTCCGGAGCTGACGCGCTGGTCCTCGGCACAACAACGAAGGCGTCGGAGCTGGAGAAAGTACTCGGCGAAGTTCTGGAGGCATTCTCTGAGGAGACCTATAAGGACAATTTTGCGTGGATCGACCACCTGTCGCTCGTCACCGACCGTGGATTGATCGACGCACTCGACGGGCAGCTGGCCCAGCAGCTAGTAGAAGGTGACACCTCTGGGACGCACATGGCGATGCCAGAGCCAATCGACTGGGGAGAAATCGAGTCATTCAAGATCACCAGCAGCCGAACAGTCTTCCTCGATCTCGACCTCGACGAATACCTCGAATCAATCGGAGACGGCCGGTCAAAGATGACGGTTTCGATCCTCAAGGGTCGGCGAGTTTCGGTGAAGTTCCTCCGCTCGGGTGAATACGACGGACGCTGGACGCTGTACAACTGCCTGATCTCCGAGCAGCGAGTTAATGGCCAGTTGTACGTTCTCATCGAAGGCAACTGGCTCGCGGTGAGCGAAACCCTCGCTCAAGAGGTCGACGCATTCGCAGCGGGCCTGTCGGCGCCCCAGACAACATTGGTGAGCTCGAACATTGGGGAAACCGAGCCGGCGTACAACAAGCGCATGGCGAGCGAGGCTGGGGCCGAGATGCTCTGCTTGGATGCCAAGATCCAGGTTCCAGGCGGAGCTTCGTCGGGGATCGAACTCTGCGATTTGCTAACTGCTGGGGGCGAGTTCATCCACATCAAGCGCAAATCGCGGTCTTCGACGCTCAGCCATCTGTTTGCGCAAGGTGCGATCGGTGCGACAACCTTCGTTAGCGACGGGACGTATCGCGACAAGGTCCGCGCGAAGATCGAGGAATCAGTCGGCCCTGCCGAGAAGGATAAGTGGTTAAGTCTCATCCCTGCGAGCGACCAGAGCGTTCATCGATCCAAGTACGTGGTCTCCTACGCCGTAATCGCTAATTCGGATAAGACCGGTGCGGATTGGCTGCCATTCTTCAGCAAGCTCAATTTGATGCAGCAGGGTAAGCAAATTTTGAGCCTCGGATTCGGCCTATCGGTATCGAGGATCGATATAGTCGCATAAGCGCTCGGCCCATCACGATAGCCTGAAGAGCGACGAGCGTGGCCGTCCATACCACCAAACTTTCAGCGCCGCGGTGTCATGCTCCGCTTACGGAGCAGCTCGTTGAACATCTCCGTGCTGATGTATGCGCGCTTCTCCAACGTCGAGGGCGCACGCAGGTCGGGACGCCCCCCTTCGACATTGGCGCATTCGACGATAGGCGTTATCTCGGAGCTGAAAAGCTCGACCCAATGTCGGTTGCGTGTTGGATCATGCCAGGGGTGACTGACTGCAGGCAGCACCGGAACGAGCTCGCTGAGCACGTGGGTGTCTCCCGGCTTTATGGTGGTCCAGCTGGTGACGTTGGCCCACCGATCATCGGTAAGTACCGTTTCTCCCGGGTAGATCAGCTCCCATGCCAGCGGGGGAAAGTAGACAGACGCAACGGCGTTGATTCCGACAGGATTACCCGAGCTGTCATGGCGCAGGCGACGGCCCGCGACGGGAAATCCAGCGATTGGCCCCGCAACCCGAGCTGTCACACCTCGCGTAACGGCGAGGTACAGACGTAGCTCTGGCGGCATCTCCAAAGGGATTCCGCTGGCCAACTGACCTGGCCAATCGGGCCAGTGGCGACGAATTAGCGGCCCAGTGGCGCACATACCCAACAGGATGGACCGCACGACAGCACCGGGGTCGAAGACCACCGATGGCATCGACATCAGCGGAGGGACATGTATCTGCCAGGATTTGACCCAGTGAGGCCGCATCTGTTGAGCGAAATCACCATAGGCCTTGTCGTACTGGCCAGCCTGACTATTACAGTCACCGCATAAGCCGTAGAGGTGGATGCCGCCAAGGTCTTGACGGCCCACATCGACCTCGTCCTTGTTCACCATGAGACGACACCGCTTGACTAGCATCTCGTTGCCCGCGCAACGAGATGGGACGTGCGACTGCGTCATGCGCTTCCGGACCCCGCAGATTCCGCATGGACGTTTGTCGCCGCGATGAGTGATGAGACCCAGCACCTGGGGGCGCCTATCGCCGCGCCTCGACTTCGATGACATCGGTAGCCCCAATCACATTCATAACGCTGAAGATACGTCGGTTATAGCAGCGCGCTACGACACCACGCTCTTGACGTTTCCCGAGGCCCTCGCGGCCCAGCTGGTTAAATACCTGACGGGCAACCCCTCAAGTCTGGGAAATACGTCACCGCTGACACCCGGAATCGAGGCCAACCGCTGTGCTGAGGGGGACCCGGTTTCTGGTCCAGTCGCTATGCGGCTTGGGGTTGGTGGGTCGTGGTCCACTGTAGGGCGAACTCGGCTGGGCTGAGTCCGCGGTGTGCTGAATGCGGTGCGGTGGCGTTGTTGGAGTTGGATGCCGTTGCTGCCGGTGAGTTGTTGGCGGGTTATCCCGGTGTTGAGGTGGCGGGGTATTTGTCGCCGCGGCAGACGGTGGTGGCTGGTGCGCCGGCGGATGTGGATGCGGTGATTGCTGCGGTGGCTGCCCAGGAGCGGTTTGCGCGGCGGGTGAATATGGAAGTGGCTTCCCATACCGCGTTCATGGATCCGATCCTTGACGAGCTGCGCGCCGAACTAGCCGACATCACCCCACAAATGCCACAAATCCCATTCCTGTCCACCGTGGTCGATCCACTCGGACCGACCCCGATGCTCGACGCCGGTTACTGGGCAGACAATGTGCGCCAGCCGGCCCGGGTGAATCAGGCGGTTGCCGCCGCAGGGGACAAGTACGGCACCTTCATTGAGATCAGCCCGCACCCGATCCTGACCCACACCATTGATGAGATCCTGGACGCGGTGCCGCACTGCAGCGTCGCCACCCTGGTGCGCGACGGTGATGACACGGTCGCTTTCCATCAGCATCTCAACAGCGCACACCCGGTGAGTCCTCGCGAACTACCGCACCCGTCTGGCCCCTACCCGGTGCTGCCGGCTACCCCGTGGCGACACACCCACCACTGGCTTGTGGTCGAAAGTGCCATCACCGCAGCAGAATCCGCGCCGCGGCCGGGACTGCTGCTGGGCACCCACATCAAGATCGGCAGCACACCGACCGTCCACCTGTGGCAAGCCCGGCTGTCGCCGGAGACCAAGCCATACCCGGGCAGCCACCGCAACAACGGGGTGGAGCTGGTCCCGGCGTCGGTACTGCTGCAAACCCTGGCGGATGCCGCGTTAGAGGCCAGCGGCCACTCGGCGGTCAGCGAGATCCGTTTCGAGCACCCGATCATCGTCGACCGGCCGCGGACCATCCAGGTGGTCGCCGACGGCGAATCAGTGACGGTCTCCTCGAAGGCGGTTTCCGACGACGCGGGCGCCCGCTGGGTCAAACACCTCAGCGCCCGCATCACGCCGTGCGGCGAATCCGTTGGGCCCGATGCTGATTCCATGCTCACCAACGGTGATAGCGGAACCTCCTTCGACGACGACGCGGTGACCGCGCTGTGGCTCACCTGGGGTAGTGAGGGACGCCCGTTTGAGTGGTCGCTGACCTCCGGCCGCGCCACCGCGACGGAGTTGCATGCCGACGTCGCATCCGCGCAGTCCGGCACGGCCGCGCTGCTCGACGCTGCCCTGCACGTCGCCCGCCTGGTCGACCAGGCCAACCCCGAGCTGATGGTGCCCGCCTCGGTTGACGATGTCCGTTTCGGAGACGCGCCCACTGACGGCCGGGCCGGAGTCACTGTGCTCCGGCGCGACGGCGGCGAGGGCGAACTCATCGTCGACCTCGCCGTGACCACCGCCGACGGCGCCCGGTGCGTCGAGATCCGCGGGCTGCGCTACACGGCGCTGAACTCGGCCACCGCGGCCGACGACCCGAGCTCGATCGCCCACGCGATCGACTGGCAGCCCTGGGACGCCGAACTGCAAACCCCGACTCAGCCGGGAACCCTGACGGTGGTCGGTACCGGTGCCGCCGCCGAGCGTCTGCGCGACGGACTGAACGCAGCGGGTCACCACAGTGTCGGGATCACCGAGGCCCAGAACGTCGTCTATGTCGCCGACCCGGGCCCCACAGACGAATCCGACCTGGACTGCGCGGCCCGACTGGCCGGTGAGGTGGCCGACCTGGTGGCCACCCTGGCCGACCGCGACGTCCACCCGCCAGCCCTGTGGATCGTCACCCACGGCGTCCACGAGGCCGCCTCCGCCGCTGCGGTGCGTCAGAGCTGCCTGTGGGGAATGGCGGGCGTGATCCGGGCAGAGCAGCCCCAACTCTGCGGCGGGCTGGTGGACCTGCCCAGCGATGACAGCGTCGATACGGCCGCGAGCGCTGCGGCGCTGTCGAGCATCCTGCGCACGCCGGCCAAGTCCATCCTGGCGTGGCGTGACGACCAGTTCCTGACACCCGCGTTCACTCCGATCTCCGGTCCGCCGCAGCGCCAGCCGATGGTGTGCCAGCCTGACGGCGCCTACCTCATCACCGGCGGTATGGGAGCGCTCGGCCTGCTGATGGCCGGATGGCTGGCCGACCGCGGTGCCCGGCGCCTGATCTTGGCCGGCCGCAGCGCCTTGCCGCCCCGGCGCGACTGGGACTCCGAGGAGATCGAGGACGGCGTGCGGAACAAGATCGCCGCCGTCCGGGCGTTGGAGCGGCGCGGTGTCACCGTTGACGTGGTCGGGCTCGATGTCGGATCCCGGGCCGCGGTGACCGACTTGTTGGCCCGCCGCGACGCCGCCGGCGCTCCGCCGATCCGCGGTATCATCCACGCCGCCGGTATCACCGAGGGCCAACTGCTCACCGAGGTCGAGGCCGAGCGGCTGCGCGACACCCTGTGGCCCAAGGTCGCGGGCGCCCAGGTGCTGAACGAGCTCTTCCCGCCCGGAAGCCTGGACTTCTTCTTCATGACCGCAGCTGCCGGAGCGGTGTTCGGGGTTCCTGGTCAGGGTGCCTACGCGAGCGCCAACGCCTACCTGGACGGCTTGGCCCGTGCCCGTCACAAGCTGGGCTGCCACAGCGTCAGCCTGGACTGGGTGGCGTGGAAGGGCCTGGGCTTCGGCTCCGAGGCGCACGTGGTGCTGCACGAACTGGAACGGATGGGCTCGCGGCCCATCACCCCGGCGGAAGCCTTTGCCGCCTGGGACCACGTCGAGCACTACGACGTCGCGCAGGCCGTGATGGTGCCGCTGCCCAGGGAAGGAAAGCCCGGGGAGTCCGCTTCCGGTGGCGTCGGACCGGTCCGAGACTGGGCGCAACTGCCCGCCGATGAGATACTGAGCGAGTTGGAAATCGGGTTGCGCAGCATTCTGGCGCGCGAGCTTCGCATGTCGGAGGCTGAGCTACAGCTGGACCGGCCGTTCGCCGAACTCGGTCTGAACTCCGTGATGGCGATGGCGGTCCGCCGTGACATCGAACAGCTGGTCGGCATGGAGCTGTCGGCCACCATGCTATGGAATCACCCGACAACTGCGGCACTGGCGGCGCACCTGACCGGCAAGCTGCTGCCGCAGGAAGATGTCAGCGGCAACGCGGCGGCCACCAACGGTGAGCTGCCCGAGCCGGCCGACAGTGTTTTGAACGAGCTGTTCGACAGCGTGGAATCGGCTCCGGCCGGATGGGACGGGATCTAGTGGGAATTGAGTTCCCCGCATGACCGCAGCATTTGATGAAGAAGCACTGCGCCACTGGCTGGCCGACTATCTGGTCACCAACATCGGTTGCAGCCTCGAGGACATCGATTTCAACGCGTCGCTCAACGATCTGGGCGTCGGATCCCGCGATGCCGTGGTGCTCTGCGGCGAGCTGTCCGAACTGCTCGGCCGCAAGGTCTCACCGGTAGAACTCTGGCAGCACCCCTCGGTCGCGGAACTGGCCCGGTTCCTCATCGAGCCCGAGTCCGCCGAGGAAGAATCGGCACCCGAGCCCGGGCGTTTCGGCACAGATGAGCCCATCGCGGTGGTCGGTCTGGGTTGCCGGTTCCCCGGTGACATCAACTCACCGGACGCGATGTGGCAGTTCCTGCTCGACGGTGGCAACGCGGTGACCGAAGTGCCCGCCGATCGCTGGGCGCCGTTCGACGACGGGTCAGCCGAGACGGGCAACGCGATTGCCCGCACCACCCGCTGGGGCTCGTTCCTGCGCGATATCGCCGCATTCGACGCCGACTTCTTCGACATCTCCAGCCGCGAAGCGGTCAAGATGGACCCGCAGCAACGGCTGCTGCTCGAAGTGGCGTGGGAAGCCTTGGAGCACGCGGGTATTCCGGCGACTTCCTTGCGGCGATCGCAGACCGGTGTGTATGTCGGAGCCAGCATCACCGAATACGGCTGCCACGCGTCGGCCGACCTGCCAAACGTGGACGCCTGGAGCAATGCCGGTGGCGCACTGAGCATCATCGCCAACCGGCTGTCGTATTTCTTGGACCTGCGCGGCCCGTCGGTGACGGTGGACACCGCGTGCTCGTCGTCGCTGGTCGCCCTGCACCTGGCCTGCCGAAGTCTGCGGACCGGGGAGTGCGAGACCGCGATCGCCGGCGGCGTGAATCTGCTGATGTCACCCGCGGTGTTCCGCGGCTTCGACCAGAGCGGGGCATTGTCGACGACCGGCGCGTGCCACGCATTCGACGCCGACGCCGACGGATTCGTTCGCGGTGAGGGCTGCGGTGTCGTGGTGCTCAAGCGGTTGTCCGACGCCCGCCAAGACGGCGACCGCGTGCTGGCGGTGGTGCGCGGATCGGCAATCAACCAGGACGGCCACTCCAACGGCCTGCTGGCGCCGAACCCGGCCGCCCAAATGGCGGTTCTGCGGTCGGCCTACGCCGACGCCGGCATCGCCCCGCAGGAAGTCGACTACGTCGAAACCCACGGAACCGGAACCCTGTTGGGTGACCCGATCGAGGCCAAAGCGCTGGGCACGGTGCTGGGCCGGGGCCGTTCCCCCCAGACGCCGCTGTTGCTCGGCGCTGCCAAGTCGAACCTCGGTCATCTCGAGGCGGCCGCCGGGATGGTCGGCTTCATCAAGGCGGTGCTGGCCGTGCAACGCGGGCGGATTCCGAAGAACCTGCATTTCAACACTCCGAACCCGCACATCACGTTCGAGCAGATGCGTTTGAAGGTCGTTGCCGAACACCAGGACTGGCCCTCGTCGGATCACCCGCGGCGAGCCGGGGTCTCCTCCTTCGGCTTTGGCGGCACCAACGCTCACGTGGTCATCGAGCAGGCGCCCCCCGCCAAGATCACGGCGCGCGAGGTAGATCCGGCAGTGACCACTCTGGTGGTCTCCGCGCGGACCCCGGAACGGATCGCTGCAACAGCGACCGACCTAGCCGACTGGCTGGAGGGCGACGGCGCCGGCGTGGAACTGCCCGACGTCGCGCACACCCTCAATCACCACCGTGCCCGCCAATCCCTGTTCGGCACGGTCTGCGCCCGCGACCGGGACGCGGCGGTCAGCGGCCTGCGGGCACTGGCGGCCGGTACCTCGGCGGATGGACAGGACTGCGGAGTCATCGGTCCGCACGACGGCCCGTGCGGCCCCGGCACCGTCTTCGTGTACTCCGGTCAGGGCTCGCACTGGATCGGCATGGGCCGTGCGCTGCTCACCGACGAACCGGCGTTCGCCCGGGCGCTGGCCGTGCTGGAACCGGCGTTCGTCGAACACGTCGGGTTCTCGCTGTGGCAGGTGATCTCCGCCGGTGAACCGGTCAGCGGTGATGCGCAGGTACAACCGGTCCTGATGGGGCTCCAGCTGGCGCTGACCGAGCTGTGGCGTTCCTACGGGGTCCACCCCGACGCCGTCATCGGTCACTCGATGGGCGAGGTCACCGCCGCGGTGGTAGCGGGCGCGCTGAGCCCGGCTGACGGGTTCCGGGTCATCGCGGCCCGTTCGCAGTTGATGTCGCGGCAGGCCGGTCAGGGCGCGGTGGCGCTGCTGAACTTGGACACCGACGCCGTCGAGGCGCTGCTGGTCGACTACCCGGATGTCAGTGTGGCGGGCTACCTCTCGCCGAAGCAGACCGTGGTGGCCGGCCCGGTTGCGCCCGTCGATGCGGTCATCGCGGCCGTCAGCGGCCGGAACAAGTTCGCCCGGCGGGTCAACATGGAAGTGGCCTCGCACACCGCGCTGATGGACCCGATCCTGCCCGAGCTTCGCGTAGCACTGGCGGACCTGACGCCTGAAGTCGCCACCATCCCGTTCTTCTCGACGGTGACCGAAGCTGCCATGCCGGCCGGTGGCATGCCGATCTTGGACGCCGACTACTGGGTGAACAACGTTCGGCAGCCTGCGCTGCTGACACAGGCGGTTGCTGCCGCGGCCGGCGAATACACCACGTTCGTGGAAGTCAGCGCGCATCCGATTCTCACTCACGCGATTGCTGACACGGTGGAAGCCCTCGGCGGTCATCACCATACGGCCGGAACTCTGGTGCGCGACGCCGACGACGCGGTCAGCTTCCACACCAACCTCAATCGCACGCACACCACCCAGCCCCCGCAGACCCCGCACCCGCCCGAGCCGCACCCGGTGCTGCCCGCCACCCCGTGGCAGCACAGCAGTTACTGGATCGAGACCGCGGCCGTCCGGCGCCCTGCCGGCCCGGCAGGCGCAGGGCCACAATGGGCCGTCGGCAGCCCGGGAGCGGTGCCCGAGGACTGGTGGTGCGAGCTGACGTGGCCGGCTGCTGAAGCGGCGGCCGGCGACCCCGTCACCCAGCAGTCCTGGTTGGTGATCGGCAGCCAGGAGCTGAGTGCCGAGATCGGCGCGAAGCAGGGCGGTGGCGTCACTGCGCTGGACGCATCGGTGTTGGCCGCGGACGGCGACCGCGCTGCACTGGCTGCGGCGCTGGGCGCTGCCACCCATGTGCTGTACGCGCCGTCGACGGATGCGACGGATCTGAGCGCTGCGCCCGCCTACGATGCGTTCAACGCGGCCCGGCGCCTGGTCACCGCGATGGCGGAACAGACCTCGAACCCGGCGAAACTGTTCCTGCTGACCCGTAATGCGCAACCTGTCGGTGAGGGCGACCGGGCCAACCCCGCGCACGCCGTGCTGTGGGGCCTGGGTCGCAGCTTGGCCCTGGAACACCCCGAGGTTTGGGGCAGAGTCGTCGATGTCGACGAGTCGGTCCCCGCGGCATTGATCGCCGGATACCTGCTGGCCGAGGCCGACGCCGCCGACAACGAGGACCAGGTCGTGTACCGAGCCGGTGTTCGTCGGGTGCCGCGCCTTCTCGGTAGCCGTCCAACCGGTGCTGCGCCGGTCGAATTCGACGCCGGCAGTTGCCATCTGGTAATCGGCGCGACCGGCAACATCGGTCCGCAGCTGGTACGGCAACTGGCGGCCAGTGGAGCCAAGACCATTGTCGCGGTGTCCCGACGTCCGGGCTCAGTGCTCGACGAGTTGGCGACCGAGTTGGCTTCGGCGGGAACGACACTGGTGACAGTGGCTGCCGACGCCGCCGACGAGACCGCGATGGGTGCGCTGTTCGATCGGTTCGGTGCTGACCTGCCGCCGCTGGAAGGCATCCACGTGGCCGCCTTTGCCGGCGGCCCGGTGACCCTGCGCGACATGACCGACGACGATGTCACCACCATGTTCCGCCCGAAGCTCGACGTGGTTGCGCTGTTGCACAAGCTGTCGCTGCGACAGCCGCTGCGCTACTTCGTGTTGTTCTCATCGATCTCTGGCATCACCGGGTCGCGCTGGCTGGCGCACTACACGGCCACCACCACCTTCCTGGACACCTTTGCCTACGCGCGCCGCGCGGCCGGGCTGCCGGCAACCGCGATCAACTGGGGCTTGTGGAAGTCGTTGACCGACACCCAATCCGATGTTGAACGCCAGGTGACTGTCGACTCCGGTCTGGAGCCGATGGCCGACGATGTCGCAATCGGAGCCCTGCCACTGGTGATCGGCGCACGGGGCGCGGTGCGGCACACCGTCGTCGCGGCGGACTGGCCGCGGCTTGCCGCCGCGTACCGCACCCGGGCGGCGCTGCGCATCGTCGACGACCTGCTGATCGTGGACGCACCCGTTGACGGGCCGGCGGCGCAGAGCACCGAGTTCCGTCGCGTTCTGGCTGAGTCGGAACCCGAGCAGCGTGGGGAGCTGCTGCGCGAACACGTCACCGACCAGGTCGTCGCCGCCATGGGACTGGGGTCGCGCCACGCGCTGGACCCGACCGCCGGATTCTTCCAGTCCGGCATGGATTCGCTGATGAGCGTCACCTTGCAGCGGGCACTGTCGGACAGCCTGGGCGAAACTCTGCCGGCCGCAGTGGTGTTCGACTACCCGACCATCGATGCGCTGACGGGGTACCTGGCAACGATCCTGCCCGAGGTAGCGGAAGCCGCCGAGCAGGACAGCACCGACGCCTATGACGACATGAGCGATGACGAGCTGCTCGCGCAGCTCTCGGAGAGGTTGAGTTGAGCGAGAAGAGTGCTGCGCCGGTCGGGGGGCCGGATCGTCGGGCGATTGTTGCTGAGGCGCTGCGCAAGATTGATGATTTGACGGCGCGGTTGGCGGTTGTTCGTCCGGCGGTTCCAGCGTCGGCTCTCCTCCGTCGAACCTCGCTAAACCGCGGGGTTCGTCCGGCGGTTCCAGCGTCGGCTCTCCTCCGTCGAACCTCGCTAAACCGCCGCGATTCGTCCTGGCCTCCAGCATCGCGGTGTACGGGTCGCGCAATCCCCACACCGTCTCGGGCGTGCTGACCGCTGACACCCCAACCAATCCCGCCGACGTCTACGGCGACCACAAGTTGCAGGCCGAACAACTGGTACGCGCCTCCCCGCTGGATTGGGTCATCCTGCGACTGGGCGGGGTGATCACCGTCGACCCAGGCTCCTACATGAACCTCGACAACGTGTATTTCGAGCAACTGCTCCCCACCGACGGCAGGCTGCAGACCGTCGACGTGCGCGACGTCGCGTCCGCGTTTGTCGCGGCCACCACCGCGCCGGTCGTCGGGGAGACCCTGCTGATCGGCGGCGACGACTCGCACCGCCAGATCCAGGGCGACGTCGCGCCGGCGATGGCCGCCGCGTTGGGATTGGTCAACGGTCTGCCCGCCGGGCTGCCCGGCAATCCCGACCGCGACGAGGACTGGTTCAACACCGACTGGATGGACTCGAACCGCGCCCAGGAGGCCCTAGGCTTCCAGCACCACTCCTGGCCGGAGATGCTGGCCGAGACGGCGTCCCGAGCCGGCGCCCAGCGCTACCTGCTGCGGACCGTCGCTCCCCTGGCCCGCGCCGTGCTGCGGACCCGATCCCCCTACCACCGCAAGGACCAGCGGTTCGCCGATCCGTGGCAAGCCATCGCCGACAAATGGAGTGACCCACGCCCATGAACCACGACTTCACGCCCACCCAACGACGGGCGCTGGCGGTCTTCACCGTGATCGCGCTGCTATTCGGCGCCTACTTCCTACGCACCTACTTCGTGCTGATCGTGGTGGCCGCGGTCGGTGCCTACCTGTTCACCCCGCTGTTCCGGTTGCTCAATCGCAGGGTGTCCAGCGGGCTGGCGGCCACCGGGACCCTGCTGGCGGCCTTGGTCGCCGTCATCGTCCCGGTCGGATTGTCGGTCTTTCTGGCCGTCGCGCAGATCTCCCGCACCGTGGGCGAAGTCGCCGAATGGGTGCAGGCCACCGACCCCAACGCCCTGGGCGACAAGGTGTTGAAGTTCATCAACGGCGCGTTGGCCAAGGTGCCGTTCGTGCACGTCGAGCTGACCATGGAATCGCTGCGCGGGGCGATGGTGAACGTGGCGCAGAAGGGCGGCGAGCTGCTGCTGCATGTGTTGCAGGGCGCCGTCGGCGGAGTGGTGGGCGCGGTCACCTCGGCGATCATCTTCTTGTACGTGTTCCTGGCATTGCTGACCCACCGCGAGGAACTGCACACGCTGATCCGACGGCTCAACCCGCTCGGCGGCGAAGTGACCGATCTGTATCTGGCCAAGATGGGCTCGATGGTGCGCGGCACCGTCGGCGGACAGTTCGTCATCGCGTTCTGCCAGGGCGTCGCCGGGGCCGCCTCCATCTACATCGGCGGATTCCACCAGGCGTTCTTCATCTTCGCGATCCTGTTGACCGCCTTGTCGATCATCCCGCTCGGCGGAGGCATCGTGACCATGCCGTTCGGCATCGGAATGGCACTGTTCGGCAACGTCATCGGCGGGCTGTTCGTGTTCTTCTTCCACCTGATCGTGGTGACCAACATCGACAACTTCTTGCGACCGGTGCTGGTGCCGCGCGACGCCCGGCTCAATTCCGCCCTGATGCTGCTGGCTGTTTTCGCCGGGATTGCCATGTTCGGCTTCTGGGGCATCGTGATCGGTCCGGTGCTGATGATCATCATCGTCACCACCATCGACGTCTACCTGGCGGCATTCTCCAGCGAGGAGACGGGCGAGGAACTGTTCGCGGACAGTTAGCGCAATTGCGTTTTGCAGCCCAGCAAACCGATGTGATGACACGATCATCTCCGTGAGCGACGGTACAGTGCCGCATCTGCCGGTGCCGCTGACCAGTTTCATCGGGCGCCAGGGGCAAATCGACGAGCTGCGATCAGTGCTGGCCGTGCGCCGGCTGCTGACGCTCAGCGGCGCGGGTGGCTCAGGAAAGACCCGTTTGGCAATCGAACTCACCGGCCAAGTCGCCCGCCTCTTCACAGCGGGAGCCTGCTACGTCGACTGCACTCCGCTGGCCCACCCGGAACTGGTGACAGTCGCCTTCGCTCACGCACTGGGCCTGCCGGATCAACCTGGCCGATCGGCCACCGACAGCCTGCTGAACTTCATCGACGACCGGCAGCTGCTGCTGGTCTGCGACAACTGCGAGCACCTGCTGCACCCCATCGCATCCTTGGTCGACGTGCTGTTGACCACCTGCCCGAACTTGACGGTGTTGGCCACCAGCAGGGAGCCACTAGGACTCGGCGGGGAAACGACCTGGCGGGTGCCGTCGCTGTCGTTGGATGATGAAGCGTTGGCGTTGTTCGCCGATCGAGCTCGTCTGGTGCTCTCGACGTTCACCCTGACCGATGCGAACCGGGCGACGATCGCTGAGATCTGCCGGCGCGTCGACGGCATGCCGCTGGCGCTCGAACTGGCCGCCGCCCGCCTGCGTGCGATGTCGCCCAAGGAGATTCTTGCTGGGTTGCAGCATCGTTTCGAGCTGCTGACCGGCGGCGCCCGCACGGCGTTTCCGCGTCAGCAGACATTGCGGGCATCGGTCGACTGGTCGCATGCATTGCTTACCCCGAGTGAGCGCGTCCTGTTCCGGCGTCTTGCGGTGTTTGTCGGAGGATTCGATCTGCCCGCTGCCGCCGCGACTGCCTCGGGTCAGGGCCTAGCGGCTGACGAGATCCTCGAACTGCTCACCCAGCTGATCGACAAGTCGCTGGTGATCGTGGTCGACAACCAGGACCACACCCGCTATCGGCTGTTGGAAACGATGCGTGAGTATGCCTTTGAACGGCTCGAAGAGGCCGGCGAATGCGACGCCGTACGGTGCCGGCACCGTGACTTCTACGCGGCGACGGCATCCGCGATCGACGCACTGACACGAACCAGCTTGCAGCGCGGGCTTGAACGGGCGGTCTTGGAACTCGATAACTTGCGCGCCGCATTTGCCTGGAGTCGCCACTGCGCCGACAATGACACGGCGCTGGCCATGGCGTCGTCACTGCTTCCGCTTTGGCTGTCGTCGGGTCGTATTCTGGAGGGGCTGAACTGGTTTGACGCCGTGCTCACCAGCGATCTCTCTGCAGACGTGGCTCTCGATACGCGGACGGCCGCGCTGGCCGATCGCGCGCTGCTGGACGGTTGGGTGGGTAGTGCTCACGAGACCGAACCGGCCGAGCTCGCGGTGGCTCAGTCCCGAGCGCAGGACGACCAGGCGCTACTCGCACGAGCGCTGACCACCCGCGGCATCATCGCCGCGCTTCACGGCGAGCCGGGTGAACAGTATTTCGCCGAGGCCGCCGAACTGGCCCGGTCGGTGGACGACCGTTGGCGGCTCTGCCAAATCCTGGGCTGGCGAGCGAATATGGCCTTCCTGGAAGGTGATCGGATCGCAGTGCTCGCCGCAACCTCCGAAGGCGTCACGATCGCCGACGAGATCGGCGATCGGTTCACCGCCCGCCAGTGCCGCACATGGTCGGCCTGGGCTCAGCTGATCGCTGGACATGTGACAGCCGCGGCGGCGCAGTTCGGCGCTATAGCCGACGAAGCCCGCACCGACCGGGACGTGCTCTGGCAGGTGGTGAGTGGGCACTACCGTGCTCAATCCTTGATTTACCAAGGGGATCCGCGCTCTGCTGAGGCCGAGCTCTCCTCGACTGCGCCGGCAGCCGAGGAATTCGGCCAACTGTGGATGGGCAACTCGCGCGGGGTATGTGCCGTCGTGGCCTTGGCTGACGGCCGCATCGAGGAGGCGGACCACTGCAGCCGAGTGGCCTGGGAGTCGCTGTCTACGATTCCGTTGCACCAACGGATGTACACCTACATACTTGCCGAAGTCGCCCTGGCACGCGGTGATTTGACCGAGGCGCGCCAGGTGGCCGACGCGGCGGTCTCGTCCGCCACCGGGTGGCATCGCATCCTGTCGTTGGCCACCCGGGCTCGGGTGAGGTTGTCCGAGCGCGAGCCGGAACTCTGCGAGCGAGACGCCTACGCGGCGCTCACCCAAGCTGTAGACCTCGGCGCGCACCTGTCGCTGCCCGACCTGTTTGAATGCCTGGCGGCAGCTGCTTGCCTCAACGAAATTCCGCACCGTTCCGCACGGTTGCTGGGCGCCGCCGAAGGAATGCGCCGGCGAATGGGCGCAACGCGCTTCGCGGTTCACGAGGTCGCCAATCACGCCGCCCTGCGAGCAGTCCGCGATGCTTTGGGCGACAAAGATTTCGATGCCGCGTTCACCGAGGGTGCGACGCTGACCGACCTAGACGCGATCGGGTATGCGCAGCGAGGCCAAGGGCAACGCCGGCGACCTTCGATGGGTTGGGGATCACTGACACCGACCGAGCACGAGGTCATCCGGCTGGTGTGTGCTGGTCTTGCCAACAAAGAGATCGCCGCGCGTCTGCTGGTCTCGCCGCGCACCGTGCAGACCCATCTGACCCAGGTCAAGTCCACGGGCGTGGTGTACGACGTCGTCGTGTGATTCTTCGAGTTGGTGGTTCAGGCGGTCAGTGCCGCGGGGGTGTCCTCCTGTTCTGTCGGGGTGTCTCCCCCAGCTACCGTCGCCGCCGCCGTCGGTGACAAACCCGACCCGAGCGACTCCCAGAACCTCTCCCACACAAAATCCGGTACCCGCCGATCACCACGGCCCCGAAACCCCGCGTGATACCCCATACCGCACCAACACCTCTCGATCAGGTGTTGCAGCGATCACTTGAGCCTGACTCGCTACCGGCCTACCAAACCTCACACTCGCGAATTCGGCCCCGTCCGGCGTCGGGGATACTGCCACACGTGACGCTGACCGACGCGGCGTTGGCCGCCGAACTGGCAGTCGACGCCGGAAAGCTCTTGCTGGCGGTGCGTGACGAGGTGGGCTTCGCTCAACCCTGGCACCTCGGCGACACCGGTGACGGCCGAGCCAACCAGCTGATCATCCGCAGGCTCCGTGATGCGCGTCCCGGCGACGCGGTGCTCAGCGAGGAATCGCCGGACGACCTGGTCCGGCTGCGGTCAGACCGGGTCTGGATTGTCGACCCGCTCGACGGCACCCGCGAATTCACCACACCGGGGCGCGACGACTGGGCGGTGCACATCGCACTGTGGCAGCGTGGCGGCCCCGACGGCTCTGGCACCATCACCGACGCCGCGGTGTCACTGCCGGCCTACGACAACCGAAGCAACGTGGTCTTCCGCACCGACACCGTCACCCGGGCCCCAGCACCGACCGAGACTCCGAATCCCATTCGGGTCGCGGTCAGCGCGTCGCGGATGCCGGCGGTGGTTCGGCTCATCCGCGAGGTGTTGCCGGTGGAGCCGGTGCTGATGGGTTCGGCGGGCGCCAAGGCGATGGCCGTGGTGCGCGGCGACGTGGACGCCTACCTGCACGCTGGCGGGCAGTGGGAATGGGATTCGGCAGCCCCGGCCGGTGTGGTGTTGGCGGCGGGCCTGCATGCCTCGCGCATCGACGGGTCGCCGTTGCGCTACAACCGCCCCGACCCCTACCTGCCCGACCTGCTGATGTGCCGGCCCGATGTGGCGCCGATCCTGCTGGACGCGATGCGGCGGACGGTCCTTTAGAGGAGGGGCCTTAAAGTCGTGGGCATGCAATCGTGGTCCGCGCCGGCCGTTCCGGTCCTGCCCGGGCGCGGCCCGGCGCTGCGCCTCTATGACACCGCCGACCGGCAGGTGCGTCCGGTGTCGCCGGGCCCGACGGCCCGCATGTACGTCTGCGGCATCACGCCCTACGACGCCACGCATCTCGGCCACGCCGCCACCTATCTGGTGTTCGACCTGATTCACCGGCTCTGGCTCGACGCCGGCCACCAGGTGAGCTACGTGCAGAACGTCACCGACGTCGACGACCCGCTGCTCGAGCGCGCCGAGCGCGACGGAGTGCAGTGGCAGGAGCTGGCAGCCAGCCAGGTCGAGTTGTTCGGCGCCGACATGACCGCCTTGCGGGTACTGCCGCCCCGCGACTACGTGGCGGCCACCGAGGCCATTGACGAGGTAGTAGAACTCGTCGAAAAGATGCTCGCCGCCGGATCGGCCTACATCGTCGACGGCGACCACCCCGACATCTATTTCCGCGCCGACGCCACCGAGCAGTTCGGCTACGAATCCGGATTCGACCGCGCCACCATGCTGGAGCTGTTCGCTGAGCGCGGCGGCGACCCGGATCGGGCCGGTAAGGCCGATCCGCTCGACGCCCTGTTGTGGCGCGCCGCCCGCCCGGGCGAGCCCAGTTGGCCCGCGCCGTTCGGGGCCGGTCGGCCGGGTTGGCATGTCGAGTGCGCCGCGATCGCGTTGAGTCGTATCGGCTCGGGAATCGACATCCAGGGCGGCGGCTCCGATCTGGTCTTCCCGCACCACGAGTTCTCCGCCGCGCATGCGGAATCCCTCACGGGGGAGCGCCGTTTCGCCCGGCACTACGTGCACGCGGGCATGATCGGCTGGGATGGCCACAAGATGTCCAAGAGCCGCGGAAACCTGGTCCTGGTCTCCAAGCTGCGCGCCCAGGGAACCGAGCCGGCCGCGATCCGGCTGGGTCTGTTGGCCGGGCACTACCGCAGTGACCGGTTCTGGGACGACGCGGCCCTAGCGGCGGCCGAGGCGAGGCTGGACCGCTGGCGGGCCGCCACGACGCTTCCGGCCGGACCGGCTGCCGATGACGTCATCGCCCGGATGCGTCGCTATCTGGCCGATGATCTCGACACCGTCAAGGCGTTGGCTGCGTTGGACGGCTGGGCGACCGATGCGCTGGACTACGGCGGCCATGACGCTGCCGCACCGCGGTCGGTGGCCACGGCGGTCGATGCGCTGCTGGGTGTGGCGCTGTAGATCACCCGCGGCGGGGGTAGGTTGAGCCCATGTCTTCGATTCACTCCCAAGTCGTTTTCATCACCGGTGGCGCGCACGGTATCGGCGAGCAGCTAGCCCGCCGGCTGCACTCGCAGGGCGCCTCGGTGGTGGTGACCGACCTGGACGAGGCCGCACTCAACAAGCTGGCCGACGATCTCGGTGACCGGGCGCTCACCGCCGTGGCCGACGTGCGGGATCTGTCCGCGATGCAGGCGGTGACCGCGCAGGCCGTGCAGCGTTTCGGCGGCATCGACACCGTCGTCGCCAACGCCGGCATCGCCAGCTACGGGTCGGTGCTGCACGTGGATCCCGAGACGTTCAAGCGGGTCATCGACGTCGACGTGATCGGGGTGTTCAACACCGTGCGCGCCGCCTTGCCGTCGGTCATCGAGCGTCGCGGCTATGTACTGGTCGTGTCTTCGCTGGCAGCATTCACTCCGCTGGCCGGGATGGCGTCCTACGACGTGGCCAAGGCCGGGGTCGAGCACTTCGCCAGTGCATTGCGCCAAGAGGTCGCCTACCAGGGCGTCGAGGTCGGATCGGCGCACATGGCCTGGATCGACACACCCTTGGTTCGCGACACCAAGGCCGATCTGGGGGCCTTCGGCGAGATGCTGGCCAAACTGCCGTGGCCGCTGAACAAGACCACCTCGGTCGACAAGTGTGTGGACGCCTTCGTCGCGGGCATCGAGGGCCGCCGGCGCCGCGTCTACTGCCCGGGCTGGGTGGGGGTGTTGCGCTGGCTCAAGCCGGTGCTGACATTGCGGCCGGTGGAAGCCCCGTTCGTCAAGGGCGCCGCCACCATCGTCCCGAAGATGGACGCCGAAGTCGCCGCACTGGGCCGCTCCACCAGTGCCTACAACGAGGCCCGGGAAAAGGAGAAGTAGCTCGCTCGGCGGTTCAGCGAGGTTCGACGCAGGAGAGGCGAAGCTGGGACCGCCGCATGAGCCCGGCGGTTCAGCGAGGTTCGACGCAGGAGAGGCGAAGCTGGGACCGCCGCATGACCTGGAGGACAGTGAGAAAGTGTTGTGGTTAGCGGAAGTGGCTTGGGATGGCCTGCCGTAGACGGTGAGAGCCCGGTACGTGAAAACCCGATACCTGTCTTGTGATGTTTCCCGAGTAGCAGCGGGCCCGTGGAATCTGCTGTGAATCTGCCGGGACCACCCGGTAAGCCTGAATACTACTCGATGACCGATAGCGGATTAGTACCGTGAGGGAATGGTGAAAAGTACCCCGGGAGGGGAGTGAAATAGTACCTGAAACCATGTGCCTACAATCCGTCAGAGCCCTCCCTTGTGGTGGGGTGATGGCGTGCCTTTTGAAGAATGAGCCTGCGAGTCACCGGCACGTCGCGAGGTTAACCCGTGTGGGGTAGCCGCAGCGAAAGCGAGTCTGAATAGGGCGTATCCAGTCCAGAGGGGCTGGTGTAGTGGCGTGTTGTGGACCCGAAGCGGAGTGATCTACCCATGGCCAGGGTGAAGCGCGGGTAAGACCGCGTGGAGGCCCGAACCCACTTAGGTTGAAGACTGAGGGGATGAGTTGTGGGTAGGGGTGAAAGGCCAATCAAACTCCGTGATAGCTGGTTCTCCCCGAAATGCATTTAGGTGCAGCGTTGCGTGTTTCTCACCGGAGGTAGAGCTACTGGATGGCCGATGGGCCCTACTAGGTTACTGACGTCAGCCAAACTCCGAATGCCGGTGAGTGTAAGCGTGGCAGTGAGACGGCGGGGGATAAGCTCCGTGCGTCGAGAGGGAAACAGCCCAGATCGCCGGCTAAGGCCCCAAAGCGTGTGCTAAGTGGAAAAGGATGTGCAGTCGCTTAGACAACCAGGAGGTTGGCTTAGAAGCAGCCACCCTTGAAAGAGTGCGTAATAGCTCACTGGTCAAGTGATTGTGCGCCGATAATGTAGCGGGGCTCAAGCACACCGCCGAAGCCGCGGCAATACGTAAGTATTGGGTAGGGGAGCGTCCTGCATCCGGTGAAGCCACAGAGTGATCTAGTGGTGGAGGGTGTGGGAGTGAGAATGCAGGCATGAGTAGCGATGAGGCAAGTGAGAACCTTGCCCGCCGAAAGACCAAGGGTTCCTGGGCCAGGCCAGTCCTCCCAGGGTGAGTCGGGACCTAAGGCGAGGCCGACAGGCGTAGTCGATGGACAACGGGTTGATATTCCCGTACCCGTGTGTGGGCGCCCATGATGAATCAGTGGTACTAACCACCCAAAAGGTGGTCGATCAATCCTTTCGGGGAGCGACGATCACTGGCTGCGTGGGACCTTCGCTGGTAGTAGTCAAGCGATGGGGTGACGCAGGAAGGTAGCCGTACCAGTCAGTGGTAATACTGGGGCAAGCCCGTAGGACGTCAGATAGGCAAATCCGTCTGGCATCAAGTCCGAGAGGTGATGCATAGCCGATTGCGGCGAATTCGGTGATCCTATGCTGCCGAGAAAAGCCTCTAGCGAGCACATACACGGCCCGTACCCCAAACCAACACAGGTGGTCAGGTAGAGAATACCAAGGCGTACGAGTGAACTATGGTTAAGGAACTCGGCAAAATACCCCCGTAACTTCGGGAGAAGGGGGACCCTCATACCGTCAACACCCTTGCGGTGGGCAGCGGGAGGGGGTCGCAGAAACCAGTGAGAAGCGACTGTTTACTAAAAACACAGGTCCGTGCGAAGTCGCAAGACGATGTATACGGACTGACGCCTGCCCGGTGCTGGAAGGTTAAGAGGACCGGTTAACCCTTCGGGGTGAAGCTGAGAATTTAAGCCCCAGTAAACGGCGGTGGTAACTATAACCATCCTAAGGTAGCGAAATTCCTTGTCGGGTAAGTTCCGACCTGCACGAATGGCGTAACGACTTCTCAACTGTCTCAACCATAGACTCGGCGAAATTGCATTACGAGTAAAGATGCTCGTTACGCGCGGCAGGACGAAAAGACCCCGGGACCTTCACTATAGCTTGGTATTGATGTTCGATGCGGTTTGTGTAGGATAGGTGGGAGACTGTGAAACTCGCACGCCAGTGTGGGTGGAGTCGTTGTTGAAATACCACTCTGATCGTATTGGACCTCTAACTTCGAACCATGAAGCTGGTTCAGGGACAGTGCCTGGTGGGTAGTTTAACTGGGGCGGTTGCCTCCTAAAATGTAACGGAGGCGCCCAAAGGTTCCCTCAACCTGGACGGCAATCAGGTGTTGAGTGTAAGTGCACAAGGGAGCTTGACTGTAAGACTGACACGTCAAACAGGGACGAAAGTCGGGACTAGTGATCCGGCACCCCCGAGTGGAAGGGGTGTCGCTCAACGGATAAAAGGTACCCCGGGGATAACAGGCTGATCTTCCCCAAGAGTCCATATCGACGGGATGGTTTGGCACCTCGATGTCGGCTCGTCGCATCCTGGGGCTGGAGCAGGTCCCAAGGGTTGGGCTGTTCGCCCATTAAAGCGGCACGCGAGCTGGGTTTAGAACGTCGTGAGACAGTTCGGTCTCTATCCGCCGCGCGCGTCAGAATCTTGAGGAAACCTGTCCCTAGTACGAGAGGACCGGGACGGACGAACCTCTGGTATACCAGTTGTTCCACCAGGAGCACGGCTGGATGGCTACGTTCGGACAGGATAACCGCTGAAAGCATCTAAGCGGGAAACCTACTCCAAGACCAGGATTCTCACCCTTTTAGAGGGATAAGGCCCCCCGCAGACCACGGGATCGATAGACCAGACCTGGAAGCACCGCAAGGTGTGCAGGGAACTGGCACTAACCGGCCGAAAACTTACAACACAAAGAAACAAACAATGTGTTGCCCGCAACCACACCACAAAATACTCAAAGAACCCACACCCCACCACCAAACACACATGGTGACACAGGTGAACCACCCCACAGGGGGAACGGTCCACCAGAGGGAAAAGAAAATAGAGTTACGGCGGAAATAGCGACAGGGAAACGCCCGGTCCCATCCCGAACCCGGAAGCTAAGCCTGTCAGCGCCGATGATACTGCCCACACGGGTGGAAAAGTAGGACACCGCCGAACACAACATGGCTAGGAGCCTGGGTCGGTAACACGCCAGCCGGGGTGAACGTCTGATTGCTGGGTGCGGGCGATGATGGGGTGTGCCTGATGATCTCGGTGATGGTGGTTTGTTCGAGGTAGATCCTTCGCAGCGGGTGGATTTGGATTCGTTGGGGCCGAAGGCACCGGTGGACAAGACCTTCCGGGCGTTTAACCCGGATCAGGGGTTGTTGTTGCCGCCGTCGCTGGATGACTGGCTACCGGCCGATCACCTGGCCCGCTTCATCGCTGATCTGGTCGATGAGCACCTGGACCTGTCACGTATCACCGCGGCCTATACCGAGGTCCGTGGTGGGCCACCGTATGACCCGCGGCTGATGGTGCGCATTCTGCTGCATGGCTACACCACTGGAGTGCGTTCCTCGCGGAAACTGGAAGCCGCCTGTGTTGATGTGGTCGCGTTTCGGTGGCTGGCCGCAGGATCGGCCCCCGATTACCGGGCGATCGCCCGGTTCCGCAAACGCCACTTGTCCGCCCTGGGGCATCTGTTCGTCCAAGCCCTGGCGTTGTGTCAGGCCGCCGGCATGGTCAGTCTGGGCCAGGTGGCCCTCGATGGCACCAAGGTGCGGGCCAATGCTTCCAAGCGTAAGGCGATGAGCTATGCGCGGATGACTGAGAAGGAGAAGGTCCTCGCCGACGAGGTCTCGGCACTGTTGGCCGATGCCGAGCGCATCGACAAGGACGAGGACAAGAAATTCGGCAAGAACCGGCGCGGTGACGAACTACCAGCAGAACTGGCCCGCCGCGAAACCCGGCTGGCCAAGATCCGCGAGGCCAAGGCCGCATTGGAGGAAGAAGCCCGGCAGCGGGCTCGTGAGCAGGCAGAAGCCAAAGCACGCGAACGCGGCGACGATGACGACACCATCACCGGCAAGGGCGCCGAGGCTGCCGGCGCGGCCGTCCCGAAACCGAAGGCGCAGCGTAACTTCACTGACCCCGAGTCGAAGATCATGCTCACCGCCGATGGGGCGTTTCACCAGTGCTACAACGCCCAGACCGTTGTTGATGCCGACCACCAGGTCATCGTGGCCACCGCCGTGGGTACCAACGCCTCCGATGTGGGCACCTTGATGCCGATGACCGAACAAGCTGCCGACAACACCGGGCAGGTGCCCGGCCAAGTGCTTGCCGATGCCGGGTACTGCTCGGCTGACAATCTTGATCGTGCCGCCGACTTCACCACCGAGTGCGGCACCGAGTTCTTCGTCGCCACCGGCCGGGCCCGCCGCGGGGATCCGCCACCGGTGGCCCCACGCGGCCGGATCCCCAACTCGGCCACCGGCAGGCAGCGCATGGCCCGCAAGCTGGCCACCAAGACCGGCCGTCGCGTCTATGCACGCCGCAAGGCCATCGTCGAACCCGTCTTCGGCCAGATGGCCACCCTGCAAAACGCCAAACACCTACTGCTGCGCGGATTCGACCAAGCCCGCGGCGAATGGCTGCTGCTGGCCGCCTGCCACAACCTACGCAAACTCCACGGCCACATCGGGGTCCACGGACTGGCCGGGCTCGCCACCAGCTGAGCCGCCAACCGCTCGACCATTGATCGTGCGGCTACGGCGTTGATTGTGCGGCCAGGGCGGCGACACGCCGACGGCTACCGCCACCAGCGCACAATGAAACCGGCACCGCCGTGGACCCGCGCAAACCCTTACCGACCCACGCTCCTAGCCGTAGTGGGTCGTCGACCCTGGGTGGGGGCGTTGCGTTGTCGCGGTCGGTTGGTGCTGCTGGATGAGGGACGGGTGCCTGGCGCCCACGCTGATGTATGCAACCTCTGGTGTGGGTTATCTGGCGTCGTTCGGGCTGCCGTGGAGGCGAAGGGCCGGGTGCCAAGCTAACCTCGGCGTAGCCCGCGGATGGGTCCGCCATAGCGAGTACGGCATCTGGTCCGGCCCTTCGTCCCGTCCGTTTAGCGTGGCACTACCGACGGGAGTTGTGAAGGGATCTGGTCGGTTCCTTTCGTTGGTGAACAGTCAGGCCCAGCGGGTCGGGTCGTAGGGGGTGTGGTCGCGCACCAGGGCATGCGCGATGCGGGTGGCGCGGTTGGCCAGTGCGCAGGCGATGACCCCGCCGCGCTTGCCGCGGGCTTTGAGTCCGCTGGCGTAGGTCTTGGCCGCCGGCTCGGTCAGCCACAGCCCGATTCCGAGGTCGATCAGGGCGCGGCGCAGTGCCACGCTGCCTTCTCGACTGATGCCGCCGTCGCGGCGCTTGTGTGCGGATTCGTACTGCATCGGCGACAGTCCCGAGGCGCGGTAGATTTGTCGCGGGCCGGGCCAGCGGCCCGGATCGCCAAGGGCAGCAGCGTAATTGGACGCCCGCACCACTCCCCAGCCCGGCACTGTCGTCAACGTGGTGAACGGACTGCGCGGCAGCAGCGCCTCCAACCTATCCTCAGCGGCCTGGATTTGCGTGTCCAGATCGGTCAGCAGGTTCAGGTCGGCGGCCAGGATCTGGCGGGCGATCACCGCATCACGGGTGGGCAGCGCTTCACGGGCCGCGGCGACCAGGCGCTCGGCGACGGGGCGGCGCAGCTGCAGGTCCCGGGCCGCGGCGAAGCGGATCAATCGGTTGGGTCCGAGGGCGGCCAACCGCGACGGATCGGAAAACTCCGCGGCGATCAGCCGACCGATCTTGGTGGCCAGCACATCCGGCAGCGCCAGGGTCAGTCCGGGAAAGGCTCGATCCAGCTGGCCGAGTAGTTGGTTCTTCGTCGCCGTGCGGGTGGCCACCCGCCGGCTCCGATGCCCGGCCCAGGCACTAAGTTCACCGATCACCGCATCGCGGTCGCTGACCGGGCGTCCGTGCCCGGCCAGCACCAACTCGGTGATGGCCTCCAGGTCGATGACGTCGGTCTTGATACGGCGTCGGCCCTGCACGCGGCGCTGTTCGGCGACATGGGCGGGATTGAGCTCCACCACCTCCCAGCCGTCCGGCCAGCGATAATCGAGCACCGGACGGTGATAGTGGCCCGCGGCCTCGACAGCGACCTTGACCTGCCCCGACACCGGAACCACAGCCATGATCGCGACCGCGGCCCGGGTCAGGCCGGAGCGGTTCATCGCGAACTCCGTGGGGCTGACCAGCTGATCGCGGGCCGCGTCGGTCACCGAAAACAATGCCGAGGTCTTGCCGACATCAACGGCGACGACGATCGTGGACGACGTGACTGGAGCACTCTGCACAGACACAACAACACCTCCGGGGTGTGTCAGGAAGGTCCGCGTGCGCCAACACACGGGCCCAACAAGGAATCAGTTACAGATCCCTTCCTGACACCTCCGGAGGCATTTGAGAAGGACCAACTTGATCTATATCAGCGAGCCTCGACGCAGGAGAGGGGTTGCGTCCAGCAGAGTGGTGTACGAGTCGGACCTGATCAGCGGGACCGGCGTGTCGTTGCCGAATGATTGAAGGTCATCGCGTGATTCTTCGAGAGACCCGTCAAAGTCACTCGAGCAAAGGAATCAACGCGATGACCACTGCCCACAATATCGACCTGCCCGCCGTGCTTGCCGAACGACTCACTACAGCGCATCCTGACGTGCTGCGTGAGCTGCTGGCCACGTTCATCCACACCCTGATGGGCGCTGAGGCCGACGCCCTGTGCGGCGCCGGCTACGGCGAGCGCAGCACCGAGCGGACCAACTCCCGCAACGGCTACCGGCACCGCCAGTTCGATACCCGCGCAGGCAGTCTCGATCTGGCGATCCCCAAGCTGCGCCAGGGCTCGTACTTCCCGGACTGGCTGCTGGAACGCCGCAAACGCGCCGAGCGGGCGCTGACCACGGTGGTGGCGACCTGCTACCTGCTGGGGGTGTCCACCCGACGGATGGACAAGCTCGTCGAAACTCTCGGCATCACGTCGCTGTCGAAGTCGCAGGTTTCGGTGATGGCCAAGGAGCTTGACGCCGCCGTCGAGGCCTTTCGTACCCGACCACTGGACGCCGGCCCGTACACGTTCGTCGCCGCCGACGCCCTGGTGCTCAAGGTCCGCGAAGGCGGGCGGGTGGTCAACGTGCACGCCCTGATTGCCGTCGGGGTCAACGCCGAGGGCTACCGTGAAATCCTGGGCATCGACGTGTCCACCGCCGAAGACGGTGCCGGCTGGCTGACGTTCTGGCGGTCACTGACCGCCCGCGGGCTGTCGGGGGTGAAGCTGGTCACCAGTGACGCCCACGCCGGGCTGGTGGCCGCGATCGGGGCCACTTTGCCCGGCGCGGCCTGGCAGCGCTGCAGAACCCACTACACGACGAATCTGATGAGCGTCACACCGAAGGCGTCGTGGCCGTGGGTGCGGACCTTGCTGCATTCGGTATTCGACCAACCCGATGCTGAATCTGTTGGAGCACAATATGATCGGATCATCGACGCACTGGCTGACAAGCTGCCCAAGGTCGCCGAACACCTCGAGATCGCCCGCCCGGACCTGCTGGCGTTCACCGCGTTCCCCAAACAGATCTGGCGCCAAATCTGGAGCAACAATCCCCAGGAACGGCTCAACAAAGAGATCCGCCGCCGTACCGACGTCGTCGGCATCTTCCCCGACCGCAACGCCCTGATCCGCCTCGTCGGCGCCGTACTCGCCGAACAACACGACGAATGGGCCGAATCCCGGCGCTACCTCGGACTCGACGTCCTCAGCAAATCACGCACCGTCGGAGACACCCCGACAGAACAGGAGGACACCCCCGCGGCACTGACCGCCTGAACCACCAACTCGAAGAATCACACGACGACGTCGTACACCACGCCCGTGGACTTGACCCGCTTGGATTCAGGCGGTCGCTGCAACAAACGTGGACGGGTCTGACAGTAGTCGGTCGAGTTCTTCGGCGGGGGTGCGCCAGCCGAGGCGTTTGCGGGGTCGGGCGTTGAGTTCGGCGGCGACGTTGTCGAGGATGCCGGGGCCGTGGAACGACAGGTCGGTGCCTTTGGGGAAGTACTGGCGGAGCAGTCCGTTGGTGTTCTCGTTGGTGCCGCGCTGCCAGGGGCTGTGCGGGTCGCAGAAGTAGATCGGCAGGCCGGTAGCCTCGGTGATCTTGGTGTGCAGCGCCATCTCTTTGCCCTGGTCCCAGGCCAGCGATAGACGCAGTACCTCGGGGAGATCAGAGATCTTTGCGGTCATGGCATCGGCGACGGTGGCCGCGCGGCGGTCCTCGGGCAGGTGCAGCAGCAGGACAAAGCCGGTGGTCCGCTCCACCAGGGTGGCGATCTGGGAGGCCTGGTTCTTGCCGATGATCAAGTCGCCTTCCCAATGCCCGGGTATCGCACGGTCGTCGGCCTCGGCCGGCCGCTCACTGATATTGACCATGTCCTTGATCTTGCCGGGCCCTTCAGTTGTGTTGCGGCCCTGAGGCTTACGTCGCGTACGCCCGGTCCGCAATGCCTCTTTGACGAGGCGGGCCAACTCCCCGCGGGGTTGGACGTAGAGGGCCTGGTAGATGGTTTCGTGAGACACCCACATCTCCGGATCGTCGGGGAAATCCTCGCGCAGCCGGCCCGCAATCTGTTGCGGGCTGTGCCGCCGTTTCAAGCGTCGCACAACCTCGGCCAGCAGCGCCGGATTCGTCTCCAGCTTGCGCAGCTTGGGGCGTGCTCGGGCCGCGTCGACGGCGTCCTGGCCGGTGCGGGCGCGATACACCCGACCAGGGCTGGTCACGCCCCGGCAAGCCTCCCGATGGATCGTCGAGCGATCCCGGCCCAGCAGGTCGGCTGCCTGGGCTTGGGTGTAGCCGTCCTCGAGCAAATCCTCCAGGCGGCAGCGTTCGACAAACGTCATCACCGGCGGCACAGACGCGCATTCGGGTTCAACACCAGCCGGGACAGGGGTTCTGGGCACATACCCAGCCTGTTGGACCCAACGTCGGCAGGTGTGTTCTGACACGCCGGCGTTCACCGCGGCCTGTCTCGGAGTCGCGCCACCGCGCAGCGCACCCCAGAACGCGTCCTTGACCTGCTGCGAATACCGCAAGCCGTAGTGCTTGGTTTTGGTCTGATACCCCGCAGACCTAGCCCACTGCCGGCCCGTCGCCCCCGAAACCCCAGCTACCGTCGCCGCCGCCGTCGGTGACAAACCCGACCCGAGCGACTCCCAGAACCTCTCCCACACAAAATCCGGTACCCGCCGATCACCACGGCCCCGAAACCCCGCGCCCCTGTCGAGCGTCGGTTGATGGTTGACGGATCTGTTTCGGTTGATCCTTGACACTCGGGTTTAGTGCTTAGGCCGGACCGCGGGTGCGGAGGGCCCGTTTGTTTCTTACCTCGCCGGTGCTGGTTCGTGCGGCGGTCTTGACCAGATCGTCGCCGATGAAGAACCGCAGCAGGTCCCCGTCGACGTGGACATCGCAGCGTGAACCGGCATGGTGGACACCCACACTGACTTGCTGCCACGCCACGCACACGACCCCGTTGCTGGTGACCCGACGCGACACCCAGTCATCACCGGTGCGATCACCCGGGATGGCCGGGGGATCCACCGGGGCCACCGGTACGGTGCCCGAGGTGAAACGTTGAGCCGGTGTGGCCATGGCGATCCCCTGATGCGGGCGCACGGTGTTGTAGTCGGCAACCCACTCGTCCAACGCCCGCTGGGCCGCCTTGAGATTGACGAAAGGCCTGCCGCCGGCCAGGAATTCAGCACGCAAACTGCGATGAAACCGCTCGATCTTGCCAGTCGTCGTCGGCGAACGCGGCGCAGTCAGCAGATGCTCGATCCCGTGCTGACGGCAGATCGCATCGAAGAGCACCTCCACCGGCGGATGGTTGAACCGCCCAGTGAACACCTTGCCGTTGTCGGTCAAGATCTGCTCGGGCACCCCATAAGCCGCCAACGCATCACGCAACCCGTCACAGACCGCCCGAGCACGCTCCCGGACCATCAACCGGGCACAGACACACATCCGGGAATGGTCATCAATCCCGGTCAATGCCTTGACGCTGGTCCCATCGGCCAGCGGAAACCCACCCACGACATCCATCTGCCACAACTCCATCGGCGCCCCGCGTTCCCAGCGCTTCCACTTGCGTGAGCGCCGATCCCGGCCGCTGGACTCGATCAACCCCGCCCGCAGCAACGCCCGATACACCCCCGACTCCGACGGCATCGGCGACACCTTGCGCTTGGCCAGCTCGAACACCAGCCGCCGCGGCCCCCAATACGGCCGCGAACGCCGCAACTCCAACACCGCCGCCTCCACCGGCGCCGGCATCTGATGCGGACACGACCTCGGACGATGCGACCGATCAGCCAACCCGTCCAAACCCTGCGCCTCATAGCGAGCCAACCACGCATGCAACGTCTGACGGGACACCCCGACCTTGCTCGCCACCTGACCTATCGACAAACCATCGCTGATCACCGCCAACACGGCCTGATACCGCTGCTCAACCACGCTCAACTCCCTCATCAAGGGAGTGTCAAGGATCAACCGAAGCAACTGTCAAGCCTCAGCCGAAACACCGTCAAGCATCACCCGACACCGAAATGTCAAGCATCAACCGAGGTCATACACTGAGGGGGACCCGGTTTCTGGTCCAGTCGCTATGCGGCTTGGGGTTGGTGGGTCGTGGTCCACTGTAGGGCGAACTCGGCTGGGCTGAGTCCGCGGTGTGCTGAATGCGGTCTGTTGGCGTTGTAGTCGATCCTCCAATCCTCGATGATCACTTGGGCTTCCAGGAGCGAGTCGAAGCGCCAGGAATTGAGCAGCTCGTCGCGCAGTCGGCCGTTGAACGATTCGATCCAGGCGTTCTGCCAGGGGGACCCGGGATCGATGAACAGTGAGCCGGTGCCGTTGAACCGGCACCAGTCGTTGACCGCGTGGGCAACGAACTCGGGCCCGTTGTCGAAGCGCACGTAGTGCGGCACCTCATGCGCGAGGGCCAACCGGTCGAGGATGTCGACGACGCCGTCGGCATTGATGGCGCGATCGACGTGGATCGCCAGGGCCTCGCGGGTGAATTCGTCGATGATGTTGAGCATCTTGATGGTGCGCCCGTCGGCGGTGGTGTCGAACTGAAAGTCCATCGCCCAGATCACGTTCGGTGCGATCGGCGACATCGCCCCAACCGCTGTACCAATGCCGGTCAGCCGTTTCTTCCTGCGACGCTGGGGAACTCGCAGCCCCTCGTCGCGCCACAGGCGGCGAACGCGCTTGTTGTTGACCGCCCAGCCGGCCTTACGGGCCATCGCCGCGGCGCGTCGCCATCCCCAGCGTGGCCGGTCGGTGGAGAACGTGCGCAGCCAGGCCCGCAGCTCGGCTTCCCCGTCGGTGATGGGCGTCGGCGTCAGGCGCATCGTGGAGCGGTGAATGCCCACCACCGCGCAGGCCCGACGCTGCGAGACCCCGAACCGCTCGCGCAGCATCACCACGGCGCTGCGCTTGCGGTTCGGGGTTAGAAGTTTCCCTCCGAGATCTCCTTGAGCATGTCGATGTCGAGGGCCTGGTTGGCCACCAGTTTCTTGAGCCTGGCGTTTTCGGCCTCGAGCTCTTTGAGGCGTCTGGCGTCGCTGGCCTTCATGCCGCCGTACTGGGCCACCCAGCGATGCCACGTCGACTCGGTGACCTCCAGGTGCCGGCACACCTCGGCCAGTTCCTGGCCGGTCCCGAGGAGCTTGTTGCCCTCAGCGAGCTTGCGGATGATCTGATCCGGCGTATGCCGCCGGCGCTTCTTGGCTGCCATGTCGTTGCCGATTCTTCCTGCCCGAACACCGGGCATCAGAGTCGCACAACAACTGGACCACTACGAAGGGCTCACCTCAGTGGCGTCCTGTGCATGTCAAACCCAGGTAAGGTTCTTCGCGTTGCATCGAATTAATCCACATGCTCCGCCGCTTGTGCGGGCCCCCGTCAATTCCTTTGAGTTTTAGCCTTGCGGCCGTACTCCCCAGGCGGGGTACTTAATGCGTTAGCTACGGCACGGATCCCTAAAGGAAGGAAACCCACACCTAGTACCCACCGTTTACGGCGTGGACTACCAGGGTATCTAATCCTGTTCGCTCCCCACGCTTTCGCTCCTCAGCGTCAGTTACTGCCCAGAGACCCGCCTTCGCCACCGGTGTTCCTCCTGATATCTGCGCATTCCACCGCTACACCAGGAATTCCAGTCTCCCCTACAGTACTCCAGTCTGCCCGTATCGCCCGCACGCCCACAGTTAAGCTGTGAGTTTTCACGGACAACGTGACAAACCACCTACGAGCTCTTTACGCCCAGTAATTCCGGACAACGCTCGCACCCTACGTATTACCGCGGCTGCTGGCACGTAGTTGGCCGGTGCTTCTTCTGTACCTACCGTCACCCCAAGAAAAATCCCGGAGCTTCGCCGATACTGAAAGAGGTTTACAACCCGAAGGCCGTCATCCCCCACGCGGCGTCGCTGCATCAGGCTTGCGCCCATTGTGCAATATTCCCCACTGCTGCCTCCCGTAGGAGTCTGGGCCGTATCTCAGTCCCAGTGTGGCCGGACACCCTCTCAGGCCGGCTACCCGTCGTCGCCTTGGTAGGCCATTACCCCACCAACAAGCTGATAGGCCGCGGGCCCATCCCACACCGCAAAAGCTTTCCACCACACACCATGAAGCATGCGGTCCTATTCGGTATTAGACCCAGTTTCCCAGGCTTATCCCAAAGTGCAGGGCAGATCACCCACGTGTTACTCACCCGTTCGCCACTCGAGTACCCCCGAAAGGGCCTTTCCGTTCGACTTGCATGTGTTAAGCACGCCGCCAGCGTTCGTCCTGAGCCAGGATCAAACTCTCCAAACAAAAACCAGAAACATCACAAGACAGGTATCGGGTTTTCACGTACCGGGCTCTCACCGTCTACGGCAGGCCATCCCAAGCCACTTCCGCTAACCACAACACTTTCTCACTGTCCTCCAGGCGAGTAGACCCAGACATGACGCTCCCACAACCCCGCACACACAACCCCTACCCGGTATCACATGCATACGGTTTAGCCATCCTCCGCTTTCGCTCGCCACTACTCACGGAATCACATTTTGTTTTCTCTTCCTACGGGTACTGAGATGTTTCACTTCCCCGCGTTACCTCCCCACTGGCTATACATTCACCAGTTGGTGACACGACATCACTCGTGCCGGGTTTCCCCATTCGGACATCCTCGGATCCACGCTCGGTTGGCAGCTCCCCGAGGCATATCGCAGCCTCCTACGTCCTTCATCGGCTCTCGATGCCAAGGCATCCACCATGCGCCCTTAAACACTTACAAAACACACAAACCAAGAAACAAAAATTGCAAAAACAAACAAGACACAAAGCCTTGCTTGCTAGATGCTCGCAACCACTATCCACAAAACAAACACCACACCCCACCACCAAGATGGAGCGACAACACACCCACCCCCACGAGGGCGACAAACGGCCTGTTGCCTCAGGACCCAACAGTGTGCCCAACCAAAGCTGGCCACCAGAAGCACAAGGCCCCTGGCAGTTGATGATCAAAGCTGTTGCTGTGTGAAAACAATCTGCACCACCAGCAACCCACTACAGGCGCCAGCGAAAAATATCCCAACCATCATCAATCCCGCACTCGTGACGGGGACGGGGGAAAAATGGTGCTCCTTAGAAAGGAGGTGATCCAGCCGCACCTTCCGGTACGGCTACCTTGTTACGACTTCGTCCCAATCGCCGATCCCACCTTCGACGGGAGGTTGAGTTGAGCGAGAAGAGTGCTGCGCCGGTCGGGGGGCCGGATCGTCGGGCGATTGTTGCTGAGGCGCTGCGCAAGATTGATGATTTGACGGCGCGGTTGGCGGTTGCTGAGGCCGGGGATACTGAGCCGATTGCGGTGGTGGGTGTTGGGTGTCGTCTGCCTGGTGGGGTGGATGGGCCGGCTGCGTTGTGGCGGTTGTTGTGTGATGAGGGTTCGGGGATTGTTCGGGTTCCGGCGGATCGTTGGGATGCGGATGGGTTGTTTTCGTCGGATCATTCGGTGGCGGGGACGATTTGTTCTCGTGAGGGTGGGTTTTTGACGTCGTGGCAGCCGGCGGAGTTTGATGCGGAGTTTTTTGGTATTTCGCCGCGTGAGGCTGATGCGATGGATCCTCAGCAGCGGTTGTTGATGGAGGTGGCCTGGGAGGCGTTGGAGCATGCCGGGATCACTAAGGAGGCGATTCGGGGTACTGCGACTGGCGTCTTCGTGGGTATGACGACTAACGATTACGCGCTTAATATTGTCGGTAATATTCGTGCCGAAGAAATTGATCCGTATGTGCCTTTTGGTAATGCGCCGAATTTTGCGGCGGGGCGGTTGTCGTATTTCTTGGGTGTGCATGGGCCGGCGATGATGTTGGATACGGCGTGTTCGTCGTCGTTGGTGACGATTCATTTGGCGTGTGCGAGTTTGCGGCGTCGGGAGTCGGATCAGGCGTTGGCTGCTGGGGTGAATTTGATGTTGACCGGGGACGGGGGAAAAATGGTGCTCCTTAGAAAGGAGGTGATCCAGCCGCACCTTCCGGTACGGCTACCTTGTTACGACTTCGTCCCAATCGCCGATCCCACCTTCGACGGCTCCCTCCACAAGGGTTAGGCCACCGGCTTCGGGTGTTACCGACTTTCATGACGTGACGGGCGGTGTGTACAAGGCCCGGGAACGTATTCACCGCAGCGTTGCTGATCTGCGATTACTAGCGACTCCGACTTCATGGGGTCGAGTTGCAGACCCCAATCCGAACTGAGACCGGCTTTAAAGGATTCGCTAACCCTCACGGGATCGCAGCCCTTTGTACCGGCCATTGTAGCATGTGTGAAGCCCTGGACATAAGGGGCATGATGACTTGACGTCATCCCCACCTTCCTCCGAGTTGACCCCGGCAGTCTCTCACGAGTCCCCACCATAACGTGCTGGCAACATGAGACAAGGGTTGCGCTCGTTGCGGGACTTAACCCAACATCTCACGACACGAGCTGACGACAGCCATGCACCACCTGCACACAGGCCACAAGGGAACCCTCACGCAGCGAAAAACCCACCTGCGCAACAAAAACCGGCTCCAACTCAGCAACAGCCGCAGCAAACACCGGCTCATCGGCCAACAACCGACGACCCATCCCCACCCAATGCGAACCCTGACCCGAAAACACAAACACCGTGCCGGGGCCGGGCAGCGCCGCCGCGGGTTCAACGACGCCGGGGGCGGATTCACCGGCGGCCAGCGCAGCAAGCCCCGCAATGGCCTGCTCGTGATCGCGGGCGGCGATGGTCGCGAACTTCTGGTGGCGAGTGCGGTGATGGTTGAGCGCATGGGCAATGTCGGCCAGGGCGATCTCGGCGCCGTCGTTCTGCAGCCATTGTGCGAGCACCCCGGCGGTGGCCGCGATACGCGCCGGCGACTTCCCCGAAACCACCAACGTACTCACCGGCACCGCAGCAGCCGCCGCCTTGCAAAAACAAACAAGACACAAAGCCTTGCTTGCTAGATGCTCGCAACCACTATCCACAAAACAAACACCACACCCCACCACCAAGATGGAGCGACAACACACCCACCCCACAAAAGGGCGACAAACGGCCTGTTGCCTCAGGACCCAACAGTGTGCCCAACCAAAGTCGGCCACCAGAAGCACAAGGCCCCTGGCAGTTGGTGATCAAAGCTGTTGCTGTTTGAAAACAATCTGCACCACCAGCAACCCACTACAGGCGCCAGCGAAAAATATCCCAACCATCATCAATCCCGCACTCTTTGCGGGGACGGGGGAAAAATGGTGCTCCTTAGAAAGGAGGTGATCCAGCCGCACCTTCCGGTACGGCTACCTTGTTACGACTTCGTCCCAATCGCCGATCCCACCTTCGACGGCAACAACTCACCGGCAGCAACGGCATCCAACTCCAACAACGCCACCGCACCCTGACCAGCCTGCCGCGACATCAAGGCCGACCGCACCCCGATCACCTTCAAACCCTGCTCCGGCGTCAGCGCCCCGGCCACCACCGCCGCAGACACCTCCCCCATCGAATGCCCAATCACCGCATCCGGAACAACCCCATAGGAACGCCACAACGCCGCCAACGCCAACTGCAACCCCATGATCACCGGCTGCACCTGCGCATCACCGGAAATCTCCACACCGTCAGCAATCACCTCACGCAGCGAAAAACCCACCTGCGCAACAAAATAAGAAACAAACGGGCCCTCCGCACCCGCGGTCCGGCCTAAGCACTAAACCCGAGTGTCAAGGATCAACCGAAACAGATCCGTCAACCATCAACCGACGCTCGACAGGGGCGCAGCAGCCGGTGTATGACTTCGGGTGATGCTGGCCGTGTTGGCGGTGATCACTGATGGTTTGTCGGTATGTCAGGTGGCCAGCGGTCAAGTCCACGGGCGTGGTGTACGACGTCGTCGTGTGATTCTTCGAGTTGGTGGTTCAGGCGGTCAGTGCCGCGGGGGTGTCCTCCTGTTCTGTCGGGGTGTCTCCGACGCCTGAGGTGGAGACGGCGACGATGGCGGCGTTGGTGACGCTGCAGGAGATCGTTGACTACCTGCAGTCGTTGATGGGTCCGGCGGCTGCACCTGCCGCTGCTGCGCCTGCGCCGGTTGCTCCCGCGGCTGCTGCGCCTGCTCCGGTTGCTTCGGTGGCGGTTGCTCCGGCGGCGGGTGTGGATTTGGTCGGGGACATGTTGGCGGTGGTTGCCGACAAGACTGGTTATCCGGTGGAGATGCTGGATCTGTCGATGGCGCTTGAGGCGGATCTGGTTGGATACGGCGTGTTCGTCGTCGTTGGTGACGATTCATTTGGCGTGTGCGAGTTTGCGGCGTCGGGAGTCGGATCAGGCGTTGGCTGCTGGGGTGAATTTGATGTTGACCCCGCAGAACAGCATTGCGACGTCGCGGTGGGGGATGTTGGCCCCGGATGGGCAGTGCAAGACGTTTGATGCGGCTGCTGATGGTTATGTGCGGTCTGAGGGTGCTGGGGTGGTGGTGCTCAAGCGGCTTTCGGATGCGCAGCGTGATGGTGACGTGCTGGCAACATGAGACAAGGGTTGCGCTCGTTGCGGGACTTAACCCAACATCTCACGACACGAGCTGACGACAGCCATGCACCACCTGCACACAGGCCACAAGGGAACCGATATCTCTACCGGCGTCCTGTGCATGTCAAACCCAGGTAAGGTTCTTCGCGTTGCATCGAATTAATCCACATGCTCCGCCGCTTGTGCGGGCCCCCGTCAATTCCTTTGAGTTTTAGCCTTGGTGCTGGCAACATGAGACAAGGGTTGCGCTCGTTGCGGGACTTAACCCAACATCTCACGACACGAGCTGACGACAGCCATGCACCACCTGCACACAGGCCACAAGGGAACCAACATCTCTGCTGGCGTCCTGTGCATGTCAAACCCAGGTAAGGTTCTTCGCGTTGCATCGAATTAATCCACATGCTCCGCCGCTTGTGCGGGCCCCCGTCAATTCCTTTGAGTTTTAGCCTTGTGATGGTGGCCGGTAAGCCGTTGTGCTGGCCGAGGTTTCCCGAGGCCAGTAGGGCGCGGCACATGGCGGTCAGGGCGTCGTGGTTGCGTTGGGCGGCGCTGCGGGTATCGGCGTCGATCGCGGCTTGCGACGGAGTGCCTCCGGTACAGGGGGTGTCATCGTTGGGGTTGCACATGCCGGGGGCTGCCCAGCGGGCCAGTACGGCGTCCCAGGTGGCGCGGGCGAATTTTTCGGAGTTGACGCCGAATGCGGGTGTGGGGGCGTCGAAGTTTGTGGTTGCGGCGCAGGCGATGGAGTGGCCGGTGGTGTCGCGTCCGCGTCGGGCGGGGGTGTCCTCGTTTGGGGTGTCGGGCACTAATGCGCATGTGATTGTGGAGCAGGCTCCCGATGTTGAGGTGGTGGCGGCGGCTGCTGCGGTGCCGGTGAGTACGTTGGTGGTTTCGGGGGGCGTCGGCGCGGTTGTCCCCGGCGGATATTGATTATGTCGAGGCGCATGGGACTGGGACGGCGTTGGGTGATCCGATTGAGTTGGATGCCTTGTCGGCGGTGTTTGGTGATCGTGGGTCGTCGGCGCCGTTGGTGTTGGGGTCGGTGAAGACTAATCTGGGGCACCTTGAGTCGGCTTCGGGTGTGGCGGGGTTTATCAAGACGGTGTTGTCGGTGCAGCGGGAAACATCACAAGACAGGTATCGGGTTTTCACGTACCGGGCTCTCACCGTCTACGGCAGGCCATCCCAAGCCACTTCCGCTAACCACAACACTTTCTCACTGTCCTCCAGGTGAGTAGACCCAGACATGACGCTCCCACAACCCCGCACACACAACCCCTACCCGGTATCACATGCATACGGTTTAGCCATCCTCCGCTTTCGCTCGCCACTACTCACGGAATCTCGGTGCCCAATGCGGTGAGGTGTTGTTCGGCCTGGGTCAGGGTGCCGGCGTCGACCTCGGCGGGTAGGTAGGTGAAGAAGGAGCGGATCACCGCGATGTGGGCGGTGCTTATCTTCCCCGCACGTTGGGCGGTAGCCACCGTCGGCAGTACCGGTTCCAACGCTTCGCCGGTGAGGGTGCGGCGGTCACCCAGTTCGGCGGCCTCCGCCAGACGCCGCCCGGAGGTCGACGCCGGCACCCTGACCCAGGCCGAACAACACCTCACCGCATTGGGCACCGAGTGTCGTCCCGACGAACTCGCCAAACTCGCCCAACGCCTCGCCGACCACCTACACCCCGACGGCAACTACACCGAAGACGATCGCGCCAAACGCCGCGGTGTAATCCTCGGCCCGCAAGGCAGCGACGGCATGACCCCCATCAAGGGCTACCTCGACCCCCAAGTGGTGGTTTTTGTTTGTTGTTGTTTTTGCCATGCCTTCGGCGCCCCGTGTTGGGGGTGTGGTGTTTTTTTGATGTCAGTTTTTGACTGATGTTTTGGGATTGTTTCCAAATTGGTTTTTGTTTGGAGAGTTTGATCCTGGCTCAGGACGAACGCTGGCGGCGTGCTTAACACATGCAAGTCGAACGGAAAGGCCCTTTCGGGGGTACTCGAGTGGCGAACGGCCGGCACCAATGGCGCCGAGCGTGAGGCCGGTCAGGGCGTGGCCCACGAAGCCTGAGCGGGATGCGACCAGCGCGCCAGTAGTGCACCGCCGGGCCTGTGCGGCGGTTCCATTCGGGTGGTTCGGGTCATCGCCGTTGTATGGGTAGACTGAGCCGTGATCCAGCGCGAGACTTCGACAACCGCCTCGCGGACGCACCGTTCCCCAGATGGCCGGAGCCTTGGTCGCTGCCTTCTTCGCAACAACCTTCTTAGCCGGAGCCTTGGTCACGGCCTTCTTGGCCGGAGCCTTGGTCGCTGCCTTCTTCGCAACAACCTTCTTAGCCGGAGCCTTGGTCACGGCCTTCTTGGCCGGAGCCTTGGTCGCTGCCTTCTTCGCAACAACTATGCGGCGGTTCCAGCTTCGGCTCTCCTGCGTCGAGCCTCGCTAAACCGCCGAGTCTATGCGGCGGTTCCAGCTTCGGCTCTCCTGCGTCGAGCCTCGCTAAACCGCCGAGTCTATGCGGCGGTTCCAGCTTCGGCTCTCCTGCGTCGAGCCTCGCTAAACCGCCACGCCGCGGTCCCAGCTTCGCCTCTCCTTCGTCGAGCCTCGCTGAACCGCCGGGTTCACGCCGCGGTCCCAGCTTCGCCTCTCCTTCGTCGAGCCTCGCTGAACCGCCGGGTTCACGCCGCGGTCCCAGCTTCGCCTCTCCTTCGTCGAGCCTCGCTGAAGTTAATAGCGGCGACCCGCTTCGCCCGGCTCCGCCGCGCTTGCGATCACCGCTGGGTTAATAGCGGCGACCCGCTTCGCCCGGCTCCGCCGCGCTTGCGATCACCGCTGGGTTAATAGCGGCGACCCGCTTCGCCCGGCTCCGCCGCGCTTGCGATCACCTGCGGCGGGTTCGGCCGGTGCCGCGGGTGCCGCAGCGCTGGCCTCGGCGGCGGGTGCGGCGGCCGGGGCGGCCTTCTTGGCACCCGGGCGCTTGGCGCCACCGGCCATCCCCAGTCCTGTCACCGGAGCCGCGGCCTTTACCTCGGCGATCGAGAGGTGTTGGTGCGGTATGGGGTATCAGGCGGGGTTTCGGGGCCGTGGTGATCGGCGGGTACCGGATTTTGTGTGGGAGAGGTTCTGGGAGTCGCTCGGGTCGGGTTTGTCACCGACGGCGGCGGCGACGGTAGCTGGGGTCGCTAGTTCGACGGCGCCGACCCGCTGCGCGTGACTTCGTCGCGCTTGCGATCGTCGCTAGTTCGACGGCGCCGACCCGCTGCGCGTGACTTCGTCGCGCTTGCGATCGTCGC